>JBLXDA010000005.1:0-195217 GCA_048264505.1 Aequorivita sp.
TCCTCATCTACATAGGTTATTGTTCCATCATTATTATCTGTTATGGTTGTTAGAGTCTCTAAAGTCTGTACAAGAAGCTTTAAGTTTAAGTCTGTTTCTTGATGATCTTCATCTGTATAAGTAATAACACTTGTTGCTGCATCATAACCGAAGAAAGTTAATGTCTCATAATTATCAATCATCGTTGCCATATCAAGTACTGTTGAAACTCCGTCCTCATCTACATAGGTTATTGTTCCATCATTATTATCTGTTATGGTTGTTAGAGTCTCTAAAGTCTGTACAAGAAGCTTTAAGTTTAAGTCTGTTTCTTGATGATCTTCATCTGTATAAGTAATAACACTTGTTGCTGCATCGTAACCGAAGAAAGTTAATGTCTCAAAATTATCAATCATCGTTGCCATATCAAGCACAGTTGAAACACCATCCTCATCTACATAGGTTATTGTTCCATCATTATTATCTGTTATGGTTGTTAGAGTCTCTAATGTCTGTACAAGAAGCTTTAAGTTTAAGTCTGTTTCTTGATGATCTTCATCTGTATAAGTAATGATACTTGTTGCAGAATCGTAACCGAAGAAAGTTAATGTCTCATAATTATCAATCATCGTTGCCATATCAAGCACAGTTGAAACACCGTCCTCATCTACATAGGTTATTGTTCCATCATTATTATCTGTTATGGTTGTTAGAGTCTCTAAAGTCTGTACCAGAAGACCTAAATTTAAGTCTGTTTCTTGATGATCTTCATCTGTATAAGTAATGATACTTGTTGCAGAATCGTAACCGAAGAAAGTTAATGTCTCAAAATTATCAATCATCGTTGCCATATCAAGCACAGTTGAAACACCATCCTCATCTACATAGGTTATCGTTCCATCACCGTTATCTGTTATGGTTGTTAGGGTTTCATTCGCCGTTACTATAGCGGCAATATCTATAGTTTGAACAGTACCAGCCTCATTTGTGTATGAAATTGATCCGTCTCCATTGTCTACTAGATTGGTAATTGTTTCATTTCCTGAAGCAGTGATCGTAGTGACTACTCCATCTTCATCGGTATAGGTATAGCTACCATCACCATTATCTACTAAAGTAGAAAGCGTTTCTGAAAATGTAGTTACTGTATTATCTTCCGAAGTATAGGTAAAACTACCATCGCCATTATCTACTAAAGTGGTAACAATACCTGTTAAACCATCATTAGAATTTAAAATACGAACCCACTTAGCGCCGTCCCAATAGTGGTAACCAGGAACTACATCTGCATTGCTACTTGTATTGTAAACAAGTAAACTTTCAATATTTCCAGCTGTAATTGTGGTGGTATCTGTGCTGCCTTGAAGGTTTACTCTAGGGATTAAAACACCCTTATTTATTGATACCACATCTAATTGAGCAGAACTACTAGGTAAATCTGTTCCAATACCTACTTGTGCAAAGGCTGCATTTAGAGTTGTAAAAAATACAATTAACGTAATTATTTTTTTCATTTGAATTAATTTTAAAATATGGCTAACTAAACTAATATGTTGAATTGAAGGTTTTTATTATTGCGGGCAAATGTAATTTCACTATTTGGAGAAAAAAATTAATTCAAGAAAAAAAGATAAAAAACTCGACTAATTCCATAATAAATCGTTCAAATACATAATTTATCATAATTTTGTACGATATTTTCACACAAAAACAAGATTTATTTTGTATTTTATGGCAATTATGATAATTTTTTGCTTCTTTTTTAATTGAATTTTTACTGAAAAAGCATAATAATGTGAAGATGGTTTTCTTAAATTGACATATAAATCAATTTTTATCTAGGGTTTTCTTTCCTATTAATTTTGAAAAAGTAACATCTACTTCTTGCCATTTTAAAACCACCTCATAGTTTAGAATGTATTTAAGAACTTTCTAATGAAATAAAGGATTATTTCTTCCGAAGAAATCAAACAAATAAAAACTGCTAAAGAAGCCCAACAAAATCCTGAAGCCTTAATACCTTACTTTTGAGCATTTTGAACAAAAAACACTTAATTGGAAGATAAAGTTAGGTCTACACCAGTAAAACATTAAATTAACTTTATCATACCGTTGTAATATTGAAAAAAAGACAAATTTTGACTTTTAGACTAATTTCCTTTTAGTAATTTTATTGGTTCAATTTAAGATTATGTCTATAAAGCCTAAGGTTGAGCGTTTTAAGCAAAACGTCCTTTCAAAATACCGTATTTACAACAGCATTTTTATGACACTTCCGTTCGATTCGGTTACCAAAACTGGTGTGTTATTACCACTTTTCCATGAAACTTGTGAAAATGGTTTCAAAAATGGGGAAGATCCAACGACAATTGTCAATTCATTTTTTGAAAAATACCAAAGTACGCTCTCTAAAGAAGGGCAAATAAACCTTCTTTTTCATTTTATTCAATACATAGAGCGCCAAGTAGTACTATTTGACGCAATTGAAGATGCTGCTTTCCCTATTGTTAATAATATGGAAGGAATTGGAACCTTGCGAAGTCTTAAAGAAAAAGCCGATTCTGAAAATAAACTCGATGCCCTTCAGCAGTATTTAGAAGATTTTAAAGTGCGTATTGTTCTCACTGCGCATCCCACACAATTTTACCCGGGTTCTGTACTTGCAATAATAACAGACCTTGAAACTGCTATTCGCAACAACGATTTAGACACTATCAATCTATTATTGGCACAACTGGGGAAAACACCTTTTTTCAAAAAAGAAAAACCAACGCCTTATGACGAAGCAGTAAGCTTAATTTGGTATCTAGAAAACGTGTACTACTACTCGTTTGGAAAAATATTCGATTATATACAAGAGAATGTTTTTAAAAACAAACCCATAAAAAATAACATTATAGATATAGGTTTTTGGCCAGGTGGCGATCGCGATGGAAACCCTTTTGTATTGCCAGAAACAACCTTAAAAGTATCTCGCAGGCTTAGACAGACTATCCTAAAAAATTATTACCGCGATGTTCGTGTAATTAAACGCCGATTGACCTTTAGCGGTCTTGAAGAGCGACTTATGGCGCTAGAAACAAAACTCTACGAAAGCGCTTTCGACAGTACTAAAGGCCTACAAATTACGCTTCAGCAGTTAACAGACGAGCTTACAGATATAAGAGAAATTGTAAAGAACCAACACCAATCACTTTTTGTAAACCAGCTTAACAGCTTGCTTAATAAAATTCATATTTTTGGTTATCACTTTGCTACTTTAGATATAAGGCAAGACAGCCGGGTACACGACAAGGTTTTTAATGCTATTGTTGCTGTTATGCAACAAAAACAACCCGGAGTTTTTCCCGAAAACTACTATACACTTTCAGAAAGTGAACAAATAACTGTACTTTCTAAAATAAAAGGCTCGGTTGCCAACGAACAGTTTGAAGATGAAGACGCTCACAAAACCGTGGAGACCATAAAAGTTCTAAAAACCATTCAGCAAGAAAATGGCGAGCTTGGCGCAAATAGATATATCATTAGTAACAACCAAACTGCGCTAAACGTAATGCAGCTCTACGCTATGTTAAAACTTGCTGCTTTTGAAGATACCCTTACCGTAGATTTAGTTCCGCTTTTTGAAACAATAACCGATCTTGAAAATTCGGAAGGTATTATGGAGCAATTATATACAAACCCTTCCTATAAAGCGCACTTAAAAGCCCGTGGAGACAAGCAAACCATTATGCTCGGTTTTAGTGACGGAACAAAAGACGGTGGATATTTAATGGCAAACTGGGCAATTTTTAAAGCCAAAGAAGCCTTGACTAAAGTTTCAAATAAACACGGAATAACCGTGGTCTTTTTTGATGGCCGTGGTGGACCTCCAGCACGTGGTGGCGGAAAAACACACCAGTTTTATGCCTCTTTAGGGCCAAATATTGCAGATAAAGAAGTGCAATTAACCATACAAGGGCAAACCATAAGCTCTAATTTTGGAACCTTAGATTCTTCTCAATACAACCTAGAGCAGCTTATTAGTTCTGGTGTACAAAACAGACTGAACAACACCAACCTAGCTATGAGTGACGAAAATCGTACAATTATGAACGATTTAGCCACCTTAAGCTATAAACAATATTCCGAATTTAAAAATCACCCTATGTTTTTGCCGTATTTAGAACGTATGAGCACTTTAAAATTCTACGCAAAAACCAATATTGGCAGCAGGCCTTCAAAAAGAGGAAAGTCTGACAGCCTAGTTTTTGAAGACCTTCGTGCCATTCCTTTTGTGGGTTCTTGGAGTCAGTTAAAACAAAATGTCCCAGGGTTTTTTGGTGTGGGCTCTGCCCTTAAAAAGTACGAAGATGCGGGACAATTTGAGAAAGTAAAACAGTTGTACAAAAACTCCAGTTTCTTTAAAACATTGATTGAAAACAGTATGATGTCTCTGTCAAAATCTTTTTTCGACCTTACAAAATATATGGCCAAAGACCCAGAATTTGGCGAGTTCTGGAGTATTATTTATAAGGAATACACAATTACCAAAGAATTACTGCTAAAGCTAACAGGCCATACGCAATTAATGGAAAACGAGCCTTCTGGCAAAGCTTCTATAGAAGTGAGAGAGTCTATCGTATTGCCGCTTTTAACCATTCAGCAATTCGCTTTGCGAAAAATTCAAGAGTTGGAAAAAGCTGATAATCCTTCTAAAGAAGAAATTGCTGTTTTTGAAAAAATTGTAATGCGTTCACTCTTTGGAAACATTAATGCAAGTAGAAATTCGGCTTAAATTAAAGTTTGTGAAGCTTTAACTGAATTCGTTTTCTAGCTACGTCTACATCCAGCACTTTAACAACAATTTGTTGTTGTAAGTGTACGTGTTCGTTTACATCTTTTACAAAGCTGTCTGAAAGGTTAGAAACGTGAATTAAACCACTTTCTTTAATCCCAATGTCTACAAAACACCCAAAATTAGTGATGTTGTTCACTATACCGGGTAACAACTGTCCCGTTTGAAGATCGGCTATGGTTTTTATATTCTGATTAAAAGTGAAAACTTTTGCAGTTTCTCGTATGTCTAAACCAGGTTTTTCAAGCTCTTTTAGTATGTCTTTTAAGGTGGGAAGTCCTATTTTTTCTGAAACGTATTTCTCAACATTTATATTTTGAAGCAATGCTTTGTTTCCTATTAATTTTGAAACTACAACACCTTCATCTTTTGCCATTTTTGAAACCACTTTATAGCTTTCTGGATGAACTGAAGAATCGTCTAGCGGATTTTCGCCATTTTTTATACGAAGAAATCCTGCCGCTTGTTCAAAGGCTTTTCCACCCAAACGCGGTACTTTCTTAATCTCCTCTCGCGATGAAAATGCACCATTCTCTTCCCGATAATTCACAACATTTTCTGCCAGTTTAGGACCTATGCCCGAAACATAACTCAAAAGTGGAACGCTAGCGGTATTTATATTTACACCAACCGAATTCACACACAATTCCACCGAAGTATCCAGCGAGCTTTTAAGCTTAGTTTGGTCTACATCGTGCTGATATTGCCCAACGCCAATAGATTTAGCATCTATCTTTACCAATTCGGCCAAGGGGTCTTGCAAACGACGTCCTATAGATACTGCGCCACGCACAGTAACATCGTAATTGGGGAATTCGTCTCGTGCAAATTTTGAAGCCGAATAAATTGACGCTCCAGCCTCGCTAACCACAAAAACCTGAACATCATTTTTAAACTGAATGCGTTTTATAAATTGTTCCGTTTCTCGCGAAGCCGTTCCATTTCCTATTGCAATAGCTTCAATTTTATGTGCATCTGCCAGTGAGCTTATCTTTTTCATCGCTCCTTTTGTATCGTTCTTAGGAGGATGCGGATATATGGTTTCGTTGTATTGTAACCCTCCTTGAGCATCGAGACACACAACTTTACAACCTGTTCTAAAGCCAGGGTCTATTGCCAAAACACGTTTTTCTCCCAATGGCGAGCCTAACAACAGTTGTTTTAAATTTTTTGCGAAAACGTTAATCGCAGTTTCATCGGCCTTTTCTTTGGCTGCAGACAACGCTTCATTTGCAAGTGCGGGAAGCAACAAACGTTTGTAACTATCTTCTATTGCGAGTTTTATTTGATCGGAAACAGCATCCTTAGTTTTAATGATGCGATCTTCAATTTTTGAAATTGCCTTTTCATCATCAATTTCTATTTTTTGGCGAATAAATCCTTCGGAAGTAGCGCGGAGAATAGCCAGTAATCTATGCGAAGGTATCCGGTTTAAAGGTTCACTCCAATCAAAATAATCACGGAATTTCTGTGCTTTTTCATCATCTTCATACTTCTTTACTACTTTGGTTGAAACAACTGCGAAACGTTCTAATTGGTGGCGAAGCATATTTCTAATATCGGTGCGCTCATTAATCCATTCAGCAATTATATGGCGTGCGCCTTCTAATGCTTCCTCTTCGGTAGTAACCTCTTTGTTTAAATACCGTTTTGCGAGCAATGAAATCTCTGAGCTGTTGTGATTTCGGGTCTGGCTCATTATAATTTTTGCCAAAGGCTCTAAGCCTTTTTCGCGAGCCGTGTCCGCTTTTGTTTTACGCTTCTTTTTAAAAGGTAAATACAAATCCTCTAAAGCGATTAAATCTGTAGTAGCTTCAATTTTTTTCTGAAGTTCTTCCGTTAAAACCTCTTGTTCATTTAAAGATTTTAAGATAGCTGCCTTCCGTTTTTCTAGGGCTTCAAACTGCTCTTTAAACTTAACGATATCGCCAACCTGAACCTCATCAAGGTTTCCCGTTAATTCCTTGCGATAACGCGAAATAAAAGGAATCGTACAGTCTTCGTTTAAAAGTTTAAGCGTGTTTTCGACGCTTTTTTTGGGGAGTTGGGTTTGGGTGGTAATTAAATTTATCAGATCCACTTAGTTTCGAATTTTGACAAAAATAAAGAAAAAAGGCCGTAGCACCATCAAGCGACTCCCTATACATCCTAGCCCTGAAGGGGCGACATATCATAAAGGACGACATATCATAAAGGGTGACATACACTAGAGGGCGACATACACTAGGGCTGGATATAATCTAGCACGAATTAGCCCTGAAAGGGCGTAAGACCCTATCGAAAGGCATAGTCCTTCGTGCTAAAAATATATCACCCCTACGGGGCTTTAGACTTTTCAGACCCTAGATAACGATGAGCTGCGCTACATCGTTTCGGTATCTAGCCCTTTCAGGGCTGGATATAATCTAGCACGAATTAGCCCTGAAGGGGCGTAAGACCCTAACGAAAGGCATAGTCCTTCGTAAAAAAAACCTAACGAGCGGTGTAATCATTCGGGGTAAGAATAGGTATTAGCTAGCCCTGAAAGGGCGTAAGACCCTATCGAAGGGCATAGTCCTTCGCAGGAAGAACAGGAATAAGTCTAGCCCTGAAAGGACGACATACCATAGAGGTCGACATACACTAGGGCTGGATATAATCTAGCACGAGTTAGCCCTGAAAGGGCGACATACCATTGGATGAGTGACATATTAGAATACGAATCCAAGTAAGGTTAGCCTCGCTAATCCCAAACATACTGCTCGTCATAATCAACTTTATTCTTTTTTAAAAAAGCTCGAAACTCATTCTTATACGTTTTTTTAAGATGGTGTTGATGCTGATTTGCAGTCCTTCGTAAAAAAACCCTAACGAGCGGTGTAATCATTCGGGGTAAGAATAGGTATTAGCTAGCCCTGAAAGGACGACATACCATAGAGGACGACATACACTAGGGCTGGATATAATCTAGTACGAATTAGCCCTGAAAGGGCGTAAGACCCTATCGAGGGGCATAGTCCTTCGTGCTAAAGAGGGTGACATATCATAGAGGTCGACATACACTAGGGCTGGATATAATCTAACACAAGTTAGCCCTGAAGGGGCGTAAGACCCTAACGAAGAGCGAAGTCCTTCGTGCTAAAAGGTTAGCCTCGCTAATCCCAAACATACTGCTCGTCATAATCAAGATTATTCTTTTTTAAAAAAGCTCGAAACTCATTCTTATACGTTTTTTTACGATGGTGTTTATGCTGATTTGCAATATAGTCGATTACCACATCCACTTCAGCAGGATTCACCGAAAACGCGCCATATCCATCTTGCCAATAGAAATTCTCATATCCAGCTCCTTTGGTTTTTATCCATTTAGAGGAGTTCGACTTTATCACTTCCACCAGTTTCATTAGGGCAATTTTTTTGGAGAGTTTACACAGAATATGGATATGATCTGTATAGCCACCCACTTTTATAACTTGGGAATCAAGCGAATTACAGATTCCGCCGAGGTAACTGTGAAGTTCCGCTTCTACAGGAGGAAATATCAAGGCTTGACGATACTTGGTACTGAATACAATGTGAATATAATTCTTAACGAGAGATTGGCCCATAACTAATAAGAATTTGTTTTACCAGTATAAGTTACGAAATAATATTTCCTTTTTTACTGGCGTGAAATTCATAAAATCATAGCCTTTACGATTAAGTTAAAGCACGTTTTTAAGGTTTTTGGGGGTAGTCAGGTTTGAGAGGTTATGTGTTTAAAAAGGTGTTTTTTGAAATGATTAGTCTGAAAATTTAAAAAATTTATATTCATTCTCTTTGCCAAAATATCTGCCATATATCATAAAATCATCCAACTTAAAAACCGTTTCTGCTTTTGCTTTGGTAAGATTTGAAATATGATCTCTAAGTCTATTAAAAACATTTTGAGGAATTTCACCTTCAATGTGTTCAAAGTCTTCATCAAAAAGACACTCAATGCGTCTGGTTATATTTGCAACACCATAAGAGTAACCTCCAAAAGAATAAAATGTAGGATTGAAACTACTCGTAACTACCATCCCACTTCCTGTGTTATTTATAGTCATTCCGCCGCCAGAACTTCCAATCATCACCATTCCACCGACACCTCCTTGCCTTATTGTTTCACTAGCTCCTATAGTTATTTGATATCCATTGGTTGTTGAGTTTACAGCAATTCCACTATTTCCTTTATTAAACATTTTGAGAAGTAATTCACTTGTTTCCAACTCTTCTGTCTTAAAAGATCTATTTGTTGTATAATCTTCTATTATTCCACTATTTTTAAAAGGTATTTCCTCATCCTTTGAAAAAACCAAACGTTTTAGCTCCTTTTCTGAGCCAAGCTCCTTTACTGTAACAACCATTATTGTTTTATTTCCACCAATTTGATATATTTTATCTTTATACAGATATGAATTAGTTGTATTAAATTCTTCATCACCAATTTCATTCAGTTTTTCAATAGCTGAAATTTTTACTGAAAGCTCTGGCACTTTAAACTCAAGTAAATAGGTAAATAAACCTTCTTTGTCAATAGAGAGAATAAAGGAATTGCCGCGATCATAAACTTTGGAAAGATTTCTAGTAATTTGAAGTGAATTTAGGTTTGACTCCTCAATTTTAACAACTGATGTTAGACCATTAAAACTGTCGTATAAAAGTTTATAAAGAGTAGTAGGTTCGTTTTTTCCATTCACAAAAATAGTTTCAGTGAAGTCAAATGATTTCTTTTCAAACTTTCCATCGTGTTGAAAAGTATATATGTTTAAAATAGAGGTTTTTTTACTTACCGTGATTATATAAAGCCTGTCTTGGTAACTGTGCGATTGAAGATATATTTCATCTTTCAATTTAAAACCAAACTCGGTTTCAATAGATTGTTTTCTTTCAAAATCGAAAAGTACAGCTCCAAATTTTTTATTGTAGTATTCTTTAAAATACAAACGAACTTGGCCATTTTTAATGGTTTTTCCGATGATTTCATTATATCCTTCTGGCAAACCTTTTGAAGCAAATTTCGATATTGGTTCTGCGTTTTCCGAATATAGATAGGCGTTTATAGCATTTTCATTGATCAAGAATGTTGCAAAAGCTTGTTTTTCATCATCTACTACTACAAAAGCATTTTCAACAGAATAATTCTTTTTACTTAAATCATTTGGTATTTCTAAAAAAGAAGTTTGTCCAATTGCAGAAAAGACACAGAAAATTGAAAAAAATAGTATTCTAAAAAACATAGATTTAGACCTTAGGTGTTTTTAGTTGGGTTGCAAAGTTATGTATTGAAGTAATTGAAACATTTACTTTTTATGTTTAATTATTGAATTCTACAATGTTATAAACTTCTCCTTTTTTATTATAATACCCAAAATACACTTTATCATTATGTGAAAAAACCTCCTCAGCATCAATATTTTTAAATGAGTCTTGATATTCTTTTACTTTATCAAACACATTTTTAATAGGATAGCCTTCTATGTGATTGAATTCAGTATCAAAAAGAGATTCAATATATATTGACTTTGTATTGTTATAGCTTCCATAGCTGGTATACGTAGGGTTAAAATATACAGTAACTGCCATACCCCCAACTGGACCACCAACTGCACCACCGCCAGCCATCATTACTCCACCACCACCGCCTCCAAAAACTTGTGTGCCGCCTATATTCATTTGGTAATTGTCACCATTTCGTTGAATAGCGATACCTGGCAAGCCATTATTTATTTTTCGTAAAAATTGCGCTGTATCATCTAGATACCTTATTTCGTTTTCGCCCATAAACATTCCATTTTTTTGAATCAAATTTGTGTTTTTGAAATTAATAGGGCGCTCTTTTGTTGCGCGGAAAGTTTTAATATGAACGCCTGAATTAAAGTCCGAAATTGTAAATAGGAGTTTGTCATCATTCACAGCAATTTGAAATAAATTATCTTTAAATAAAAATGAGTTGCTCTTTTCTAAATATTCTCCGTCTATCATTTCGTGTGGGAACCTTTTTTCGGTTACAGAAAAATCTGACAAATCAATAAAATAAGCCAAAGTAAAAGCTTCAAAATTATCGAAGGTTAAAATAAGATTGTTATCCTTTGCATATAACTTGTTCAGCTTTGATGTGGTATCTAATGAATTTGGATTTTTATTATCTATCTCAAAAATTTCGGGTGGTAGAGCTTCGTTGAAAATACTGCCCTTTCGATTTCCTACGTCATCAGCCTTATTGCGACGCGTAAGTAAATCTTTAATTGCAATCGGATCATTTATTTGTATATCAATTCTATGAAGTGTTCCATCTTCCAACAATTCACGAATAATTAATCCATCAAAATCATCGTTCATTGAAAGTAAAAAAAAACGATTATTGTGGGTTACAGTTTCGAGAACTTCTTCTCCGCTTAGATTTATATCTAGTTGTTCTGTCTTGGTTTTATTATTTTCAAAATCAAAATCTACTACACCAAGAAAATGCTTGTTTTGAGTTGCAAAAAGCGTTGTATAATGCTTGTCGGTAACACGATAACCTATAATATCCTTGAATTTTATTCGAAGACTTTCAGCTGTTATTGAATCTATTTTTTCAAATTTCTCATTAAAAAGATATGCCGTAACAGTTCTTTTGTCTGGAATGACCAATGCCAAATCACTAGTTTCACTATTAGACAATGAAAAAGCAGTTCTGTCTTTTATAAAATTTGAATAGGTAATACCAGGTAATTGCACCACTTGCTTTTGAGCAATTAATGAAGATGAAAGAGCAAAGAATATTAAAATAAGGTATTTCATAATGCGGAAGATGTTCTAATTTATAGTAGCCCCATTCTCAACTCCCTCTTCGCCTGGATTTACAAAAACCAGTTTTCCCTCGGCATTTTCGGTCATTAAAATCATTCCTTGGCTTTCCACACCACGTAAAGCACGCGGAGCAAGATTTACCAAAACGGTAACTTTTTTACCAATTATGTCTTCAGCTTTAAAGCTTTCGGCTATACCTGAAACAATTGTTCGCACGTCTATACCAGTATCAACTTTTAGCACTAAAAGCTTGTTTGCCTTTGGCATTTTTTCGGCTTCAATGATGGTTCCTACGCGTAAATCGAGTTTTGTAAAATCATCAAATTGAATGGTTTCTTTCTGTGGTTCTACTTTACTTTTTTCTGAATCTTGTGCTGAGCTTGTTGAAGCATTCATCTTTTTACTGGCTTGTAGTTTATCTAATTGTTTTTGAATTTGCTCGTCTTCAATTTTACTAAAAAGCAATTCGGTTTTATTTATTTTGTGGCCCCCTCTGCCTAAAGGCATCTCCCCCAAGGGGAGAGAGATAGCAGTGATACTGGACCAAGTCGGTTTAGTTTTCAAGTCTTTAAAGTTCAGCATATTTTTTAGCTTTTCTGAAGTAAACGGCAAAAACGGTTCGCTTAAAACAGCCAATGCTGAAGCTATTTGCAGGGCAACATACATTACTGTTTTGGTGCGTTCTTCGTCTGTCTTTACAGTTTTCCAAGGCTCTTCGTCTGCTAGGTATTTATTTCCGAGGCGGGCTACATTCATTAATTCTGCCTGAGCTTCTCGAAAACGGTAGCGCTCTAACGAACTTGCAATCACTGCAGGGTAGGCTTTTAATTCGGTTAAAGTCTGTTCGTCTATTTCAGAAAATGTTGAAGGTCCAGGTACTAAGCCTCCGTAATATTTATCGGTTAAAACCATCACTCGGTTTATAAAATTTCCGAAGATAGCTACCAATTCATTATTATTTCTAGCTTGAAAATCTGCCCAAGTAAAGTCGTTATCCTTTGTTTCTGGTGCATTAGACGTTAAAGTGTAACGCAATACATCTTGCTGGTTTGGAAAGTCTTCTAAATATTCGTGCAGCCAAACCGCCCAGTTTTTACTGGTAGATATTTTATTGCCTTCAAGATTTAAAAATTCGTTTGCAGGCACATTTTCTGGCAAAATATAACTCCCTTCTGCTTTTAGCATCGCTGGAAAAATTATACAGTGAAAAACAATATTGTCTTTCCCAATAAAATGAAGCATTTTGGTCGTATCTTCTTTCCAATAGTCTTCCCAGTTTTTACCTTCACGTTCTGCCCATTCTTTGGTTGCAGAAATATACCCAATAGGTGCATCAAACCAAACGTAAAGCACTTTTCCATCGGCCCCTTCTACAGGTACAGGAATACCCCAATCAAGGTCGCGAGTAACCGCACGCGGACGTAAACCGTCGTCTATCCAGCTTTTACACTGCCCTAGCACATTGGTCTTCCAGTCTTTTTTATGATCTACAAGTATCCATTGCTTTAAGAAATCTTCGTATTCATTTAAAGGTAAAAACCAGTGTTTTGTTTCTTTCAGAATAGGAACATTCCCCGATATGGCACTTTTAGGATTGATTAAATCCGTTGCATTTAAACTAGTTCCGCATTTTTCGCATTGGTCGCCATAGGCCTCATCATTTCCACATTTAGGACAAGTTCCCGTTATGTATCTGTCTGCTAAAAACTGATTGGCTTCTTCGTCGTAATATTGTTCGGTAACTTCTTCAGTAAATTTTCCATCGTCATATAGTTTTCTGAAAAATTCTGAAGCCGTTTTATGATGAATTTCAGCTGAAGTCCGCGAATAATTATCAAAAGAAATTCCGAAATCTTCAAAAGATTTTTTGATAATAGCGTGGTATTTATCTACTACTTGTTGTGGTGTAATACCTTCTTTTTTCGCCTTAATTGTAATTGGCACTCCGTGCTCATCACTTCCGCAGATAAATGCGACGTCTTTATTTTGAAGCCTTTGAAAGCGTGCGTAAATATCTGCCGGTACGTAAACACCTGCTAAATGACCTATGTGAACGGGTCCGTTTGTATAGGGCAATGCTGCCGTAATTGTATATCTGTTTGGGTTCTGTTCCATAATTTTTATTGAAAGCACAAAAGTACACATAAATGTAGTAATTTGTGGTTTTAAATAGATTGATGATTACTCCAAATAGACTTAAAAAAGGCGATACAGTTGCAATAGTTTCTAGTGCTCGCAAAACATTAAAAGAAGAATTAAACCCTGCGCTTCAAATACTTGAAAACTGGGGGTTAAACGTTATTTTAGGTAAAACTATAGGTGCCGAAGAAAACCAATTTGCAGGAAGTGATGCCTTGCGGGCTTCAGATTTTCAGCAAATGCTAGACAATCCAGAAGTTAAAGCTATTTGGTGTGCTCGTGGTGGCTATGGTACTGTGCGTATAATTGACACGCTCGATTTTTCTGAATTCAAAAAAAATCCAAAATGGATTATTGGGTATAGTGATGTTACGGTTTTACACGCCCATATACATAATTTGGGGGTAGAAACCCTTCACGCACAGATGTGTTTAGACATTGAAAATAAAACCGAAGAAGCCGCTGCTTCCATAAAGAAAGTACTTTTTGGAGAAGACTATACCGTAGAATTTTCGGGAGGTGGCTTTGCAACAGCTGCGCAAACTCAGCTTGTTGAAGGTGAGTTAATTGGTGGAAACTTATCGGTACTTTATTCACTTGCTGGAAGTGCTTCGGAAATGAAAACCGATGGCAAAATACTTTTTATTGAAGACCTAGACGAATATCTGTACCATATAGACCGAATGATGATGAACTTAAAGCGAAATGGTATGCTTAAAAATCTGGCAGGGCTACTTGTAGGTGGAATGAGCGATATGCACGACAATACTATTCCCTTTGGAAAAAACGCCGAAGCGATCATTTTAAACACCGTTAAAGATTATAACTATCCCGTTTACTTTAACCTTCCTGCTGGGCATATTAAGGACAATAGAGCTTTAGTTATGGGTAGAAGGGTTAAAATAAACCTTCAATCTACGACTATCAGTATTCAGTTTTAAACTTAAATCGTTAATCAAAATGGCTTCACATAACGAACTTGGAGAATTAGGCGAAGAAATTGCAGCTCAGTATTTGTTGCGGCAGGGCTACAAGATTTTATGTAGAAATTATTATTTCAACAAAGCCGAAATAGACATTATTGCCCAAAAAGAAGCGAATACAGTAGTTATTGTAGAAGTAAAAACACGAAATAGCGACTTCTTTGGCGATCCACAAAGCTTTGTTACGCCGTCAAAAATCAAGCTTTTAGTAAAAGCTGCCAACGAATATATAATTTCAAAAGATATGGATGTAGAAGTTCGTTTTGATATAATTGCAATTTTAAAAAACCAAAAAGAGGAAAAATTAGAGCATTTTGAAAATGCATTTTACCACTTTTAATTTCGGCTTTAAGCCATTTTATCTTTTAAATATTCCTGAATTTTATACAGCAGTATAATTTGTAATAGTATAGCTGGTATTAAAAAAACAAGTCCTAACCACGCCATAAATACTAGTGTAAAAAACACTCCACAAGCAATTTCTAATCCACCCGTAATTTGAGCAAGGTTTCCCATAGGTTTATACAAACGAAAGAGTGCAAAGCCAAAAATAATGCTTCCAATACCGTAGAAAATAGATTGGGTTACTAGAACATATTCCATATCAAAAGGTTCAAAATAGACTGAAATCATATCGTAACCATAAAACAACAGGCTAATTCCTATTAAAAAGAAAGAACCAATCTTTAGTAAATAGTTTTTAAATATAGTTCCGCTTACCACAAAACCCCATAAAGTGAGAATTGAGCTTACCATCACAACAAGCTTCATAACAATATATACCCCTTTTGAAACGATAAGCTCATTTTCGTAAATTTTTGCGTAGTCTATCGCGTATTCTATAAAGCCAGACAAGAAGTAGATGATAGCGCAAATCCACGCTATTTTTATAAATAAAAGACTGCGGTCACTTACAGCTATTCCTTCTGTAGTTGAAGCGTCTGCATCTTTAAGGTTTTCCAGGTTTTCTCCTAAGGCATTGAGTATTGTTTTAAGGGTAAAACTACGGGGGGTAACTTCACCTGCTTCTATGCGTTGAATAGTGCGTACATTTATATTGCATTGCTCTACAAGTTCTTCCTGAGTAAACCCTTTTTGTTTACGGAGTTCTAAGATTTTGCGCCCTAATTCTGGTTGTTTCATCGTTTCTAGATTTATAAAGCAATAGTACGATAGCAGTAAATATAGTGCAATATTTTGAAGTGTATTTCACCCGACATTCACCCGACAAAGCACTTAAACAAGTTAAAAATCAGTGTTTTAAAAACCACTTAACAACAACACCGTTTTTTAAACCCTTGGTAGATTAATGCTCTTTAGTTCCTTAGAAATTAATTTTTTAAAGAATCTAACGCTTTATTTACATCTTCTACGTGTTCTGGTTTGGCGATAATTTTTTTGTCTTTGTCTAGCAAAAAGTAGCTAGGTGTAGCCATAACACCATAATCTTTACCAATAGTATTTTCCCATTTGTTTAGTCCCAAAACGTGAATAAAGTTGGGGAAATCGTGTATTTTATTTCTCCATTCATATGGTTCGTATTCAAGGCCAATGGCTATGACTTTCAACTTTCCTTCTGGCAGTAGTTGTGCCTTTTTATAGAGTTTAGGAACCTCAACTAAACAGTGCGAACACTCGGCGCTCCAAAATACAATTAAATAGTTTTGGGCCCCTTCAAGACCGTATAAAGACTGTGTTTTTTCTGAACCCTTGGCATCATCTGTCCACGTAAAATCTGGTGCTTTAGCGCTAATAGAAAGGTTTTTAAACAAAACTAAATCATTTTCAAGCTGACTATCGCCAGTCTCTTTGGCAATAGGAATTAGGTATTGTTCTGCCAAGTAATTAGCGCCATCAATATAATTTTTGGTCACTAAAGCCATCCAAAAACTGCGCAACAATTCTTTTTGATATTCAACTTTAGTATTTTCTAATTGTGCTTCAACCTCATCTATACTTCTTTTAAAAGATAGGCTGTCTTTAGATGTAGAAAATAGCGTGTAATAATTTACAATCTTTTTGATTGGCAGTATAGAACTCTGCAGTTGTGGATCTTGAAAATTGAAATGCTTAAAGTAAGTGTTTTTCAGATTTGAAAAATAGGTTTCAGCGGTTTCAAAATTTGCTGGATAATAGCTTTTATTCGCTTTAATATATTGAGAAGCAAAGCTGTCTGCGGTTTGTTCTTCAGAAGTATTTTGAAGCGTTTTCAGTTCCTTTAAAAGAGCCGTAATCGTTTCCTCTGAAGGGTTTTGCGTTTTGTATTGGTCTGTTATTAAAGTTTGCAAGCTATCTGCTTTTTGCAAATAACTAAACAGAATTTTATTCTGCTCTGAAGTTTGAAAAACCACGCCGTCCTTAGCGTTATAACTTAGTGTAATATCTTCTTGGCCATCGTAAACAAGGTCAAAATTGTTCTGCTCTGCAGGAACGCCATACACTAGCTTGTACATTCCTTTTGCTCTGGTAGAGTCTAGTTTCAATTCAAAAAAACCCGCTTCAGAAACTTTGGTGTCTACTGCGTAATACGCCCCTTTGGGAGTGATGTGGTACAATATGGCAAAGCTATAGTCTTGCGGAGGCGAAAAAGTACCTGAAATGGTATGCTGTGAGAACAACACTGTTGGGGCAAGAATTAGTAATAAAGCCAATTTTTTAATCATAAGTAATGATTTAAGTTTTCTATTGTTTAGCGGTTAGTAATAAATTTATTTGGGGTATTATGTGTTTTAGTCTGCAAATGGCGCTAGTGCCTCAAGCGCTTTGTCTACATTGGTAATTCCTTCAAAAGTGAGCAATAACCGCAGGCCGTTACGAGTTTGCTTTTCTTTCATTTTAACTTTTTTAGGATATTTTTGTAAATAATCTAACACCTTATTAAAAGTTGGGCTTTGATAAAATGCACTTTGCTGGTCTGACACAAAATAACCTACTAGTTTATTCTGCTTCATCACTACCCTTTCTAAGCCCATAGAAATTGCAATCCATTTAATACGCACACTGTTTAAAATGTCTTCGGCCTGTTTTGGCATTTCTCCAAAACGGTCTAACAATTCTTTTTCAAATTTTTGAAGCTCGGCTTCGGTTTTTAACTCGTTCAGTTTAGTGTAAAGATTGAGTCTTTCGGTAATATTATTAACGTAATCGTCTGGAAAAAGAAGTTCAAAATCTGTATCGATAGTCATTTCTTTTACAAAATTTTTCTTAGGTCCTTCGGTTTCGTCATAAAGCGACTTAAATTCTTTTTCTTTTAACTCTTCAATGGCTTCGGCAAGGATTTTCTGGTAAGTTTCAAAGCCTATTTCATTTATAAATCCACTCTGCTCACCTCCTAGTAAATCGCCAGCACCGCGAATTTCTAAATCTTTCATCGCAATATTAATGCCACTACCCAATTCAGAAAACTGCTCTAAGGCTGTAATTCGCTTTCGGGCGTCATCTGTCATTGCAGAGTATTCTGGCGTTATAAAATAGCAAAAGGCTTTTTTATTACTTCTACCAACGCGTCCACGCATCTGGTGAAGGTCTGAAAGTCCAAAATTGTTGGCGTTGTTTATAAAAATGGTATTTGCATTAGGCACATCCAACCCGCTTTCAATAATAGTTGTAGACACTAAAACATCAAACTCATTATTCATAAACCGAAGCATTAAATCTTCTAGTTTTTTCCCCTCCATCTGGCCGTGACCAATCCCAATTTTTGCGTCTGGCACCAAACGCTGTATCATACCAGCAACTTCTTTAATATTCTCTATGCGGTTGTGAACAAAATAAACCTGTCCGCCACGCGAAATTTCATAGCTAACCGCATCGCGTATACTTTCCTCTCCAAAACGAATAACGTGCGTTTCTACCGGATAACGGTTAGGAGGAGGCGTCGTAATAACCGAAAGATCTCGTGCAGCCATCAAACTAAACTGAAGTGTTCGCGGTATAGGTGTTGCCGTTAAGGTTAGGGTGTCTACGTTCTCTTTAATGGTTTTTAACTTGTCTTTTACGGCTACACCAAATTTCTGTTCCTCGTCTATAATCAACAAGCCTAGATCTTTAAATTCAACAGATTTGTTAACCAGTTGATGTGTGCCAATAACAATGTCTAGTCTGCCATCTTTTAAGTTTTCTAAAACCGCTCTACGCTCTTTAGCCGTTCTAAAACGGTTTAGGTAATCTACTTTTACAGGCATATCTGATAGGCGTTCTGTAAAAGTTTTAAAATGCTGAAAAGCCAAAATTGTAGTGGGCACTAATACAGCCACCTGCTTGCCGTTATCTACGGCTTTAAAAGCGGCGCGAATAGCGACCTCTGTTTTTCCAAAACCAACATCGCCACAGACCAAACGGTCCATAGGGCGCTCGTTTTCCATATCTCTCTTTACATCTTCGGTGGCTGAGCTTTGGTCTGGAGTATCTTCATAAATAAAAGAAGATTCTAATTCGGCTTGTAAATAACTGTCTGGGTCAAAGGCAAAACCTTTTAAAGTGCGTCGTTTTGCGTAGAGCTCTATTAAGTTGAAAGCAATCTGCTTGACGCGTGTTTTTGTTTTCTGTTTTAGTTTTTTCCACGCATCGCTACCCAATTTATAAATTTTGGGCTCTTTTCCATCCTTGCCGTTGTATTTTGAAATTTTGTGAAGACTGTGAATACTGAGGTATAAAATATCACGTTCGCCATAAAAAAGTTTAATGGCTTCCTGCATTTTTCCTTCCACTTCAATCTTCTGTAATCCTCCAAATTTACCTATACCGTGGTCTATGTGTGTTACATAATCTCCAACCTCTAAATTTGTAATCTCTTTAAGCGTAATGGCTTGTTTTTTGGCGTAGCCATTTTTAAGCTGAAACTTATGGTAACGTTCAAATATTTGATGATCTGTATAACAAACAAGTTTTAAATCGTCATCTATAAAACCTTGAAACAAAGGAAATACAATGGTTTCAAACTGTTCTACATTTTGTTGTGCGTCTTCAAAAATATCGTGAAAACGTTTTGCTTGTTGTTCGCTACTGCAGAAAATATAGTTTTTATACCCTTTTTCGGTATTGTCATTTAGGTTTTCAATCAGCAAATTAAACTGCTTGTTAAAAGAAGGCTGTGGTTTTGTGTGAAATAAAATTCCATCGCCGGCAACTTCAGTTTTACTGTTTAATAAATTTACGGTTGTAAAATCTTCTAATTGCGCTCTTAATACTTCTGAAGTACAAAACAATTCGGAAGGTTTTGCGCGTTTTATTTCAGAATCTATTGCGTTAAATGCCTCGGTTGCCTTTTTAAATAAGTTGTCTATAGCACTATTAAAAATAGCTTCATTTTTAAGAAAAACCACTGTTTTTGAAGCGATATACTTCAGAAAAGTTTCACGGTGTTCATCTACGGTTTTGTTTTCCACATTTGGAATGATGGAAACCTTTTTAACCTGTTCTAAAGAGAGCTGAGTTTCTACATCGAAGGTGCGGATGCTATCTACATCATCGCCAAAAAACTCTACGCGATACGGTTCGTCATTGCTAAAGCTAAAAACATCTAAAATACCACCACGTACAGAAAACTCACCAGGTTCGGTAACAAAGTCGGTTCGTTTAAAACGGTATTCAAACAGCACTTCATTTACAAAATCTATAGAAAGTTGGTCGTTTACAGCAATTTTAAGTGTGTTGCGTTCGAGTTCTTTTCTGGTAACCACTTTTTCAAAAAGCGCTTCGGGATAGGTTACGATGAGCGCTGGTTTTTTTCGTGAATTAATACGGTTTAAAACCTCGCTACGCAACAATATATTTGCGTTATCTGTTTCTTCTATCTGATACGGGCGACGGTAACTACCTGGATAAAAAAGCACATTTTGGTCTCCCAAAAGATTTTCTAAATCGTTTAAATGGTAAGCCGCTTCTTCCTTATCGTTAAAAATAAGTAAGAAAGGAGTTTGGGTCGTTTTAAAAGCAGCTGCTATTGCTAAGGAAACCGAAGAACCCACAAGGCCAGAAATCTGTATTTTTTTTTGAGAAGAGGCAATAGTATCCCCTAGTTTTCGTGTTTGCGAAGACTGAGAAAAAAGTGAGGTAACAAGTGTAGTGCTCATTGGGCGGCAAATATAATTTAAAAACACACTATTTTACAAGAATTAACTTAAAGACAACATACCTATAAGCGGGTCTATTTAATAGTTTGTAAGGTTTTTATGAAAAAACGGCTAAACTAACACTATTTAAAAAAATGAAGGTTTCCTCCATAATTATTTCAGCATTAAAAAAAGTTTAATACCGCTTGTTTTTTTTACGAAAGAATAACCCGAAAAAACGAATTACAAATTTTATATTTGCAGTATAAAACCAAACTATGTCATTTACAGATCTTTTTGAAAGCGGGGAACATTCCCGAAACCTAGGTCATTTTGCATCTATTGCAAATATGGCTTCTATTGATGGGGAATTAAATCCTGAAGAAGAAAAAATGTTGAAGCGTTTCGCGCGCAAATTAGATATTGATGAAGAGGAATATGCTACTATTTTAAAGAACCCTTCAAAATATCCTATAAATCCTCCAAACTCTTCAGAAAGACGTTTAGAGCGTATGCACGATTTATTCCAAATTATTTTTGCAGACCACGAAATAGACGAAAACGAGCGTGTATTAATTGAAAAATACGCTATTGGTCTTGGCTATACAGAGGAGCTTGCACAGAAACTTATAAAAAAATCTATAGCAATTTACAGCGGCGGATTAAGTCTTGACGACTATCGCTTTTTGTTAAATAGAGAGGATTAATTTTATATCTAAGAAATTGTATTAACCCGTTGCGACTTCGCTTCGGGATTTTTTTATTTAGAGTTTTCCATAAACTCTTCTGCTTTTTCTACCATTTTGGTGTTTCCGCAGAAAAAGGGAACTCTTTGGTGTAATGTAGTAGGTTTAATATCTAATATTCTCTGAAAACCATTGCTCGCTTTTCCACCAGCTTGTTCGGCTAGCATCGCCATAGGATTACATTCGTATAAAAGACGAAGCTTTCCTTCAGGATTTTTTGAAGTATTAGGATAGATGTAAATACCTCCTTTAATCATATTTCTATGAAAGTCTGAAACCAATGAACCTATATATCTAGAAGTATATGGGCGGTCTCCCTCTTCTTGCTGGCAGTATTTAATATAATCTTTTACTCCTTGCGGAAACTGAAAATAGTTGCCTTCATTTATTGAATATATATTTCCTGTTTCAGGAAACTTCATATTTGGGTGTGAAAGGTAATAGGTGCCAATTGCAGGATTTAAAGTAAACCCATTAACACCGTGACCTGTAGTGTAAACTAACATTGTGGAAGTACCGTAAACTATGTACCCAGCTGCAACTTGACTGCTACCTGGTTGAAGAAAATCGTCAATAGTAACGGGAGTGCCTTCAGGAGTAATTCTTCTATAGATTGAAAAAATAGTCCCTACAGAAACATTTACATCTATATTTGAAGAACCGTCTAAAGGATCCATCAAAACGACATATTTATTGTCGTTTTTTTTGTTTCGTCCTTTGATGGTAATAAAATCGTCTTCTTCCTCGCTGGCAATACCACAGACAATTTCGCGGTTGGTAAGTGTATTTATAAACACTTCATTTGCATAAACATCTAGTTTTTGCTGATCTTCCCCTTGCACATTTGTATCGCCTGCAGCTCCTAAGATATCTACTAATCCAGCTTTGTTTACTTTGTGATTTACCACTTTGGCCGCTAAACGAATAGAGTTAATAAGCCGTGAAAGCTCACCCGAAGAGTATTTAAATTCGCTTTGATTTTCAATTATAAATTCTCCGAGAGATTGATTTATTTTAGCCATTGGGTTATAAGATATCCTGAATTTATCGCAAATATCGGGATTTTTAAGAAATTGAACCGATATTTGCGAGGGAAATCGAAAATGCCTCGACAGTCTCAGTGATCCCGAAGTCTCGGGAGCAATCAAAGTCGAAATCTCGGGGATAAACTAGTAACAATGAATATAAGAGAAGCTACAAAAAAAGACATGCCAGAAGTTTTAGAACTTATAAAAGAGCTTGCCATTTTTGAAAAAGAACCTGATGCAGTAGAAATTACAGTTGCAGATCTAGAACGTGAAGGCTATGGTGAAAATCCGTTGTTCACTTGTTTTGTAGCTGAAATGGATGCTAAAATTGTAGGTATTGCATTAATTTATTATCGTTTTTCTACTTGGAAAGGCAGAACACTTCACCTAGAAGATTTAATTGTAAAGGCGTCTGAGCGCAGTAAAGGTATAGGTGAAGCTCTTTATAAACGCGTTATGCAATTTGCCAATGATCAAGGGTTAAAACGAGTTGCCTGGGATGTACTAGACTGGAACACAGGGGCCATAAAATTTTATGAACGCAGTGGAGCAACGATTATGAAAGATTGGCGAGTGGTACATATGGATAAAAAAAGCTTAGAGGAATACTTAAATTGTTAAAAGGAATATGAAAATTTTTAAATTTGGAGGGGCGTCTACTAAAGATGCCGAAAGTGTAAAAAATGTTGTTTCAGTAATCAATCAAACTGGTGAAAAAGACTTAGTGATTGTTGTTTCTGCTATGGGAAAAACCACAAATGGTCTGGAAGCAGTTATAAAAGATTACTTTACTGATAAGGAAGCAATAAAACATTCTTTACAAAAGGTGTACGATTTTCATTATGAAATTCTCACCGGATTATTTCCCACTACTACACACGCTGCTTTTACCGAGTTAGATACTATTTTTGAGGAGCTTAAACGTTTTTTAGAAACCAATAAATCTACAAATCACGCTTTTGTTTACGATCAAGTTGTTTCTTTTGGGGAACAAATTTCTTCAAAAATAGTTTCTACATATTTTTCTGAAAACGGAATCAACAACAATTGGTTAGATGTTCGCCAGTGTATAAAAACCGATGCCAACTACCGCGAAGCAACTATAGATTGGGAGCTTACGCAACAAAATATTTCAGAAAAAGTAAGTAAAAAAGGGATTACCGTTACTCAAGGGTTTTTAGGTTCAGAAAAAACAAACAATTTTACAACCACCCTAGGTCGTGAAGGTAGTGATTATACCGCAGCAGTCTTTGCATATTGCCTAAATGCAGACAGTGTGACTATCTGGAAAGATGTGCCTGGAGTGTTAAATGCAGACCCGCGATATTTTACAAAAACCAATCTTTTAAACCATATTAGCTATCGCGAAGCCATAGAACTTGCTTTTTATGGAGCTTCGGTAATACATCCAAAAACGCTTCAGCCACTACAACGCAAAGAAATTCCACTTTATGTAAGATCGTTTATAGAGCCTACAGCACCCGGAACTTGTGTAGGCAAAGGTGTCACTCTAGACCCTATGACCTCTTGCTTTATACTTAAGAAAGATTTAGTGCTAATTTCGCTTTCATCCTTAGATTTCTCTTTTATGATGGAAGACAATATAGGAGATGTCTTTAAATGGCTTCATAAGCACAAAATGAAAGTAGAGCTAATACAGAATTCTGCCATTAGTTTTTCGGTCTGTGTAAATGATAAATACAACAATTTAGAAGCTTTATTGGTTAAGCTTCGCGAAAAATTTAGCGTTAAATGGAATGAAAATGTAACCCTATACACCATTCGCCATTTTAATCCTGCTGAAGTAAAGGCACTTACAGAAAACAAAAATATGCTCTTAAAGCAGGAAAGTAAAGAGACAGTACAGCTAGTAATAAAGGAATAGTATCAATAGGTTTCGTTATATTTGTTGAAAACAAACAATTAAAATATTTCATGGGTTTAGTCAATGCAAAGGAAGTTGCTAAAGCAATAAATGTGGATAAATTTGGCTTTCTAGGCACATTTATGGGCTGGTCCTTAATGAAAATATTAAACATAAGTACCCTCAACAAAATTTACGACAAGAACAAACACTTAGAAGACTTAGAGTTTATAAATGCGCTTCTAGATGAGTTTGAGATAAATTTTGAGATTCCTGAAGAAGATCTAAGAAGAATCCCTAAAAAAGGGCCTTTTATAACCATATCTAATCATCCATTAGGAGGGATAGACGGGATATTACTTCTTAAATTATTACTTGAACACCGACCAGATTTTAAAATTGTCGCAAACTTCCTTTTACACCGCATTGAGCCTTTAAAGCCTTATGTAATGCCTGTAAATCCGTTTGAGGATAGAAAGGATGTAAAATCGAGTATAGCAGGGTTTAAAGCTGCTATTAAGCATTTGCAAGATGGGCATCCGTTGGGGATTTTTCCAGCCGGAGAAGTATCAACCTATAGAGATGAAAAGCTCTTGGTAGACAAACCGTGGGAAGAAGCTGCAATGAAACTGGTAAAAAAAGCCGAAGTACCTGTAGTACCTATATATTTTCATGCTAAGAACAGTAAGTTGTTTTACCGTTTGGCAAAAATGAGCGACACCCTTCGCACTGCAAAATTGCCTTCAGAATTGCTTACCCAAAAAGAGCGCTTAATTAAGGTTAGAATTGGCAATCCTATTTCTGTTGAAGACCAAAAGGACCATGAGTCACTTCCTGTTTTTACAGATTTTCTTCGGAAGAAAACCTATATGCTATCCAATGCTTTTCAGAAGAAAAAGTTATTAGATAATATTCCCAAAACACTAAAGTTTCCAAAACCACCAAAGAAAATTGCTGGACCTATACCGCTTCAAGCAATGGAAGCAGAAATTGAAAAACTACGAGAAAATGATAAACGCCTATTAATAAGTAAAAATTACGAAGTGTTTTTAGCCGAAGCAAATTCGGTTCCATACATTTTACAGGAAATAGGTAGACTTAGAGAGATTACCTTCCGCGAAGTGGGCGAAGGCACAAATAACAGCACAGATTTAGACAAGTTTGACAGTTACTACCACCATATGTTTCTATGGGATAACGAAGCTAGAAAAATGGCTGGAGCCTATAGAATGGGGCTAGGTTCAGAGATTTTTAAACGTTTTGGAATAGATGGTTTCTATTTACAAGACCTCTTTAGGTTTGAACCAGAATTATACGAAATGATGAGCAGCTCCATAGAAATGGGGCGCGCATTTATAATTAAAGAATACCAACAACGCCCTATGCCCCTTTTCTTGCTTTGGAAAGGCATAGTACACACAACACTGCGTTACCCCGAACATCGTTATTTAATAGGTGGAGTGAGTATTAGTAATAAGTTTTCTGAATTTTCTAAAAGTTTGATGATAGAGTTTATGAAATCAAACTATTACGACCCCTATGTTGCGCAATACATCAACCCTAAGAAAGAATACAAAGTAAAACTCAAAGATGCCGATAAGGATTTTATCTTTGATGAAAGCGAGGCCGATTTAAATAAATTCGACAAAATTATTGATGAAGTAGAACCTGGTAGCTTAAGACTGCCTGTGCTTATTAAAAAATACATTAAACAAAATGCTAAAGTAGTCGCTTTTAATGTAGACCCTCTTTTTAATAATGCCGTAGATGGCTTGATGTATATACGTATTGCAGACTTGCCAGAAAGCACTGTAAAGCCTGTAATGGAAGAGTTTCAAGCAGAATTGGAGAAAAGATATTCTGATAAGAATGGCGAAAATATAGACCCAGACCCCTCAACAGATACTACAACTAACACTTAATCTTTATAAACCTACTTCATTATGGCCGCAACTAATATAGATGAAGTAATAACGCGTTTAGACGCTATTATAGCAGCTCAATGTGCTCGAAATTCGCAAATGGCGTATTTTCCTATACTTTATAAAAAAGTTACTGAACGCATTAAGGAAGGTATTTTAAACAAAGAGTTTGAAAACAACCAGCGTATGGAACTTCTAGATGTCATCTTTGCGAATAGATATATAGAAGCTTATGACAGCCTAACCACAAATAAACCCTACACTAACAGTTGGAAAAGAGCCTTTGAAGCCGTAAATAAAGAGGGGGTATTAATTATGCAGCATTTGCTCTTGGGTATAAACGCACATATAAACTTAGACCTGGGGATAGCAGTTGCAGAAACAGTTGGTAAAGACGGCGATATGATGGACTTTGAAAACGATTTCAACAAAATAAATGAAATCCTGGGGTCTATGATTGCAGCTGTTGAAGGAAAAATTATTTCGGTATCTCCCTTGTTTGGATTGTTAGATAAATTTGGAAAAGGGAAAGAAGATAAACTTGTAAGTTTCAGTATAAATATTGCGAGAGATGGCGCTTGGCTGTTTGCAAATCAATATCATATTTCGCCCAATAAAGAGGAACAATTAAACAATCGCGATACTATTATTGCAGGCTTAGCAGAAAAGTTAATTCACCAAAAAAGCTGGATTTTAAAATATTTAGTAAAAACTATTTACTTTTTTGAAAAGAAAGATGTGGCCCAAATAGCGGCAGTTTTAAAAGAAGATTGAAACTAAACCATTCAACTTTACGAGTATTTTTATCGTACTAATTTAACTTCATTACTTTCTAGATACCCCATTAATTTTATTTTCATTTGGGTGAAAACAATCTTGTTTAATTTATAATACCTATTAGTTCCCACATAATTATATAACAAAACAACTGTTTTTGCAATTAGCTGAATGTGTTTTGATTAGATTGTGATAAATGAATGCGTTCTGCAATGTCTTTGCATAAACACCCTTTGGAAGAAGCGATAAATGAAATTATAGCAATACGTGCAAGATGTGCAAACGCTTTAGCGATTGCAGCAAACTCATTATCTTTCTGAGAGTGAATGTGTGTTTTTGAGATTCCTATAATTATAGATTTTGATTTACTAAAAGTGAAAATGCACTTCTATAATTTGGATAGGTTTGTCGTTACTGTAAAGTTACAAAAGTAATATTGCAATATTACTATGACACCCCATAAAATAATGGCCTCCGAACATATACATGCCCAAAGGCCATTTAATTTTTAGAACCAGCCTTTATGACCTACTTGGTAAGTCTGGTAGAATTCTTCGTCGGATTTAGTAAGGTAAATAATACCTTCAATAAGTGCAATAATTGCTCCTACACCACATAATAAAGACAATAGAATCTGTAAGATTCCTTCTTTTGTATATCCTAAAAGAAATTTATGAATTCCTAAGCCTCCAATAACAATAGCTAAAATTCCGCATATCATTTTTTTGTTTTCTTCTCCTTGAGTTGCTTGGTTCCATCCTTCTTTTAAATCGTTTGCAGCTTCTTTTGCTTCCTGCTCAACGCTTTTGGTACTATCGTAGCCTGAGTTTTTTTGTTCTTCCATTGTATTAATTTGTTGGTTTATTTGGTTTTAAAGGTATGAAATTTTATTTTATAGAAAAGCTTTGTCTACAGGCTCCCAAAGTTCAATTTTATTTCCGTCAGGATCAAGAATCCATCCAAACTTACCATAATCATGTTCTTCCATTTCGCCCACTATAGTTACACCCTCCTCTTTTAAAACTTGTAGTAAAAGCGGTAAGTTTTCAACGCGGTAATTAATCATAAACTCTTTTTCACTAGGTGAAAAATACTTGGTATCTGCCTTAAATGGGCTCCATTGTGTTGAGCATTTGTTGCCGTTTTCATCTTGCCACCAAAAAGTACAGCCGTAATTGTCTGTATTTAACCCTAAGTGTTCCTTATACCATTGTTTGGTTTTATCGGCGTCTTTTGTTTTAAAAAAGATTCCGCCTATTCCTGTTACTCTTTTTTTCATTGCGTTAGGTTTTAAAATTATGAATAATCTTTTCTGCGATTACTCTTGCAAGTTTTTCTTTACTCTCTACCGTCCATCCAGCAATATGCGGACTTAAAATTACATTGTCCATCGCAAAGAGTTCTTTTAATGAGTTTGGCAGTGTGTTAGAATCGAATAGGGTTTCAAATGAGAGTTTTTCAAATTCTAAAACATCCAGACCTGCCCCTAATATTTTGCCCGTTTTTAAAGCCGAAACCAGATCTTGAGTTACTACACTTTTACCTCGAGCAGTATTTATAAACCAAAATGGTTTTGAAAATGAATTAATAAATTGGGTATTTACCATCTTATCTGTTAATGGCGTCCAGGGTGTATGAAGGCTTAGTATTTCTGTTTTTTGTTTAAATTCGGTTAAGCTAAGCTGTTTTGCATTAGCATCACCTACATTTTCCTTAAGATCATAACAAATAACTTCACAATCAAAGCCTTGTAGTTTTTTTGCAAAGGCTTTACCCATATTGCCATAACCAATAATTCCTACTGTTTTTCCGTCTAGTTCTATCCCTCTGTTAGGTTCTCGTTTCCAAAGCCCATTTTTAACCTCTCTGTCGGCAGTATTTAACTTGTTGAACAAAGACAGTATCATACCTAATGTATGTTCGCCTACGGCGTTCCTATTGCCTTCTGGAGCAGCAATTAATGTAACAGCTCGTTGTTCTGCATATTGGGTATCTATACTTTCTAAGCCTGCGCCTACACGAGCAATAAATTTTAAGCTAGTTGCAGCTTCTAAAAATTGTTTGTCTATATTAAAACGGCTTCGGATTACTATGCCACTGAAACTAGAAATTATTTGTTCTATTTCAGTCTTAGAGGCTGTGTAATTCTCTTCATTAGAAAACCCTGCTTCCTTCAGCATTTTCAACAATAAAGGGTGGTTGTTATCTAGGTGAAGAATCTTCATTGCTTAAATAGTTTAAACTTCAAAGTTTATAAAACGCAAGTTGAAATGTTTGAGTTACTCTTGTACATTTGGATTTGATTGCGGGTAAGGAATCATATCCTTTTTAGAAATATTCGAAATTTTAAAGTAATTTTTAGTACCGCCAAACCAGTATTCAATCACTGCTTCATTGTCTAGTAATTGAAAGGGAAACGAATTTGAAAGCGTGTTTTGAGCTTCTTTCAACGGGTCTTTATCCATAACAACATCGCGATCGCGCTGCACTTCATTGATTAAATAGCCCACAAAATGATTAGGCTCGTTTATATTGCCCTTTGCTTCTAAAATTTGATTTCTGAAAAATATATTTTGAATAACTACATCGGGATCCTTTTCACTAAAGTTAAGGTGTATATTAGTACCCGAACCTCCTTCTTTTACACCAGCAACCCAATCCTGAAAATAAGATTCTGATATTTTAAATGGTGGATTTTGCGTAAATGACATTTTATTAGATTCTTGAGTTCCGCCACAGTTTGAAAAACATAGTACTACTATAGGAAGCGTTACAATTAGAAATATTTTTTTTAATTTTTTCATAACAATTTTTAGGTTAAACACAGCCGAAGCCTATCGTTAAGTATCTATATAAACCTCCTTAATGCTAATTAGCAGCTATATACTAAAAACATAAACGATTTATAAAATTACAATTTATAACTGAGTCCCAAAAATACGGTAATACCGTCAGCGGCATTCACATTTAAAGTAATATTTTTTGCATTAAAATACGGTATAAGCATCTTTACATATAGCTTATTGCCTATTTTATAATGTGCTCCAGTTCCAATATTATACACTCGCAATGCACTGTTTTGAATATAGCCTTGTGTTTGGTCTTCAAATCCATAACCATAGCCAGCCAATGCAAAAACATTCCATTTCTCCTTGTTTACGAAATAATAATGTACAGAAGGTACAAATCCATAGGAATGAATTGTAAGCCCACTATTGTTACTTAATAAAGTGTTATTTGAAGTAAAAAAGCTTCCTGAAAGAGAGAGCTTGTTAAAGGCAAAAAATTCAAAAGAAACTAAACCCAAATACCCAAAATCATCTTCGTTATTTGTTGTTGTGGGATAGGGTGAAATAGCTCCCGATAGTAGCATTTCACCTTTTTTATTTTGAGAAAATGCACTTACTGTTAATAATAGAAAAATGAGAAAGTATAGGTTTTTCATAGGCTTTATGTTTTTATAAAGATACTAAACCTTCAGAATAAAAAAACCTACACGTTCTTACAGACCGTGTAGGTTGACTAATTCTTATACAAACGCATTAACTAAGCCGAAACTAAGCAGCTGAGTGGAGTTAAGATTATCCAGCCAATGCTTCTGCCCCACCAACAATCTCAAGGATTTCGTTAGTAATAGCAGCTTGACGCGCTTTGTTGTATTGAAGCTTTAATGAATCTCGAAGTTCAGTAGCATTATCGGTTGCTTTATGCATCGCCGTCATACGGGCACCGTGCTCACTTGCTACGCTATCTCTAAGTGCTTTAAACAATTGTGTTTTTAAGCTTTTTGGAATTAAGGCTTCAACTATTTCTTCTTTTGAAGGCTCAAACATATAGAATGTTTCAGTAGTTTTTTCTTCTTGCCCTTCTATTTGTTTAGGAGGTAAGATTGGTAAAAACTGTTCTGTCATTACAATTTGAGTCGCTGCATTTTTGAAATTGTTATACACTAAAATAATCTTATCGTATTTTCCTTCAGAAAATAGATCCATTAAATTTTGTGCAATTTCAGCTGTGTTTTCAAAGGAAAGTTCATCAAAAATAGCATTGTTATTTTCGATAACAGTACCAAATTTTTTCAGAATATCGTTTCCTTTCTTTCCAATAGTCATAAAGTCTACCTGCTTACCAGCGTAAGTTGAAGCTGCTAAATTGCGCGATTCTTTTATGATATTACTGTTAAAAGCACCTGCTAAACCACGGTTACTAGTAATAGCTACCACTAGCACTTTGTTTGCCTCGCGTTGTTCTGAATATTTACTTCCAGAATCTGAATCAAGGGTAGCGCTTAAGTTTTGCAAAAGCTCGGTAAGTTTTTCAGAATATGGGCGCATTGCTGTAATAGCGTCTTGAGCCTTTTTCAATTTTGCAGCAGAAACCATTTTCATAGCACTGGTAATCTGCATCGTTGAACCAACGGATGATATTCTGTTTCTTATTTCCTTTAAGTTAGCCATACTTTATTAGAATTGAGAAATGAGTATTGAGTATTGAGAAAAACATCTCAATACTCAATACTAAAATCTAACTACTTTTTATATTTTGCTGAAAGATCTGCTGCAACTGAAGTCATTACATCAATAGCTTCATCTGTAAGCTTACCTGCTTTTAACGCATCTAGAGTATCTCTGTGTTTTGCGTTCAACATTTCTAGGTAATCTCTTTCAAACTCTTTAATTTTATCAACAGGAACATTACGCATCAAGTTTTTAGAACCTGCATAGATAACCGCAATTTGATCTTCTACCGTGTAAGGGTCATTTTCATTTTGCTTTAATATCTCTACGTTACGCTTTCCTTTTTCAATTACATTAAGGGTTGCAGCATCTAGGTCTGAACCAAACTTAGCAAAGGCTTCCAATTCACGGAAAGCTGCTTGATCCAGTTTTAAGGTACCTGCTACTTTCTTCATTGACTTAATCTGTGCGTTACCACCCACACGCGATACCGAAATACCTACGTTAATAGCTGGACGAACACCCGCGTTAAACAAATCACCATCAAGGAAAATCTGTCCATCGGTAATAGAAATTACGTTGGTTGGGATATAAGCCGAAACGTCACCTGCTTGTGTTTCAATAATAGGAAGTGCTGTTAATGAACCGCCACCTTTTACGATTCCTTTTAAAGACTCAGGAAGGTCGTTCATTTCTTTTGCAATACCGTCATCGGCAATTACTTTAGCAGCACGCTCTAACAATCTTGAGTGCAAGAAGAAAACGTCTCCAGGGTAAGCTTCACGTCCTGGTGGGCGACGAAGCAATAACGATACCTCACGGTAAGCAACAGCTTGTTTTGAAAGGTCATCGTAAATAATTAATGCTGGACGACCCGTATCGCGGAAGTACTCTCCAATAGCGGCACCTGCAAATGGAGCATATACCTGCATAGGAGCAGGATCTGATGCGTTTGCTGCAACTATAGTAGTATAGGCTAATGCGCCTTTTTCTTCTAGTACTTGTGCAATGTTTGCAACCGTTGAAGCTTTTTGTCCAATGGCAACATATATACAATATACAGGTTTCCCTGCATCGTAAAATTCTTTTTGATTCAGAATGGTATCAATACAAACCGTAGATTTCCCTGTCTGACGGTCACCAATTACAAGCTCACGCTGGCCACGGCCTACAGGAATCATTGCATCAATAGATTTAATACCAGTTTGAAGTGGCTCTGTTACCGGCTGACGATAAATTACTCCAGGGGCTTTACGCTCCAATGGCATTTCATAAGTTTCGCCAGTGATAGGACCTTTACCATCTATAGGTTGCCCTAGTGTGTTTACCACACGACCAACAATACCTTCACCTACATTAAGAGATGCAATACGTTGGGTACGTTTTACGGTAGAACCTTCTTTAATTTCTTTTGAAGGCCCTAAAAGTACAATACCTACGTTGTCTTCTTCAAGGTTCAATACAATACCTTCAAGACCGCTTTCAAAGGCTACCAATTCGCCGTATTGTGCGTTAGAAAGTCCGTATGCACGAACAATTCCGTCACCTACAGTTAAAACAGTTCCTACTTCGTCCAGGGAAGCTGATGCTTCAAAGCCTGTAAGTTGTTGCTTTAATATTGCTGATACTTCAGCTGGTTTTACTTCTGCCATTTTTTTAGATATTTAGATGCTAGATTTTAGACGTTAGACTAAACCCTAATTACCTTATTATATTGATTTACTGAATTCTCTTTTTAAATTTCCTAATTGATTCGCGATGCTCGCGTTGTATTGAATATCGCCAGCACGAAGAATAAATCCTCCAATAATAGCTGGGTCAATTTCATTTGTAAGGGTTACTTTATCGCTACCCGTTAATTGTTTTACTTTGGCCATTACCTTTTCTTCTATTTCTGAAGTAATAGGTACAGCTGTAATTACACTTGCTACTTTTACACCTTGCTGGTCGTTATAAATGTCTATATAACTTTTTGAAACTTTAGCTAACAAAGAAGTACGCTTATTAGCCACCAAAATATTGATAAGCGAATGTGTAATCTCTGATTGTGCGCTGAAAATTTTCAACAAAGCTTCTTTTTTATCTGAAGCTTTAACTACAGGACTCTGTAGCACTGTTTGTAGCTCACGGCTGCCTTCAATGGTTGTGTACACAGATTGCATATCGTCAAAAACAACAGCTTCTGTGTTGTTTTCAATTGCTTTCTGCAAAATTGCTTTTGCGTATCGTATCGCTGCTCTGCTCATTGAATATTAGTTTAATTTGGCCTCACCCAAAATTTCATTCACAAGTTTTAATTGCTTGTCTTTATCAGAAAGCTCGTGCTTTACTACTTTCTCTGCAATGTCTAAAGAAAGACTAGCTACTTGTTCTTTCATTTCGGCAATAGCTGCTTTTTTCTCACTTATAATTGCTGCTTGTGCTTGGGCAACCATTTTATCTGCTTCGGCTTTTGCTTCTTCTTTTGCGTCTGAAATCATTTTTGTTTTCATCTCGCGTGCTTCCTTAAGCATAGTTTCGCGTTCCGAACGAGCATCTTGTAACAATTTTTCATTGTCTGCCTGCAAGTTTTGCATTTCAAGCTTAGCTTTTTCGGCAGCATCTAATGCTCCTTGAATACCTTCTTCTCTTTCATTTAAAGAGTTTAAGATGGGTTTCCAAGCAAATTTTACCATAAGGAAAATAAGCACTAGCAAAATAACTGTTTGCATTATAAACAGCCCTGGAGAAAAGTCATTTAATAATTGATCCATAATTATGAATATTACCTTAGGAGTAAGGTGAGTTTGTTATTAATTTTCTTAAAAAATTCACTCCCTGTAACCAACCGTTACAGGAGAGTGAATCTCAGTTTTTTTTTGATTACTTTCCTAAGAAAAGTGCACCAAATGCTAAACCTTCTAAAAGTGCTGCAATAATAATCATCGCTGTTTGGATTTTACCAGTAGCTTCTGGTTGACGAGCGATACCTTCCATCGCGCTTCCACCAATTTTACCTAAACCAATACCAGCTCCAATAACGATTAGACCTGCACCTACTAAATTTGGAACCATTGTTTCCATAAAAAATGTATATAAATTAATTAAACAAAAAATTAAACTTCTAAATAAAATTTTCCCTTACGTCTTCTGCATCGGGAACTTCATTTCCATGTGAATCATGCTCGTGTTCGTGATCATGTTCTGCTACGGCCATACCAATAAATAGTGCCGAAAGCATAGTGAAAATATAGGCCTGTAAAAAAGCTACTAAAAGCTCTATTATCGTAATAAATAATGACAGTGTAAAGGATAAAGCTGTTGAGCCAACTGGCGTTAATTCAGCTTTTAAATTTATCGTGATTGCAATTAAACTCATTACTATAATATGTCCCGCAGAAATGTTTGCAAACAAACGAACTAGCAAAGAGAATGGCTTAATTATAAATGCACCTAATAATTCAATAACTGCCAAAACAGGACGAATTAATATTGGCACACCTGGCATCCATAACATGTGTATCCAGTAATCTTTATTTCCGCTTACGGTATATATTACAAGTGTAAATATAGCGAGGGCTGCAGTAACTGCAATCTGGCCAGTTACATTAAACCCAAATGGCGTTAAGCCTAAAAGGTTTAATATCCAGATAAAGAAGAATACCGTTAATAGATAGCCTGTAAATTTTCTGTATTTTTTTTCACCAATATTTGGCTTTGCAATCTCGTCTCTTACGTAAATTACTAGAGGCTCTAATACACGACCAATTCCTTTAGGGATACTTCTGTTTTTATATTGTCTTGCCAATGATGAGAACCACCATAACATTAATAATCCTATTACAAGGATACCAAAAACACTTTTCGTGATAGAAAAATCTAAAGGCTTTGAAGCATTTACTGGGTGATGATCTGCATCAAACACAACTTCTGTTGCCCCATTTTCTAATTCGTAGATCTTACTGTGATAGTTTACAAAGCGGCTGCCATTTTTTTCTACTACAACTTTTCCATCTGTATCGTGATGAAATTCTGAAGACATAAAGGTTGTAATACCGTCGTTTCCATATAAAATTACTGGAAGCGGAAATCCTACATGCACTCTTTCGCCTGCATCGTTGGTGTAAGACACCAAGTGAAAATCATGCGCATCTTTAATGTGATGGCTAATATAATCTGTTATTTCACTTTCAGTATTTACTCTTTCATCGCCTTGTTGCTCGCTATCACTGCTCTCAGTAGCAAAAACATTGAAAGTCAACAATAAACTAAATAGTAATCCGAAAAATTTAATAGAATAAAAAGATATTTTCATTGCTTCTTTTGAAAAAAATAATGCCTGTCTAATTTGGGCGCAAAATTAGTGAAATTCTAGATAAAAAACCCACAACAATCGCATATTTATATTTTAGTTGTTTCTATTGAGAATTTTTACAATAAAAATGACTTCCAAAAAGAGGAAAATAAAAATTGGAATTAATAACGAAAGGCTGTCTAACTTAGAAAGCACAAGGGATGAGAATAGTATGCTACTAAAGAAAAGACAAAACACAAGAATTTTTACTACCATGGCTCCCAAATACAAAAAGCCTAATTGGTCATGATATTGTTTAGACTTTTGAGCAATTATTTCAAAAGTCGAGCAAAGAATTAAGGTGGCAAGACATTGAAAAAGGTAAATTTTCCAAAGTTTAAACGGATGACTTATTTGAAAATAATTTAATGCAGCGTCGTGAATAAAATATCCAACGATTAATGCAATAAAACAACCTATTGTGTAATGAACTATTTTTTTTAAAAGCATTTACTTATTTATTTTATTCACGCCCTTTATAACGCTATAAATAGAAATAAATATAGCCAGTATGGTGATGGTAGGTTCTAAAAAAGTTTTGTTGAAAGTAGTGTCTAACCAAGCTCCTAGTAGATTGCCAAGAAAAATTGTAAGACCCATTTGGATGCCTATACCAGAAAGTGCAGCCCATTTTGTGCCTCCATTTTTCTTTTTGTCATCCATAGCTAAAAAGTTAGTCGGATTCTGGCTGTTCTACAGAAGATTTTTTTACACGTTGTTGACGGTCAAAAGGATGTGCTTTAGCTTTATCTGAAGAGCTTCCGGTTGCTGCCTTTGGCTTTCCGCCTGGCATAACACAAGAGGCATTTAATGTAGCTCCATGCTCTACGGCTAGTTTTCCTACTGTAACATCGCCTTCTATTATTGCCGTAGAACGCAATGTTAGTGTTCCTGTAACATTAAGATTACCTTCAAACCTTCCTTCTATATCTGCATTTTCACAACTTAGTGTCCCTATAATAACTCCTGTTTTACCTAAAACAACTTTAGAGGGTGTTTTTACATTGCCTTCAATAATGCCGTCTATTCTAAAAAAGCCAGTAGAAGATACATCTCCTTTTAATTTAGTGCCTTCGTTAATCCTGTTTTGTGCACTTCCTGGTTCGGCAGCAGCACGCTTTTCTTTTTTGTCTGAAAACATAGTAGTTTATTTGGGGTTAACACCTATTGTTTATTCTAATATAGACAATTACTTAGCTATCTCTTGTTGCAAATACTCGTCTAGGTTTTTATGAATTTGAATAGTTTTATAGTTTTGAGTTGAAATCTCAAAGTATGGTCTCTTAACTTTATAGTCTTTTCTTTCTTTTAAAACACCTCCAAAATCGCGTGCTCCAAGCTTAGTATTAAACCCGTGAACTATAACAAATTTGGTTTGAGGATCGTAAAAATCTATCGATACAGACATATCGGTATAATGATAGTCGTTTATCGCTTTTTCTAGTTTCTCTTTTAATTGTTGTGCTGCTTCGGTTTCATCACTGTTAAATTTGTAAACCAATTTCCAGCTCTTAGCATCTTCTTCTGTTTCAAATTCTTTTATACTAAGAAGCGGTAAAGTCTTGGTATAAATTTCTTGCGCTTGCTTGCCTTCATCACTGTTTGGATAGTTTAAAGAAACAAAGTTCAATGCTTTTTTATAAGCTTCAAATCCTTGTTCGCGTCCAATAGCAGTAGCTTTTAGTAATTCAAATTTTGGCACAATATCATTGCCGTTATAGATGAGTATTAAGTCGTCGCACTTTTTAATTACTTCTGCATATTTTGCCGCTTCAAACTCTTTGTAAAGTTGTTTGTATTTAAATTCTGGGCTAGACTCATCTGTTGGCAACTGCGAATTAGGATTGCGAAGAATTTCGGCATAACGTGTTTCGCTGTGATTAGTCAATACATCGTTCTTGTATTTGTCTGCTTCTGAAGGATTCTCTAAAATCTCATAAATTTTAACCAAATTATACTTTGCAGGAACCACAAGGCGCTCTTCTGGATTATATGTAAGTAGCTTTTCTAGTCTGTTTGCAGCAAGATTGTACTCTTTAAATTTTTCTTTGTAAATCAGCCCTAATTGGTAGTACGCAAAGTTTCTATCTTTTGCCAAACTATCTATCACAACTTTGTCTGTTGGTATTTGTGAAATATAGGTCTGTGGCTTATAAAGTTCGTTTTCTGCAATTGGCACTTTAGCAACGAGCTCTTCATCGTTATTTATTAAAGTAGATTTTTTATTAGATAGCCTCCAGTTGTCTTCTAACTTACGGTCACCCCATATTTTTCTAAACTCTCCTTTACCATAGGCAATTGTAGATGGGTTATAGAAATAAAAAGTACTCCCTTTATTAGGTCCCGAAGCAGACTTTCCTTTTGTGTAAAATTCATTGTTGGCAATTTTCTCTTCGTTTTTAATAGCCTCAAGAGAATCTTTTACTGCTTGTTCTTTTAAACGCGTAGTATACGCTGTAAAATAAGCAAGCTGCTCTGCTTCGCTCATATTAGTTAACTTAAGTATACTGTCGTTTTGGGTAGCAATATCTTCGTATTTTATAACGTCGTCTAAGTTTTCACGCTTCTTTGTAATACGGCGCCATTGACGGCTATTAGCTTCAAGAAATGTAAGGGTACTGTCGTAATACGCGCCTGCATTTTTATACTCAGCATCGTCAAAATTAATCTCTGCTAGCGTTTGGTAATTTACAGATTGAAGAATTCTGTCCTGTTTAAAGGCTTTAATAGACTTATTATAGTAGGTTACTGCAGTTTCTGTACTGTCGCTATTTCTGTAGTAATCCCCAAATTGATTGTATATTTTATCTAAGAAAGGACGGTTTTCACGGTTTTTCTCTAAGTCTTGAAGCAATTCTAAAAATGCAGTACGATCTCCATTTTCATAATCGAAGTTTTTTCCTTTTTCCAAATACGCATTTATTAAATACGCTCTAGAAGTTTTGCGGTTCATAGCTATAACCTCATCAAAAGCAATGTTAGCGCTGTCTTTGTCGCCTATACGGTTGTGAATTTGCCCTTTAATGAACTTATAACGCCCTTTTAATTCGTTGTTTTTTGTATTCTCTTCAGCAATTTTAATGAATTCTAGTGCTTGCTGTAGCGAGTCTAAATTAATATATGCTTGCGCCATCATTGCAGAACCTTCACCAATTTCTTGATCGTTTAATTCTACTTGATCAAACATTTTTTTGAGGTTTTCAATAGCGTATTCTTCGTTGTTTAAACGAATATTGGTCTTCGCCTTCCAAACCTTTGCAAGATTAATGTTATTACTTGTAGGGTAACGATCCAAGATAAAGTTAAACGCATCTAAAGCTGGAATAAAACGGCCGTCGTAATAGCGCGATTTACCAAGTAGCATATAGGCTTCGTCTATTTGAGGATTGTATTCCTTGCCATCTATATACATAGAATGTTTTTGGATAGCCTTTGCCGCTTTTTCTTCGGCTCTATTAAAAGCACCATCTTTAGTGCTTCCTGGCGCTTTTATCTCTGCTTCTTCTATTTCTAATCGCTCTACAGGAAGAATCTCCCAGAAGTTATCCCTAAACCCATACGCAAGTTGCTCCTTTGCGTCTGTAAAAGCTTCGTTACCGTTAAAAAGAGTGTTGTACTCTGTTGTAACCGCATGAACGTTGCGATTTAAAAAAGTGTTTTTTTTACGGGAACACGCTGCTAAAAAAATTACAGCGAGAAAAAATAAAGTAATTTTATATGTGCCTTTCATCTATGTGTTATATTCTATTGCTGAAAGATGGAATTTGCCAAGTATACCCTCATAATGTAATGAAAAGATTAAATATGGCTCATTTCAAAATGCTTTTCGTTTATATAGTATTGTAACTTAAATGGTTCTATTTTAGTATATAAAATCCATATAGAGCGGTAAAAATACATTTCTTTTTATTATCTACTTAGTGAAAGACCGAAAAAAATACACAATATTAAAGCCTTTGTGTCTTTGATTCCTTGATTTCCTTTGTACTTTTACGCAAAAATTTAACACTTATGAGCGAATTTCATACGCTTATCGTTTCCGAAGTAAAAAAAGAGACTCCTAATTCAGTTTCTATAAGCTTTCAAATACCCGATTCATTAAAATCTATTTTTGCTTTTAAAGCGGGGCAATATATTAGTATAAAACATCAAAAGAACGGAAAAACGCTTCGCCGCGCTTATTCTATCTGCTCTTCCCCTAAAAGTGGGCTGCTTAAAGTTGCTGTAAAACAAGTGCCTAATGGCGTGTTCTCAACCTATGCAAATACAGAACTAAAAACTGGTGATGCCTTAGAAGTAATGCCTCCAACTGGAAAATTTATTTTGGAGCCAAACCTTAAAAACTATGTGGCTTTTGCAGCAGGAAGTGGTATTACCCCAGTGCTTTCTCTTATAAAATGCACTTTAGAAGAAATGCTAGAAAGTACTTTTCTCTTAGTTTATGGCAATAAAACTATTGAAGAAACTATGTTTTACAACGAGATTTTGGAGCTTCAGAAACAGTATCCAACTCGTTTTTCTGCCGAATTTGTCTTCAGCAGAAAAGAAGAAGAAAATTCAAAATTTGGAAGAATTGACCGTTCTATCACCAACTTTTTTCTAAAAAACAAATACGCCCAGACCAATTATGAGGCTTTCTATTTGTGTGGACCAGAAGAAATGATAGACGAAGTTTCTGCTACCCTAAAACACAACGGGATTAATTCTAAACAAATACATCACGAGCTTTTTTCTACCGCAGAAAAAGGGCTTTTGGTTGAAAAACACGACGGCAATACCAGTATCAAATTTATATTAGACGACGAAGAAAGTGAATTTGAAATGCCACAAACCAAGTCTATACTTGAAGCGGCATTAGACGAAGGCTTAGACCCTCCCTATTCTTGCCAAGGTGGTATTTGCAGTACTTGTATCGCACGGCTTAAAGAAGGTAAAGCCGAAATGCGAAAAAACCAAATTCTCACAGAATCTGAAATTGCCGAAGGTTTAATTCTCACTTGCCAAGCGCATCCTACAACTGCAAATGTTGTGGTAGATTTTGATGATGTATAGAATAACTAAACCCGAAAGGGAAAACTCTTTTACAGATAAAAATAGACTCCAAAGATTTTAGAACCCTTTGGAGTCTATGTATTATTTAAGTATAAGTTATAATAAGATTTCTTTAATTTTCACAACTACTGTTTCAGGAGCAATACTCTTCATAGCTTCTTCATAGCCTTTTGGGAACTTATTGCCGTAAATTGAAGTAGGAATTAAAGGGTATTCATTTCGGTCTGCAACAAGTTGATTGTTTTCTGGTTGGTTAAAAGGCACAAAACCGGCATAGGGATGGGTAACCCCCCAAAGTGTAACCACTGGAACGCCGTACATTGCAGCCAAGTGACCGTTGCCACTATCCATAGAAAGCATTAAATCTATATTCGAAATTAAGGCTAGTTCTTCTTCAAAAGTGAGTTTACCCGCTACATTGGTAACATTTGCAAAAGGATACTCAAGTTTTTGTAAAAGCTTTATTTCCTTCTTACCACCCCCAAAGAGGAAAATTCGGTATTTATTAGTGTTGTCTAACTCCCTAATTACTTCGGCCATTAAACTTAGCGGATACATTTTGCTATCATAGGCTGCAAATGGAGCAATACCAATTATTTTTTTAGGTTCTACCCCTATTAACCCGTTTAATTTGGGACTGAGTCGTTTTCTTGGTGAAACACTAAAGTTGTTTAAATCTATAGGAAAACCAAGGCGTTCAAACACATCTGCATACCGCTGATGGGTGGTTTTTAGTTGATAAATGTTTTTCCCTTTTGAAGAAACTAATGCTTTTTTTTCTGTTCTTCCTTTATCAATTGTCGCTGTTTTAAGGCCTTTAAACTTTAAATAGTTTGTGAGTATTTTAGAACGTATAACATTGTGAAGGTCTGCAACGGCATCTACGCCTAATTCCTGAGCTTCTTTTGCCAGTTTTAATAACCCTAGTCTTTTGTGTTTTCCATAGACATCGGCTTCCAGAAAATCGAGATTGGCAATTCCTTCAAAAAAAGGTTTGAAAAAAAGACGCGAAATTACTGTAATCTTTAGTTCGGGGTAGGTTTGCGTCAATACCCTAAGTACGGGAACGCTCATTGCCACATCTCCCATAGCGGAAAGGCGTACTACCAATATATGAGTGGGTTTAGGCATAGCGTAAATACTTCAATAAAATAAACGTATAGGTTATTTTTGTTGGCGAAGCACTGGGTTTAGCTCATCGTCATTATACATTTTCATCTGCTTGTACACTTTCATATACTTATTTCCTGTTGCAATATCGTCTAACAATTGATTGATTGCAGTACTTAAATCAACGCGTTGTTCTAAAAGCACATTGAGTTTTGCCTTACAGGCAATTTGGTGTTCTTGTGAAGCATCTGTACGTGTTGCTTCTTCGTTCATATGATATACTTTAAGTGCTAAAATAGAAAGTCTATCTACCCCCCAAGCTGGGCTTTCGGTGTTAATAGTTGCGCTTTCTTTAACCTGAACGTCTTTGTATTTTTCAAGAAAATAGCTGTCTATATACTCAACCATATCTGTTCTATCTTGGTTAGAAGCATCTATTTGTCGTTTTAGCTTTAATGCACCAACGGGGTCTATATTAGGATCGCGAATTATATCTTCATAATGCCATTGTACAGTGTCTATCCAACATTTTCTGTAGAGTAAATGCTCAAGCAACTCACTGTCTTTATTGTAGGGGTTGCTAAATTCCTGATCTACAGTATTTATTAGGTGATATTTATTAATTACTTCTGCGAAAATTTTGTTGGCCTTGTCTGAAAACATTAGCAATTGTTTTAAAATTAGTATTAATTGTCATCAACTACACTAAGACAGCAGGGTCATTAAGCGAAGCTGCAATGGGTTTTTAAAATGTGTGAATACTCAAAAAGCTAAGTCACTTAACTGTTTGCAATATAACTAAGCAACGCCTAGGTTTACAAAGCTGTTTTTTCTCCAAGTACAAAGGTATCATATTTTGCAATAGTATTTAACAAATGATTGCTTGTTGGCTATAGTTGACAATAAGCTGTGAAATTCGTCAATTAAAGAAAAACAGATAATTAAATTGATAATTTCGTGTCTTTGATAAAAAGCTGAATAAAATGAGTTTAGAAGCTCGAAAAATAGAATTTGTACAAGAATTTTTAAAACTTCAAAGCGAAGAAGCGGTTTCACGTCTCGAAAATATTTTGAAAAAAGAAAAAAACGCTTCAAACGAGCCTACATTTGAGCCTATGTCTCCAGAAGAACTGAATAAAAGAATTGACAAATCGGAATCTGATTTCCGAAACAATCGATTTAAAGACAGTTCTGAGCTTTTAGCAAAATATGAATAATGACTTTGAAAATTATTTGGTCTGATTTTGCTGAAACTCAACTTGACGAAAACTACGAATATTATAAAAAGGAAGCCAGTACAAGAATTGCCAAATAGCTTTTGATTGAAATTATCAATGAACCCAAAAAGTTGATAAATACACCATTAATTGGACAAGAAGAAGAATTACTAAAACAAAGAGAAATTCATTATCGATATTTAGTATTCAAAAATTATAAATTGATTTATTCTGTGGACAAAGAAAATGGGTTTATAAAAATAGAAAAGTAAAAGGTAAAACGATTACCAACCACAACATAATTTCCTTAAACCAAAACTCGGCAGTATCCTTTTCTTGAAATTTTTTTGTTTCAACTTTTTCAATATAATTAGCACTTATAACAGCAATAGGCGCAAGTACAAAAAGAACCTCAGCACCAGATTTTTCTGGAGCTACCAGAGCGATAAGCAAGCTTGTAATACTAACATACAACAATAAAAGATGACTAGGTTTTTCTTTGAGTGTTAAACTAGAAATTTTTAAAACTCGGTAAATAGCTGTCCAAATATAAAAAGCTAGAATAATAGTTACAGGAACCAATATGCGAATAGAATTATATATTGAAAAATTAAAGCTTATAGCGTCTTTCCAGTTTAAAAACCAAGTGAAGGTATCGTTTACAAGCAATTGATAAGCCGTATTTACAATAAAAACCGCCAAAAAACCTGTAAAAGGAATTAGTAGTTGTTTATAAGTAGTGTTTGGTTTTTGTATAATAGCTATCCACAAGGGAATGAAAAACAAGATACTCCAAAAATAAAAGAGCGAAGCAATTGTAATCCAAAGACTTGCGTCTAAAATTTTCTTTTCAGAGTTATTATCTGTGCGCAAACTCATTATTCTTCTAAGCGCCAACAACAAGAAAATATTTGCTAGCAAAATGCTATGTTGAAGAAAAATTACAGGCAACATCACCAAGAAGCAGCTAAAGAAAAGAATTGCATAGGTGTTATTAGCTGTTAAGTGGTTTTTTCTGATTATAAAATCTAAGAGCAACATACTCAACACACTAACAACCACAAACAATCCGTGAACCAATACTAAAGATGGGGTTAAAAATGTACCGTTATGAAAAAGTATCCCAAAAAAGTAACCCACAATTATAAAAACAGCGAGGATTAAATAGTTTATAGGATTAGATTTTCCAAAAAAGCTTGTTAGCATACCGTGTAATTTTATATTTTTGCCATCTAAAGATTAAAGATATGACTTGGAAAGGTTTTTGGGAAGGAATAGCTTCTCTTTTTGAAAATGTTCTTTTTATCCCTTACAATGCTTTGGCAAAACTAGAGTTGGATAACTGGTGGCTTGCAAACTTTGTTTCGTGGATATTTTTATTAATAGGTTCTGTAGCCTTTGTTTATTGGCTATTTAAGTTGAAAGAATTCAACGAAAGCACAGAAGAAACCTATACTTTCGACGAAACTCCATAAGTTTTTATAGGTCAAAACCTATATCCTTACGATACTCCATCCTATTAAAAGATAGTTTTTCTATGTTTTGATAGGATTTTTTTAGTGCTTTTTTGAAATCATTATCTAAGGAAGTAACCGCCAAGACGCGACCTCCATTTGTAATAATTTTTCCGCTATCAAGCTTTGTTCCAGCGTGAAAAACAATAGAATCGTTTACATTCTCTAGGCCTAAAATTTCCTTTCCTTTTTCGTAGGCTTCAGGGTAGCCTCCAGAAACGAGCATAACAGTTGTTGCAGCTCTTTCGTCAATTTCAATAGCTATATCGTTTAGTTTTTCACGGTAAGTAGCTTCAAATAAAGTTACTAAATCTGTTTTAATACGGGGAAGGACAACTTCTGTTTCAGGATCGCCCATACGCACATTGTATTCTATAACGTATGGCTCGTTATTCACTTTTATTAAACCGATAAACACAAAGCCTTTGTAGTCTATATTTTCTTCAGAAAGACCGTTAACGGTTGGCTTTACAATACGCTCTTCAATTTTTTTCATCAGCACGTCGTCTGCAAATGGCACTGGAGAAATAGCTCCCATACCACCCGTATTTAGGCCTGTATCGCCTTCGCCTATACGCTTGTAATCTTTTGCAGTAGGTAGTATTTTGTAGTTTTTACCATCTGTAAGTACAAAAACGCTTAACTCTATACCGTCTAAAAACTCTTCGATAACAACTTTTGAGCTGGCTTCGCCAAATTTGTTGTGGCTAAGCATATTTTCAAGCTCTTGCTTTGCTTGAGCTAAATTATCTAAAATTAAAACCCCTTTACCTGCTGCCAAGCCATCTGCCTTTAAAACATAAGGTGGGTTTAGTTTTTCTAAAAACGATTTTCCCGCATCAAGAGTATCTACTGTAAAGCTTTGGTAAGCTGCCGTAGGAATCTTGTGTTGCATCATAAACTCCTTAGCACGTTGTTTACTGCCTTCAAGCAAAGCACCGCGTTTAGACGGGCCAATAAGCATTACGTGCTTTAAAGCAGGCGTAGTTGCAAAATAATCTGCTATCCCGTGAACCAAAGGATCTTCTGGACCTACAACAACCATTTCAATATTATTTTCAACCACACATTTTTTCACCGCCTCAAAATCGGTTACCTTTAGTTCCACATTTGTAGCAATAGAAGCTGTACCTGCATTTCCTGGAGCTACAAAAAGTTTGTCACAACGTTCACTTTGTGAAATTTTATATGCAAATGTATGTTCGCGACCACCAGAGCCAAGGATTAATATGTTCATTGTTAAGCTTTTTTAATCCTACAAGCTTGTTTGCGCTATGCTTCCTTTATGGGAAAAACTTGCAGGGAAGTTGAAATAATTTGTTTCGGTGTCAAAAATAATTGTTTGTAAATTGACACCCTAATTTATTTTGTAATGAATTTGTTTGAAAATGCCCTTAAATTAAATGGTTTTCCTATTGCTGAAGCAAAGGAGAAGCTACAAGCGGTTCAGCAAATTCAAGAAAACGATTATAAACACTACGTTTTTGAAAGCCGAAAAAACATTTTAAACTTTCATTTAAACAACAATCTCTTTTATAAAAAATTTATTGGCTCTAAGGATCATTCTATATGGGAAGAAATTCCTGTAATGACAAAAAAAGATTTACAAGTGCCTCTAGAACAGCGACTGTCAGAATCATATTCTATAAAATCTGTATATGTAAATAAAACTTCAGGCTCTAGCGGTACACCATTTATTTTTGCAAAAGACAAGTTTTGCCATGCGCTCACTTGGGCAGAAATAATAGATAGATTTGGAAACTATGGTATAGATTTCAACTCTTCTTTACAAGCCAGATTTTATGGTATTCCGCTGGATTATTTCGGCTTTTACAAAGAAAAAATAAAAGATTTTTTTAGCCATAGGAAACGATTTTCTGTTTTTGACCTTTCAGAAACAAAAATGGAAACGGTTTTAAATAGCTTTAAAAAAAAGAAGTTTGTTTATATTAATGGTTACACGAGTTCGGTAGTGTTTTTTGCTAACTATTTAAAAGAAAAAAACATCGTTTTAAAAGAAGTATGCCCTACTTTAAAGTTATGTGTTGTTACCAGTGAAATGCTCTTTAAAGACGATAAAGAAACGATGGAAACATTTTTTGGAGTGCCTATAATCAATGAATATGGCGCTTCTGAACTTGATATAATTGCCTTTACAGATAAAAAAAATGACTTTGTAGTAAACAGTGAAACTCTTTTTGTAGAAATTCTAGACGATGACGGTAAGACTATTCCCAATGGAAAATCTGGACGTATAGTAATTACTTCTTTGTATAATAAAGCGCACCCAATGATACGATACGACATTGGAGATATAGGTGTTTTAGCTGAAGAAAGTACCCTTAAAAAGCCTATTTTAGAAAAACTCATTGGTAGAACTAACGATATTGCTAAACTCCCAAGCGGAAAGACGACCCCTGGACTTACGTTTTATTACGTAACAAAAAGTGTAATTAGCAATGATGGTAACGTAAAAGAATTTGTAATTGAGCAAACAGCTTTAGACACTTTTACCATTAAATACGTTAGCAGCGTAGCACTCACAGTAGATGAAAAATTAAAGATTGAAAAAGCGGTGCTTGAATACCTAGAAAAGGGATTAAAAATAATTTTTGAAAGAAAAACAGTATTAAATAGAACTAAAGCAGGCAAATTGAAACAGTTTGTTTCATTAGTTAACTCTTAATTCTTGAAAAATTGCAAAAAGAAATCCTTCTTATAACCAATTATTTCCCACCTGAAAAAGGTGCAGCTCCAAACCGCATGTATAGCCTTGCCGAAGGTTTGGGAAAGGCAGGATATACAGTTAAGGTTGTTTGCCCATTACCCAATTATCCCACAGGGAAAATTTTTAAGGACTACAAGGCTAAGCTAACGGTTACAGAAAAAGCAACCTTTGGTAAAATTACGCGTTTGTGGGTTTGGCCAAGTAATTCTGCCAATAAGATTGTTCGCTTGTTTTCTATGCTTTCTTTTTCATTCAGTTTAGTGCTTTTCTTTATTTTCGGCAAAACGCCAAAAAAAATATATATTCAATACTCCCCTGTTTTTGTTGGTTTTACAGCTGTTTTTTTAGGACGATTATTTTCAAAAAAAATTATTCTTAATGTTTCAGACCTATGGCCCTTAGCCGGTTTAGAAATGGGAATACTGAAAAAGGGATGGTATTATTCTCTATTGCTAAAAATGGAGCGTTATTGTTATCGAAATTCCGCCTTATTAATTGGTCAATCTGAAGAGATTCTAACCCATATTTCTTCTTTTGAAAAGGAAAAACCACTTTTTTTATATCGAAATATTCCAGACTTCACCCCTCCGTTAATTTCGAAGAAGCCTGCAACCAATGAAATAAAAATTGTCTATGCCGGATTGCTAGGAGTTGCACAGGGACTCTTTAATATTTGTCAATCCCTCAACTTGCCAGAACACATAAGTATTCATATATACGGAGCAGGTCCAGAGGCTAAAAAAATACAGGCATTACAGAAGCAAAATATTCATTTTTATGGTGAAATAAGTAGAGAAAAATTACACCAAGAGCTGCAAAATTATGACATTGCGTTTATCCCTTTAACAAAACGAATATATGGCTCTGTACCTTCAAAAGTGTTTGAATACACACGTTTAGGGCTAGCGACATTGTATTTTGCAGGAGGAGAAGGCGGAGCGCTTGTGAGAAAATATTCTTTAGGCTGGGTGGTCCCTGAAAACAATTTAGATGCTTTGCAGCAGTTTCTTAATTCATTTACAAGAGAGCAATTACAGCAATTTTCAAAAGATAGTGTTCAGAAAAATTCGGTAGCGGCTTTTGTTTTTAAGCAGCAACTTGAAGACTTAATTGTAAAATTAGAAACCCTTTAGTACGCTTTTTCTTCACCGCGTATGGCGTTGTAGATTGTTTGGAAAACAATTTTTATATCTAAGAAAAGGCTCCAGTTTTCAAGGTAAAAGATATCGTATTTAACTCTGTTTATAATGTGATTGTCGTCTTCTACCTCACCTCGAAAACCACTTACCTGAGCCAATCCGGTAATACCTGGTTTAATAAAATGACGTACCATAAACTTGTCTATACGCTCTGCATACATATGGGTATGGCTTACCATATGCGGTCTTGGCCCTACAACAGACATCTCGCCTTTTAACACATTAATAAACTGTGGCAGCTCATCTATACTCGTTTTGCGTATTATTCGTCCTACACGGGTAACACGGGTATCTCCTTTAGTAATTTGGTGGAGATGCGCCATTGGGTTAGGTTTCATAGAACGGAACTTATAACAGTAAAACTCTTGATAATCAAGTCCGTTTCGTTTTTGTTTAAAAAACACAGGCCCTTTAGATTCAAGTTTTATCAATATTCCTAATATAGGAGTAAGCCAAGATAATATGCCTACAATAATTAACAACGACAATATTATATCAAAACTTCTCTTAATAAACTTATTAAAAGGCTCGTCTATAGGTATTTTTCGCATAGAGAGTATTGGAAGCACTCCGTAATACGTAAAGTCTAGTTTTTTACTATAGATCTCTTTATTATCTGGAAGAAATTTTAAGATTTTTAGGTTGTTGTCTACAAAATCTATAAGCTTTAAAAGGTCTTTGTTTGCAATTTCGCCTACAGAGGAATACACTTCATCTATTTCTTCTTTCATAATGTACTCCATACATTCTTCTATAGTAGCTTTATTAGGACCTTTTAAATCGAAGGTTTTATAGAGTTTATAGCCATACACGGGGTTGTTTATAAAAAATTTTCTCAACAAATCTGTCTTTTGATTAAGACCAAGAATAACAACTTTACGAACATTGCCGCCTAGATATAAGCGATACTTTTTAAGAAGGAAGAAAACCCCTAGTTTCACACTAGTAATGCAAAGCATCACTAAAATGATATATTCAAATATTGTAGAAGCCTTTGTTGTTAATTCATTGTAAAACCCAAAGAAAGAAAAGACTATTAGTAAAAACACTATTCCTTGTTTGCCAACCAAGGACATTATTTTTGAAAGATGTGTGAATCTATAGATTTCATAAAAACCTATTCGCAGCGATAATACTAGCCAAGCAAGGGTTAAATACACTACGTAATTAAAGAAAGGAAATGGTTCTTCAAAAAATTCAAAAGCGAAAAAATGGATAAAGAAGATGTCTATTCCGTACGAAATAGGTCTTAATAATCCTGAATATCTACCGCTTTTAAACATTTCTATCTATTGTGTTTTGAAAAATCTTTATGTTCACTTTTAAAAAGATCTTCTTTTGATAAACTTTTAAAGTATTCAAAAGTTTTTCGCATACCTTCTTCTCTCGATATTTTTGGTGTCCAACCCAATATTTCCTTTGCTTTGGTAATATCTGGTTCCCGCTGCATAGGGTCGTCTTGAGGCAAGGGTTTATAAATTATCTTTTGACCTGTCTCGGTGAGTTTAATAATTTCCTTCGCAAAATCAAGAATTGTTATCTCTTCGGGGTTACCAATATTTACCGGTAATGGGTAATCGCTCATTAACAGCTTGTACAAGCCTTCTACCTCGTCGTCTACATAACAAAAAGAACGTGTTTGCGAACCATCGCCAAAAACAGTTAAATCTTCACCACGCAGCGCTTGCCCAATAAATGCAGGTATTACACGACCGTCATTTAAACGCATACGCGGACCATAGGTATTAAATATACGCGCTATTCTAGTCTCTAGCCCGTGAAATCTATGGTATGCCATAGTAATAGACTCCTGAAAGCGTTTAGCTTCATCATAAACTCCTCTAGGACCTATTGTATTTACATTTCCAAAATAGGCTTCGGTCTGAGGGTGAACTTGTGGATCTCCATAAACCTCGGAAGTAGATGCTATAAGAATACGCGCATTTTTCTCCCTAGCGAGACCTAGAAGATTGTGGGTGCCCAATGAGCCAACCTTTAGCGTTTGTATTGGTATTTTTAAATAATCTATAGGGCTTGCTGGCGAAGCAAAATGAAGTATGTAATCTACTTTTCCGGGAACATGTACAAACTTTGTAACATCGTGATGATAAAACTCGAATGCTTCCAGTTTAAAAAGATGTGCAATATTCTTTAGATCGCCAGTAATTAGATTGTCCATGGCAATAACATGGAAGTCTTCAGCAATAAATTTATCGCAAAGATGTGAGCCTAAAAACCCAGCTGCACCGGTAATTAAGACGCGTTTTTTCATCTGTGTAAATTATTTGAGAAACTGGAAGACAGCAGCGCTCTATACATTTTTTTACTTTGTTTAAAATTCATCATTAGGCATTATAAATTTATAGCCTTTCTTCCTATAGAAACATACGTAAATCCTTCTGTTTCCATATCATTAATATTATAGAGGTTTCTTCCGTCAAAAACCACGGGCTTACTTAAAAGCTCTCTAAGTTTTCCGTAATCTGGTGTTCTGAAAATACTCCATTCAGTGCAAATAAGCAAGGCATCTGCACCTTCTAAGGCGCTATACATAGAAGCTGAATAGCTAAGTGTATCGCCAAAACGCTTTTTAATATTTGGCATAGCTTCTGGGTCAAAAACCTGAAGCTTTGCTCCTTTACTAAGCAGTGCTTCCATCATATCTATAGATGGAGCTTCGCGAATATCGTCTGTTTCGGGTTTAAATGCCAATCCCCAAACTGCAATAGTTTTGCCTTCCAAATTATTGTTGAAATAACTTTCAATTTTTGGTAATAAAATTGTCTTTTGAGAGCTATTGATATCGATTACAGAACTCAATATTTTAAAATCATAATTTTGGTCTTTCCCAGCTTTCTGAAGTGCTTTTACATCTTTTGGGAAGCAAGAGCCCCCATAACCAATACCTGGGAATAAAAAGCGCTTACCTATACGGCTATCGGTTCCCATACCGGCGCGAACCATATCTACATCTGCACCTACTTTTTCGCAATAATTGGCTATTTCGTTCATAAAAGTAATCTTGGTCGCCAAGAAAGAGTTTGCTGCGTATTTTGTAAGTTCGGCAGATTTCTCGTCCATAACAATAATGGGGTTGCCAGAACGCACAAAGGGTGCGTAGAGCTTATTCATTAAAGCAGTAGCTCGCTCACTACTAGAGCCAATTACTATGCGCTCGGGCTTTAAAAAATCGTCTACAGCAAAACCTTCGCGAAGAAATTCGGGATTTGAGACTACGTCAAAATCACATATAGCATTTTCAGCAATTACAGCGCGTACCTTATTGGCCGTTCCTACAGGCACTGTACTTTTGTCTACAATTACTTTATAGGTTTGTATTTTTTTTCCAATTTCTTCCGAAACATTTAATACATACGATAAATCTGCTGAGCCATCTTCATCTTCAGGTGTAGGGAGGGCAAGGAAAATAATTTCGCCATGAGCCAAGCCTTCATCTAGTGAAGTGGTAAAGTTTAATCTATTTGCCTTTATGTTTCTTTCAAAAAGCACATCTAAATGCGGTTCGTAAATAGGCACTTCGCCTTTGCGCATTTTTTCAACTTTACTTTTATCTATATCTACACAAACTACTTCATTTCCTGTTTCTGCTAAACAGGTACCCGTTACTAGACCAACGTAGCCTGTTCCTATTACTGAAATTTTCATACACATGCCCACTAAAGTGGGTTACATTTTAATTTTACAACTGCAAAAATACAATTTGCAATTCTTTTTATATATTTTTTAATCCCTTGTTTTCGGATGAATTAAAAGTTGTTATAATTACTATTAAAATAAAGCCTACATAATACGCCCCTATCTGGCGGTGAAACACATTTTCTACCATACAATATATACCCAGTATTACTAGCATAGCAGTGGGATAGAAATGCTTGCGGTTTGTAACAAAAGAAACCGCAATAAAAGCCAGAAATAGCAATAAAGCTATAATACCTGCACTTAAGTAAAAATCTATAAACTGATTATGGCTGTTATAACGCTCCGCGATAAATTTTTCCTTTTTCTCGGCAGACGTAATTTGAGAGTCATAACAAGAAACTAGCTTGTCTTTTGTTTGGTCAAAACCTAAACCTGTTATTAAAAAATCTTCGCCTTTTATGATGTTTTGAGCACACTTCCAAACAACTGTGCGCAATTCGTAAGTCATAGAATTTTCAAAAAAAATAGTTGAACTTTTAGTGTCTTTTAAAGCGTTTGTACTATTTTCATTTTGATTAATTATTACAATGAAAAGACCAACCAAAGTAGCAATTGCCCCTGCAGAAATAATAATTTTCCAGATTTTTCGCTGTCCGTAAAATTGCCTTACCAATACTAAAACCAACAAGGTAACAACAGCAATTTTTGAAGCCATTAAAATTATAAATAATGCATTTACAAAAATATTAGCCAAATAATAATTGTTATTCGGGTGGTATTTTTTCTGAATCTCCAGAAAAGAAATTACTATACTAAAAGTGCTAAGTAACCCTAAGTAAAGTCTATCTATCAATAAAGATTCTACAACTTGAGGAGATTCACCAAGAGCAAAACTTCCTGTTGCATCTGTTATAAGCACAAAATTAATCACCGAAAAAATAATGGCAGCCAAAGCCGATAGTATAATTGCGCTGTTTATTTTTTTTACATCTGCTATAGGAATGTAGAGTACGGCTAGCCCTCCTGCTATCATCACTTTTTTGATGATATTGAAGTCTTCTGGCATTCTTCCACTAACAAATGAATCTAAGCAGAGATAGGCAACTAAGCCTAAAAAGATAATAATGGGAAAGGACTTGAGTTTTTGTAAATCTTCCTTTTTAACTATAAAAGGAAAGGCAAGTACTAAAATTCCTAAAAGAATATTAGGAAGTGCCCTAATGTAATTGTCAAAAGGAATAATGAGATAGAGCAGCAAAAAAGCATAGGGGTATATGGCAGCGAGCAGTATCCTCATTTTTGTGAAATCTAATTTCTAAATTTTAGGGAAAGATAGAAAACTCTGGTGAGAAAATAGACTTTAGCTTAGAGATATTAGATTTGAGACCTTGTCAATCTTCAAAAATTTCAAATTACAAGAAACAGATTACAAACAAATTCGAATCCAGAATAACTTGGTATTTTTTGCGGCCCTTACTAGAGACAAGATGTTTATGGAAAAAGTAGTATTATATTGAAAAGCGTTCTTTTAGGACTAAAAAGATAAATTTTGAGTTGCCCACAAGATAGCGTTTCCACATTCTTTTAGGTTCTTGTGCAAAGCGATAAAACCATTCTAAGCCGGCATTTTGCATCCAGATAGGTGCGCGTTTGGTTTTTCCTGAAACAACGTCAAAACTACCCCCTACACCCATAATGAGGTTAACATCTTTGAGTATATCGCGGTATTTGTATAGAAAATTTTCTTTGATGGGCGATGAGATTGCCACAAAAAGCATTTGGGTGCCGCTGTCTGCAATCTGTTGTGCTATAGCTTCTTCTTCTGAAGCGGTAAAATAGCCATTGCGATAGCCTGCTATAAGCTCTGGGCTATACGTTTCGGAATATTTTTCAACTACGGTTTTAACCACTTCTTCTTTGGCCCCAAAAAGGAAGATTTTGTTGTTGTTGTTATGAGCCATTTCCACGAGACTGGTCATCAGGTCTATTCCCGCAACGCGTTCTTTTAGAGGTTTTCCTAAAAATCGGGAAGCCCAAACTACCGCTTGTCCGTCTGCATTAATTATATGACATTGGTTTACGCTGTGGCGCAATTCCAAATCCTTTTGCATAGCCACCACTTTACCGGCATTTACGACCACATGATGTAGTTGCTCACCAGTTTGTATTTTCTGCTGCACCAAGGCAAGGGTTTCCTGCATAGTGAGGTTGTCTATGGCAGTGTTTAAGATGTGGATTCTAGGGTTTGGCAAAATTCGCTTTGAAAATTGCGGCAAATATACTGTTTATATGAAAAATAAGCCTAAGGTTAAAGGAAACTAATTTTAGTTTTAAAGTATAATAATCTTAGGCTATCAAAAAATGTCAATATTTTATTCGTTTTGATAAACGAATACAAGGCTCCTCAACAAATTCATAAAACAGCCAAGAAATTCCTATTATAGGTACAATCGATAAAAGAATTAAAATAGTTCGTCCCATATCATCCTGTACATGAGGAATAATAAGATTAGTAAATATGGTTTCTACAGGTATATGTACAAGATATAAAGAGAAACTTATTTTACCTAAAAACAGAAAAAATTTAGGGCTTTTTTTCAAAGTGAACAACACTATAAGTGAAAAAATTATTGCAATAATAACCCTAGGTTTATATTCTGTCCAGCATAACCCAATCATGCACAAATTGAATACAATAAATGAATATTTATCTAGTATTTTAGTTTTAAATTGAAACAAGGAAATTCCAACAAGAAAAACTGGAAAATATCTCAATAATATTCTTCCATATCGCAAATAAGAATCTTGAATAAAGTATAAAAAAATTACCCAACAAATAGCTGCGAGTAAAAAAAGAAATATAGAATTTAACAGTTTATTCTTTTGAATAAGTAGAGGAAATATTATTCCTATAAGTAAGTAATATTGAAATTCTATTCCTAATGTCCAATAAACCGGACTAATCCAGGTTTCATTTGGTAAGAAACTAATTATATACCCTAAATGTAATATAAAGTTTGTAAAATCTAATTTATAAGAGTTATAACCCCAATAAATTTCTGGTAAACTACTTAAAATCACCATTAATGACGCTGTAAAGAAAATCGACAAAATATATACAGGTTCTATTCTTATTATCCTCTTGAAGAAGAAAGCTTTAAAGTTTTTCAGTTTATAATTTGATCTATACATGGAATATGGAATAATAAATCCAGAAATCACAAAAAATACAGTAACACCAAATTCACCACCTGCTTTAAACAAATTATAAACAACACCATCAGGATTTAGAAAATTATTTGTGTGAGTTATATGGAATAAAACCACAGATATAGCTGCAATGCCTCTTAAAAAATCAATAGAATTAAGCCTGTTAGTTTTCATAATTATTAATAATTTCTTTTAATATTAAGAGGTAAATCGCTACAGAAGCATTCTCAAAAAAATTACCGGCCATAAATACCATAAGTGCTAGAATTAAAATAATATAAACCCCATTATTAACGAGAGCGTTTGTTATAAAAGTTTTGTAAAAAGTGATCAGATAGATCCCCCCCCCAATAACACCCCAAAACAAAAATATGTCTATAAATCCCATTTGAGAACGCAAAGCAAGGTCTGAGATTCCTCCAAAAAGATAATTATACCATTCCCAATTTGTTTTAATGAATGGCAAGGTTGCTTCCAACAGAAGATCGTCTCTAAACGATAAAATTGCCGATAGTAGACCTTCTTCTTGCCTTATTTCATTAAAGATTCCCCACTGAAAAAAGAATATGTATCCTAAAACTGAAAAGATAGATAGCATTGAAATTAGCAATACATTGCGTTGTTTTCTACTTAAATTAGTAAAGCATAACAGATATACTAATAATGAGCCCAATAGGGCTATATAAACAATTTTTGTTCCTGTGAGCAGGCAACAAATAACTATAAAAAATGTCTTCCAACTTCTAAGAAAATTTTCTTTCAAGCTTAAAAGAAAATAAAAGATTGCTATTGCATAAATATAAGAACTCGTTGAAGTGTTTATCATTAAGCCATTATACCCCCACCTAACATATCTATAAGAATTAAAGAGTGATATCTCAAAAATGAAACCCAGAACAATTAACAAGCCGTTTAAAAGTAGGATATATTCAAAAGTTCGAAACAAATAGTTTTGAGATCTTTTAGTTAAAGGGCAATTGTTAAAATAAATAAAGAGAAAGATTGGAAAAAGGAATTTGCTAAAACTAACTACAACCTCTTGATTAAAACCCTCAATTAGAAAGAACTGACCTAAACAGAAAACAATGAGTAATAAAACTGGAAGGATTAGGTTTTTAAATGGTTTTAGTGTGCTAATCACAAAAAAAGCTAAGACTATTAACTTTATATATCTTTGGATATCAGACTTTCCTCCTAAAAAAGTTAAAGAATACTTGCTAAAAGCTTCAGAAAAATAAAACAATAGCAAAAGAAACGCGGGTAACCACATTTTAATTTGCTGCGAAAATTTTTCTAAATTCATGATTTTTCTCCAGTTAATTTTTGCGGAATAACAGAAAATAATAAAACCGAACTAAAAAAGGCTACAAAGGTTATGGCTGCATTATTTTTTAGATAGCTTTCAAAACACCCTACTATACAAATCATTAAAAACAATAGAAAAAAGTGAACATTTCTTGCTTTTATAGATAAATACAGATTAGAAAATAAATAAAAGAGCAATATACATAACCCTAGTATACCGTATTCAAGCATGAAGGACAAGTAAATATTATGGGCATCGTAACGATTTTTTAATGAAACTTCTAGTCCGTTTTTTTTATAATAAATTGCTAGTATATCTTTTTCAGAATGCGTTCCGTAACCAAAAACAGGTTTTTGTGCAATTGCATCAATCGCAGACTGCCACCGTGGTATTCTAGAATCGGCAACCAGCCCTTTTTTATATGAATAAGAGCTGTCTATTTGGTCTGTAAGCTCCCATTTTAACTCACTTGTAAGACGGGAAATAATAAATGTATCTGAAAGTATTTTAATTGTTGAAAACACCCCAATAATTGTAAAAATAACAACCAAGGATAAGGTCCAATATTTATTTCGTATATAATAATAAAATCCGGTGTAAAACAATGCTGAAACAATTACTAGAACATAAAGTAAAAAAATAATCCTTGAATTAATAAATACAATTCCTAGGGAAAGTAGTAACAATGCCATAACCTTTAAAGATCTATAGCTCTTGTTCGAGAATATATTTTTTAAAAGTATACTAATTGCAAAAATCAAATACACCCCTAAATACGTAGGATGCATTTCCAACAAATCTGTAAAGGAGTAATAGGTGTAATAATAATTAAATATTTCATCATCAAATCGCGGAAAGGGACGTGTTGCGAAATAGTTTAAAAAATTATTTGTTAAAAGTATTAGTGTAGATAGTACAGATCCATAGACAATACCGTGATAGAGGCTATTTTTAACACGACTTAATACCTCATTACTATAAAAAAACAAAATTAATGGGCAGAGTAAAAAGGCGATATTTCTACCTATAATATTTATGCCTTCAAAAGGAGGTGAGGAGTATAATAGGCCTATTGTATATAGTAAAAAAACAGGAAGTAGTGAAAATATTAAAATCAGTGTTCTTCTTACTATAAATTGCTTTTTTATTATTAAAAAATACCCTGAAATTGTGAAGAATAAAATAAGAAAAAGGTTGCTAAGCCCAATTTCCAATGGTAAAAAAAAGGCCATCAAAAAGGCGAAAACTGTTATTATTCTTAGCGTATTAATCTTCATAAATTTTTTTACCAATGCAGGTGGCGTTTATTTTCGAGTTTTAATAAACTTAGCTGGCACTCCACCAACAACAGTATAGGGCTCCACATTTTTAGTAACAACAGCACCAGCACCAACAATGGCTCCTTCTCCTATAATGATTCCCGGCATAATTACCACATTTCGTCCTAACCAAACACCATCTTGAATACTTGGAGGATTGGGTATAGTATCCCCTTGATCTACAATTGGAGTCTCAATATCTTCATGATTGTGAGAAACACTCAATATTGCCACGTTTGGAGCAATTAAAACATTATTTCCAATGCTTGCTTGTTGTATAAATACATTTTCATTTATTCTACAGTTGCTTCCTATTGAAATTCCTTTTGCATTAGATAAGTATACATCATGCTCTATTTTGCTTTTTTTATCATAAGGCATTAACTTGAGGATTTTTGAAACATACCATACTCGCATTGAACTAGTAAAAGATATAAACCTTGAATGTGGAAGCTTATAAAAAAAGGCGTAATAAAATGCTAAAGTTATTTTTCTGTACATAGCTTCTCAAGTCTTTTATGCAAATTTGATGTTACTTCTTTAGCTTCATATTTTTTAGCAGTATTATAGGCTGCCTCAATCATGGCCGTCTTTTTGTCTGTAGAAAAATTTAAATATGTTTCAATATTCTTTGCTAAATCTTTTACATCTCCAGGTTTAAATAGCAATCCGTTTTCATCGTGATTTATGTATGTTTTTAACCCAGCAATATTGCTACCAATAACGGGAGTTTTGCAGCTCATTGCCTCTAAACCAACCAGTCCTAAACTTTCTGCTTCTCTTTTGGTAGGAAACACCATAGCATCCATTTTATTGTATAGGTGTACTAAATCATTTTGGTTTACTAGCCCAAGAAACTCAACCTCGCTATTAAGATTAAGATCGTTTATCATTTTAAGCATGTTGTTTTCTTCAAGTCCTTGACCCGCAATAATTGCTTTAAAAATAAATTTATTTTGCTTCAATAAAGCTAATGCACCTAAAAAATCTTCCCAGCCTTTTCCTGCATCTATCCTAGATATTAAGCCTAAGATTGGTATTGAGTTTTGTACAGGTGGCAATGGATAAAACTTATTGCTATCTACCCCAGCTGAAGGGGAAACAAAAATAGTGGTAGGCTTTAGAAAAGGGTAGTTTGTACACATGATATTTTTAAAATATACAGAAGGAACTACTACTAAATCTGTTTTTTTAAGAACTCTTACATTTAATTTATCTATTTTTCTACCTATTGAATCTAATATATCACTACCGTGGACATTGATTACTAATGGTTTTTTCTTTTTAAAAAGTAAAAGTGATAATATAGGAGAGTTGTGAGAAAGATAATGAACATATATAAAATCGTATTTCTTGAAGAAATAGTTATACCCTATTGAGCTATAATATCTTAAATATGAAAATACTTTTGAAAGTTTATTTCCTCTTTTGCCTTTAATAACTGAAAATGCTGAAAACACAACCCCTTCCTTTTCAAGCAATAGCTTAAAATTTTTTACAAAAACCCCAAAAAGTGGATCTTTGAAAGATGGATACATATTTGAGATTAAAAAAATTTTCATTTTAGTTTGTATTATCAATTCTAACGTCCTTTTCTTTTTTGAAATACATAAGTGCAAAAAGCAACCCTATGAACACTGCAGCCATTCCAGAACTATACACATGTCCTGCTGTTGTAGAGATACCTAATAGTGCTAAAACCATTAGTAAAACAAAGTTAGAATAAGGATAGGCTTTTACTAAAGAGAAGCGCAATGCTTGTACTATTAAGAAAAGCATTAATATTATAAAGTAAATAAGCCCTAAAACACCGAAAGCAAAAAGTATATCTGCAAAGTCAATCTCCACAATCATCCCATTATTCAAATTCTCATATTGTGATTGGCCTACACCAAAAACTTTTTCCACAAAACTATACTTTTCTATATAAGTATTATAGGCGTCTTTGAAGAATACATTTCTGTTTGACAAAACAAATGTCCAAAAATCAAACTTCTCAGAAAAATACTGTAATCTTATAAAGAGGGCAGTATCTTGAATAAATTTCCATATTATATAAATAGCCCCAGGTATTAAAACCAATATCGAAATTAAAAAAAACAACATTCTTTTAAAATTTAACCTTATAGAGGGCTTCTTTAATGGAATTAAAAAGAAAACCAACATTATTCCAATAACACCTGTCTTAGAACTAACGGTTAAGCCCACGAAAAGTGTAAATGCCCAAAACAAGAAATAAGCTAATCGATTTTCTCTATACCATAAATTAAAAGCGATAATTGAACTTAAAATAACAAGTAAGGCAGAAATTTCATTACCTGCATAAAAAAAACCTTTACTACCAATACTTCCATACTCGTACATTGGTGATCCTAAACCAATATACTTTAGCAATACATTAGCAGCTACTACGATATATGAAAATTGAACTAATAGAAGTGTTCTTTTGATCCCTATATCACTCGTATATTTTAAATAATTTACAAAAAACAGAAAACAATAAAGTGGGGTAAGGTATTTAGAGATTTTTATTAAATCATCCACTAAGTACTCTGCTGTCATCAATTTAACAGATTCATAAATAGAAGGAAGGTATAAAAGGAGCGTAAGCCCCATTGAAAACAACAACAATTTAGGCTTAAAAAGAAACCTTAAAAAAAGAAAAGACAACACAATTAATTTATAAAGTTGTCCTATACTTATCGGTAGGTTTATTCCACTTTTTAGCACTATTCCATTCAACATGTCAACAGGTAACAATGCGAACATTAGTAGAATTATAAAATTATCTAAATATGAAATTTTAAACATTTAATAAGGACTATATAATCTCTGCTAAGATACTTTAAAATAATCGTATTGATTTTACATTTTGTATACTACTGCTTTATAACTTTTCGTCAATTCAGTTTAATTTGCTTGAAGTTTACATTTGATTCATTAAGCTATTAGATGAAAAAATTTATATTAAATATCCCTATCTTTTCGCAAAAACAATAATCTCTCAGTTACAATAATTAAACCTATTAATAACGAAAAATAGGTTATCAGATTTGTAGATACAGCTCCTATCAATCCATATTTTGGTAATAATATAAATACGAGAATTATATTCAAAATAGCAACAATAAATACAATATAAAATCTAATCTTTTGTTTTTCAAATACTATCATTAACATTTCATAGTTTGCAAATATAAAACGAGTTAAGGCCGTAAAAAGCACTATGATAAAAGCACATATCGTCAACTCATTTATTGGCACTTTTATAATCTGAAACAAGAGATCTTTAAAAATAAACATAACTGTTAAGATACTGAAACCTGCTAAAAAGCTATAAACTTGGAGTTTTCTATAGTTTTCAACCAACTTATCACTCGGAAGGTTTTTTAAATAATTTAAAATAACTTGCGACATGGATACTGTTATAAGATAAATAGGTGATATTATTACGAATAATGCTCTATAGTATCCATAGGTCTCTGTATCTAATATATAAAAAAGTAATAATAAGCCTGATTGCGTGTAGATAGCCGTCACAATTTCCTGATATCCAAAATATTTTCTCTCTGAAAATGCATTTTTTAATCTTTGTTTAATAGATCCAGAAAAAGTAGGAGATAAACCTCGATACAATGTTTTGTTAGAAAATATAGTGATAAAAAACACCACCCCATTAATAAAAATAAGCGATAAAAGAATAAAGTTTAAATTTTTATTAGCTTCATTTATGAAAAATAGATAGCCTATAAATAAAAGGATTGTAATGAAGAAAATAATGTAAGCCTTTAATTCTTTTAAAAAATCACCAGCTCCTTTAAAAAATGAAAATAGAATGATATTTAAAGAAAGTATATACCCTAAAACTATTCCATAAACAGACAATTCCCAGCCTTTTACAAAATTTAAAAAAGGAGTGAGTAAAAGATATAAAATGGCAATACAACTAAAAAGAAAGGTTGCCAAGATAAATGAATCAAACAACGCACTTTTACTCTTTTCAATATTTTTGGTTTCGTGAATTAAAAATATTGAACTTCCAAAAGGGATTATTGCCATTAAAATATTCGATATGGAATAAACAAAGGAAAAAACAGCATAATTATTTATATCTAAAACATTAAGTAATGTGATATTTAAAAGCCATCTTGAGCCAAATTGAAGACCCTGGGAGGTATTATTCAATAATAGATTTTTAAACAATCCTCCTGTTTTCATCTTTTAATTATAATGTTTTACTCTAAATATTATAAATACACTTATAATTGAATATTCTTAAGTCTAATCAAACTTCCTCTAACTCCTTTATACCCATCACGAGCGTACAGAAAAATATGTAAACTATCCATGTATTTAATTGGAGTTTCAACCTCTCTTATAATGTACTTATAATCGCCATATTGTTTTATAGTTGGCTGCATACCCCAAATTAAATAGTCCTGTTCTTCGGCTAAATATTTTTTATCCGTAAAAACAACCATTCCTAAACTATAATTTGCTACGGTATCCTCTTCAACCTCATTGTTAAGTTTTAATACAAACTCATAATTAATCGAATCCTTTTTAAAGAAAGCAATTTTATTAACAGTATAGCCTTCAATAAACGATTCATTTATATTTCTAACTTTTCTATAACTTGTAAGACCATCTTCAAGATTTGTTTCTAGAGATATATCACTACAACTCAAAAAGCAATTTGAAAGAAAAAAAATGGATATGAAAGCTTTATTCAACATTAAAAATCATGTTAGTTCTTTTAGGGACAATCTAAAATTTTTCATCTATTATTCTTGTCAGATAATCAAAATCCTTGGATCGGTCATAAACAAAATTAATCTCCCTAATTGCAATAATATTATTTGTTGAAGCTTCAAACACTATTTTTATTTTCTGAGAGTCTGCATTTTCAAAAATTTTATAATGTTCAATATAAGTTTCATAGTCACCTGTTTTATTATATGCCCTTACATTATCTTTTATCGCATTGGATATAAATTCTTGAACAAACCTCCATTCATTTTTTTCTTCATCGAAAGCATATAGTTTAAAATTTACATCTTTACTTTTATCATTAACGTGATAAAGGGTAAGCGCAGAAATATCTTCTTTTTTTTCTCCAAAGTCTATAGTTAATTCAACATTCTTATGTGAACTCCAAAAGCCTCCATAAGCCCAGATTTCATCATTTAGGTTTTTAACACCATTTTTAATAGTGTCAATAGTGTGACTTGCAGAAATTTTTATAGCTTTATTTAATGCATAACTTGTTTTCTCCATAAAATTACCTCTATCGTTCTCTAAGAATATTTTGGCGTATTTTTTAAAAACAGGTTCTTTTGTTGTTTGATAATACCATAATAATTGTACAACATGCCCTTCATGATAATTTTCTTTACATATTTCATTCTTCCAATCCGCCAAGCTATATCGCGATGAGTATTTTGCATCATATTCGTGTAAATGATTTTTTAAAGTATTTACACCCGATTCAAAGATTTTACCAGCCAACTCTATACCTAAATCGTTATAAACATTATAAACTCCAACTAGTCCGTACATAGTGCCATTTAATACTCTTGAGGGTCTAACGGTATTATACTCTTCAAACCATAACTCATTTTCGTCCCAATCACGCAAAAATCCACCGTTTTCAACAGGAACCATAAAGCCTTTTAAAGCCTTTTCAATCATCAAAGCATATTTTTCGTTTTTATCCAATCTATAGGCCTCTAAACATACATTTAATAGTATTCCTTGACTAAATGCAGATGTCCATCCTGGTTCTAATTGATATAAAGGTGCAGGTTCAGTAAAATACCAAAATCCATAATTTTCTGTTTCATAAAAGTTCTCTTCAGCCCAACTCACTTGATTTAAAAATACTTCTAGAGCATATTCAGAATTTGTTATTTTATAATTATTTATAGCTCTTAAAGCAATTTTACCGATTTCTGTAGGGTTGTACCTTCCTTTTTCTAATAAAACACCCGCTGAATCCAATTTAAAATTCGTCATATACTCTCTAAAATCTATCTCAGCATAGCGTTTAAAGTTATCTTCTATTTCATTAAAAATCAAAGGTTCTTGAAAATTTAATGTAGAACCGTCATTAAAATGAATTGTTTTGGGTTCGTATATTTTTGAAAATCTTTTTGCTAAAACATTTGGTAAATTAATAGAATCTATAGGCTTAGTAACAACCTCTTTTTGAATAGAGGTCGGATTTAAGTTCTTAATATCATTTTTATTTTCCTTATCAATACAGCTATTTAATAAGAAAGGGAAAAAAACAACACCTAATACAAAGAGCTTAGCATTTTTAATTTTCCTATCCATCAATCAAGATTTTTAAATGAAATATCGTCAATCATTATTTTATTTCCAATTATGCCATCATATCCCTTTTTATTAAAAAGGAATAATTCAACTTTTTTAATATTTACTATTTTTGTTTGAATATTAAAGCTTGTAAATGCTTTACCACTTTCTAATATAGTATTTGTTTGGTCATATTTTGCATTCTTCAATTTACTTGATTTATTTAATAATGCAAGCGAATCGTCATGGCTATATATATGAACAGCTAACCTATATTTATCTAGGTTTTTAACATCTGTATTTATAGAATCAAAGTTTATATTAAACAATAGTTCTCTATTGTTTTTACGAATAATTGAAAGTTTATTTAAAACCACATCAGGCGATAGATTTTTATTTAATACTGTGCTATATGATTTAATCTTAATATCATAAAATTCGTTTTTAATAATATCATAATTAACCATCTCATCTTTCCAGATTTTTTCAGATGTTCTATTAGGCAGAACATAATTTGACTTTAAATAATTAGCTAAAAATTTAGTAGCTTTTATGCTACCATACGTATTTAAATGTGAATTATCCTTAAAATCATCAAGTGTAAGATTCATTTCTTCATAAAAATCATTAAGATTTAAAAACGGCACATTCATAGTACTACTAAAATCTTTAATTTCTTGATAAAAAGAATAGTTAAATGCTGGTCGTGCTCGTGGGTCCGGCGAAGATATAATTAATACTTCTGAACCATTTTTTTTTGCTATAGACACAAATTCTTTAATATGATTTTTCGCATCTTCTTTTACCCACTTATTTGAAGGATCATTCGTTAAAGGAGGCGCTTTAAAATTGGCATATTTTTTTTTATCTTCATCATTCATAACATTTAAAGAGCCTAAAAAACCACCATAAAAGAAATTTTTTTCGAAATCTAAATATTTTCTCTTATTAAAACTGAAGTAATTAAATGAATTCCATTTATCATGATTTCGGATTAAAGGAAAATATACACCTAAATACTCATTCGGGTCATAAATTTCAATTGTTTTTTTTAATTTTAAAAAAGAAAAATTACTGACAAAATCCATTGCCCTTAAATGATATCCCTTATCTACTTCACCTTCAACTTTTAGTAATGAAGGTGGGTAAACCTCCAAAATAATTAGTTTTGGATTTGTATATTTTAGAGATTCCTTTAAAACTAAATCCGTTAAAGATATTTTTAAACCATCAGACCCTAAATTATAACTAATAGTTTTACAGATGTCATTTATTATTAATGGATTATATGCGGTATAAGCATGAGAACTTCCATAAAGAATAACATCAATATTTGTTTTTTTTGCAAGTTTTTTAAAATCTTCTGTGGTATTTACATAATGATGATTAGAAGCAAATATTTTATTCAAATAAATAAAGCCTGTTATAAGAAATCCAACTAGTACAACTATAGAAATAATTCTTTTTTTCATCGTTAAAATTGAAAATAAATAAATTCAGAAACACTATCGTTTCCATAAATACCGAAAACTACAATGCTATAAATAATAATGGTGTACACCGAACACCTAATAAAAACATTCGTTTTATTTAATAGACTTAATGCGTTGTACTTTCTATGGATTGCATCAAATATAAGAAGTAAAATTACACTAATTATCGCAAGATCAAACTCTTGTGAAGGAAGTCCTATATCATAAAAATTCCATTTTTCGAAATTAAAATTGAACAGGTTTGTTACAATATATAAACTATCTGAAAAACTATTGGCTCTAAAAAATATCCAAGCAAAACATACAATAGAAAAAGTAAAAAAACCGAAAAATATTGCTGGGAGAATGCGTTTTCTATTAAGCTGTAATTTTGTATTGCTCAATGCCTTTTCTACAACTATTATAATACCATGGATCGCCCCCCAAATTACAAAAGTAATAGCCGCTCCGTGCCAAAGACCGCTTACCACAAAGACCAAGAATAAGTTAAAATAGGTTCTGTACTCACCATTTCTACTACCTCCTAAGGGAATATACACATAATCTCTAAACCAAGTTGAAAGTGATATGTGCCACCTTCTCCAAAATTCTGTAATAGATGTTGAAAAATAAGGTGTTTCAAAATTCTTCATCAAATCAAACCCCAATGTTCTGGATATACCAATAGCAATATCTGAATAGCCAGAAAAATCGCAATAAATCTGAAATGCAAAAAATACGGTGGCAATTATTAAATCTTGCCCACTGTGCCCCGTAGGATTATTATAGACTTCATTTACAACTATAGCAAGCCTGTCTGCTATGACCATTTTTTTAAACAGTCCAAATGCCATTAATAATAAACCGCTCTTAAAAGCGCTGTAATTGAATTTATACGTCTTAAAAAATTGTGGCAATAAATGAGATGCACGCTCTATAGGTCCTGCAACTAATTGTGGAAAGAAAGCTACAAATGTGAAAAAAGACAACCAATCTTTAGTGGGTTGTAAACGATCACGATAAATATCTATGGTATAACTAAGTGTTTGAAAAGTGTAAAAACTAATACCAACAGGAAGAATTATTTGTAATGTAAACGAATCTATTTCTGCTCCAAAAAAACGGAATGAATTTATGAACGAATCAATAAAAAAGTTAGTGTATTTAAAGTATGCTAAAAGCCCTAAATTTATTAGTAAACTTACTAGTAGAAAGTTTTTTCGAGTTCTTTTATTTTGGGAGTTATGTATCTTTTGACCAATGGTAAAATCTACAATAGAGCTAAAAATTATAAGAAATAAAAACCGCCAATCCCACCATCCATAAAACAAATAACTTGAAGCTAATAAAAAAGTATTCCTAAGTGTTAGTTTTTTTGCTACTATCCAATAAAGAACAAAAAATATCGGAAAAAATATTGCAAAATCTATAGAGTTAAAAAGCATAGTCTATATAATATTAACCCATTAGTTCTCATTTTTCTATTTATAGTAAAATCACATTACAAAAATCGTTGACAACCTTAAGGTTTAAAAAAAATTATCAATTACGCATCCCACAAAAATCCAAAACTTGCATCTTAAGTTCGCCATTAAAACCTTTAAACTCATTATGCGCTACTAGAAAAACCATAATATCGCAAGTTGTCTTGGCTTCTTCTACAGAAGTTAATTTAAATTTAGGGTGACTGTCTAAATTTGGTTCTACAAACAAAACATTAAAGTTATCTGCTTGCAACTCTTCTGCTACATGAAGAGCTGGTGATTCTCTTAAATCGTCTATATTGGGCTTAAAAGCAAGACCCATGCAGGCTATAACCGCATCTCTACCATTGACAATTTTAAACTGAAGTGCAGCATTTTTTACTTTCTCTATGGCCCATTCGGTTTTATAGTTGTTTATTTCGCGAGCAGAACGAATTATTTTTGCCTCTTCAGGAAATTCTGAAACAATAAACCAAGGGTCTACCGCAATACAATGACCACCTACACCCGTACCAGGTTGTAAAATATTTACACGAGGGTGTTTATTTGCCAAACGAATTAACTCCCAAACATTGATGTTAGCCTTATCGCAAATCATAGAGAGTTCATTAGCAAATGCGATCTGCACATCGCGAGACGAATTTTCAACCAATTTACACATTTCGGCAGTTTGCGAATTTGTTTTGTGCAACTCTCCTTTTACAAAGTGCTTATAAAACCACACTGCTTTTTCAGTTGAGGGGGCATCAATCCCACCTATGGCACGATCATTTTGTTCTAATTCGTAAATTACGTTTCCTGGCAATACGCGTTCTGGACAGTAAGCAATAAATATTTCGCCTTTTAATTCGGGACGTTCTTGAAAAATTAATTCTTGTATTTTATGAGTAGATCCTACAGGGCTTGTAGACTCTAAAATAACTAAGGCGCCTTTTTTTAAAGTTGGTATTAAATTTTTAACCGCACTTTCCACATACGAAAGATCTGGGACGTGATTTCCTTTAAAAGGGGTGGGAACAGCTATTAAATAAACATCGGCCGTTACAGGCGCTGTAGCAGCCTTTAAAAGCCCTTCTTTAACAACGTGATGCACCAATCCGTCTAGATCTGGTTCTACTATATGTATTTTCCCTTCGTTTATAGTATCTACAACGTGTTTACTTATATCAATACCCGTAACATTAATTCCTTTGCTTGCAATAAGAGCAGCTGTTGGTAACCCAATATAGCCAAGCCCCATCATAACTACTGTAGGTTTAGTATTCATCTTATAATGCTTCAATAAAATTTACAATTCTTGCTGTTGCTTTTCCGTCTCCATAAGGATTGTGCAACATACTCATCCCTTTATAATATTCGTTATTATCCAATAACTTTTTGGTTTCCTCTATAATTCTAGTAGCATCTGTACCAACTAAGATAACGGTGCCTTCTTCAACAGCTTCAGGGCGTTCCGTAGTTGTTCTAGTAACCAATACGGGTTTGCCTAAACTAGGGGCTTCTTCTTGTATACCACCACTGTCTGTTATTATAAGATAAGACTTCTCCATTAACCATATAAAAGCCGGATATGCTAATGGTGCCACAAGGTGTATGTTTTCTATTCCAGCTAAAAGTTCGTTTACGGGCCCCTTTACATTGGGGTTTAAATGTACTGGATAGATTATCTCAGCATCTGGATATTGTTCTGCTATCGTTTTTAAAGCAGTACAGATATTTATAAGACCATCGCCGTGATTTTCGCGTCTATGCCCCGTTACAAGTATAATTTTCTTCTGAAAATTTAAACTTGCTTTTAAACTTTCAATTTCTTGATCTTTATAATTTTCGGCATTTACTTTTTCAATACCGTAGAGCAATGCGTCTATTACAGTATTTCCAGTAACTAGTATGTTTTCTTCTTTAGTGTTTTCTGCCAGCAGGTTGTTTTTAGAAAGTACAGTAGGCGCAAAATGAAAATCGGCTATTTTACCTGTAAGCTGACGGTTAAATTCTTCTGGGAAGGGATATTGCCTATTAAAGGTTCGCAAGCCAGCTTCCACATGACATATTTTTGCTCCGCTATAAAAAGCAGCAATGCCCACAGCCATAGACGTTGTAGTATCTCCGTGTACATACACATAGTCTGGTTTAACCTCATCGAGTACAGGCTTCATGTTTTCTATAATTGAAGCTGTTAATGAATAGAGGTTTTGATTAGGCCGCATTAAGTTTAAATCGTAATCAGGGACTATTTCAAAAAAGTCTAATACTTGATCGAGCATCTCACGATGTTGGGCTGTAACACAGACTTTGGTTGTAAAATTTTTATCCTTTAAAAACTGTTGAACTAAAGGAGCCATTTTTATTGCTTCAGGACGAGTGCCGAAGACTATAAGGTTTTTCTTGGACATGCTTTTTTTTTAAACTAAACTTTCTTGAATCATCCCTAATAACTTAATTAGAATTTGCATATTTCTTTAAGTTTTTGAATAGATTAAATATCAAAAATGTCAGAAAAAACAACATTAATAAATAGATTGGATATTTTATTTTATTAGAAATAGCTAAGAATTGTTTAATCTCTAAATTATAATCTGCATTAACTACCTTAATAGGATTTGCATAATCTATTTGCTCCATTTTTAGACTGTATATATCCTCAAGTATTAATCTTTTTCTTTCTATTAAATAATGTTGATCACTGTTATTACTAACAGCAACAGAAGTATTTGATTTACTTATTGAAGTACTTGTCTTTATAAGTGAATCAAGTTGAGTAACCATATTATAATGCTCTTTTATCTCAAAATCTTTTGTCTCTGCAAAAGCCTTCTTATATTCATTAAAATGCTCGTTTTCGTTTAAAAAAGTTATAAAATCATTTACAATTTTCTCTGAAGATTTCTTCCCTTGAACACTAATTTTTAAACGATGATACTTAAAATACTTACTAATTGCAACATCCTCTAAATAATCAGAAAAATCCTGTTTTTCTGCTATAATTCTAAAAATATCTATATTCTCTCTAGACTTAGAAATAAAATTATACACATCAGTAACTGGCTCAACCTCAATGCTTTTTATTTTTCTAAAGTTAGTGTCTAAGATGTGCTTTAGGTAAATTGAATCACCAGCGGCAATTTTTAAATTAATTGCATCTACTTTGTCATAAAGATAATCTACACTTTCAAAATTTGGTATTACGAGTAATTCGTTAGTATAACTCTTAACTGCAACAGAATCTTTATAATACCCATACGCAAAGCCAACCAATACTAGTACAATAACAACTATATAATACTTCTTGAAAAACTCAAGTATTGAAAAAAGACCTCTTACAAAACCTTTTAATAGACTATTTAGCTTCCCAAACAAATAACCTAAATCAATTTCTTCTGATGAATTTTGCTGTGCCATAAACAACTCTTTTATAAATATTAATGACTGTATTTTTTTTCAGATTGCAGCTTTTACTGCCTATCTATTGTTTTTAAATTTAACTTATTGAATGCCTTCGCTTTACTTAAAACACTACACGCTGACTTAGTGGCAAAAGTACGGTAATGGTTGGTTTTAACAAGTTTTGTGTCTTTTAATTTTTTGGTCTGCAAAAGTATCACTTCCGCAAAGTGATACCCATTGCTTTTGTCCATGCTATTTTAATAATATAATGCTTGTGGCAAGATGTATTTTTAAAATATACCCCCTAATTTTCTAGTTCATCTTTCAAAAAATAAGGCAACTTCACAATTGCCTATCTAAAGCTTTAACTAGTAATTTTTATATAAAATAATTCATTCTTCCCTTGGAAGATGCTAATTTAATACCAAGGTTGCGTAAAGAATAAACGATTACATTTTTAAACTAAAATAAGCACATTTAAGAACTTAAAACACCTCTTCGCCATTTACTAGACCCAAAATTATACAATTAGAGAATTTAGATTCTTTAAATCAGACAGTCAGAACTTTACTGTTGTCCAAAATTAAATTTTAGACACATCTAAAATCTGTTTTAATATCTTTTCGGTGATTAAATAGGTAGGTTTTACACCAGTTGTTCCCAAGCCACCAGAAGCTAAAGTACTTCCCGTTTCTAACGGATTATCTGATGCGTAATACGCATATCGCACCTTTACTTTTGAACGTATACTCCTTCTAATTTTTGCCGCCGCTTGTATTGCTTTTTGATAATGTGCTCCTTCCATTTCTAGGCCAATTACATTCCAGGTGGAATTGTGAAAAAACTTGAGTACATCTCTATTTTGAAGCGATGTTCCAAGAACAGATATCATAGTACCAGTACATACATTTACATCATCATCCTTAAAATGCGATTTGTCAAGTTTATTTTTAAAAGGATAATTGTCTGCAGTACCTTCAAAAACATGAGCCGAAGGAATCATAATATCTCCTTTTCCACCTTCCAAAATACCGGCTTTACCCATAATAGAAACAGATGCTACATTTAAAAAGTAGCGCTCTTTTCCGGTGTCTATTAAGGGTTTTAATAGCTCGTCCATCGTTTCATATGCCTGCTCGCCAAAAGCGTAATCCATGACAACTATAACAGGCATAGTCTCGGCATCATAGTCTTCTAATGCGTCTGTATATGGGCTTTGCTTTATTTTTGCAGTGTCAATTATTTGAACATCTATATTGGTTCCGCTTTGGTCTTCAATAAAAATCATCCCCTCTGCTAAAGCAGTTTTAGTAACTTTTTCGCGTAATTTTTTATTGGCAGAATTGCTCAGAGCTTCAAAAACCTCCATTGGTTTTTTCTTAGCAAATTCTGCAGGAAGAGCCTTAGGAGCGTATAAACTGTTCATCACACTGTGCATATTTGCACTAATAACGTGTATAGAACGTTCTAATAAACCTTTTTCTTGAAGCTTTTTCTTTATGCTAAAGGCCCATTGCTCACCGTGTATATGGTGTCCTAAGCGCTCACGCAATACTGGGCTAAAGGTTATAATACGCTTATTGTCGTTTACAACCTCATCTATTGCTAGTTTCCCTAAAAAATAGATGATATTAAAAAACCTGTTTTCATCTTTCTCACTGGCAAAAAATGGATAAACTTCTTTAACTTCTTCAAAAGTTCTACCCAAAAAGTTTGCTGTATGTGTTAATGTTACTTCTTTTTCTTTCTGGCTTATCTTGCCAATTTTAAGGACTGTCTCTTCTAGTTTTTTCCAATCTCGTATTAACTCTCCACTCTCTTCAATAAGCACTTGCTTCATGATTTTGTGAGATTCAATAAAAAGAAAGGTTAAGTGAGTTAAAATATCATAGATTTCAGACCGTCCACGGGTAATTTCAATATTCATCTGTTCCTCATCTATCCGGTAACAGTTTCTGCGTCGTTTAAGTGGAATTATAGGTTCAAAATGTGAGTCTTTGTAGCCTTCATCGCTTGTTAAATTTATAAACCTACATTCTTCTATGCCAAAAGGCAAACGGTCCATGACATAAAGCAAGCCTTGTAATTCTACTTTATCTTCTTTTATGGAACCATAAATTTCTGGACGTAGGGTTAATAATGATTCTCTAAGAGATTCTCCAGAAACTCCCATGGGCTTATAAAAGCCACGGTTAAAGAGATGGCGCATTGTAATATATAGCCGTTCTATGGCTTGTGTACTTTCCTGTGCGCGTGTTCTTGTGTGTGATTTTAATTTATTCATTAGAAACAAAGATAACACTAATTTTGAGGCTGTAATTGCAATAATGCATCTGCAATTTTTCTGTCGTTCGCTAGTCGGGGCACTTTGTTTTGCCCACCAAGCTTGCCTTGCGACTTCATATAACGCTGAAAACTCTTTCTTTTAAGCGAACTAATTTTAAGAGGTTGTAGGATTTTTCCATTTATTAAGTCGAAATAATAGGAGTTTTGTTGTTGCATTTCGGCATCGAGAAAACTTGCTAGTTGCTGAAGGTCTTCAGCTGGATTTGCAAACTCAATAAGCCATTCATGATAGGGCAGACTATTATCTGAAGGTGTAATTTGAGGCGCCACAGTAAATTCTGAAATAGAGAAATTAAATTTAGCCATCGCTTTTTGCATTGCTTCTTCTACTTCTTTACCAATTACGTGCTCCCCAAAGGCCGAAATAAAATGTTTTATTCGTCCAGAGACGATCACGCGGTATGGCTTTGTAGACGTAAACTGTACCGTATCGCCTAAATTATACGCCCATAAACCTGCGTTAGAAGAAATAAGCATAACGTAATTAACACCTAGCTTAACATCGCCTATAGTTAAGCGTTTTGGGTTTTCGTCAAAAAATGAATCTGCTTCAACAAATTCATAAAAAATCCCTGAATTTAAGAGCAGAAGCATGCCTTTCTCTTTTTGACTATCCTGAAAGGCAAAAAAGCCTTCACTTGCAGGATACAATTCTATGCTTGGCACTTTTCTTCCTATTAAACTTTCAAATTTTGCGCGATAAGGTTCAAAATTAACGCCACCGTATATAAAAAGACTAAAATTTTTAAAAAGCCTGCCTACTTTTTTCCCACTAGCTTGCTCAAGTTTTTCAAAATACATTTGTACCCAAGACGGGATACCGCTAATAACGGTCATATCTTCGTCTTTGGTCTCTTTAACGATTGCATCTACTTTTGTCTCCCAGTCTTCTATACAGTTTGTTTCCCAAGAAGGCAAACGGTTTTTTTTAAGGTATCTTGGTACAAAATGTGCCGCAATTCCAGAAAGCCTTCCTGTTTGTATGCCGTTTTTTTCATGCATTATAGGACTTCCCTGTAGAAAAATCATTTTCCCGTCTACAAAATCGGCTTTACCGGTTTCGTTTATATAACAGAGTATTGCATTTCTAGCAGCGTCTATATGATTGGGCATAGACTCCTTTGTTAAAGGAATGTATTTAGCCCCCGAGGTTGTCCCCGAAGTTTTAGCAAAATAGAGTGGCTTGCCGGGCCAAAGTACATTTTCTTCACCAGCAACTACACGTTCTATATAGGGTTTTAAGGCTTCATAATCTCGTATAGGAACCTGTTTCGCAAACTCTTTAAAGGAATGTATTTTATCAAAATTGTGATTTTTTCCGAAGGCTGTTTGCTGCGCTTCAGAAATTAATTCTTTAAAAATTTTTTGCTGTGTTTCTATGGGGTTTGCTGCCCATTTTTGAATTCTATTCGATATAGTTTTGGCGAGTATTTTTGCGCCTAAAGATTTTAAGGACATAAAGTTTTTAATCAAAATCAATGAAACTTGATGGGTTAACGGGAAAACCATCGCGCCACAATTCAAAATGTAAATGTGGCCCTGTAGTGAGCTCGCCTGTATTACCTACAGTTGCAATAACTTCACCAGCTTTTACAATTTCACCCTGCTCTTTTGTGAGCATCCCATTGTGTTTATAAACAGAAATTAGATTACTGTTGTGTTTTAAAATGATAACATAACCCGTAGCGGCAGTCCATTCTGCAAAAATAACCGTGCCATCTGCAACTGCTTTTACAGGCGAGTCTTTTACCGTTACTACATCTACCGCATAGTGTTTTGCTTTAGAATCATAGCCGTCTGAAATTGTTCCTTTTACCGGAGCAAATAGAGCGTATTCCTGCACTTGAGGCGCCACCAGCGGATTGTATTTATCTTCCTTAGCTACCGCTTCCCTTAGCAAGGAATCTTTTCTAGATACTCTAATTAAAACCGAAGGATCTGTTTTAGCTACTTCAATAATAGAATCTTTATTGAATTCTACCGTTTTAACATCGCCTGTGAGTACTTTTTTAATTGAAGCAAGGTATTGCTCATTTACATTGATTATTTGCTGTAATGAGTCTGATTTATAGCTTAACTGAGTTGCTTTCTTTTTTAATGCCGTAGACGAATAGCCAGGAATATACTCCCTAAGAGGGGTAAAAGCAATAATAAAAGTAGTTGCTAGGATAAGAAATAATGCAAATAGGGTGCTAAATACAAAGACATTTAGTCTGTTAAGCTTAAAAGAGAAGCGTTCTTCAAAAGTTTCTTCATTCAAGATTACCAAGCGGTACTTGTGTAATAGCTTCTTTTTGAACTTTTTTGCTCTTTTTTCTTTTTGGGTCATTTTCTGCAATTGCTTTTTACAAATATAAAATAAACTATAGCCATAGACGCTAAAATTAACTTCTAAACGTTGTATCTAAACATTTCTTGTTACCTTTGTGTAATTAAATTTAAAAATCATGAGTGCATTATTTATTCCTTTAGGTGTTATTGGCCCTTGGCAGATTGTATTGATTGTTGTAATCGTGTTGTTGCTTTTTGGGGGAAAGAAAATCCCAGAGCTTATGCGCGGTTTAGGAAGTGGCCTTAAAGAATTTAAAGATGCTTCTAAAGACGAATCTACAGATACTAAAATAGACGAGAAGAAATAAACCCTTATTTCTATCTTACCAAAAGAGCCTTTCAAATTAAATTTGAAAGGCTCTTTTTTTGTCTTTATAACATACTTCTCTACTCTATTTTAGCCGAATTTAAAATAGATTCTAGCTCAAACTGAAGGTCTCTCTTTGCCACTGCTGGAGCATAAGTAAAGCCTTCAAGTATTAAATAACGGTTGTTTGCTTCGTCTTTTACGGCATAATTCACAAAAGGACCACCCATCCAGTCGTCTTTTACTTCCCAAGTACCCTTGGTCTCGTAGGCAAATTTACCATCTATCTTTGTGGTAAATAGATAAGGTGCGTAGGCATCTTCTGTAATAAACTGTCCGTCGTCTTCTACAGGTAACAGTTTGCTTCCTATAGAATCGCGAATTTTAATTATATCGCCCACAGCAGTACTGTCGTTTGTAATCATATTTAAAGGCACTTGATAGACTAAAATATTTGTAGTGCCGTCTTTTAAATCTTTTCGCATCCAGAAAAAACTATCTGTTGCCTTCGCAATTCTGTACGCGCTTGGTATTTGAAGGTTAACCCCCATAACAGCTTTTAACGAATCTGTCTTCATCAAAGAGATTGACGTTCTTCGTTGGCGTTCCTTTATTTCGGAAGCGTGAAAAGATGCGATTATTTGCGCTGCATTTTTATTGATAAGCTCAACGAGTTCTTCTTCTGAAGTGGCTTTTATTACAGCACCCGTTTGTGGTTTGGCATATTCGTTTGTAGCGAGACTCACCTTGTTTTCATCACTTAAAACTACATACAAAAACAGCCTGTTGCTACGGGCAAAGCCTGTAAAAGTTTCGGGGGCCATTTGGTTGATAGAAAATAGCGGTTCGTCCTGTGGAAGCCCGTCTGTAGGAGCTGCAAAATTATTCCTAATAGCTTCGCCTACAACACCATTCCAAAGGTCGTTTGGGGTTACTATTTGAAGTACATTAATGTTACCAACAGAGTTAGGTACAAGAGACTTATCTCTCTTGCCGCTTTCATTGCAAGAAGTAAATGCAATAAAAACCGAAAACAATACAATCGAAAATACTTTCATTAAATGGATATTTTTTTAGAACTACCCTTTATATATTTTAAGTTTAGTTCCAGGCTTTAGGTTATTGCCACTAATATCGTTCCATTTTTTTAAATTCTGGACAGAAACTCCAGGAAATTTTTGTGAGATGCTCCATAAAGAGTCTCCATTGCGAACTGTATAGGTTTTTTCTGAAGTATTATTTTGCGTTGAAGCATTGCTTGCAATAGCCCCAGAATTTGTGCTCTTTCTAGGATGAATTATTAAGCTTTGTCCAACTCTAAGCGAATTGCTACGCATTCCATTCCAACGTTTTATCTGGCTTACACCTACCCCATATCGCTCGGCTATTTTACCTAAATAATCGCCTCGTTTTACACGGTAACGTATTTTTTCTGGTTGCTCATAAAGCTCTGGCAATGGTTTTTCTGCTTGCTCCTGCTCTTCTTGTGCAAAGGCATAGATTGCGTCTTCGTTAGTAACAAAAGTACCTACTGAGGTTAACGGAAGCCTAAGCACGTAGTTTTCATCTTTTATAACTGGTATAATACCCAGTTTATAAGACGGATTTAAAAACTCAAGTTCCTCTTTGTCTAGATTGGTAAGCTTCGCTACTTGATCTAGTGTTATTTGATGCTTTACACGAATTGTGTCTGTAGCAACATAAGGTATTCTCGCTTGTTGTTTTTGAAAACCGTGTTCGCTTGCGTACTCAAAAATGTACATAGTTGCCAAAAATGCCGGTACATAACCTGCTGTTTCACGTGGAAGATAATCGCGAAGATTCCAATAATTGGTCCTTCCACCAGAACGACGAATGGCTTTAGATACATTTCCAGGACCAGAATTGTAGGCTGCAAGCGCTAAATCCCAATCGTTAAAGCTTGTATTTAGGCTCTTTAAATATTTACAAGCGGCTTCGGTAGCTAGTATAGGGTCTGAACGCTCATCTACATACGAACTTACATCTAAACCAAACATTTTTCCGGTAGGAAACATAAACTGCCATAGGCCTGTTGCACCTACACGCGACTGTGCACGCGGGTTTAACGCAGACTCTACTACGGCTAAATACTTTAACTCTAAAGGTAAATTATGCTTGTCTAGTTCTTGTTCAAATAAAGGAAAATAGTATTCGCTAAGCCCCATTAAACGTTCTAAACCTTTGCGACGGTTTTTTAAATATTGCTTAATAACACTCTCTAAAGACGGATTGTATTCTACTTTAAAAGGAGTTCTGGCGTCTAGCTCTTTTAAGCGCTGTTTTAAAACCTCTGTAGGAAGTTCTTCGTATTCTACAGCCTCGTAGTCTTGGTTTACAACACTATTGTATATATCGTCAAAAAGATCTGAATTGTACACTTCTTTTAACCAAAGACTATCCTTTTTACGAGCGATAGCCATATCTTGAAGATCGTAAATAACAGTGTCTTTTACAGCTGTACTAATAACTGTAGTAGGCAATTCTTCAGAAATTTTGGTAACTTTTATTGAATCTACAACTTCAACTTTTTTTGAATTAAGTGAATTGTCTTTCTTTTTACCCTTTTGGGCAAAACCAATACTGCAGGCTAGCAACAGTATAAAAGGGAGAGTTTTGTTTAATTTCATCAGTTATTAATGCGTTTGGGGATTTGGCAAATTTGCCTAATTAAAACCTTTTACAAAGTCATAATTATAAAATTCTTCAAAAAATAATAACGTTATTGTATATAAAAAATTTTATCAAAAATAATGATTTCGTAAAATTACGCAAATATAAGACGCTTTACGCTAACACAATACTATTTAACGTTTTCTATAACAGGGCTTTAATGCCTGGTAATGTTTTACCTTCAAGCATTTCTAACATAGCGCCACCGCCTGTAGACACGTAGCTTACCTTATCTGCTAGCTTAAATTGTTGTACTGCAGCCACAGAGTCGCCACCGCCAACTAACGAAAAAGCCCCATTTTCTGTTGCTTTAGCGATATTCTGACCTAAAACCTTAGTGCCAGTAGCAAATTTTTCCATTTCAAAAACCCCAACTGGACCATTCCATAAAATGGTTTTCGATTTAGCCAAAACATCTGCAAAAAGCGTATTTGTATTTGGCCCTACATCAAGTCCCATCCAGCCGTCTGGAATAGCGTTTACAGCTGCTATTTGCGTATTTGCAGCTTCCGAAAAACTATCGGCTATAACAGCATCTACTGGTAAATGTACTTCAACATTTTTGCTTTTAGCCATAGCCAATATTTCTAGGGCTAGCGCTTGTTTATCTTCTTCAACCAAAGAACTTCCTATGGCACCCCCTTGGGCTTTTACAAATGTGAAAGCCATTCCGCCACCTATAATTAAATGATCTACTTTATCGAGTATGTTTTCTATAATTGTAATTTTTGAAGAAACCTTAGCCCCACCAATAATGGCAGTTACAGGCTTTTCATTGCTTTCTAAAACTCTTTTTACATTTTCAATTTCTGAAGCAAGCAATAAACCGAAGCATTTATTCTCAGGGAAAAAATCTGCAATAATTGCTGTTGAAGCGTGTGCTCTATGGGCAGTACCAAAGGCATCGTTTACATAAACATCGCCAAATTTTGAAAGCTTTTCTGCAAAAGGAACATCGCCCTTTGTCTCCTCTTCGTAATAACGAAGGTTTTCAAGCAAAAGAATTTCACCCGTTTTTAAATTAGCTACAGCTTCTTCGGCTTTAGGACCAATACAATCTGCTACAAATTTTACTTGTACACCTATTATTTCAGACAACGAATTAACAATATGTCGCAGAGAAAATTCGGCTTCTTTGTTTTTTGGCCTTCCTAAATGCGACATCAACACACAACTACCTCCGTCTTCTAAGATTTTTAAAATGGTAGGTTTTGCGGCGCGTATTCTGGTAGTGTCTGTAACTTTAAACTCAGCATCTAAAGGGACGTTAAAATCCACTCTTATCAATGCTTTTTTATTGTTAAAATCGATTGTATTTACGGTTTTCATAAGTGTAAAATATTTTGAAAAAGATACTGTTTTATTCTAAACAAGAAACTCCCATTTTGCATTGGCAGCAATTTGTCTTCAGTTGGCTTACAAATATACTCCTTTTGGTATAGGATGAAAAAGTGTTTTCACTAAAGAGAAACTGTTTCTATTTTTGATTTTTTTCGAATAAAAATATACGCTTTAAATTGCTTAAATTTGCCAATGGATTTTTCAGAAATAATAGGTCAACACCACTTAAAATCGCATCTTTTAAAGACTATAGAAAACGGTCGTGTGCCCCACGCACAGCTGTTTACGGGAGTTAACGGCAGCGGTTTATTACCTATGGCATTAGCCTATGCTTCAGCACTCTTATGCAAGCATTACCAAAAAGGAAGCCCAGAATATATTTCTTGTAAAAACAAGATTGCAAAACTATCGCATCCAGATTTACACTTTGTTTACCCAGTAAACACGAGCGATATCGCTAAAAAGAATGCTATTTCAGACAATTATGCCGAAGGCTGGCGCAACTTTGTGTTGAACAACCCATACGCTTCACTTTTTGAATGGCTACAAAGCATTGGCATAGAAAATAAACAAGGAAATATCAGCAAGTTTGAAGCTGAAAATATTTCGAAAAAACTATCGCTTAAAGCTTTTGAAGGCGAGTATAAAGTAATGATTATCTGGATGGCAGATAATATGAATACCGAATGTGCTAACAAAATCCTGAAGTTGATAGAAGAACCTTCAGATAAGACAGTGCTTTTGCTCTTAACCGAAAGAGAAGACCAGATTATAACGACCATTCGTTCGCGCTGTCAAAAATTAAACTTCCCCCTACTTTCTGAAGCAGATATCTCAGAAGGCTTAATAAAACATTTTGAGCTTAAAGAGAATATTGCAAACCAAATAGCAAGAAGATCGCGTGGCGATTACAATAAAGCCATACAATTATTAGAAGAAACTGGCGAAGATGAAGTTTTTGAAAAATGGTTTATCAGTTGGGTGCGAACTGCCTTTAGAGCAAAAGGAAATAAAGGAGCCATAAATAACTTATTAGATTGGAGCGACGAACTTGCCGGGCAAGGTAGAGAAACACAAAAAAAGTTTCTTGCCTATTGCATCGAGGTTTTTAGACAAGCGCTCTTAAATAATTACGGTGCAAATTCACTTTTGTATTTTGAAGCAAAAGACCCAAGCTTTTCACTTCAAAAATTTGCACCCTTTGTGCATCAAAATAATATTTTTGAAATTAATGCTGCACTAGAAGAAGCTACTTACCATATTGAGCGAAACGGAAATGCAAAAATGATTTTTACAGACCTCTCTATAAAATTAACACGCTTAATTCACAAAGCAGAAGCTGCATAAATTATTCTTATTGAAATATTCTATTTTATAGAACACCTCTATTAAAACAAGCTTTTTTTCGGCTAATTTCCCGTTATTTTTCAATTAAAACGCCCTGAGTGTCCGTTCTTGGGTTAAAATGGCTTAAAAGGGCTAAAATTGGCTTATTTGTGCTTTTTAAAGCAATATATATGCGAAGAATATTCTTTTGAGCGCATCCCTTTTAAATTAGACACTAAACCTATCCAAAATGCTTTTAATGAAAAAGCATTTCCCGTTTTGTATTTTTCTGAAAGTAGACTCACATAAAAAGAATCAAAAATCATAGGTTTAATTTTCTGAAGTTGAAAATCTGCCGAAAAAAGTTCTTTTATAGATTTTTTTGAAAAGTGCCATAAATGTCTAGGCACATCGTAAGCGGCCCAAAATTTTCCGTAATGCAAAGCGTCATAGCTTTTAAAATTTGGTACGGCAATTATTAAAACACCATTTGGTTTTAAAAGGCCAGACAATTGTGCAATTGTCTCTTCTAAATTTGGTACGTGTTCCAACACATGCCAAAGTGTAATAACATCAAATTGGTTCCCTTCAAAATCTTTGAGTTCGGGTTTTAAAACAACTCCTTTTTGTGAGGCGAGTTTTGTGGCGTTTACATTGGGTTCCACTCCCGCAACTTCCCATCCTTTTTCTTTGGCTACTTTTAAAAAATCTCCAGTTCCTGCCCCAACATCAAGTAAAGATCCCAAACCATTATTTTGAGTAAATATCAATTTGGTCTTTTTTTGAAGCGACCATTTTTTTACAATTTGATAACAAGTGGAAAGTAGTCCGCGCTTTTCATCTGTATGCGAAATATAATCTTCGCTTTCGTAATATCTCAAAAGATTTTCTGTTTTTGGCTTTGGGCTTGTCGCCAAAAAATCTAAATCGGTATTGTATTCTAGATTAAAAGTTTCGCCAGAAACCAAGTAATCTTTAACTGATAAATATGTTGTATTGTGATTTTCCAAGAAATAGAATAAAATTTATTAAACAGCTATTAATGCATGCATACACTGAATGAAGCCTAAATGTTCCACGTGAAACAATGTTGCTATCTACCCATATACACTAGTAATACAGAAACATCATTTGGAGAAACACCACTTATTCGAGATGCATGTGAAACTGTTGCAGGTTTTATTTTTGTAAGTTTTTCTCTGGCTTCGTACGAAAGAGATTTCAATTTTGAGTAATCAAAAGACGCCGGAATTTTTAAACCCTCTAACCTATTTAGCTTATCGGCATTGTTTTTTTCCTTTGCTATATACCCAGAATATTTAACCTGAATTTCTGCCTGTTGAATAATCTCTGTGTCTAATTCATTTTCTGCTATAAACTCTTTTACCGAAGAAATAGTCTTCATATCCTCCATACTTATTTCAGGACGAGAAAAGAACTTAAACATTTTATCACTTTGAGATATAGGAGCAGAATTTCTAGTTTCAAAAATAGGATTTATCTCTTCTGGTGAAGCACTAGTCTCTTTAAAAAACTGAACAAAGGCATCAGACTTTTCTTTTTTAGCTTCCATTTTACGCATACTTTTCTCGCTTGCCAAACCTATGTCAAAAGCTTTAGGAGTAAGTCTAAAATCTGCATTATCTTGACGCAACAGGGTTCTGTATTCGGCACGAGAAGTAAACATTCTATATGGTTCTTCTGTACCTTTAGTAATAAGATCGTCTATTAACACTCCAATATAAGCTTCATTCCGCTGTAGAATAAACGGTTCTTTTTCTTTTACTTTTAAGTGGGCGTTTATACCCGCCATGAGCCCTTGAGAAGCTGCTTCTTCATAGCCTGTAGTTCCGTTTATCTGACCCGCAAAATACAAACCTGAAACAAGTTTAGTTTCAAGAGTGTGTTTTAATTGTGTAGGCGGAAAATAATCGTATTCTATAGCATAACCAGGACGGAAGAATTTTACATTTTCAAATCCAGCAACCTGACGCAAAGCTTTAAACTGAATATCTTCTGGTAAAGAAGTAGAAAAGCCATTTATGTAATACTCTACGGTATCCCAACCTTCGGGTTCAACAAAGAGCTGATGTCTATCTTTATCTGCAAATCTGTTAATCTTGTCTTCTATAGAAGGGCAATATCTAGGGCCTAAACTTTGTATAGCACCGTTAAACATAGGTGAGCGGTCAAAACCTTCACGCAATATATCGTGCACGTCTAGGCTGGTGTAACTCATATGACAAGACCGTTGTTGTTGCAACGGTTTTGTTAAATCTGAATAAGAGAATTTTTCAGGAATTTCATCACCTGGTTGTTCTATCATTTTAGAAAAATCTAATGATCGACCATCAACTCTTGGAGGTGTTCCAGTTTTCATTCTACCGGCTTCAAAACCTAAATTAATTAAATCTTGTGTTATTCCAGTAGATGCTTTTTCACCAGCTCTACCTCCGCCAAATTGTTTTTCGCCTATATGGATTAATCCATTTAAAAAAGTACCGTTTGTAAGCACAACACTTTTAGCTTTTATCTCAAGACCTAGTGATGTTTTTACTCCGCATATTTTTCCATTTTCAACAAGTATACCCGAAATCATTTCTTGATAAAAATCTAGATTTGGGGTTTGTTCTAGCATAATCCTCCAGGTTTCGGCAAAACGCATACGGTCACTCTGCACCCTTGGACTCCACATAGCAGGTCCTTTAGATTTATTAAGCATCTTAAACTGTATCGCTGTCTTATCTGATACAATACCACTATAGCCTCCTAAGGCGTCAATCTCTCTAACAATTTGTCCTTTTGCAATTCCGCCCATAGCAGGATTACAGCTCATTTGGGCAATTGTTTGTAGGTTCATCGTAACTAATAGGGTTTTTGAGCCCATATTTGCAGCAGCAGCGGCAGCTTCAGAACCAGCGTGACCGGCTCCTACAACAATTACATCATACTCGTTTGGAAACATAATTTATATAAATTGTTCCACGTGGAACATTTTTAAAGTCATTTTTTATTTGGGGGTGCAAAATTAAAATAAATATCTTAATATTAAGCATTTAACGCAAAAAACTATAGCTTATAAAGCAGCCAACAACATTAAAGCTTCATCTTCTTTTTGACGCATTCGTTGTTCTTCTTCTTCAGTTTTATCTTTATAACCACAAAAATGAAGAATACCGTGTATAATTACACGATGTAGCTCGTTGATAAAATCTGCTTCAAAATCTTTGGCATTGTCTGCAACACGTTCTACAGAAATGTAAATTTCTCCATTTATCTGTTTGCCCATACCGTAATCAAAACTTAAGATATCTGTTAAAGTATCGTGATTTAAAAAATCTACATTCAACTTGTGTAAATATTCATCATCACAAAAAACATAAACTAAATCGCCTAGTTCAAAACCTTCAGAAGTGATGGTTTTAGAAATCCAGTTATTAAGCTGTGTTTCGTTCTCAAGTTTGAAATCAGTTTCAGAAAAAAATTCAATCATTCGTTTTATTAAAATATTCTTGCACTTTATTCTTGTAATCTTCTCGCAAAGGTAAGGCCTCCCTATTCAATATTTCAGTAGTATTAAAATATTTTTTAATATCCTCTGGAGCTAATTGAACGTTATTTCTGTAATCTTTTTTATTGGTTTGAGATTCTCTACGGTTTTCTTGTCCTTGTTCAAGGGCAGCTTTATCTAGTTTCAATAATTCGTACTTCAAGTTTTGCATCATTTGAAGGGTGTTTTCATTAAAACCTTTGTCTAATAATTGCTGTTCTATACCCTCCATTTGTTTAAGCAGTTTATCGCCATTGCCTTTTATGCCTTGCTGTCTTAATCTATCTTGAAGCTGCATACGCAAATCTTGCTGTTGTTTATAGATTTCAAAAAGCTCTCCATTCATCTGTTCAGAGTCACCTGGGGTACTATTAGGCTCTGCTTTGCCTTTTCCATTTTTACCATTCTTGCCATTCTCTCCATCTTTACCATCACTTCCAGAGCCTTCACCGCTTCCATCACCTTCGCCTTCACCTTCACCTTGTTTACCGTCTTTGCCCTTGTTCATACCATCTTTCATTTTTTCATTAAGGCCGTCCTGTTTTTCTATGATATCAGGCAGTTGAAATTCACCACCATTACCTTGCCCAGGGCTTGGTTTTCCTTTACCAGAGCCAGAACCCATTGCCATTTGCATCTGCATTTGCAAATTGTTGAGTGTTTCACTTAATAAAACAGCTAAATAGTTAGCACCAGATACAGTATATTGTTGATTACCAATACCTTGTCTAGTTTCGTTTTGCGCTAAACGATCTAGCGCTTTTTGTATATTGTACTGTATTTCGGTTAAGGTTGTGTTTATTTCAGTACCTAACATAGGCTGACGTAAGGATAGTGCAAAAATGCTGTCGTCTATATGTTCAAAGTTTATTTTAAGGTCGTTTTGAACATTTAATTTCTTGCCAAATATTGGATTTCCGTATTCTATAGTTTTAAAATACTCCATTAAATCTTCTTGCTCGAACGAAAAAACCACAAGATTATCCACAATCTGACGGAGCATCTTAACGTCCTCATCTAGTGTTTCCATTTGTCCAGACTGCATTTGCATCTGCATAGCCTTGCTCATTTCCTTCATTTTCTCACCCGCCTTTTTCTGGTTCTCTCCTGCTTCCTTTGGTTTTTGCTCTTCAAGTTTGTCTGTAGCCTTTTCTTGCTCTTTATCAACTTGCTCTTCACCAGGTTTGTCTTCAGGGATATCTAAAGGTTGTTTTAAATCTTCATTCTCTTTTTTAAGCTCTTCAAGTTGTTTTTTATACTCTTCAAACTGTTTGTTAATCTCTTCCTGCGCTTCCTTAGTGTTCTCTTCTGGAGATTTGTCTGCAAGCTTTTCTTGCTCTTCTCCCATTTTATAGAGTTCTTCAGCTAACTTTTCGGCTTTCTTTTCTACGTAATACCTCTTGGTGAGCTCTAATAACTGTTCTAAATTCTTCTCTTGGTTTTTATTTTGCTTTGAAAGCTTCTCAAGTTTATCTGTTAATTCTTCTTTTTGAATTTTCTCCTGAAGTTTTTCTAACTCTTCAAGCAACTTTTCATTCTCCTTTAGTCGTTCTTCATTTTCTTGTAAGCGCTCTTCTAATTGCTCTTTAAAAGGATCGTTTTCCTTATTTTCAGGTTGGAAGTTTTGAAGTTCTTCTTTTAGCTCTTTTGAAAAGTTTTTCATCATTTCCTCCTGTTGCTTCTGGCGTTGAAGGAAATTTTCTAATTTCTTTTTATCGTTGTAATTAAGTTCATTCTTTTCTTTTTGAGTACGCGAAAGCTCCTCTAAGGTCTTCTTTTGGTCTTTAAAATCTTCTAAAGATTTATCTAAGCCCTTTATAGCATCTTGTTGGTTTTGAAGCTGCTCCTCCTCCATTTCATCTTTTGTAAATTTTCGGAAAGAATAAATGCCAGATTTTGACGATTTGTAATTGTGAATAGCATCATTGTCAAAAACTTCAAAATAGTATTCGTAGGAAACTCCTTCTTCTAAAGTAAGATTTCCAGGAAAGGTATAGGTAAACTGGTCAAAATTTGTTTTGTTAAGGGGTAAAGCTTCTGTTTTAGCTTGTTTTTCATCTCCTTCAGGAAAATATACCAAACGCAATTTTGTTAAGCCGTAATCGTCTGAAATTTGGCCCAAAAAGAAAAAACGCTGACTGTTAGTGCTGTCTTGCTTAGATTGAATGTCTATTTCGGGGTATTGATCTTTTACAACATTAAGTGTAAAAGCAAGGTTTTCATAATCCTTAAGAGCTTCGTTAGAAGTGGTTATAGCATACTCTAGTTTGTTGTAAACTCCTTTTTGTAAGTTGAAATTTTCGCCATCTGCCACAAAAGTATATGCTGTATCTACAGTTTTTAAATGAACTGTTTGGGTGTTTTTAGTTGCGAGTTTCCAATGCACTCTCGTTCCTTCAGGAATAGTGGCATTACCAGTACTCTTAAGGCTTTCGTTTCGCTTAGCGGTATATTTAGGGTAGTTTAAAACCATTTCAAAATTAAGCAAGGAAGGCGTTTTTACCACATCAAGTGTATAATCACGGGAACTTACTTTATTGGCTTTAAACTTAAAATTAATAGGCTCTACAGGTTGCTGAAAGGTATATTCAAACAATCCTGGCGCGCTTTGTTGCATATAATAGGTTTCTCCTTCATAAACAATACTCGCATTTTCTGGTATTGCGCTACCTTCAGTTCGTATTTTTAAGGTAAAAGCTTTGTTTTCTATAGCGTTTAAATTTTCATTCATCACTATAAAAGTAAAGGGAGCTGGAGGTTCAAAAGCGGTATCGTAATGAACTACGCGTTTGTAACTGCTGGAAAAAACATCCATTCCGCCCAAGACGCTAAACATTAAAAATATAAAAACAGGAATCGCAGCATACAGCAAATATTTGCTGTTATTCTTAAAGTTAATTGCGCTTTTAAATGGAATTGGTTGTAATTCGGTGGCTTTTTGATCTATACTAGCCGCAAGCAACTCACTTTGGTGCGCATTTTGGTTAAGCTGAATTACATTGAGAAGTTTATCGTTTACTTCTGGAAAATGATTGCCAATAATTTTTGAAGCCTGAGTATAATCTATGCCCTTTTGAAGTTTAAAAAGCTTTGCTAGCGGAAAAGCTATAAAGCGAATAAACAATCCTAGTTCTACAAGAATAAAGGTCCAAAACAACAGTAGTCTTCCCAGAGGGTTAAGCCACAAAAAATACTCTACTAGCAAGGTTATCAACAAATACAGTAAACCAATAGCAAAAAAAAGGATAGTTCCTTTTATAAGCTCATTGGTGTAGTACTTCTTAATAAATTCTTCCAGTTTTTGCTGGATGTTGCTAAAAGTGCTCATACGTTGTGTCTCCCTATATTCAAAACATCTAAATTACAATAATATTTTGTGCTTACCACAATGCAAAGATTGCTCCAAAAAAAGTAAAAACACCATAGTGCAATAACTTTAAAATGCGACAACAGTATTGTACCTTTGCTGCAAAATAAATTCTTCTTCAAAATTTATCAAAAATAATGGTTTAAAGAAGAGGATGAAATAATACTATTTATGTCTCAAAATGTTCGCGTGCGTTTTGCACCAAGTCCAACAGGTCCTTTACATATAGGTGGTGTTCGCACTGCTTTATTCAATTATTTATTTGCAAAAAAACACGGTGGTGATTTTCTATTACGCATAGAAGATACAGACCAAAATCGTTATGTAGAAGGTGCCGAGGCATATATTATTGAAGCTTTAAACTGGTTAAATATTCCTTATGACGAAGGACCCGGAAAAGAAAAAGATTGTGGCCCTTACCGTCAAAGTGAGCGCAAAGCGCTTTATAAGCAATATGCCGATGCCTTAATAGCTTCTGGCAATGCGTATTACGCTTTTGATACTGCAGAAGAACTAGATGCACACAGAAAAGATCACGAAGAAAAAGGGAAAACCTTTATTTACAATTGGCATAACAGACAAAAACTGAAAAATTCGCTGAGCTTTACTGCTGAAGAAACGCAACAAAAAATTGCTGCTGGCGAGGAATACGTTATTCGTTTTAAAACCCCTGAAGCCGAAACGCTATATTTAAACGATATCATTAGGGGTGGTATGCAAGTAGAAACTAGCATACTAGACGATAAAGTTTTGTTTAAAAGTGATGGGATGCCAACTTATCATTTAGCAAATATTGTCGACGATCATTTAATGAATATTACACACGTAATACGAGGCGAAGAATGGCTACCATCCTTAGCTTTACACGTTTTGTTGTATAGAGCTTTTGGTTGGAATGCACCACAATTTGCGCATTTACCACTAATTTTAAAACCTACAGGAAACGGAAAACTCAGCAAGCGAGATGGTGATAAAATGGGGTTCCCTGTTTTTCCACTTCAATGGAAAACTGCCGATGGAGATTTGTTTACTGGCTATCGCGAAGATGGTTACTTGCCAGAAGCCGTTGTAAATATGCTTGCCTTTTTAGGTTGGAACCCAGGAACAGAGCAAGAAATTTTTAGTTTAGACCAATTAATAGAATCTTTTAATCTTGAGCGCGTTCACAAGGCGGGAGCAAAATTTGATCCTGAAAAAACAAAGTGGTTTCAACATCAGTATATTCAAAAGATAGACGATGAAGTGTTGGCTAAAGATTTTGAAGCCTTTCTACTTCAAAAAAACAAAACTAGCGCAGGTTTAAATTCTGAAAAAGACTTAGTAAAAATTGTTTCTCTTCTAAAAGAACGCACAACCTTTATTAGTGATTTTTGGGAACAAGGAAGCTTCTTTTTTGAAGCGCCTACTACTTACGATGAAAAAGCTTCGGCTAAAGCATTTAAAGCTGAAACCCCAGCATTTTTAGGTGAAGTGATTTCGTTGTTAACTACTACAGATGAATTTACTTCAGAAAAACTTTCAGAAATAGTAAAAGGATGGATAACATCTGAAGGTATAGGATTTGGAAAAGTAATGATGCCCTTACGATTAGCCCTAGTTGGCGAAATGAAAGGTCCAGATGTGTTCGATATTATTTCAATATTAGGAAAACAAGAGAGTATTTCGCGTATAGAAAAAGCTATAGCCTTTATTGGTTAAAAGTAAATTATAGCTGCAAGGACAATTGTTGTACTATGTCCTTTAAAATTAGTGTTTTCTAGGTTTTTATCATTTAGTTTTCCCAGCATATTGGTAATTCCATACTGGTACTGTGCGCTTAAGCGAAAATGTTCTAAGCCAGCGGTAAGTCCTGCTGCTAACCTAGCATTAAAGCGAGAGATTTCTTGAATATCGTTGGCAGTAAGTGCGTTATAACCACTTAAAATGTAGTTTTCAAACTTAGCGTCGTCTAATTTCATTTTACTATTTATTTCTAAAATAGGACCAAACTCAAGGCTTAAATGCTTAACGATAATATTATAGCTACCCAACAAATTAAGTTGAGCTCCTTGGATGCTATATCCTATGTTTTGAGTCTTGGAGTTTTCAGGGTTTCTGCCCTCTACTCCAACTGTGGCAGACTGAAAGCTCAAACCATAAATTAAATCGAAATTATTTCTGAAAGCACCACGAGTTGTAAAACCAGCCGTAAAACCCTCTTGCTGTTTGGTAACTAAATCGTCTGTGCTAATGTCAAAAAGTGTTAATCCTCCTTGAAGTCCTAAAAAATTATAGCCGTTATAGTTGCGTTGAGCAACAGTTTGCTGAAAAAAGATTAGAAAAAATGTAGCGAATAATAAATTTTTAAGACTCATAACTGGGGACATTATTTGGGCCGTGAAAATAGCTTTTATTTTGTACCTTACACAAATCAAACCGTTTAAATTTTAATATATGAATTATGTTTTTCTAGTTCCAATACTTATAATTGGGTTTTTTATTCTACTGTCGGGGATTTTTACCGTAAAACAACAAACAGCCGCTATAGTAGAACGTTTTGGAAAATTTTTAAGTATCCGCCAATCGGGATTACACATTAAAATTCCTGTATTCGACAGAATTGCGGGTAGAATTAACTTAAAAATACAACAGTTAGACGTAATTGTTGAAACAAAAACAAAAGATGATGTATTTGTAAGGCTGAAAATTTCGGTTCAATTTCAAGTGTTAAAAATGAAGGTTTACGACGCTTTTTACAAATTAGAAAATCCACACGACCAGATTACATCTTATGTATTTGATGTAGTACGTGCAGAAGTACCTAAGATGAAGTTAGATGATGTTTTTGAACGTAAAGACGATGTAGCGATAGCTGTAAAAGCAGAATTAAACGAAGCTATGAGCGAGTATGGTTACGATATCATTAAAACCTTAGTTACAGATATAGATCCAGACGTACAAGTAAAAGCTGCTATGAATAGAATTAACGCTGCCGAGCGCGAAAAAGTAGCAGCAGAATTTGAAGCCGAAGCAGAACGTATTAAGATAGTTGCTAAAGCGCGTGCAGAAGCAGAGAGTAAGCGTTTACAAGGGCAAGGTATAGCAGACCAACGCCGTGAAATAGCACGTGGATTAGAAGAAAGTGTAGACGTTTTAAACAACGTAGGTATAAACTCTCAAGAAGCTTCAGCGCTTATTGTTGTTACACAACATTACGATACGCTTCAGTCTATAGGTGAAGAAACAAATACCAATCTAATACTACTGCCAAACTCTCCACAAGCAGGAAGCGATATGCTAAACAATATGATTGCTTCATTTGTTGCAAGTAATCAAATAGGTGAACAGATGAAAAAGCAAAATGAAGAGAAAGGTATCATTGCAAAAAAGAGACCTAAGCGCGAAACTCCTCCTAGACCCGAAGAAGGAGAAGATTTAAACTATTAAACAATTAGAGTTATATAAACAACGCCCTTCAAGTATTTTGAAGGGCGTTGTTATTTGTTTAAAATTTGGTTAGACTAAAAAATCTTCTTTATTAGTTTATCAACAAGCTTTAAGACAAATGCTTTTTTAATAATAGGGCCTAGTGTTTCTGCAATTAAGTTAACTGGCGATAAGGTTTCATTTACACTTTCCTTACTTTGGTTTAAGCCTAGTTTTACCTCTTCGAGGTTTATTTGAGATTTAAGCCGAAGGTATTTTAGGTCTCTATCTATTTCTTCAAATGTAGAATATCGTTTCATAAATTAATTTGAGATATTTTCTTGTCCATCATTTACTTTAGGAAATTGCTGAATCATATCCTGCTCTTTATTAGCTACTTTTGAAGCTAAATCTTCTTCATCATACAATAATCCAGAAAATTTATTGAGTATTTTTTTCTCAATAATGTTTTTCCCAAAAATAAACATCAAGAGCAAGAGTATTCCGTAAAAAGCACCTACTATTAAGAAACCAACGTAAACATTATCAAAAAATGTAGCTAACCAAAAGGCAGCTCCAATTGATAAAAAAAGCAATACAAACAAGCTTAGACTACCATAAACAAGAAGGTGCACTAATGAAACTGCACCTTTCATTGTAGATTTAAATAGCTTGAGTTTATAGTACTCTGCTAAGCTTAGTGTATAGTCTTCTACGCTAGTTGAAACCTTATGTAGGTTGTCTTTAAGGCTGTTAAATGCCATATTACGAACTTACTTTTTTAATTTTTGCTTCAGCTTTATCTACTGTAGCTTCCGCATGAAATTTTGCATTTTGTTTTCTTAAAGCTTCTAGTTTACTTTCTAATGCCACAAGAATGTCATCTGCTTTATAACTTGCAGATGTAAGTGTTTCATTAAGCTTTTGCTCAAAATTTAATTTAGCAACTTGGGCTTTATCGCCTAAGGTACTAGTAGTTTCATTAATCTGTTGATTCAATTTTTTTTGAGCTTTTTTTGCTTCTTCCGAAAGTTTTTCTCTTGTTTTAGACCCTTTATCTGGTGCATATAAAATTCCCAAACCAGCTCCAATAGCTGCTCCAGTTAATAATGCTAAAAGGGTTTGTCCTGTATTTGATGCCATAGTTAAATAGTTTTATTGGTTAATAACATCAAAGATAAAGATACACTATCTAGTTTGCTGTTAATGAGTGGTTAATAGATATTTTAATAACTATAAATTTATCTTAAAAAGATTAAATAATGGCTAGACTATGCTAAATAACTTAACTTTTTACAAACTAAGTGGTCCTTATTAAGCTAATTTACTCCAAGAATCGCGTAAAGGTACAGTACGGTTAAATACTATTTTTTCTGAAGTTGTGTCTTTATCAACAACAAAATACCCCAAACGTTGAAACTGAAACTTATCTTCTGGGGTTACATCTTTTACACTTGGCTCTGCATAACCAGTAATTACTTGTAGTGAATTAGGGTTTACAAAGTCTAAAAAGTCTTTTTCTTTATGTGTATCTGGAGATGCTTCAGTAAACAAACGATCGTAAAGTCTAACTTCTACAGCCAATGCCTGTTCTTTAGAAACCCAATGAAGTGTTCCTTTTACCTTGCGTAAAGAAGCTTCAGAACCACTACCACTTTTACTATCTGGGTCGTAAGTACAGTGTATTTCGGTAATGTTACCATCGGCGTCTTTTACAACACTTTCCCCTTTAATGATGTAAGCATTCTTTAAACGCACCTCTTTGCCAAGGGTTAAGCGGAAGAATTTACGGTTTGCTTCCTCAAGGAAATCATCGCGTTCAATAAATAATTCTCTAGAAAAAGGTACTTCTCTACTCCCTGCAGTTTCGTCTTCTTGATTGTTTTCGGCTTCAAGCATTTCGCTTTTACCTTCAGGATAGTTTGTAATTACCAGTTTTACTGGATCTAAAACCACCATAATTCTAGGTGCTTTTTTATTGAGATCCTCGCGAACATTAAATTCTAAGTGAGATACATCTATTAAGTTTTCACGTTTACCAACACCTATACTATCTGCAAAGTTTTTGATAGATTCAGGAGTGTAACCTCTTCGGCGTAAGCCAGAAATAGTAGGCATACGTGGGTCATCCCAACCGTTTACAACACCGCTACTCACTAATTGGGCAAGTTTGCGTTTACTAACAACGGTATGACTTAAGTTTCTACGGGCAAATTCGCGCTGTTTAGGGCGTAATTTTGTAGTGTCGTACACTTGGTCCAAAAACCAATCGTAAAGCTCTCTATGGGGCAGAAATTCAAGCGTACAGAAAGAATGTGATACTTGTTCTATATAATCGCTTTCTCCATGAGTCCAATCGTACATCGGGAAAATTTTCCAATCGGTTCCAGTGCGATGGTGTGATTTGTTGATTGTACGGTACATAACTGGGTCGCGCATCAACATATTAGGAGAAGCCATATCTATTTTTGCACGAAGTACATGCTCGCCTTCTTTGGTATCTCCATTTTTCATTTTTTCGAGTAAATCCAGATTTTCTTCTACTGAACGTTCTCTAAAAGGACTAGCTTTACCAGGAGTGTTGGGAGTTCCTTTTTGTTCTGCAATTACTTCAGAAGATTGAGAATCTACATAAGCTTTTCCTTCTTTTACAAGTTGCACAGCCCAATCGTATAACTGCTGAAAGTAATCTGAAGCATAACGTTCTTCAGCCCATTCATAGCCTAACCACGAGATATCTCTTTTTATGGCATCTACAAATTCTTGCTCTTCTTTAGCCGGGTTAGTATCGTCAAAACGCAAGTTTACGGGAGCGTTATACCTTTGGCCTAAACCAAAATTTAAACATATAGAAGAGGCATGACCAATGTGAAGATACCCATTAGGCTCTGGTGGAAAACGAAAACACAATTCTTCTTTCTTATACCCATTTTTTAGGTCTTCTTCTATAATGTGTTCAATAAAATTAAGCGGTGCAGCTTCTTTTGTCATATATTCTAATTTAAAGACGATTACCGTCCTGAACTAATGTATCTATTTTTAGTGCTACAAAGGTAACTTTTTATCTGAAAAAGAAGTTGACCAAAATTAGGTTTCCACAGTGTTGAACTAGACAATCTCTTATATCTTTGCAAAAACAAATTTTATGGGAACCATACGTTTAAAAAACATTAAGATATATGCCTTTCACGGTTGTTTAGTTGAAGAAGGACAAATAGGCTCTGATTACTTGGTAAATCTCTCTGTAAAGGCAGATTTAAGTAAAGCAGCTGTAACAGACCAACTAGAAGATACTGTAGATTATGTAATGCTTCAACAAATTGTGAGAGATGAAATGGCTATACGTGCAAAATTATTAGAACAGGTTGCAAAACGTATTATAGATTCTATATTTTTAAAACTTAAAATGGTAGATGAAGTAAAAGTTAGCGTGGCAAAAGTAAACCCTCCTATTGGTGGTGATGTAGCCGAAGTAAGTGTAACTTTAAAAAGTAAAAGGTAAGTTGTTATTAAAATAGGGTTTTAAATATAATTTTTTTACATTTGCAAACCTTAATAGGGCATCGTGGCCGAGTGGCTAGGCTCAGCTCTGCAAAAGCTGCTACAGCGGTTCGAGTCCGCTCGATGCCTCCAAAACCTCAACTATCGTTGGGGTTTTTTTATTACTAATACTACAGCGGTGCTCCCGAGGATTCGGGACGATCGATGCCTCCAAAACCGCAACTATCGTTGGGGTTTTTTTATTACTAATACTACAGCGGTGCTCCCGAGGATTCGGGACGATCGATACCTCCAAAACCTCAACTATCGTTGGGGTTTTTTTTATTACTAATACTACAGCGGTGCTCCCGAAGTTTCGGGACGATCGATGACTCCAAAACCGCAACTATCGTTGGGGTTTTTTTTTTACTAATACTACAGCGGTACTCCCGAGGATTCGGGACGATCGATGCCTCCAAAACCGCAACTATCGTTGGGGTTTTTTTATTACTAATACTACAGCGGTGCTCCCGAAGTTTCGGGACGATCGATGACTCCAAAATCATTAAAAATTTGTTTGAAAAACACCAGCTAGCGTGTTAGTGTAATTCTTCTACAGGAGGAATAGGTTTCTCTATAGAGTGTGTGTTTTTAGGTATTTTTTCTAGTCCTGCTTCCACTCCTTTTGGGAATATACCTTGTATAAGTAATAAAATACCAAAACCTAAAATTAATAGACTTACCCACTTTTTAGTTTTAAAAATAAAACGAGGAGTCATTTTATTTTTTAATTTTTTAGCTAATAATATTTTTAATAAGTCTGTTAAAAAGAAAGTAGCTAGTACGGTTGTTAAGAAAAATAAAACACCGTTTTCTGAAGATGAAAGCGCATTTGCCATTATTAAGGTGCCTATCCATCCAGCTAAAACACCAAAATTTACAAAATTTAATAAAAAACCCTTTAAAAATAAGCCACCGAGGTTCTTTTTTACGTTAACAGCATAGTGTTCCCGTACAATTTTAAATACAGATTTATTAGTGCGTATGTACGAAATAATACCATAAGCAATAAGTATTGCCCCTCCAAAAATTAAAAGTCCTGGATCGTGTTTAACCTTTTCTAGGATTCTACTGGTACTAAAAAAAGCGATTAAAATAAATAATATATCGGCAAATAAGGCTCCAAGATCAAAGAAAATAGCCGCCTTAATACCCTTGGTAATTGCAGTTTCAATCAGGGTAAAGAACACAGGTCCAACTGCAAATGCTAATAGGAATCCGTAAAATGCTGCGTAGAGTAAGCCGTCAAACATAGTAGGTGTAAAAATACAAATTACTTTTACCCCAATAACGGTAAAATTTTATTTATTATCGTTTATAATTTTAATTTTACCTCCAGCAAATTTCTTTTTCTTAACATCTTTAGGGTTTCCATAAATATTTATATACCCACCAGCAGTAACTTTTGCATCAACTTTTTCTCTTGCATATATAGAAGCAGAACCCCCAGCAGTGACGTTTACATAGGTTTCTTCTGAAATTAAATCAACAGCTTCATAGGTTCCTCCAGAATTAATATTAATATCTTGCTTCTTAGTTTTTCCTTGGGTTTTAATAACCCCACCAGAAACCGATTTTATTTCAAGATTTTCTGTGTTACATAAAAGGTCTATTTTCCCACCTTCTTGAGCTTTAAGTTCTAAAGAAGCACTTTTTATTTCTGTATCACTATGAATATATGAACCTTCGTTAACATCTATAATTGAAATATCTTTAAAGTAGACCGTTACAGTTGTTGCGTCACCATCAAAACGCTCTTCTATTTCCATACGAATTTTTAAAACGCCATTGTCGTTTATCGTTTTTACGTAATCTGTATTTTCGCCTTCAATAATTACCTTATTTTCTTCAGAAGAAATAAGTTTTACTGTGATTAAATCATACACTTTCAACTCATCAAAATCACCAACTTCTATCGTATTTTGTGAAAATGAAATTGCTGAAATACACAGTATTGCAATTAAAATTATTTTTTTCATTTGTACATTTTTTAATTAATATCTCTTCTATGTCCTAGCATCGTAAAATCTAAATGTTTCTTTACTAAATCGGCATTTTTAACTTTTACAAATACTTCATCTCCAAGCTGATAAACATTTTTTGTACGCTGCCCTATCACAGCGTATTCATCTCTATCAAACTCGTAACGGTCGTCTTGCATATCTTGTAAACGCACCATTCCTTCACATTTATTAGACATAATTTCTATATAAACACCCCATTCTGTCACTCCCGAAATCACCCCTAAAAACTCTTTATCCTTGTGATCTTGCATATACTTAACCTGCATATACTTTATACTATCGCGTTCTGCGTTAGACGACAGGTTTTCCATATCGCTACTATGGCTACATTTTTCTTCGTATTCTTCTTCTTTTGCAGATTTTCCATTATCTAGATAGTGTTGTAGCAAACGATGTACCATAATATCTGGATACCTACGTATAGGCGAAGTAAAATGTGTGTAATAATCAAATGCTAAACCGTAGTGGCCAATGTTATGCGTAGTATACATAGCCTTACTCATACTTCTAATAGCAAGGGTATCTATTAAATTTTGTTCTTTTTTTCCTTGAACATCTTTTAAAAGTTTGTTCATAGAAGTTGCTGTAGAATGACGGTCTTTGGTATTTAATTTATACCCAAAACGTTTAATTATATTTTCTAAAGCAGCTATTTTTTCATCATCTGGTTCGTCGTGTATACGATAGACAAAGGTCTTTTTTGGATCTTGTTTGCCTATAAATTCGGCAACACTTCTATTTGCTAGAAGCATAAATTCTTCAATCATCTTATTGGCATCTTTACTCTCTTTAAAGTAAACACCTTCGGGATTATTTTGCTCGTCTAAAATGAATTTTACTTCCACTTTATCAAAAGAAATTGCACCAGCACGCATACGTTTTGTACGTAAGGTTTTTGCTAATCGATCCATTTCTATTATCGCAGCAGCTATTTCTGGTTTTACTGTATATTCTTTATCTGTAATTGAAATATTTGAAGGAATTGTATGTATTTCTTCATTTGGATTTTCAATAATATGCTGTGCTTCTTCATAGGCAAAACGTGCATCGCTATAGGTTACAGTTCTACCAAACCACTGTTTTACAACTTCGGCTTTTTTATTCATTTCAAAAACTGCAGAAAAGGTATACTTTTCTTCATTTGGTCGAAGCGAACAAGCGTTGTTTGACAGTATTTCTGGAAGCATTGGCACTACTCTATCTACCAAATAAACAGAAGTTGCGCGTTCGTATGCTTCATCATCAAGCTCATTTCCTGGTTTTACATAGTGAGATACGTCTGCAATATGAATTCCAATTTCGTAGTTTCCATTTTCTAATTCTTCAAATGAAAGCGCATCATCAAAATCTTTTGCATCCTTAGGATCTATAGTAAAAGTTAAGGTTTTACGCATATCGCGACGTTTCTTTATTTCCGAAGCTTTAATAGAGGTATCTATTTTATTTGCGTAATCTTCTACTTCTTTAGGAAATTCATAAGGTAAGCCATATTGAGCAAGTATAGAGTGTATTTCGGTATTGTGTTCCCCTGGCATTCCCAGAACTTTTAGAACATTTCCTAATGGAGATTCTGCTTTTTCTGGCCAGTCTTCCATAGCTACGAGAACCTTTTCACCGTTTTTTGCACCGTTTATCTTATTCTTAGGAATAAAAATATCTGTGTACATCTTGTAATCTGTAACATCTACAAAGGCAAAATTTTCTTGTACTTGAATGGTACCGACAAACTCTGTGCGTTTGCGTTCTAATATTTTTGTTATCTCACCTTCGGTTTTTCCACCTCTTTTGCGTTTAAACACATAAACTTCAACTATATCTCCATTGAGAGCTTTGTTTAAATTTTTACTGTTTACATAGATATCGTCTTCTAAATCGTCAACAATAATGTAGCCTTGGCCACGTCCTGCTATATCTACTTTACCTGTGTAGTAATTTTGTGAAGGGGTAATAATGTATTTACCGCGTTCTATTTCTTGAATAGTACCTTTCCCTTGTAAATCCTTTAATTTTTTAATTATTTGGTTTCTACTGCTAGGGTCGTCAAGTTGAAGTTTAGCGGCAATTTGTTTGTAGTTAAATGCTTTTGAATGATCTTTCCGAAGAATGTTAAGTATGGTTTGGGAAAGATTTTCTATTTTATTGTTTTTCTTTTTTCTTTTATGTCTTGGCATAGTTTGTTTTGTAATTGCGTAAATGTACTACTTCTCATAGAATGATGTATTTACATTAGGAAAGATTTAGTACCTTAGTGAAGCTTGATAAGTTTTTTTAATTTTATTTTCTACTCTTTTCAAAGCGTTTAGATTTGTAATAATGAAACATTTTAAAACCATAGCTATCTTTCAATATCCCGCAGAATACGCGGTGCTTCAACATTTGTTTGATCAAGAAGAAATTAGATATGTCTTTTTAAATGAAACAATGATTAGCGTTTTTCCTTTCTACTCAAACGCTATTGGCGGTATAAGACTGCAAGTACATATAGAAGATATTAAGCAAGCTAAAAAAATAATTGCAGATTTAGACTATCCATCTAATTTAAAAATAGTTTAAAATTAGTATTCCAAGTCCTTTCAATAAATACTTAGTTTTTTCTTTTTTTTAGTTTTCAACATATAATTATATATCATTTGTTTTTTTAATAATTTTAAAATAAAAAATGGTGATTATTATAGGGTGTTAATATGTACAATAACTTTTTGAAGTTTTATTTTGAAATCAATTTATTGCTATTTAATAAGAGGTTATCAACATATATTAAAGATAGAAAATCCTTGAAAAGTAATGAAGTAGTATAAGTAATTAACAGTTGTGAACAACCTTATTTAACAGTATAAATGTTATAAGTTTTTAGTGAATTATTGTTTGAAACGGAAGAAAATGTGCTCATAAAATGCACGTAAAAAATTGTTTAAATTTTTGGTACTTCGAAAATATTAAACCTATTGTAAATAATATTTACAACTGCAATTTTACTTGTGGTATTTCTGCTAACAAATATCAACAATGTTGTTAACTAAATTATGATGTGTTGGTTAAGAAAAGGTTATCAATTTGATTTTCAGCTACTATTAAACAGAAACATTGGGATAATTAATGCTTTTATTTTCTAAAAATAAAATACCGATGCTTTATCTTTGAAAAAAAATAAATTATGAAAATTTCTATAGGTAACGACCACGCAGGAACTGAATACAAATTTGAAATCATTTCTTTTTTAGAAAAAGAAGGACATACTGTTATTAATCACGGTACAGATACTAATGATAGTGTAGATTACCCAGATTTTGTACATCCCGTGGCTGAAGATGTAGAAACTAAAAAAGTAGATTTAGGTATAATAATTTGCGGTAGTGGAAATGGCGCTAATATGACGGCTAATAAACACCAACAAGTGCGATCTGCATTATGCTGGACTAAAGAGATTACCGAACTAGCTCGTTTACATAACGATGCAAATATTTTAAGTATCCCAGCGCGTTACACTAGCAAACAACAAGCTGTAGAAATGGTTAGAACTTTTTTAAATACCGAATTTGAAGGAGGCCGTCACAACAATAGAGTTGAGAAAATAGCCTGTTTATAAGTAGTTGCAATGGCGCATAATCACGAACATTCGCATAGCCATTCACATCCTAATATAAAAGGTAGAAAGTTACTACTTTCTATTTTATTGAATATTATTATTACAGTATCTCAAGTAATAGGTGGGGTACTTTCTGGAAGTCTTTCTTTACTTTCGGATGCATTACATAATTTTAGCGACGTTCTTTCTTTAATTGTAAGTTTTATAGCAGATAAATATTCAAAAAAAGATGCATCTCTTACAAAAACCTTCGGTTATAAACGCGCCGAAATAATTGCAGCTTTTGTTAATTCGGCTACTTTAATTGTAGTTGCTATTTACCTTATTTATGAAGCTGTACTTCGCTTTTTAAATCCGCAATCTATTGAAAGTGGGTTGGTAATATGGTTGGCTATTTTAGGAATATTAGCCAATGGTTTTAGTGTGTTATTACTTTTTAAAGAGTCTAAAACCAATATGAATATGCGTTCTGCTTATTTGCATTTGTTTACAGATATGGCAGCTTCTGTCGCGGTGTTAATAGGTGGTTTATTGATGAAGTATTTTCAATGGTTCTGGGTAGATAGCTTATTAACTTTACTTATTGCCCTGTATTTAATTTTTATGGGTTATGATTTGTTAAAAAGTTCATTTAAAGTCTTAATGCTTTTTACTCCAGACGATTTAAGCTTAGAAGTAGTTAATAAAGCTATTTGTGAGATTCCTGAAATTAAAAACGCACATCATATGCACATTTGGCAACTCAATGAAGAGGAAACCCATTTAGAAGCGCATATAGATTTTTACGAAGACCTTAGTTTAACTCAGTTTGATGAAGTCCTGACTAAAGTAGAAGATTTACTTTTTCACAACTTCGGAATAAACCACGTAACCATACAGCCAGAACATCAAAAAGACGACCCTAAAGATATTATTGTTCAAGATTGATTTAAGTTAATAAACCTATGGAAATTGAAGTATTAAATTTTGAAGAATTAGACACTAAAGCGCTTTATGAAATATTGCAATTGCGAAGCGAAATTTTTGTAGTTGAACAAGACTGTGTCTATTGCGATATTGATGGTAAAGACCAACGGGCTATACATATTTTAGGGAGAGTAGATGGACGTTTAGTTGCTTATGCTCGTTGTTTTAAGGCGGGCGATTATTTTGATGAAGCCTCTATAGGAAGAGTTTTAGTGCGCGAAAACTACAGAAAACTAGGCTATGGTCATATAGTAACAGAAGCCGCTATAAATGCAATTAAAACAGTATTTAAAACCACAACTATTAAGATATCTGCACAGATGTATCTCATTATCTTTTATGAAAGTCACGGTTTTAAAACTATTGGAGATCGCTACTTAGAAGACGGTATTCCACATATTGCTATGCTTAGAGCTTAATGAGGTTTTTTTCTAAATTAAGATCTTTTAGCATTTCATCTGTAAATTTATAATGCCCTCTACAGGTAATAATTTTAAAACGCTGGTTTCGCATACGTGTTAAGGTATCTAAAAACTGCCATTTAGATTTTAAAAGTCTGGGTTTTTCAGTTTTTAAACTTATTTCAAAATAGTGTTTTATTCCAGCTCTATGCGCTACAATATCTGGTGTTATTACTACATCACTATCTTTTTTGTGGTAAGATTTTGGAGATTCGTAGCCTTCCACATCGGCTTTAATTTGTTCAAATCCTCTGTTCTTTAAATAGGTTACAGATTCCTTTAAAATGTCCTTGTTTTCTTCTCGCTCTGTTTTTATCATAATCGACAAGATACAATATTATTGATAAACAGGCAGTTAAGATAATGTTAAGTGAATTTTTTGGATTTTTGATATGTTAAAAATCGAGTATCCAATTCCTACTTCAATATCTTGCGATACCTAGCCTCATCATTTAATACAGCAACCGCTTCCAAAATCTCTGGATTGTGCTCAATTTGATAATTGTATAAACCTTCACGATAAAAATAACGCTTCAAAATTTCATCGGTTAACAAGGATTCTATTTCTATTTTTTTGTCTACTATAGCCTTTTCTTTAGCACTGTCTATAGCCGCCATAAGTTGGTTATAACTAGATGAAATATCTTTGTTTAAATCATCTTCTTCCGAAATTTTTAAGGCTTCAGCGAATTTCTTTTCGGTTTCGGTTTCGTATTCAAAATTGCTTTGCTTTAAAAAGTTTAAAAAATCTTGAAAATCGGCTTCACCAAATTTAAAATCCTTCCAATCTGTCATTTGATGACTGTAATAATATTTTGTAGCGTAGTCAAAAATTGCGTTATCTTTTAGCAATGCAGTGGTAATAGGGCTATAAACGCCAGATTCTAGTTGTACATCTGGCAAAATACCACCGCCGTCATAAACGGTTCTACCTCCTTTTGTTTTAAAAGCGTTGTATTCTTTAACATCTTTTCTAATTGGGTCGCCATTTTCATCGCGATGCCAGTAATCTAATGCTTGTATACAGCGTCCGCTTGGTGTGTAATAGCGAGAGATAGTAACCTTAAGTTGCGTGCCATAAGTTAGCTTTTTAGGGCGTTGTACAAGCCCTTTACCAAAGCTTCGAGCACCAACTACCACAGCGCGATCTAAATCCTGTAAACCGCCTGAAACAATCTCGCTGGCGGAGGCACTTCTACCGTTTACTAAAACCACTAATGGAATTTCTTTATCTACAGGGTCGAATTTGGTTTTGTAAACTTGGTTGTACTTTTCAATTACAGATTTTGTGGTGGTGATAACTTCGCCTTTATCAACAAATAGATTAACTATGTTTATTGCTTCAGTTAACAAACCACCAGGATTGCCACGTAGGTCCAGTATTATTTTCTCTGCGCCTTGCGATTTTAAATCTACTAGCGCAGCCTTAGTTTCTACAGTTGTTTTTCGGTTAAACTGTGAAAGCACAATATAGCCAATATTGTTATTGAGTAATTTGTAGTAGGGCACCGCTTTAATATCTACAGCATCGCGTTCTATAGTAGCTGTAGCGGTTTTTCCTTGGCGTAAATAGGTTACTTCTACTTTAGATCCTGGTGCGCCTTTAAGTAATTCGCCAGCATCATCGTCTAAATCGGCTATGGTTACATTTCCTATTTTTATCAGTTCATCGCCAGCTTTTAAACCTGCTTTATCTGCGGGGTAGCCTTCATAAGGTTCTACAATTATAATTTTTCCATCTCTGTTTTGTGCTGTCGCCCCAATACCAGTATACATACCAGAATTATTAATTTTGGCGTCTTCTACCTGTTGTTCGTTCCAATAAACAGTGTAGGGGTCTAAATCTGCTAACATGCCCTTTATAGCCTTGTCCATGAGTGTAGCGGGTGTTACTTCATCTACGTAATTCATGTTCAATTCTTTAAAAAGCGTTGTAAATATTTCTATCTGTTTCGCAATTTCAAAAAAGTCGCGTTTAAAACTTACCGTGGTAAAAAATATACCAATGGCCACAATAGATATTACAATTCTTTTTTTCATCATTATTTTTATTAATGAGTTATTTTATGGAGGTTTTTACCGAAATAGCCCAGTAATTCAACTATCTAATAACTTTTTTATTGTTTTCTTTTTCTTCGCTTCAGAAAGATACGAATTACTATACTAATACAAATTGCTATAAGTATTAAAGGCCAAAGGTAGAGTATCCCTAAGAAAAACATAGATATTCCGTTCCATCCGCCTTGTAAAGCATTTTTCATTTTTTGACCGTAAGACTGGGTGATGCCAGTTTGAGCGGTAGTTTTATAGAATTCAATGGTTACCGTACTCATAGAAACCTGATTTTGAAGGTACTCTAACCTACCCTGTTTTGCTTCTATTTCTTCACGTATGTTTGAAAGCTCTCGCTCTATTTCAAGCATTTCTTTAACGGTATTTGCCTTTTTTAGCAACTCTAAATAACGGTCTTCTAAAAGGCGTTTAGCTTTTAAACGCGCTTGAAGGTCTATAAACTCTTCCGAAACATCTTGCCTGTTAATAGTTCGTTGGTCAAAATATGCTACACCTTCAGAAATACTGTTAATAAAGGACTGGAAATTTCCCGTTGGTATGCGAATGCTTAAATTTTTATAAATACGGTTATAGTCTTTTCCGCTGTTATCGCGTTGCACAAACCCCTTGTTTTGGGCAGTAAGCTGAAGCATTTTTTTATGCGTCTCTTCTACATCTTTAGTTTCAAAAACCAGCTGTGCAGTTTTTATTATTTTTTGTTCTTCTGAAGGCGGATCAATATAATCTGCAACCTCTGCTGCAGGTGGTGGAGGCACCATTTGTACACTATAATCGGCATCAGACTCAAATCTTTTTGAAGAATTTTCCTGCGAACAGGCCATAAAAAAAAGACATATTAAAAAACTAACTGTTTTCATCCCGTAATTTTTTAAGCAGCTTTAGCACAGCTTTATCTAGCACTTCATACTGCGGTTTAACTTTTCCTAAATAAAGAAATAGCATTACAAAATTCTTGCCGTGAATTTCTTCAAGTACATTTTTGTTGAGCCTGTAGGCTTCGCGAAGTTGTCTTTTTACACGGTTGCGGTCTACGGCCAATTTAAAATTACGCTTAGGAACAGCAAAAGCAGCACGGTTTTCTTCTGGCTTGTCTGAAGGGAGAAAAAATACTTTTACAGGAAATTTAGAAAGTGTTTTTCCCTCCAAAAACAATTTTTCTATTGTTTTGGAGCTTTTTAGTTTTTGGCGTTGTGGAAATTTTGTGTTCACGGTGTAAATATATAAAAAGAAAGACCTCAAAGGTTTTTATTCCCTTTGAGGTCTATTTTTAAATTTTCTTAATCAATGTATTTATGGTGCTTCCCATAAGTTGTTTTCCTGATTAATATCTGCCATTCTACGCGTAGCATCTATCATCATATTTTTTACAGTTTTTCCGTTTGTAATTTCAAAAGTGTAATTAGGATTTGCCCAAGCCCAATCGTTTAAAACAGTTCTATTTAAATCTGTAAACGGATTTGGTTTTTCGCCCCACATCATTCGCAAAGGAATGTAAAATAACTCTTGCGAACCATCTTCATAAGTAACATAAAGATCTATAGGCATTGGCATTAATCCTATTCGTTCTAGGGTAACCTTAGTGTTTTCGCCTTCTTTTTCTACAGTGTTTACTGCGTAATCTATAGTATTTGTGGTTTGCGTCCAATCCATTAAATACCAATCGAGTTCAAAACCAGATACCTTTTCTGCAGTTCTAATAAAATCGTTAGGCGTAGGGTGCTTAAACTTAAAATCTGAATAATAACGTTTCAGTGTTTTTGAAAGGTTTTCTGGGCCAATAACATAGCCTAATTGTGTTAAGAAAACCGCCCCTTTACTGTAAGCATTTATACCGTACGAACGATTGCTTGCATACCTATCGGCATGTGTGCTTAGCGGTTGTTCTGCGCCACTTGTAGCCATATAAAAATAACTTCTATACGAGCCTGAATGTGGGTTTGGTTTCTCTTCATTCATCACTAAGTTCATAGCTTCATTAGAGATATAGGAGGTAAATCCTTCATCCATCCACTCGTGTTTACTTTCGTTTGTTGCTAGCACAAACTGAAACCAAGAGTGTGCAAGTTCATGGGAGGTAACCCCTACTAAACTACCAAACTTTCTTTTACCGGTAATCATAGTACACATAGCGTACTCCATACCACCGTCACCTCCTTGTATTACGGAGTATTGCTCGTACGGATAATCTCCTACTTGCTCATTAAAAAACGCCATTAATTCGGCTGTTTTGGGTTGTAAGTTTTTCCAATTTTCAGCTATTTCAGGGTCGTTTTTATAAAAGAAGTGAAGGGTAACACCGTTTGGACCTTGATAGGTATCGTGTACATAATTATCGTCTGCAGCCCAAGCAAAATCGTGTACGTCTGGTGCTAAAAAGTGCCAAGTGTATTTCCCTTTTTTAGGTTTCATCGGTTTTTGTCCTGGCAATGTATATCCATGACCTACTTCAGCAGGGTTTTGAAGATATCCAGTGCCGCCAATGGTATAATTGGCATCTATGGTTATAGTAACGTCAAAATCGCCCCAAACGCCGTGAAACTCACGCGCAATATAAGGGTCTGCATGCCAACCTTCAAAATCGTATTCTGCAAGTTTAGGATACCATTGAGTCATCGTTAAAGCAACTCCTTCCGAACTCTCTCTACCTGAACGGCGAATTTGTGAGGGTACTTGAGCATCCCATTCCATGGTAAACACTGTGCTTTCACCAGGTAAAATAGGAGTGTTAAGTATAACTTCCATCACCGTACCTTTAATAGTATAGCTTGCAGTTTTACCGTCTTGGTTAAACAAGCTTGGTTTTATATAGCCTATTTCTGAAGGCGAAAGTTTAGAAATTCTGTCTGTTACCCTACTATCTGGGTCTGCAATAGTACGCGAGCGTATGTCCATTTCACTACCCGGCTGAAAAGCATTAAAATACAAGTGATAGAAAACTTTTTTCAAAGTATCTGGCGAGTTGTTTGTGTATTTTAACTCCTGAGTGCCTTTATACTGAAAGTTTTCAACGTCCATCTGAACGTTCATCTTATAATCTACTTCTTGTTGCCAATAACTGGTGTTATTTTGGCCATAAGCCGAAAAAAATAGTGCTGTTAAAAAGAAACTGTTTAAAAGATACTTCATTATTTAGACATTTTATCGGCCATAATCAGGGCGTTGTACATGTTTACCATTTTCCCAGATTTTGAAATGTTTGCAAAAGATTCAGTATTTGAAGCTTCGCCACCTAAAACCACTTGAGTGTTAAATGTAAGACCACTATCCATTAATATTTGCTTTACTTGTTTTGCTGAAAGCTTTGGGTAATACGAACGAATCATTGCTGCAACACCCGCAACTTCTGGAGCGGCCATTGAGGTTCCTTGTAAAAACTCATAAGTGTTTAAGGGTGTTGTAGCCCATATTTTTACACCAGGAGCAAATACATCAACATTTGTTTTACCGTAGTTTGAAAAGTTTGCAACTACTTCACTTCCGTATTTGTAGTTTAGTGCTCCTACAGTTAAAAAGGTGTCAGATATCTCTGAACTATTGTCTACTTGGTCATTAGGATAAACGTTTACAGTATCTAGGTCTAAACCGTCATTTCCGGCAGCATTCACAATTAAAACATCTTTTGAAGCAGCGTATTTAATAGCGTCATACACCCAATCTGCATGTGGTGAGTAGTATTTACCAAAACTAGTGTTTAACACTTTTGCACCATTATCTACAGCATATCTAATTGCTAAAGCAATGTCTTTGTCGTACTCATCACCGTCTGGCACAGCACGTACAGCCATAATTTGTACATTTTTTGCAACTCCATCCATTCCAATACCGTTGTTGCGTTCTGCAGCAATGATACCAGCAACATGCGTTCCGTGTTTTACGTTTTCTTTTGTAGGGTCTGGTCCAGCTACATTGTTGTCTCCGTAGTATGCATCTGTAATATCCTCTGGGTTATCACCTAATACGCTTCGGAAGTCTTTGGTCATATTAAAGTTATCTTCCAGTCTTCCATTAAAATATTTAACACCACCTTCTAATTCCTTAATTACTTCAGGAACAGTATCTGCAAAATTTAGCATTTGATTAAGCATTGCCATTTGTTGTTGTTCTTCTGAAGATGGATTTTCTATAGCAGCTAGATCTTCTTTAGTATAATCTTCTTTTCCAAGTTTTGTTGCCATTGCTTGGTGCGTAGGCTTTAACTGAGCAAGAATCTGGTCGTAACGCGCTTTGTTTGTAGTTATCTCTGTAGATTCTTTTTCGTATTCTGCAACTGCTTTTTGGTAAACAGCAAACTCTTCTCTGTCTGCAGCGCTTATTGAAGATTCGCTTTTACCTTCATATTTTGGCTTCAATTTTCTGATTATACGCACATATTCCATGTTTTCGCCAACAATATCTCCCAAGAAATTCCAACCGTGCATATCATCTATATAGCCGTTTTTATCATCGTCTATTCCGTTTCCAGCAATTTCGCCTGGGTTGGTCCAAAGAACATTTTTAAGATCTTCGTGTTCTATATCTACACCGCTATCTATAACTCCTACAATTACAGTTTCGCCTTTGCGGTTTTTTATAATCTCGCTATAGGCTTTATCCACACTCATCCCTGGAATGGTATCGTTTACCAAGTCTTTTGCTGGCCAATTTTTAAGTTGAGCATCAGTAAGGGGTGTTATTTTTAAAGGGTTGGCGTCTATATTTTGAATTGGGGTGGCAACTATTGCCGCTCCACTACCGCAGCTTGCTAAAACAGCCGACATAGCAACTGAAAAGAGAGTGATTTTAAAAATTTTCATGGTTGAATTATATGTTAGTTAAAAAATTCGTTGAGTGATATAGTTTCGTTAAGACGAACGCCTTTGTCTGTCTTTTTAACGGTTATAATTGGGTTGTGAGCGTCGTGTTCCAAAAAGAGGTAAAAATTATTTTCTGCCGCCTTGTTTAAAAATTTCTCCTTTTCTGGAAGTGTTAATAAAGGTCTAGTATCATAACCCATTACAAAGGGAAGTGGTAAATGACCCGCTGTTGGTAGTAAATCTGCCATAAAAACAAGTTTTTTCCCCTTGTAGTTTATATGTGGAATCATTTGTTTGTCTGTATGCCCATCAACAAAAAGAATTCCAAAATCTAACTCATTTGCCTCGGCAAAATCAGACTTGGGGTCTGCTACAAATTTTAATTGCCCACTTTCCTGCATTGGGATAATATTTTCTGTTAAGAATGATGCTTGTTCCCTTCTATTAGGTTCTGTAGCCCATTGCCAATGCGCTTTATTACTCCAGAAAGTTGCGTTTTTAAAAGCGGGTTCGTAAGCAGTACGGTCTTTGTTCCACTGTACACTTCCGCCGCAATGGTCAAAGTGTAAGTGGGTCATAAAGACATCTGTGATATCGTCGCGGTGAAAACCGTATTTTTTTAAGGATGCGTCTATAGAATGATCGCCCCAACGGTAATAATAACCAAAGAATTTTTCACTTTGCTTATTACCCATACCCGTATCAATTAGGGTTAGTCTGTTGCCATTTTCTATTAGTAGACAGCGCGCGGCAATGTCTATCATATTATTTTGGTCTGCTGGGTTAGTTCTATTCCAGAGGGGTTTTGGCACAACGCCAAACATAGCGCCACCATCTAGTTTAAAATTTCCAGCTTCTATAGGATATAACTTCATAGTTTAAAGATAATGTGTCGCAAAATAATAAAAGCGTTACACTCCTAATTGAGAAGTATAAATTAATTATACTATTTTTAACAAATCATTTATTAATAAAGGAATTTAAATATGTTTAAATTCGCCCAAAACCCAACTGAATGTTAGAACTAGCCGGTATTATAATTTTAGGAATATTAGCCCAATGGGTTGCATGGAAATTTAAGATACCCGCCATTTTACCTTTAATATTGATAGGCCTTTTTGTAGGCCCTATATCCACACTACTTTCTGAGGATGGCGCAAAATGGATCCAACCTATTTACGAAAATGGAAGAGGTCTATTTCCGGGAGAAAATCTCTTTTATTTTGTCTCCTTAGCTATTGGTATCATCCTCTTTGAGGGAGGATTAACACTTAAACGCGGAGAAATTTCTAAAGTAGGCCCTGTAATTTTTAAGCTTATAAGTTTGGGCTCTATCATTACCTTTTTTGGTGCTGGTGTTGCTGCCTATTATGTTTTTGGGTTAAGCTGGAAAATTTCTTTTCTTTTTGCTGGTTTAATAATTGTTACTGGCCCCACTGTAATAACACCTATACTTAGAAATATACCTTTAAAAAAGGATGTTTCGGCTGTGCTAAAATGGGAGGGAATACTAATAGACCCCATTGGTGCTTTAGTGGCGGTATTGGTATTTGAGTTTATAAGCGTAGAACACGATAGCGGTTATACCAAACAGGCTATTTTAGAATTTGGTAAAATTATTTTAATAGGTTTTGCTTTTGGAATTTCTGGAGGCTATGCCCTTTATTTCGCCATAAAAAAGAAATTTATTCCTCACTATCTCTTAAATGTTGTTTCCTTGTCTGTGGTCTTGTTAATTTTTGTGGAAAGTGATGTCTTTGCACACGAATCTGGACTGCTTTCTGTAGTTGTAATGGGGATGTTTTTAGGAAATAGCGACCTTCCTAATTTAAAGGAACTGCTGTATTTTAAAGAGTCTTTAAGCGTTCTTTTAATTTCGATACTGTTTATATTGCTCGCTGCAAATATAAACCTGGAAGATTTAATGCTGGTTTACAATTGGAAAACAGCAATATTAATGGCTGTTATTATCTTTATTCTCAGACCGCTTGGCGTCTTTTTGAGCACTTATAAATCTTCCCTCAAGACCAATGAAAAGATTTTTATAAGTTGGGTAGGACCACGAGGAATAGTAGCTGCAGGTATAGCTTCGCTTTTTGGAACTAAACTTGTTTTAAAAGGTGAACCAGGAGCAGAGTATATTACACCTTTAGTTTTTTCGCTTGTATTAGTAACCGTTTTATTAAACGCTACTACAGCGAGACCTTTTGCTTCTGCTGTGGGTGTTTTTCTAAAAAAATCTGACGGTATCTTAATTGTTGGGGCTTCAAAAGTATCTAGATTGATAGCTTCTTACCTTCAAAAAAATGGCAGACACGTAGTTTTATTAGACTCAAATAGACTAAATGTTAACAAGACTAAAGAATTAGGCCTTGAAGCTATTACCGCAAATATATATTCTGACGATCTTTCAGATAATATAGAACTTAACGACGTAGGGTATTTACTTGCTATGACGGGTAGTGATGAAATTAACAAACAAGCCATTAACAGGTTTGAAAAGTATTTTGGCGAAAATGGAACTTTTAGACTAATGACTTCTGATGAGATGCGCAATCGTCAGAATATAGCTGTAAAAGAATTGTTTTCGTATACACACGACTTTATTCGTTTTACCGAAGTAGCACAAGATTACCCTTCTATACAAGAGATTGCTGTAGAGAATCAGAACAAGTTTTTGCAGGTGTTAAATATAATTATTGACAATGAAAATGCGATTCCGCTTTTTCTAAAGCGTCCTAACGGCTATTTAGATTTAATTACAGCCCCAGCAGAACTAGAAGTAGAAGTAGGCAGCAGCTTGGTTTATTTAGGCAAACCAATGGATTTAGAAGATGTAACAAGTGCTATGCGTTCAGAAAAAGTAGATCAGTCTTAAAAATATCTTTGGTATAAAACCGTTTTTATAAAAACACTTTTTTCATGAAAAAATATTTTATTGGTATAGCGTTTCTTTGCTCTGTAGTTATCATCTCTTGTAAAAAAGATGAAGGTGGTAGCTGTACCACTTGCTCTTCTACACAAACAACAGATTTTGAGGTATGCGAAAGAAATGATGGCAATGCCTCTGTAAACGGTCAAAACACCGAAATTCCTTACGAAACCTATATTGCAGATTTAATAGCAGCTGGCGCTAGTTGTGGAAATTAAGCTTATAAATTAATCATTCAGCTTAAGCACCGCCATAAAAGCTTCTTGTGGAATTTCTACATTCCCCACTTGACGCATAGGTTTTTTACCTTTTTGTCTAGTTATTTGTGTGTTTAGGGATTAAGTTGAAACAAAGAAGAAATACTTTTATTCACTTTCAAAATATCAGAAGTATTTAGTTGTCCTATTTTTCCTAAAACAAGAGATTTGTCTAAGGTTGCAATTTTGGAAACCTTTAAAGCAGAAATTTGTTTTAATCCGGTTTCTGAAGTAGGTTTAAGTACAATGTCTAGTTGATTAACAAGAGTAATATTTGATGTTATAAATGCGACGACAACATCAGATTGTTTACTGACCAAAATAAGGGCTGGTCTATTTTTGAACCTGACAAATCTGTAAAAGGAAATCGTATAAGTACTATATCTCCTTTTTTCATCAATACTTTTCTTTAATATCTTTAAGTGTATAGTTAGCCTCATCTTCCTTCAAGAAATCAAAAGAAGTTGAATTTTCCATTAGGTTTTCCATTCCTTTCTGCAATTGTTCTTCTTCGTATTTTGAAAGTAAAAATGCAGCATATTCAGCTATAGCAGTTATTTTCTCTTTTGGAAGTTTAGAAAGAGTGTTGAGCGTTTCCTCAATGAGGTTATCTTTTTTCATCTTCTTATTCTTTCTACTAAAAATACAAAAAATTAATCATTCAGCTTAAGCACCGCCATAAAAGCTTCTTGTGGAATTTCTACATTCCCTACTTGACGCATACGTTTTTTACCTTTTTTCTGCTTTTCTAAAAGTTTACGCTTTCGCGAAATATCACCTCCGTAACATTTTGCGGTTACATCTTTACGCAATGCTTTTACAGTTTCGCGCGCAATGATTTTTGCGCCAATTGCCGCTTGTATTGGAATATCAAATTGCTGTCTTGGTATAAGCTGACGCAGTTTTTCGCATATTTTCTTACCTATATCGTAGGCATTATCGCGGTGTAATAAAGCCGAAAGTGCATCTACTATGTTTCCGTTTAATAAAACATCTACTTTTACTAGATGCGACACGCGCATTCCTATTGGCGAATAATCAAATGACGCATAGCCTTTAGAAACGGTTTTTAACCTATCGTAAAAGTCGAAAACAATTTCTGCTAAAGGCATATCAAAAGTAAGCTCTACTCTTTCTGTGGTAAGGTAAGTTTGGTTGGTAATTTCACCTCTTTTTTCAATACAAAGTGACATAACAGAACCCACAAAATCTGATTTTGTAATGATAGTAGCTTTAATAAAAGGCTCTTCTACTCTGTTTAAAAATGAAGGGTCTGGCAAGTCTGAAGGGTTGTTAACTAAAACAGCAACATCTGGTTCCTTATTTGTATATGCGAAATAAGAAACGTTAGGAACGGTGGTAATTACCGTCATATCAAATTCGCGCTCTAGCCTTTCTTGAATAATTTCTAAGTGAAGCATTCCTAAGAAACCACATCTAAAGCCAAAACCAAGAGCCGCAGAACTTTCAGGAACAAATATTAGAGAAGCATCGTTTAACTGAAGCTTTTCCATAGAGTTTCTCAACTCTTCATAATCTTCTGTATCTACAGGATAGATACCGGCAAATACCATTGGTTTTACGTCTTCAAAACCTTCAATCATATTTACAGTTGGGCTTTTAGAATCTGTAATGGTATCACCCACTTTTACTTCCTTAGCTTCTTTTATACCTGTAATTAGATAACCTACATCGCCAGTTTTAATAACGTCTCTAGGAAATTGTTTCAACCTTAAGGTTCCTACTTCATCTGCAAAATAGCTTTTTCCGGTAGCCATAAATTTTATGTGCTGTCCTTTTCTAATTTCGCCATTAAGTACTCTAAAATAGGTTTCAACCCCTCTAAATGGGTTGTAAACCGAATCAAAAATCAATGCTTGTAATGATTCATCAGGATTTCCTGTTGGCGGCGGAATACGCTCAATGATAGCGCTTAATATTTCTTCAATACCTATACCCGTTTTTGCACTTGCGGGAATCACTTCTTCGGCTTCACAACCTAAAAGATCTACTATATCGTCTGTTACTTCTTCTACATTTGCAGAGGGAAGATCTACTTTATTTAAGACTGGAATAATTTCCAAATCGTTTTCTAAAGCTAGATAAAGATTACTAATGGTTTGCGCCTGTATACTTTGTGCTGCATCTACTATAAGCAAAGCCCCTTCACAAGCAGCAATAGAACGGGAAACCTCGTACGAAAAATCTACGTGACCCGGAGTATCAATTAGGTTTAAAGTGTATTTTTCGCCTTTGTATACATAGTCCATTTGTATGGCGTGACTCTTAATGGTAATGCCGCGTTCACGTTCCAAATCCATATTATCTAGTAATTGGGCTTGTTTTTCGCGCTCGGTTACAGTACCAGTAGCATCTAATAGGCGATCTGCCAAGGTGCTTTTTCCGTGGTCAATGTGGGCTATAATGCAAAAATTGCGGATATTCTTCATAAATTTTCCTTCTCGTGCTATGAGTTGCAAATATAGCTTAAAAGAGTGATTTAATGTATTTACTTTATAACAGTTCAAATATTTACTTAATAGGTGTTTTTATTTAATAAATTTTTAACATATTTGTATACCTTAAGTTGAGTATTCAAGGCCCCTTAAATATTTTTCTCCCCCGATTAATGTTTAGAATTAAGGAATCCTCAAAACCTACTTATGAAATTAAAGCTTTCAATTATTTTGTGGTGCTTTACCAGCAGCATCCTTTTTGCACAGGATCTTGAAATATTTGGTAAGGTTCTCAATGCGGAACAAACTACACTTTCTTTTGTAAATGTGTTGCTTTATAAGGCTGATAGTGATGACCTTATAAAAGGAACCACTACAGATGAAGATGGATCATTTCTTCTTAATGGATTAACTTCTGGCAACTATACATTAAAATTTAGCTATTTAGGTTTTGATGAGTTTCAACAAAATCTTGCGCTAACGGCTTCTAAAGATATTGGAAATGTATTTTTAAAAGAAAGCCCCGAAATGCTTGACGAAACTGTTGTAACTACACAATTACCAACCATTAAGAAAACCCCTGGAAAACTGGTTTTTGAAGTTGAAAACACTTCATTTTCTGTAGGAAATACAATAGACCTTCTAAAAAAAACCCCAGGTGTGATAGTCTCATCAGATAAGGTACAAGTAAAACTATCAACCCCCCTTATTTTTATAAACAATAAAAGAGTTTATTTATCTACATCAGAAGTTTTTAGCCTTTTGCAAAATACAGATGCTTCCCTAATTAAATCAATAGAAGTTATAACGAACCCTTCTTCAAAATACGATGCCGAAGCTGGTACTGTACTTAATATTATAACTTCAAAAACTATTTCTATAGGCTATAAAGGCACTGTTTTTACTACTTATGAACAGGGTATTTATCCTAAATACAATTTTGGCACGTCACATTTCTACAAAAATAACTGGCTAAATGTGTACGCTAGTTATGCCTATAGTACCCGAAAAGAATATAAGGAAGACTTTAATTATATACATTTTTTTCAAGCAGATGAAACTTCGACTAAATCTTTTTGGGAGACCGATTTTAACCGTACCACAGATAATGATAATCACAATGGTAATGTAGTGTTAGATTTTACGCTCGACACTAAAAATAGTATCAGTTTTACCTCAAATTTTTCGCTTTCACCCAATGTTCATTACAACAACAATGGCAATTCATTAATTTATAATCAGCAACGAGAGTTGGACTCAACGATTACTACTTTAAGTTATGTAGATTTTGATAAAAACAACCTCACTTTTGCCTTGGATTATAATCGTACATTAAACGACAATGGCGCAACGCTGGCTGCTTCGGCAAATTATATCTATTACGATACTAACCAAGAACAAAGAGTAAGTTCAGATTATTTTTTAGCTACTGGCGACTTTATAAAAGACACTAGTTTTTCAACGACTTCAAAGCAAAATAGCAACATATTTACAGCGCAAGTAGATTATGCTGCAAACCTATGGGGTGGAACACTAGATGCAGGTGTTAAGTTTAGCAATATAGATACCCAAAGTAAATTGCACTATTTTAATATTGATAATGGAATAAACCACTTAAATACGGGACTTTCAGACGATTTTAATTACAAAGAAAATATTTATGCAGATTATGTAAATTTTGAAAAAGAATGGGAAAAATGGAGCCTAAGCGCAGGATTGCGTGCAGAATATACCGAAGTTGATGCTATTTCTAACTCTTTAGGCCAAATAAACACCCAAACCTATTTTGACCTTTTTCCATCGGCATCTTTTCATTACACTATAAACGACAACAACGGTATAGGCTTAAGCTACGGAAGAAGTATAGAAAGGCCCCGCTACCAGAGCTTAAATCCGTTTAAATATTTTATTACAGAACACAATTATTCCGGTGGAAACCCGTATTTAGTTCCTGCCATTGAAGATAGAATAACACTAACTATAGACCATAAAGGCAAATTGTTTTTCGAGTTTTATTATCAAAATATTGAAAACAGTCTAGACCTTTTAATGTTACAAGACAATGCCCATAGCACCTTAAATAGCATAGATGCCAATATGATAAAAAGCTACCAATACGCTTTTGATATCACTTATTTTAACTCGCTCACTCCTTGGTGGTGGATGCATATTAACACCTCTAGCTTTTACTTAGCAAACGAGTTTTATGCCTTGCAAAGCGCTCAAGAAAAATATACGAATGACACCTTTGGGCAATACATTTTCTTAACCAATAACCTAAAGCTCTCTAAAGATCGCTCTCTTACTGCCGACATAACAGGGGTTTATATTTCAAATTTTGTTTTTGGCAATAGGTTTTTTAAAAACCAAAACTATATTAATCTTTCACTTAGGAAGCAGCTTTGGGGCAAACGCGCAAGTCTTAGCCTGGGCGTAGACGATATTTTTGATCAGTTAAATAAGGTCGCCTCCACAGCAAATTATTACAATCAGGACAATTACTTTAAGGCAAATATAGAAAGCAGACTACTGCGTATAGGCTTTAAATACAACTTTGGAAATGCCCGATTGCGAGACAATAACAAGAAAATAGAAACTGAAGAGAAAGACAGGCTTAATAGCAAGTAACTTCCTTTATTTTAATCAATCTTATTTTAAAACTACAGTATCTTGATATTTACTACTTTTGCAGTTCTAAAACAAAAGAATTGCCAAAAATAGCAAACATACAATTGCCCGATTTTCCATTGCTGCTCGCACCTATGGAAGATGTAAGCGACCCGCCTTTCCGCGCATTGTGCAAGGAGCAGGGTGCAGATGTAGTTTTTACTGAATTTATCTCTTCTGAAGGGCTTATTCGCGATGCCGCAAAAAGCGTGATGAAACTAGATATATACGAAAAAGAACGCCCCGTAGGGATTCAAATTTTTGGTGCTGTTTTAGAATCTATGCTGCGAAGTGTAGAAATAGTTGAAGCTAGCAATCCAGACATCATCGATATTAACTTTGGCTGTCCCGTAAAAAAAGTAGTTTCAAAAGGTGCCGGTGCGGGTATTTTAAAAGACATAGACCTTATGGTAAGCCTTACCGAAGCGATGGTAAAGCACACCAAGCTTCCCATTACTGTAAAAACGCGTTTGGGCTGGGACCACGATTCTATAAAAATTGTTGAGGTTGCAGAACGCTTGCAAGATGTAGGTTGCCAAGCAATTTCTATACACGGCCGTACTCGTGCGCAAATGTATAAAGGCGAAGCAGACTGGAGACCTATTGCAGAAGTTAAAAACAACCCGCGTATGCATATACCTGTCTTTGGCAATGGCGATGTAGATACGCCCGAAAAAGCCATGGAAATGCGCGATAAATACGGTCTAGACGGCGCTATGATTGGTCGTGCTAGTATTGGCTATCCTTGGTTTTTTAAAGAAGTAAAACACTATTTTAAAACCGGAGAACACTTAGCGCCACCTTCTATGCAAGAACGTGTAGAAGCCGCTAGACGCCATTTACAAATGGCCATAGACTGGAAAGGCGAAACCCTAGGCGTATTTGAAACTCGCCGCCATTATACCAACTATTTTAAAGGCATCCCAAACTTTAAAGAATACCGTATGAAAATGGTAACTAGCGATGATTCTGCTTCTGTTTTTAAAGCTTTTGATGAAGCTTTGGAGACTTTTGGTGATTATGAGTTTGTTTAAGGCTGCTGAACCTAGTCGAAGTATAGCGATTATGAGTTTGCTTAATTCTTGTTAATAAAAAAACCTTCTTTTGGAGAAGAAGGTTTTTGAATTATATCGTTTATAACATTACATTTTTTCAAACCTCATATATTCATTTTCTGAATAATATAGTTTTAAAATGTTATCTGAAAGTTTGATATTATTTTCGTAATTGCTTGTTGTCACATTATAATTTAAATAAAGAGAATCAAAAAATAAATTACCCCAATCATTTTCGCTAACAAATGATAAATTAACATCATTAAAAATTAATAATTCCTTTGTTTTCATGAAATAATTTCCAAGAAAATCGTTTATACCAGTATAGCCTTCAAATTTATTATTTTCTTTAAAATCAATGTTTATTTCATTGGAATTTTCGAAATCATCTGCTGTCAAAATTGTTTCATTAGTTTCGTTTACAAAGGCTTCAAGTTTCCAATTTCCAAATAATTTATTATTTTGAGTATCATCTTTTTCAGAACTACAGCCTAGCAATGAGGCGAAGATTATTAAAAATAGAATTGCTTTTTTCATAATGTTTGTTTTTAATGGTCAACAATAAGATTTTTGGTGGTCATGTTTCCTTGCGAATCATATATTTGTATAATATATAGACCTTCTGGAATATTAGTGTCTCTATAGTTTTTTCGGTATTTGAATTTTCACCCGAATAATGAATATTTGAATATTGATCGTAAACTATAATATAATATGTATCTAAAGGTAAGTTAGAAAAATCCAAACTAAATTGTTCGTCTGTAGAATTGGGAATAGGGACGACACTTTCCAAGGGGGGTGCTGGAGGGGCAATATCGAATATATTGGTGGTGGTGCCACAGGAGTTTGTTAGTTCTATACTAACGTTAACAATCCAAGGATGAACTGCACTACCGTGACCCATTCCATCAAATAAACCAAATTGATGGAGAAAACCGGTGCCTCCAGTTTTTTGCCAATTAGCATTCGTTACTTCTTGAAGCTCTGGAGCATAATTACTATTTACCAAATCTACAAACACAAATTTTTCTGGAACACTTATATCTGGGGTCAGCAAAACACTAACTAATGGTTTTCCTACCCAAACATTTATAGTTTCAGTGCCCGTTGCGTGGGTTACTTGGACAAATCCAGGTGCTCTTGTATTAGAATTATATGCTTGTGCTGTTATTGTACTTCCGTTAGTTGGCGGGCTTATTGTAATATTAGTAGATGATGTCCAGTTATATGGTGGAGCAGCATTTTGTATTGTAAATGTAGTAGCACTATTTGCACAGACCAAATTTTCTGGTGTCACGACATCAATTACTTTAAGGCCGTCTACAAATAGTGGATTTATATTATTTGGATCCAACCAATCTTTTAATCTACGTTGAGGACTATTACCGACCCAAGAATAATTAAATTTTCCATAATCTGAGTGGGCATCTCCTGGATTGTTACAGAATTCAGTATTTCCTCCCCATAATTGCCCAATTATTCTATGATTATATGAAAACAAAGGAGATCCAGATGATCCTGGTTCGGTAACCGAATGTCCATTTTGTGTTGCAATCCAATTTATCCTCCAGCTTGCATTCGGGTTTGGATTCTGCCCTTGTGTAGGCACCATATAATGTGTAGAAATTTTTTTAAAATCGCCTCTTGGGTGATGTATACCAGCACCAGTTTGACCAGGGGTTATAGTTCTATCCCAACCATTAAAGTACACATCAATATTACTATTTAGTGGGGATTCAGTGAGCTCGAAAAGTGCAAAATCAGAATAGGGGTTATTAGCTTTAAGAGTTGCCCCAGACGTAGCATTGGGCACATAATTAAACGAATTATTGCAACTGTTACTTTCGTAATTCCAATAAAATGAATAATGCGAAGCATCAGTATTGCCATTTGCGTCCAAACTTCCTATACAATGATTGGCTGTTAAAAAATATGGCTTGAAATCAGCTTCGGTATTATTTACAAGAGAGCCTGTACAAACCCTAGAACCATTGACCAAAATCATGGCCACGCCTTTTTTCTCATCTTGCCAATTTTGCCCTTCAATGCAGTTTACATTTACTTGACAGGGCCCAGAATCACCATAACCATTTGCTGCACTTGCCAATTGACTCAACTCTATGTAACCCTGAACCACCTTATCAATTGAGAGTACAGATAAATTTTCAACATTTTTTGGCTCATAAAGTTCTAATATAATGCTTTCGTCAAACAATAAACCCGTAGTAAATTTGCTAGGATTATTGTTTGTGCCTCTGTTATTTTCTGAGGTAAACGCACCCAACATTTGGGTTTTGTCTTGAGTGTAAAGATGAAGTTTTGCACCTTCTGGTAACCAAAACTGGTCATTATTAACAAAAAGGCAAAAATCCATTTTCTCAAATACGAGTGAAAGGGGGGGGGAGAATTTTTACTCATAACATAAAGAATTAATGGTTAAATTTTACACTTTCTGGGAAGCTAGGATTTTTAAAAATATAATATTATATACGATAATCCTAATAGATTAGTTAAAAAATTGATTTATTAGCGTTTTACACTATCTTTTGTTAAATAATTAAAAAGTGAAATGCCGATATCTTTAAAACTCGCCGTCATTATACAAACTATTTTAAAGGCATACCTAACTTTAAAGAATACCGTATGAAAATGGTAACTAGTGATGATTCTGCTTCTGTTTTTAAAGCTTTTGATGAAGCTTTGGATGTGTTTGGAGATTATAGATTTGCATGAATGATTATGAGTTTTTAAGTGTAATTATTTATAAATCCTTTTTAACTTTGATGCTCAAATTATAAATATGAAGCTACTCAAAATAATTAGCAACCAATATATCACTCACAACGTAAAACGAATTGTGCTAGAAAAGCCAAAAGATTTTAGCTACACCCCAGGTCAATCGGGATTAATCTCTGTAAATGTTCCTGGATGGGAAGATAAAGCCAAGCCCTACACTTTTACCTCCTTACAACATTGGGATTTTGTAGAGCTTATCGTTAAAATATACGATGAGCACGAAGGAGTAAGTGCGCAAATGGGAAAACTAAAAGCAGGTGACGAACTATTACTTCACAAGATTAGCGGAACTATTCAATACAAAGGGCCGGGTATTTTTATAGCTGGCGGTACGGGAATCGCCCCATTTATCGCAATCTTTAGAGCCCTATTTGAAAGTGGAAACCTGCGTAACCTCGCGCTTTTGTATTCTAATAAAACCAAAGACGATATTATACTTCACGACGAATTATCTAGAATACTAGGCCCTGCCTATAAAAATGTATTCACTAAAGAAGGAGTTATTGGCTTTCGCGAACGTAGAATAGACCGTAAATACCTACTTGAAACCATAGGCGATTTTGATGCGCGCTTTTATGTATGTGGCCCAAAAGAATTTACTGAAGAAATTTGTGAAGCCCTAGTGAGTTTAGGTGCCAATCCAGAATATTTAGTGGTTTAATTGCTAAACCAGCAATTTTTCTCGCACTCTACTGGAAGCAATTTTTGAAGCGATAAGCCCTAAAACGGTAATTGTTATAAATACAATTACTACATTAATTAGTGTTAATTTTACGGGATAAGGCAAGGTGCTAGTTATTGCTACAAATTCAAATTTAAGTTGTGCTAGTACGGCAAGAACGCCCAAGAAAATTCCAACTAAACCACCAATCACACTCATAAGTGTACCCTGAAGAAAAAAGATACGTCTAATTTCTTTTAAGGAAGCGCCCATATTGTAAAGTGTTTTTATGTTTTTTCGTTTGTCTAAAACCATCATAATAATAGAGCCCACAACATTAAAAAGCGCAATAATTAAAACCAAGGTAAAGATTAAATACACCGCAATATTTTCGGTATTAAGCATTTTATAAAGAGCGTCGTTTTGTTGAATTCGGTTTTTAAGAAGCACGCCTTCGGGAAATATTTTTTCAATATCGCTTCGTATGGCTTCTTCAGAAGCATTTGGCTGAAGCTTTATTTCAACAGAAGATACTTTAGTGCTGTCTAATGAAAGTAGATTTCTAGCAAAAGCTAAATCGGTAAAAACATATTTTGCGTCTAGGTCATCATTTACTTGATACACGCCCGCAACCACCGTATTTTCCTTGCTAAATGCACTGGTAGGGTCTAAGGCATTGAGTTGTCCTGTTCCTGGTTTAGGCACGTAAATTTCTAAAGGAAAACCGTAATCGCGTACGCCCATAGATAATTTGGCAACGGTAGAAAGCCCTACAACCACTTCATTTTGGTCTGCCGCCAACCAATCGCCATAATACATAATACTATCAAGCTGGGTTACATTTTTGTAAAGTGAATCTACCCCTTTTATGTAAGCTATGTGGTTTTTATTTTTGTAGTGAAGAAAAACGCGTTCTTCAATTATTTCTGAAAAAGCGGCTATACCTTCAAGATTTTTTAATTGTTCTTTTTGAGCTTTGGCTAGTGTTATTGTTTTTCCGCTTTGTGGAAGTATTTTTAAATCACTGTCAAAAACATTGGTAAACTGAAGGCTAAAATCTTTTAAGCCCGAAAAGCCCGAAAGTACTATAAACAAAGACATTGCACCCACAACTACACCTACAGCTGCAATAGCTGTAATAATATTAATTGCATTATTACTGCTTTTTGAAAACAAATACCGCTTGGCGATGTAGAGTGAAAAGTTCAACTTATGATTTTTTTCTTTTCGGAAGTAAATCTGGGTTTTTTAATGGGTTTTCTTCACCCTTTACAGCTTTGTCTATCTTTTCAATGTATTCTAAAGAATCGTCGTTAAAAAAAGTAAGATCGGGCATTTTGCGTAATTGATGCTTTGTAAGTTGCGCAATCTGATGCTTTATTGTAGGTTTTACTTTGTTGAGTTCTGCTACAATTACTGCTGCTTTATCTGCAGGAAAAATGCTTACATATACCTTTGCTATAGAAAGATCTGTAGTTACACCTACCTTACTCACCGATATAATTATGCCTGTTTGCCCTGCTTCGCGAAGCATATTTTGTAGCACATTTGCAAGATCGCTTTGTAATACGCTTGCTATTTTCTTTTGTCTGTTACTTTCTTCCATACTGCAAAAATAGAACATAAAACCGTAGCTTCGGTTAATCTAGTGGCAAGCTTATAGAAATTCAATAGAATATAGTTTGTATTTTTGAAGCTTTCAAAACAGAATTATGGAAAAAATAGAACATATTGGGATAGCCGTAAAGAGCCTATTAGAGGCAAATAAAGTGTATGAAGCTTTATTGGGAAAACCACCCTATAAAACCGAAAAAGTAGCTAGTGAAGGAGTGGCAACTTCATTTTTTCAGTGTGGAGAGAGTAAAATTGAGCTTTTGGAAGCCACAAATCCCGATAGTCCTATTGCAAAATTTATTGAGAAAAAAGGAGAGGGAATACACCATATAGCTTTTGCTGTAAAAGACATACATGCAGAGATGGAGCGCCTTAAAAATGAAGGGTTTATAGTGCTTAACGAAACCCCTAAAAAGGGTGCAGATAATAAGCTTGTAGCCTTTTTACACCCCAAATCTGCTCACGGAGTTTTAGTAGAACTTTGCCAAGAAATTAATAATAAGTAAAAATTGTTTTGTGGTATTTATAAAGTGTTTTACATTTGCAAACTATTATCGGTCCCATAGCTCAGCTGGTTAGAGCACCTGACTCATAATCAGGGGGTCCATGGTTCGAGCCCATGTGGGACCACTTTTTTTATTAAAAAGCTACCTATAAGCTCAAGTAAATTTGATTTGCTTGACAATTTTAAAGTTAAAAATGAGTTATTAATTATTCAATAACTCATTTTTTTTATTTCAGAAAATAAAAAAATTATTACTTTAGGCGCTTAAACACGGTCCCCAAATCGTAAATAAAGAATCATGATGTCACTTATCTATAATGTAATAATGCTTGTTGCTCAGGTTGCTTCTGGCACCCAGGGTCCGCCGCCACCTGCTCCAAACGACACGAGAGGCCCGCATCTACCTATAGATGAGCATATATGGATTTTACTTGCTATTGGCCTTATTTTTGGAAGCTATATAGTTTTTAATAGATATAAAGCTATAAATAAGGCGTCATAAGGTTTTTTACGTACTTCCCAATAATATCAAACTCTAGGTTTACTTCGTCACCAACATTAATCCCTTTAAAATTTGTATTTTCATGGGTATAAGGGATAATTGCCACACTAAATGCATCTTTTTTAGAATTAACAACTGTTAAGCTAACGCCATTAACGGTAATAGAGCCTTTTTCTACTGTTTTAAAATCACTATTAGTGTATTGAAAGGTATAGACCCAACTTCCGTTTTCGTCTTTTATACTTTTACATATTGCTTTTCCATCCACATGTCCTTGCACTATATGTCCGTCTAGTCTATCGCCAAGCTTCATTGCTCTTTCTAAATTTACCAGAGCCCCTTCTGTTAATGCATTAAGATTTGTTTTATCCAGTGTTTCTTTGATGGCGGTAACCACATAAGAACCCTCTTTAATTTCAACAACAGTTAAACACACCCCATTATGAGACACGCTTTGATCTATTTTTACTTCCTGTGCTAAAGCACTCTTTATTTCTAGATGAAGATTCTCTCCATCTTGGGTGCGTTTTTTTATTTCGCCAACGGTTTCAATAATTCCTGTAAACATTGTAGTATTTGGTTACATTTGTAGTGCAAAAGTAACAATTAAAAAATCCAAACATAATGAGCAGCGATGATAAAATAGTGGTGGGTATATCTTTAGGCGATATCAACGGTATAGGAAGTGAAATAATCCTGAAAACGTTTGAAGATTCGCGTATGCTAGAATTTTGTACGCCCGTTATTTTTGCCTCGGTAAAGCTGATGTCTTATTTTAAAAAGCATTTTGAAGTTGCTATTAATTTTCACGGAATCGATAAAATAGAAGATCTCGTTCCAAGAAAAATAAATGTACTCAATGTTTGGAAAGAACACGTAGATGTATCTTTTGGAGAAGAAAATAAAACCGGAGGCGAATACGCTATAAAATCGTTAACTGCTGCAGTTGCTGCACTAAAAGCAAATAAAATAGACGCTTTGGTTACTGCGCCCATCAATAAATCTAATGTACAGTCTGAAAGCTTTAACTTTCCAGGACACACAGATTACTTAGCGCAGGAATTAGAAGGTGAAAGCTTAATGCTGTTAATTTCTGAAAACCTACGCGTAGGCTTATTAACAGATCATGTTGCAGTAAAAGATGTTGTAAAAAACATTACTCGAGAGCGAATAGACAATAAAATAAATACAATACACCGTACTTTAATTGAAGACTTTGGAATAGAAAAACCAAAAATTGCCGTTTTAGGCATTAATCCACATACGGGAGATAATGGTGTAATTGGCGATGAAGATGATACTTTATTGCGTCCAGCTCTAGATAATATTCGTAAAAACGGAAAATTAGTTTTTGGACCCTACGCTGCAGATAGCTTTTTTGGGTCTGGAAATTATAAAAATTTTGACGCCATTTTAGCTTCCTACCACGACCAAGGATTAATACCCTTTAAGACCTTAGCTTTTGGAAAAGGAGTAAACTTTACAGCGGGGCTTAACCGCATTAGAACCTCGCCAGACCACGGTACTGCGTTTGATTTGGCAGGAAAGAACACTGCAAATTTCGAATCTTTTCGCGAAGCAGTTTTTAATGCAATTTCTATTTTTGAAACCCGTGAGACCTATCTTGAGACTTCTAAAAACCCCCTTCAAGTTAATCGCAAAAGGGGCTATTCAAAAAAGAAATAAAAAAACTAATTGCTATTCAAATAATTTTTTATCTTTGCACCCGCCTTATCCGTAAGGTTAAGGTCTTAAATAGGTGTGAAAATGAAGGATTTGAAAGAATTTACCATCCCTTTCGTAGGGCTAAAATTAGGAAAGCACCAGTTTAACTTTGAATTAAATAACGCGTTCTTTGAGCATTTTGAGTATGATGAATTTAATGACGCTGCCATTAATCTCGACGTACTGCTGGAAAAAATGAGCACCCTATTAGAGTTCACATTAACATTTAATGGAACTGTAAATGTTGCTTGCGATCTAACAAACGAGCCTTTTAATCAACAAATTGATGGAACCTATCGCTTTGTTGTTAAATTTGGAGAAGAGTACAATGACGAAAATGAAGATTTACTAATACTCCCTCACGGAAGTTATGAAGTAAATATACAGCAATACATTTATGAATCTATAGTGCTGGCTATGCCATCGCGAAGAATTCATCCCGGAGTAAAAGACGGCACTTTAAAAAGTGATATACTTGACAAACTTGAAGAATTAAGTCTAAAAGCGACAAACGACGAAGACGAAGAACCGCTAGAAGACAACAATACAGATCCCCGTTGGGATTCATTAAAAAAACTATTAACGGATAAATAATAAATAGCAATGGCACATCCAAAGAGAAAAATCTCGAAAACAAGAAGAGATAAGAGAAGAACGCATTACAAAGCAACTGCGCCTACAATTGCAACAGACCCAACAACTGGAGAGTCGCATCTTTTCCACAGAGCTCACTGGCATGAAGGAAAAATGTACTACCGTGGTCAAGTTGTTATTGATGCAACTGAGCAAGTAGAAGCATAAGGCTATACCTTTTTTATTAAAACTCTCACAGCAACGTGGGGGTTTTTTTGTTTTTTTACTTTACAAAAAGTCAAAAACAACATAATTAATGCCTTCTTTCAAGTAAATTTTAGTAATTTTCACTCCTTTTAAAAGATTTTTAGTCTTTTTTTTGTGAATTTTAATTCAACTTTATGCATACTATCACGGCAGCTATTACCGCTGTAGGGAGTTACGTGCCAGATTACGTTCTCTCCAACAAAGTTTTGGAAACAATGGTAGATACCAACGATGAGTGGATCACCAGCAGAACCGGAATTAAAGAACGTAGAATCCTAAAAGATAACGATAAAGGTACTTCCTATCTTGCTATTCAAGCTGCAAAGGATCTGCTTCAAAAAAGCAATGTAGATCCAGCAGAGATTGATATGGTTATTATGGCAACAGCTACACCAGATATGCCTGTAGCTTCTACAGGAGTATATGTAGCAACTCAAATAGGTGCTGTAAATGCTTTTTCGTACGATTTGGTCGCTGCTTGTTCAAGCTTTCTCTTCGGAATGTCTACCGCAGCTCGCTATATTGAATCTGGAAAATATAAAAAAGTTCTTCTTATAGGCGCCGATAAAATGTCGTCTATAATAGATTATACAGATAGAACAACCTGCATTATCTTTGGTGATGGTGGTGGGGCCGTTTTGTTTGAACCTAATACCGAAGGAATGGGCGTTCAAGACGAATACCTGCGTACAGACGGTATAGGTAGACCCTTCTTAAAAATAGACGCAGGGGGCTCATTGCTACCAGCTTCAACCGAAACAGTAAATAACAAGCAACATTACGTTTTTCAGGAAGGAAAAACAGTGTTTAAATTTGCCGTTTCTAATATGGCAGATGTGTGCGAAAAAGTAATGCTTAAAAATAAGCTTACCGGCCAAGACGTTAATTGGCTCGTACCACACCAAGCTAATAAAAGAATTATAGATGCTGCAGCTTCGCGTATGAAATTACCCGAAGAAAAAGTGATGATGAACATCCACAAATACGGTAATACAACTTCAGCAACCTTACCGCTTTGTCTAGCAGATTATGAAAAACAACTTAAAAAAGGAGATAATTTAATTTTTGCTTCCTTTGGTGGAGGCTTTACTTGGGGTGCCGTTTATTTGAAATGGGCCTACAATTCAAAATAAATATTTTTACAATCAACTCGAATTAAATTAAAACGTGTACTATGGATTTAAAAGACATTCAAAATCTGATCAAGTTTGTGGCAAAAAGTGGCGCCAGCGAAGTAAAACTTGAAACAGAAGATATAAAAATTACAATAAAAACAGGTTCTGAAGATAGTAAAGGCGAAACAACCTACATTCAGCAAATACCTGCAATGTCGCAACCGCAAATGCAAATGCAAGCTGCAGCTCCGCAAGCAGCTGCTCCTGTAGCAGAAGTTGTTGAAGAAGCGGCAGACTCAAAATACATCACTATTAAGTCGCCTATTATTGGTACTTTTTATAGAAAACCTTCTCCAGACAAGCCTGTTTTTGTGGAAGTAGGAGACTCTATTGGCAACGGCGATGTACTTTGTGTTATTGAAGCAATGAAACTTTTTAACGAAATAGAAAGTGAAGTTTCAGGAAAAATTGTAAAAGTTCTAGTGGATGATGCGTCACCAGTAGAATTTGACCAACCACTATTTTTAGTAGATCCATCTTAATATAAACCCCAATTAACAAGTTTTAAAACTCAAAAATAGTTGAGGTTTAAAATTTGCTTTTTGATATTTCAGAAAAGTTATGTTTAAAAAGATATTAATAGCAAATAGGGGCGAAATAGCACTGCGAATTATACGCACCTGTAAAGAGATGGGTATTAAAACGGTAGCTGTTTATTCTAAAGCAGATGAAGAAAGTTTGCACGTTCGCTTTGCAGATGAAGCAGTTTGTATAGGACCAGCACCAAGTAATTTAAGTTACTTAAAGATGTCTAACATTATTGCTGCTGCAGAAATTACCAATGCAGATGCTATACATCCAGGTTACGGTTTCCTATCTGAAAATTCTAAATTTTCAAAAATTTGCCAAGAACACGGCATAAAATTTATAGGCGCCTCTCCAGAAATGATAGAACGTATGGGCGATAAAGCCTCTGCAAAAGCTACTATGAAAGCTGCAGGCGTGCCTACAGTTCCTGGAAGTGAAGGTATAATAGAGTCTTTCGAACAATGTGAAAAACTAGCTCAAGAAGTTGGATATCCCGTAATGCTAAAAGCAACTGCCGGAGGTGGAGGTAAAGGAATGCGTGCTGTATGGAAAAAAGACGAGCTTAAAAAAGCTTGGGATAGTGCACGTCAAGAAGCTGCTGCAGCCTTTGGAAACGATGGTATGTATATGGAAAAACTCATTGAAGAGCCACGCCATATCGAAATACAAATTATAGGAGATAGTAAAGGAAAGGCCTGTCATTTAAGTGAACGCGATTGTTCTATACAAAGACGCCACCAAAAACTTACCGAAGAAACCCCAAGCCCATTTATGACGAAAAAACTTCGTACAGATATGGGGAATGCAGCCGTAAAAGCAGCAGAATTTATTAAATACGAAGGAGCTGGAACTATTGAATTTTTGGTAGATAAACACCGAAATTTCTACTTTATGGAAATGAATACGCGTATACAAGTAGAACACCCTATTACCGAACAAGTAATAGATTACGACCTTATACGCGAGCAAATTCTGGTTGCTGCAGGTGTGCCAATTTCTGGTAAAAACTACACTCCACAACTACACTCTATAGAATGTAGAATAAACGCAGAAGACCCGTATAATGACTTTAGACCTTCTCCAGGTAAGATTACAGTTTTACACGCACCAGGAGGTCACGGAGTACGTCTAGACACCCATGTGTACGCAGGCTATACCATACCGTCTAATTACGATTCTATGATAGCAAAACTTATTACTACCGCGCAAACACGTGAGGAAGCAATAAGCAAAATGAAACGCGCTCTAGACGAATTTGTAATTGAAGGCATTAAAACAACTATTCCGTTTCATCGCCAGTTGATGGATGAGCCAGATTATGTGGCTGGTAATTACACTACAGCATTCATGAATACTTTTACCATGAATGAACCTGAAGAGGAGTAAAAAATAAACAGTTTGCAGTTTTAAGAAATACACTGCCCACTGCATACTTATAACTTTTTAAAAGCACCAAATTCCAATAACTAAATTGGAACTTGGTGCTTTTTAATTATAATAAAGTAAGCCTTAAAGCTCCTTCCCCTTTTTTAGGGGAAGGTGGCCCCGACATTTTCGTCGGGGTCGGAAGGGGTACGAGAATCACCAGAAAGGGTACGAGAAGCAAAAATGAAAAACTAGTATAAAAAAATCACAAGTGTAGCATTGGTTTTGCTTATTAAAACTAGCACTACGCATTGTTTTCATCTGTATATTTGTTTAACTTTAAAAGTATTATGAATCTTTCTTATTGGGAATATACTAGCTGGTTGTCTAACATAGATTTTGCTGTAATAGGCAGCGGTATCGTTGGTTTAAACTGCGCCCTTTCACTTCGGAAAAAACATCCTAAGAGCAAAATAGTAATTTTTGAACGCGGCTTACTTCCTAGTGGGGCAAGTACTAAAAACGCCGGTTTTGCTTGCTTCGGAAGCATTTCTGAAATATTAGACGATTTAAAAACTCATTCAGAAGAAGAGGTGTTGCAACTTGTAAAAAACAGAGTTGAAGGCTTGCAACTATTGCGAGACACCCTTGGCGATAAACTACTAGATTACCAAGAATACGGAGGTTACGAACTCTTTACAAAAGAGGATATTTCACTATACGAAGACTGTAAAGCGCGTATAGAGTATGTAAACCAATTGTTGAAGCCGATATTTAATTCGGATGTTTTTTTTGAAAAAGAGAACGCTTTCGGTTTTAAGAATATTCAACCCAAATTGCTCTTTAGTAAATTTGAAGGCCAGATAGATACCGGAAAAATGATGTTAGGTCTTTTAAAAAAGGCTTCAGAAGAAAATATTTTAATACTGAATTCTTCCGAAATCAAAAAAATTTCAGATACTGGCGCGTCGGTTTCTCTTTTATTACAAACGGCTTCAACTTTTCAACAGCCACAGTATGAGGTGCAAGCAAAAAAAGTATTTATAGCTACAAATGGTTTTGCAAAGCAATTTTTAAACGAAAATGTAAAACCAGCAAGAGCACAAGTTTTGATTACTAAACCTATTAAAAACCTTCAGATTAAAGGAACATTTCACCTAGATAAAGGGTATTATTATTTCAGAAATATAGGAGATAGAATCCTTTTTGGAGGCGGAAGAAACCTCGATTTTAAAGCCGAAGAAACCACCCTAATGGAGCAGACAGAATTGATTCAACAAAGCTTAGAGCAATTGCTTAAAAGCGTAATTTTGCCAGACATTTCTTTTAAAATAGACCAACGCTGGAGTGGCATTATGGGGGTAGGTTCTCAGAAAAAACCAATTGTAAAAGCAGTTTCAAACAATGTATACTGCGGTGTGCGTATGGGTGGTATGGGTATAGCTATTGGCAGTTCTATAGGCGTGCAACTCTCCCAGTTTAGTTAAGCACTACAACACAAAAAATGCAATAGAAAACTCCTAATCACGGCGGAAAGATAGATTTATGATTAAAAAATTATTCAAATTTATAATTAAATTATTCCTTTGGTTTATAGGCCTTAGCGTGTTTTGGGTACTTCTCTATAAATACGTTCCTGTGCCTTATACTCCCTTAATGGCTATACGAGCTATAGATGGGGATAAAGAGTATCAAACTCGCCACGATTGGGTGCCTATAGAAGAGATTTCAACGTATTTACAACTTGCAGTAATTTGTGCTGAAGACCAGACGTTTTTAAGTCATAGTGGTTTTGACCGCAAAGCAATTGAAAAAGCATTAAAGAATAATGAAAAAGGCAAAAAACTGCGCGGGGGCAGTACTATATCTCAACAAACAGCCAAAAATGCATTTTTATGGCCAGAGCGCACTTGGCTAAGAAAAGGCCTGGAAGCTTATTTTACCTTGTTAATTGAAACCCTCTGGAGCAAAGAACGTATACTAGAGGTGTATTTAAACAGTATTGAAATGGGCAATGGAGTCTTTGGCGCCGAAGCTGCTTCGCAATATTGGTTTAAAAAATCGGCAAAGAACCTTGGAAAGGAACAGGCTGCAGCTATTGCCGCTATTTTACCTAGCCCACAGCGTTACAAAGCAAATCCATCTAGCCCATATGTAGCGCGTAGAACGCAGTGGATAGTAAAACAAATGCGCTATTACGGCCCATTTACATTAAAAGAGAAACCAAAAGAAGCCAAAACAAATAATAAAAAATGAACACAGTAGCACTTAAAACTGAACTGCTACAACACTGCCAAAATCAGGTTGAAGCTCGTTATTCTAAAATTAAACAGACCATTGCTGGTATCGAGGAATCTTTGCTAGAAGAGTCTAAAAGCAGTAGTGGCGATAAGCACGAAACTGGCAGAGCGATGCTTCAAATAGATCGTGAAAATGCTGGAAAACAATTGCAAGAAATTGAAAAAGTTGTTCAGCTTCTCAAAAAAATAGACATTAACACAAACTCAGACTACGCACGTCTTGGCAGTCTGGTTTATACAGATAGTTTTACATATTTTATAGGTATTTCTATTGGTGCGGTTGCTATTGGAAAGTCAAACTATCTATGTGTTGCTCTAAATTCTCCTGTGGGTATGCTTCTCTCTGGAAAGAAAAAAGGAGATGAGTTTACACTTAATGAAAAGCGTTTTAAAATTACTAGTATTAAATAAAAAGAGATATTAAAACTTTGTTTCCCTTAGCAGCTTGGGCATTTTTTCGCTCATAGATAACAACCACTTTAACTGCTCACGAATAAGATGCGCTTCTTCAATTTTTGAATTGAAAGCTTTTGATTGCTTGGGTTTAACTTCTTCAGTATAGAGAATTTGTTTGCCGTAAGTAGCGTCAAAAATATCAGGGGAAGCTGCTTGTTCATTTTTTTCTTCGGAAGCGATATCCTGCTTAAAAATGGTTTCGGTATCTAATAGGTTTAGTAAAATTTTTTCTGAAACCTTGTTAAAATTCTTTGATGCCGGGGTAGTAGGATTGTTTAAAATGTAAGTGCTTAAAGATGCTAATGAAGACAAAAAGGTATAGTTGAGTACAGCTATTTCATAGACCTTATCTAAGTTTTTCTGCTTTGATTTTGGTTCCTGTGTCATTCGTTGAAAGGCAGCACTGAGGTTAGAAATTTCTAAAAATGCCTTTTTTCGAGCTACTTTATATTGAGCAGGTACGCTGCCTTTTTTATTGTAATACCCTCTTATTTCTTCAAAATACAACCTATTGGCTATATTGGTTTCCAAGAGTGTTTTTTGCATAGACTGAATCTCCCAAGCAGGCCAGAGCAGAAGGTTTCCAAGGGTTGCAAGTCCCGCACCTATTAAGGTATCCATAACGCGATATTGAATTACATTAAAGATATCTGGACGCAATAAGGCATAAATAAAAACAACACTTAAGGTAATAAAGGTTGCTGCCGCTTTGTAATTGCGCTGCACCATAGAAAAGGCAATTACTAGAGTTACAATTGCTAAAACGGCATAAACCGTTGTGTTTTGTGTAAGTAATACGATACCCACAGCCAGTGCGCCTCCTATTAACGTACCTATTGTACGCTCTTTAGAACGCGTTTTGGTAAGACCAAAAGTAGGCCGCATTATTACAATTAAGGTAAGTAAAATCCAATATGCATTTTGAAGCGAAAAAAGCATCCCCACACCATAACCTACCATCGTTACAACAGCAAGCCGAAGCGAATGTTTAAAAATAGGGGAGCGCAAGTTTAAGTTTCCAGAGAATACTTTAAACTCATAGCTTTGTTTTGTTAAAAACCTACGCGAGTCTTCCTTCTTATGAAGTAAAATCTCTTTATGCGCTGGATTCATCAATAGCCATTCTATTTTTTTTATTTTTTTTATCTGCGCTTTTTGATACTTGTAGAGATTTTTTAAAAGCAATAAATTTTCATCTAAAGGTGCTGTTGAAGCAGCTTTATATTTTGAAATATCTTTTTTAATCTTTTTTTGAAAAATGCTTATTTTATGACTGTCCCTAAGTTTTTTAGGCTTAGAGATTGTTGCAGCAATCGCATTTAGCCTGCTGCTCATCGCAAAAAGTAGGCCTTGAAAATCTGTTAATTGTTCAGGTTTAGTTTTAAAGAATTCGTCTGTTTTAGAATAATTAACCGGATTTGCCATTGCCAGTTCTAGCATATCTACCAATTGAGTAAAAATGAGTAAACGTTTGCCTCCGTAATTACTTCTTCCGGATCCTTTTCTGGTTTCAATTAAAATTTCGCGAAGGGTTTCGTGAGTGGTAGTTAGCTCTGTTTGTAGGGTTAAGAGTTTCTTTAAAAGCGCTGTTCTATTTGTTTTTTCGGCTACTAATTCGCCACGCGTTTTTAAATAATCTGCAGTTAGTTTTAGTGTTTTAGTAAGGTAAAATTCTGTGGGTGCCTTCGGAAAAATGGAATGCCATATAAATGCCAATAACGCATACCAAACGCCTCCTATACCTATAAACAACATTCGCTCATAGGGCTGCATATCGTTAGAAACGTTTGAAAAACTTAAAACCAAAGCAAAGAGCCCCGAAAAACTTATAAGTGAAGCCCTAAACCCATAAATAGAAATATAGGAGATAGCAAACATTAAAACTCCCAAAACAGGAATGAGCAACCATAGCGATATGTGTAAATAACCGCCAATTAAACTCACCATCATAGCCATTAATGTAGCGAGTAATATACCTTTAATTTTTTGGTGAATGCTTCCGCTTACGTCACTTGGCGAAGCGAGTAGAGCGCCCACCGTAATGGTTATGCCTATTTCTAACAGATTAAAGCTCACACCTGCAACAATAGGAAGCGTAAGCGCAATTCCTAAAAGAATAGCTTTAGAAAAATCGGTGCTTTTAAAAAACGCTGTTAGGTCTTTTAAGGTGTACGCAATTAAGTTTTTTGTCGTTTTCAAAAAAATGGTTTCAGCAATTGTAAAGATATTCTACTAATATCTTAAGTACGTTAATCTTTTCAAAAATATAAGTTGTTATACTTTTATTAAATTAATAATGCTGTAGCTGTTTTTGTGTTTTTAATGTTTTAATTTTATAAAACTCATAAAAATTGCAGTTATGAATAAAGTAATTCTTTTAAAGAACCGTCCAGAGGGTAAACCCACGCTTACTGACTTCCGTTTTACTGAAGAAGACATACCACAACCTAAAGTGGGTGAAATTTTGCTTAAGGCTAAGTATGTTTCTGTAGACCCTTATTTACGTGGGCGTATGCGTGATGAAAAATCGTATATAGCTCCTTTTCGTATTGGTGAACCATTAGAATCAGGTATGATAGCTGAGGTTGTAGCCTCTAAGAATAACAACTTTAGAAAAGGTGATTTTGTAAATGGACTGCTTCAATGGAAGGAGTTTCAAATTTCAAAAGGCAACGGACTCAATAAAGTTGATGCCGCAATAGCACCCTTAAAGGCCTATTTAGGCGTTTTGGGATTAACAGGACTCACAGCTTATTTGGGATTAGAAAAGATAGGAAAACTAAAAAAAGGAGAAACCTTATTGGTTTCTGGCGCTGCTGGCGCTGTGGGGAGTGTAGTTGGGCAGATAGGTAAAATTAAAGGCTGCCGCGTTGTTGGAATTGTGGGCAGTGAAGAAAAAGCAGATAGAATTATTGAAAAATTTGATTTTGATGCTTGTATCAATTACAAAACCACAACAGCAATGAAACAAGAAATTGCCAATAGGTGTCCAGAGGGAGTAGATGTGTATTTTGACAATGTAGGCGGCGAAATACTCGATGCGGCATTGGTAAATATGAATAGGTTTGGAAGGGTGATAAGTTGCGGCGCAATTTCACTTTACAATGAAACTAAAACCCCAATGGGACCCCGAGTTGAAACAACACTCATAAAAAATAGCTTGTTGATGCAAGGCTTTACAGTACGCGATTATGTAAAGGATTTTGGACCCGCCCAAAGACAACTAATAAAGTGGATGGAAGCAGATAAGCTTTCATATCTGGAAACGGTAATGGAGGGGTTTGACAGTATTCCACAGGCTTTTATAGACCTATTTGACGGAAAAAATAAAGGGAAAATGATTGTTGTGATTTAAATTAAATCCACTTTTTATCTTGGGAAGTAGCGTCTAAAATGGGTGTGTTTAGTTCCGCTGCAATATGTTTTGCAACTTTAAAAGATTTTTCAGATTCCTCTGCTATATATACCTCTATGTGCTTGTTGCCTTCGTAAAATAAGTTTACTTTATAAACTTGTGTGCCTAAATTTGCTTCTGCAGTGATTACTCGAGCCCTACTTTTTTTTACCGTTTTAAAAACGGAAACATATTCAATAACAGGAAGCTGCTTCCAGGAACCTATACATAAACCTAACAGCCAATAGATTTTTCTGTATTTCTTTTTTGCGAGATCTAGCTCAAAGCCTTCAACGACCATTAATTTTAGCGCAACTCCTAAAAGCACTACACCGAATAAGGTGCCAGAATAAAACAAATAGAGGGAGAGTAATGACAGAAATATAGCAAAGATTACTTTTATTGAAGAAACAGATTGTATATGACGAATTTTAAAGTCCAAGGCTTTTTATATTATGTTGTAAGATATAAAGAATCTCCTTCTTTTATTTTAGTATCGTGAAAAAAGAAAACCTTTTTATCTCTAAAATCTGCTTCAATTAAGTAATAACTTCCTTTAAAATAGCTTTGTTTAACTAGTACTTCAAGGGGTGTCTTTTCTTCAGAAATTTTTAATTGTTGTGGAAAAATGATTGTTTCTTCTGAAGTAATTTCATCACTAAAGAGGTTTTTTGGCAGTAAATTAGAATCGCCAAAAAATCCTGCTTGATATTCGGTACTCACGTTTTTATAGATAAACTCTGGAGTGCCAAACATTTCTTCCTTTCCGTTTTTAAGCATTAAAATCTGATTAGAAAAGGCTAAGGCTTCTTCACTATGGTGCGTTGCGGTGATGCAACTGATATTTTTTTCCTTTAAATAATTGAAGATTTTACGTTGCAATTTATTTTTCCGAAAACTATCAATATTGCTAAACGGTTCATCGAGCAAGAGAATTTTAGGCTCGTTTGCCAGTGCTTTTGCCAAAGCCACACGTTGCTTTTGTCCGCCACTTAGGTTTTTTACTAAAGTGTTTTTAAAAGGTTCTAATTCTACAGTTTCTAGCAGTTCGTTTATACGTCGCTCATCTTTTTCTTCATCTAAACGCGAAAGATGAGCGCCTAGATTTTCGGCAACAGTAGTAAAAGGCATAATGTTGAACTCTTGGGCTACAAGCTTCATAAAAGGCTCGCCAGGAATTAGTGTTTTGCTAGGACCTAGTAGTTTTTTAGCGTTGTAATAGATGCTTCCGTGTTCTAAATGAAGAAGACCGTAGACCAAATGTAACAAAGTAGATTTGCCACATCCGCTTTCGCCAAGTATACTGAGATGCTCACCAGCTTTCAAGCTGAAAGTGATGTCTTTTAAAATTGTTTTTTCGGAATAGGCGAAAGTATCTATGTTAACTTCTAGCATCGCAAAATCTATTTTGCTATGATTCCTTTATTTTCTATAACTGGGAGCGCAACAATTTTTTCTTCGGAAATACTAAAAGGTTCAAAGGTAAATTTCTGTTCATACATTTTTGAATCGGCAAAAAATGTAACGAGATATTCGTTTGTAAACCCTAAAATATTTTCGGGTATAAACTCTATTTTTATAGCTTTTTCAGCTTGTACATCGCCTAGATTATGACGCAGGTTAGCAGTTTTCTTGTTTTCGCTATTGCCACGAGACAATACCAAAACCGTGTCTATATTACTTTTGCGATTATTTACAAAATAGACATTCCACTGCTGTTCTGTAAAGTCTTTATCCCATTCTTTTACAGCAATAATGTATACGTTTTCGGCTTTTGGAATTTCTATATCTTTTCGCATCGGTATTAAAGCACACTTTTAAATTGTTCTAAAAAGCGAACATCGTTTTCACTAAACATTCTAATATCGGGTATTTGGTGCAACAACATTGCAATACGGTCTATCCCTACACCAAAGGCGAAGCCAGAATACACTTCGGGATCGATGCCGCAATTTTTAAGCACATTAGGGTCTACCATTCCGCAGCCGCCAATTTCTAGCCAGCCTGTTCCTTTGGTAATTTTATAATCTGTCTCTGTTTCTAGTCCCCAATATACATCTACTTCGGCACTTGGTTCAGTAAAGGGAAAATAGGAGGGACGCAAGCGTATTTTAGACTTCCCAAACATTTCTGTAGTAAAATATTGAAGCGTTTGTTTTAAATCTGCAAAGCTTACACCTTTGTCTATATACAAGCCTTCCACTTGGTGGAAAAAGCAATGAGAACGCGCCGAAATAGCTTCATTTCTATACACACGACCAGGCGAAATAGTACGAATTGGCGGTTTGTTGTCTTCCATATACCTTACCTGTACAGATGAAGTATGGGTGCGCAACAACACATCTGGGTTTGTTTGTATAAAAAACGTGTCCTGCATATCGCGAGCAGGGTGATACTCTGGTAGGTTTAAAGCTGTAAAATTATGCCAGTCGTCTTCTATTTCTGGTCCTTCAGAAACATTAAAACCTATGCGTAAAAAGATATCTGTAATTTTGTTCTTTACAATAGAAATTGGGTGGCGCGACCCTAAGGAAATCACTTCACCAGGACGCGTAAGGTCGCCGTAAACTCCTTTAGCTTCTGCTTTGCTTTCAATAGCTTCTTTTAAAGAATCTACTTTTTCTTGAGCAGCGTTTTTTAGGGTGTTTATTACCTGGCCAAATTCCTTTTTTTGTTCGTTAGGCACGTTTTTAAACTCGGCAAAAAAGCTGTTAAGCAACCCTTTCTTTCCCAAATATTTTATGCGGAAGTTTTCTATTTCTTCTTTGTTTGTTGAAGAAAATACTTCTACTTCTGCCAGGTGTTTTTTTATAGTTTCTATCATTTTAATTCTTTTTTTGCCACAAAATCACGAATGATTTTTTTATTGTGAAACGCCCTTTATTGTGTTAATTTATAATTGTTTACCAAAACGGAAGCTGAAATATGTATGATCTGCTCTAATTCTCTAATCATATCTACAGTTAGCCTTTTCTTTTTGTTTAAGATTCATTTCTTCCATCCTAATTTTAATAGCTTCAATTGGGTCTGGAGCTTCTATAGGATAGTGTTGATTTTCATAATCTTTTATTTTTAAATAGTACTGGCGTTTATTTTATCGTATTCATCATGAGTTCCTATAAATCTGATAAACGCCCATTGTCTTTCAAAATTGAATTTTACGATTAATCGATATGAATTTCCTTTTATATTGAAAACAACGCGGCTATTTATTAAAAAAAATCAATTCGTTACACTATCACTTCCTTCTCTAAAAAATACTGTACTATAGCTTCTTTCATTAAAACACTTTGTTCACCAGCTTTTAGCGGGGGTAATTGCTCCAATACTTTGTAGTGCGGCCAACTTTCTTCGTCAAAATAATCAAATTCGTAATAGCCATAAGGTTCTAGAAGTCTACATATTGCAATGTGCATTAGGTTAAGCTTTTCGTCTTTTTTAAACTTTCGGTGTATCTGCCCCAGTTCTTGTATGCCAATAATATAAATAATGGCATCTAGATCTAAAATTTCACCATCGGCAAAACGCTTGCTTAACATGCTTACTACTGCCTCCCATCTCTCTTTTAATTGTTCGTCGCGCGCCATTTTATAAAAAAATTTAGGCTGCAAAGGTACTTGTTAATTATGAATTTTGAAATTGAAAAAACCGCTCATTACAATTCTTCATCTTTTGCGTTTTTAAAAGTGTAAATGGCTTTTGCGATATTGAAATGGTTGGCATTTAATATTTGTGATAGCAGAAATTTGAAAATAGTATATTTATGAAAAATTTAAAATCATGAATACAATAGATATAGTCCTTGGAATAATTTTAATTATTGCTTTTTTCACAGGCTTTAAAAAAGGACTTTTTCGCTCCTTAGCCTCCTTAATAGGCTTGGTTGTTGGTGTGTATTGCGCCATGTTTTTTTCTGATTACGCAAAAGTTTATCTCGAAAGCTGGTTTGATTGGGGATCCGATTTAACCAATATAGCTTCCTTTTTAGTTACCTTCTTTGCAATAATGTTTGTTTTTGGACTATTGGGAAGACTGCTTACAAAAGTAGCAGATTTTGCAATGCTAGGAATATTCAATAAAATATTTGGCGGCGTTTTTAATGCGTTGAAATTAGCCTTTATAATAAGTGTGATTTTTATGTTTGTAAATTCTTCAGAAAATTACAGCATACTCTCTGAAGAAAAGCGAGAATCTTCAATCTTATATTCGCCAGTTGCTTACCTCGCCCCAGCTGTGCTTCCTACCTTAATGAATGAAATAGATAACTTTAACGAAGATACAACTCCGTTAGAAAGCCCCGAACAAACGGAGCCTCCTGTAGAGTAAGTTATTTATACCACATCTTCAATATTTTCGCTAGCGAATGTCACCGCTTCCTTGAAATCTTTAAAAATATGTTCTTTAGGAACTAAATCTGGAATGATGTCAATTTTTTCCATCATAACCCTTGGCTGTGCTTGTAGGTCTTCAAATAGAGGAATTACCCCTTTTTTGATGATATTCATTAATACTTCTTCTAAAGCGTAAAGCCCAGACTGGTCTATATAAGGTGTTTTTCCCATTCTGATTATTACATGGGTTGCCGTTTCAGGAATCTGACTTGCGAGCTGTTGAAAATCTGAAGTATACCCAAAAAACAAAGGTCCTTCTAGTCGTTTTATATAGACCTCTTCTTTTAGTTTTTCAGGAAAACTAAGTTCATCGCTCCAGGCCATATTAATTTCATCTGCATTTGCTAAAGGCACAAGTTTAGATTGATCTGCTGTAAGATCTCCAATTTTTTTCATAAAGATAATTGAAGCTAAAACAAGGCCTATTCCCACGGCATATACCAAGTTCCAAAACACAGAAAGGAGTAATACAACTATCATAATAGTAACTTCTGCTTTTTGCATTTTAGGAATTGCTTTTAAGCCTTTATAATCCATTACGCCTATACCTACAGTTACTAAAATTCCTGCAAGCACAGCTGCCGGTATTTGTGACGCTACAGGACCTAAGGCCAAGAGTATTACTAACAATAAGATTGCAGCTATCATACCCGAAAGTTTTGTAGTACCACCAGCATTAATGTTTACAACCGTACGTATTGTTGCTCCAGCACCAGGAATCCCACCAAAAATTGCAGCTACACTATTACCAATACCTTGCCCCATAAGTTCTTGATTAGGGTTGTGTTTGGTTTTAGTCATATTATCTGCAACTACAGAAGTTAGTAGTGAATCAATACTACCTAAAAATGCTAAGGTTAATGCTGTAAATACATAAGGTGAAATTTGTGCAAACTGAAATTGACTAAACATGTCTATATTAGGAATAGGAAATCCGCCTGGTATTTGGTCTATAGGTTGATAGTCTAATTTAAGTAAATATGCACCTACAGAAACCACCATTAAGGCAACAAGAGTACTGGGTACTTTTGTGGTTATTCGCTTAAATCCATAAATGATAAAGATGGTTAAGGAAGCTAAAATAAATTCAAGCCAATTTATAGATGAAATAGCTCTAGGTAAGGCTTTTATAGCTCCGGCCACACCTGCGTTTTCTGCCTTAGCAAGAATTTTAGCTTCTTGAAAAATTTCTTCTTCTGTAATTTGTTCAGAACGAGTAATGGTTTCTTTAAAATCCTCCAGTACTAAGATGCCTTCCCCTGCTTCATCGTGCAAAATTTTGGTCATCATCATTTCTTCAGCTTTCGGTTTAAAAGTTTCAATAAAAGCTGTGTCTTCTTCGGTATAATAGCCTAATACAGGTAACAATTGAGTAATTAAAATAATAACTCCTATTGCTGTCATAAATCCAGAAACTACTGGATAAGGGATGTATTTTATATACTTTCCTATGCCGGTTATTCCCAATAAAATTTGCATTAATCCTGCCATTAAGAAGACAAGTAATATGTAGGGAAGCGCTTTTTCTATATCGCCATTATTAGTGGCAATAATCCCTGCTATCATCACCATAGAAACAGCTGTCATTGGCGCTGTAGGTCCAGAAATTTGAGTGTTAGTACCCCCAAAAAGCGAAGCAAAAAACCCAATAAATATAGCGCCGTACAATCCTGCATCGGGTCCTAGTCCAGATTGAACCCCAAAGGCTAATGCTAAAGGAAGTGCTACAATTCCAGCGGTAATACCACCAAACAGGTTTCCTCTAAAATTTGAAAATATATTTTTTGTCATAGTTTGTGGGTTTTATTTTTTGTTAGTGTTTGTTCGAAGTACAATAAACCCGATAATTGCAGATATTAAAGACCCTAATAGAATACCTATTTTTGCTGAATCTATATATGCAGGGCTGTTTTTAAAAGCTAAACTCGCAATAAAAATTGCCATGGTAAAACCAATTCCAGCTATGAAGGAAACTCCTATAATATGTCTGTTGTTAATATCAGTAGGGATTTGAATTATTTTAAATTTTTTAGCAAAAAATATAACACTAGTAATCCCAATACCTTTTCCTAATACTAGGCAGAGTATTAAATTTATAATTAGTGTATAGTCTAAAGCATGGTCACTATTTATCATAACTCCAGCATTGGCAAACGCAAAGACAGGAATTATAAAGTATGCCACCCAGTCGTGTAATTTGTGCTCCAAATGTTGTAAAGGCGAGCGGTATTTTTCAGTCCAGTCTTCAAGGGTGTCAATTTGTTCAATTTGTTCTTTAGAGAGAATAGGTTTTTTTAAAACAGAAGCATTTTTTATGTCTTCTGTAATGGTTTCCAGTTGTTCTACAAATGTATCTGTAGATAGTTTTTGACGAATAGGTACCGAGAAAGCTAGTAAGATTCCAGCAATAGTTGGATGTATACCAGCTTTTAAAAATAATATCCAAATAACAATCCCAAAGATGATAAGTATGCTGTTAGAATATAAATTTTTATAAGATAATAGATATAGTATTGCTACCAGTATGAGTGCTATAATAAGCAATGACGCTTGGATGTTTTCACTATAAAAAAGAGCAATTACCATTACAGCCCCAATGTCGTCTACAATTGCAAATGCAGTTAAAAAAACCTTTAGGCTTAAAGGAACACGGTCTCCTAAAACTTTTAAAACGGCTAGGGCGAAGGCAATATCTGTTGCCATAGGAATTCCCCATCCATCAAGAGTTTCAGGGTTCTGATTTAATGTAAAATACAATAAAACGGGAAATAACATCCCACCAACAGCACCAACAAGTGGAAAGGCGAGTTTGCGTGTGGAGTTAAGTTCACCAATTCTAAATTCCCTTTTAATTTCTAAACCAATTAAGAAAAAGAAAATAGCCATTAAACCATCATTAATCCATAGAATTAATGGTTTGTTAAGTGTAAAACTTTCTCCTATAAACCCTAATTTATAATTCCATAAGTCTTGATAACTCTCACCCCAAGGCGAGTTAGACCAAACTAATGCTAAAATTGTTGCTCCTAAAAGTAAGAGTCCACTTAAGCTTTCAATCTTAATGAACTTTTGAAAAGGAGATAAAATTTTAGTTGTCATACTATTTTTTTTAAAGTTGATAAAAGTAAAACTTAATTATTATGAAGATAGGCTTCTAAAGCGGTCTTGATAATGTAGTTTTTTTTTGGATGTTTTAATATAAATAAAAATACTTTTTTTGAGAAGTAAAATTATCTTAATTACTTATCAACTTACGTTATTATAGTTATTAAATTAGATAGCGATAAGTTAAAATTAACGCTATCTAATTTTTTTTTCTGTGTTTTAGTTAATAAAAAACAACAAGGCTTAGTCAAAAAACGCAACAGCGCCTGTGTTAATATCGTACATAGCACCTACAATATCTATTTCATTATTATCTTCCATATCTTTTAAAACAGGGCTTAGGCTTCTAATTTTATCTATTGTAAGGGTTACATTTTTGGTTGCCACTGCATCCACAAAATCAAGGTTTTTTGAGTTGCGTTCTGCAGCATCTTTAGGAAGTTCTACAGCATTAACAGCAGGCTTTATTTTTTCTAACATTGTTGTAAGGTTTCCCATTTTAGCATCATCACAAGCTCCTTTTACGGCTCCACAGCTAGTGTGTCCTAAAACAACGATTAGCTTTGTTCCCGCAAGTTTAGAAGCAAACTCCATACTTCCTAAAATGTCTTCATTAACAAAATTTCCCGCAATTCGAACACTAAAAATATCGCCCAAACCTTGATCAAAGACCAATTCTGCCGATACCCTAGAGTCTATACAACTTAAAATTGTAGCAAAAGGAAATTGCCCCTCGCTAGTGTCGTTTACTTGCTCTAATAAATTTCTATTTGCTTTTAGGTTGTTTTGGAATCTTTCGTTTCCTTCTTTTAAATATTGCAATGCCTTTTGAGGTGTCATTGTTGCTTGTGTCTCTATAGTATGTGCTTTCATAATGTGTATATTTTTGAAATAATTATTTTAATTTTTTATACTGTTTTGTTTAATTGTAATTTCTCTTTATTCACTATAAGAGAGACGTTTAGGGTGTCCATAGCCTCATTTATATTTGAATTGGCGAGAGAAACGCCGTTTTTTCTATTAATGCACAACACATTTATATTGTGCATTTTTAGATATTTAGATAGGTTTTTAACTGCGTTATCTCCTTGCTCAAACGTATAGGCCTGAGTAGCCACAGTAGATGAAGTTGAGTTTAATTCAGTTTCCTTCTTTTCTGCGATATTAAAAGATTTTAAAGGAGCTTCAGCATTAGCCAATAAAGCGGGTGCAAAGTCTAGGTTAAAAGAATGCTCCGCATCGTTAAACAAGCCTATAGACAGTTTTTTATCAGGCTCAATAGCGTTGGCTTGAGCAGCAATAAATACAACACCTTCAAAAGAAGTTAGAATATAGTGAGTAATGCTATCACCAATAAATTTTAAGCGTTTTGGCTTTCTCTTCCCCAGAACGATAATATCTGGTTTAGTTTCTTTTATGTAATCTGAAATTTCATTTTTTACATTTCCGATACTAAAATTAAAATGAATAGGAAGGCCGTATTCTTCAGAAATAGGTGTGATAAGCTGTTGTATTTTTTTGCTAATTACGTAATGTTCTTCTTTGATATTGCGAATTGCCGACAACTGATTATCCATAAGCACAACATCTGTTGGTTTTTTTACGTGAAAAAAATCAATTTCGCCACCTATCATTTTAGCTAAGCCTACAGTGCTTTTTAATGTGCTCTCAGTGGTTTTTTTTAAATCTGACAACACGAGTATTTTATATGTATTTTTCATAAGTTTTCGTTTAAGCAGATTTAGGTCTTAGTTTAAAAAATTCGATAAAACTCTCTGGGTTTTCGACGGTTTCTCGCTCCGATATTAGTTTGATATCTATATTTCTCTCTTTGGCTTTAAAAGCAAAGTCATCTAATATTTCTATAATATCGTTATCTAAAAAGCGCGTTTTTCGTACATCTAGTTCTAGGTAAGTGTCCCTTGGTAAACTGTCGAGTTCATTTAAAATAGCACCTTTATTAAAGAAGGTAACTTCTTCGGCAAGCGTCATTTTTATTTTATGTTTCCCGTTACTCTTATCCTCAATGTGTAGAAAGTGTGAGTTCTGGTAACTTTTTATTAAAATAACAACGATACCTACTCCTAAGCCTAAACCAATTCCAGTTAATAAATCTGTAAATACAATACCAACAACAGTTACTATAAAAGGTACCCATTGCTTCCAGCCTTGTTTATACATTTGTTTAAATAAGGATGGTTTTGCTAGTTTATATCCTACTATTAATAAAATAGAAGCCAATACGGCTAAAGGAATCATATTGAGTAAACGAGGAATAATTAGTACGGAAATTAACAATAGAAAACCGTGTAATATGGTGGCTAATTTTGTTTTACCTCCAGATTGAATATTTGCAGAACTTCGCACAATTACTTGTGTTATAGGTAGACCTCCAATTAATCCAGAAATTAAATTTCCCGTTCCTTGAGCCAATAACTCTCTATTTGTAGGGGTTACATTTTTATCGGGATCAATCTTATCTGATGCTTCAACACATAAAAGTGTTTCTAAACTAGCAACTAATGCAATTGTAAAGGCAACTACCCAAACTTCCATATTAGTTATTGCCGCAAAATTTGGAAAACTAAATTGCCCTATAAAAGATGAAAAATCTTCAGGAACAGGCACTTTTACTAAGTGCTTACCATTAATATTTAAATAACTGTTATCTTGGGTTAAAATATGAAACACTATACCCAACATAACCACTACAAATGGTCCTTGAATAATATTGAATATCTTAGATTTTTTAGTTAAAACCTTATCCCAAAAAATTAAGAGTACTAAGCTTATAAATCCTATTAGGGCAGCGCCTGGTGTTACATTTCCAATTATTGCAAATAATTCTGAAAAGGTATTTCCTCCGTCTATTTCAAAAAATTCTAAATCCCAAGCAGACTCTTCATCATAGCCAAAAAAGTTAGGAATTTGCTTTAGGATAATAATAATTCCAATCCCTGTGAGCATTCCTTTAATAACAGATGAAGGAAAATAATATCCAATAATTCCTGCTTTTAAGATTCCAAAAAGTATTTGGATTACACCTCCTAATACAACGGCAACAAGGAAGTTTTCATAGCCTCCTAAAGTGCCAATGGCAGTTAAAACAATGGCTGCCAATCCTGCAGCAGGACCACTAACACCTATTTTAGATCCACTAATAGCACCAACTACAATACCTCCAATAATTCCCGCAATTAATCCAGAAAATAAGGGAGCTCCACTCGCAAGAGCGATTCCTAAACACAAGGGTAAGGCAACAAAAAATACAACTATACTCGCTGGCAAGTCGTTTTTAATATATTTAAACATAATATTTTACAAAAGTTTTTATACAGCTAGGCTGTAATTTTAAATTAATAATTGAATGATTGAGTCCAGTCCGAATCATATAGAAATGTCGGATTGTATTCAATAAAAAAACCTTCCTATTTTAGAAAGATTAAATAGTTGTAAATAATTATTATGCTAATTTGGGTGGCGGAGAAACCACATCAAGAAATACTACCTTGTAGTTGTTTAGATAGTATTGAAAAGTATTTTTTTGCTTTTTTAAGATTTGAATTGTCGCTAAACCCGATTTTGAATCACATAATTGAAATTCCGATATTAGCTTTGGAAGTTTTACAGAGTTTTCCTCCTCATTCATAGAAAAATAAGTTGAAATATCTGCTTGACTACCAGAAATACTGATAATAGCAGGCGTTACAAGGAAACTTGTAAATATAAAAAGTAGTATAATACTGGTTAATCTCAACTTTCTTTTTTTAAGAAATTCAAAAATAGCAGATTGAACTTAATTTCTTGTTAAGTAAATATTAAAACTAAAGCTGTTTTAAATCTGTAGCGGGTATCCACCCGTCTTTTCCGTCAGATAGCGAAATGCGATACCAATTACCATCTTGGGCTAAAATATTAACTTTAGTGCCTTCGTGTAGAGTAAAGGCTACAGTACTACCCATAGATGGTTCCGTTTTTATTTCTACTTGATTAGCAAAAATAATTGCCGGTTTGTCGTTTGTATAATCGGCATAGGTTAAAAAGGACATGGTTAAAGAGCTAACTAAAAATAGCCCTATTAACATGGAAAAAACAAAAAGCAAACGTTTTCTTTTTTCGTATAAAGCGAAATAATACAATAAAAATAAACCGACAAACAGTAACGAAAATACAACCGTTATAACAGCCCATCCCTCAAAAGTAAAAACGCCAGAGATGTTTTGATACCATTTAGAAAAAACCGTTTTTGGTAGGGTTTCTATAGCGTCTATACGTGCATTTTCGGCAAATGCAAGGTTGTTTTTAATGTCTTGATCATTTGGAGAAAGTTGCAATGCCTTTTCGTAATAATAAATACTTGGGCCTATATGATTAAGCTTATACTGTGCATTTCCAATATTAAAATACAATTCGGCAGCGTGCTCTCCTTTGTCTAATATTTGCATCCAAGCGTTTATAGCCTGTTGGTATTTACCGTTTTTATAGAGTTCTTTTCCCTGATTAAATAGGGTTTCATTTTGGGCAATACTCGAAAATGAAACGAGTATCAGTATTAGGTACAGTAGCTTTTTCATCTTCTTCATTTTACTGTATTTGTTTGTCTATATTAGAAATTACCTCAACTGCCTTGCTGTAATCTTGCTGTACGGAAACGGCAGATGATGCTGCATAGCGTGCAAACTCGCAACTTTTTAGCAAAGCTATAAAGTTGTCTACTTCGGTTGTTTCTACTTTTCGCTCCTGAAGCATAGTAGCGATAATCCCTTTCTCCATTTCGGTAGTTTCAATATTTAATTTCGCCTTTAGATAATTGTGAAGCGCCCGTTCTAAAGATTCATAAAATGAAACCGGATTTGAAATATTCTTTTTTGCTTCTGAAAGGTATTTCTTAGCTAGTTTATTTGCACGACGTAGCTTATTACCTTCTACATCATTTAAACGTGTTTTACGCTTTTTTCCTGCTAGAATAAACAGAGGAATTAATAAAAAAGGACCTCCTACAAGCGACCAGAATAAAGCAGACTTAAAAAAGGTTTCTTGTGCAATGGGTTCTAAATTGGCTTCAAGCTTTATATACTTAAAGTTGTCTTTAGATAATACTAGCTTTTTTTGTGCTTCATTAGGATTCGTGGTTGCAGCTGTAGCACTTATAGGACCGTTTTCTACTTCAATAGTAAACTCTCGCGAAGCGATGGTATTGTATTTTTCGGTCTTTGGGTCGAAATATGAAAATGTAATAGGATTTACCGGGTATGACCCTTTAAATTGAGGCACCACAGTATAAGAGTCTGTTATAGACCCTTGCATTCCACCTACTGTAGTAGTTACACTTTCGTTGTGCTCTGGCTCGTAAACTTCTAGTGTGTTGGGTAGCTTTATAGTAGGTGCAGTAAATAATTTTAAGTTTCCTTTTCCAGCTACTTTTATATCAAGTTGTAAGGATTCGTTTGCGTTAAGCGCCGTTTTTGAAGGGTTAACATTAAAAGTGAAATCGCCTACTGCACCGTTAAAACCATCTGGCTTTCCTTCCTGTGGAAGTGGTTTTACATTAATTGTGCGTTTACCCGCCGAAATAGTTTTGTTGACGCGCTCCATTAATCTACGCCCAAAAATATCGCGTCTACTACCCTGTACGTCTATAGGTATATCTAGCGTTAATGGTTCTATCTCTAGTTCGCCAGTTTTTTGAGGGTACAGTACCGTAGTTCTTAAAACTACATAACGGTAATCTTCGCCGTTGTACTTGCCTTCATAAACCTTAAAATTGTTTTTGTTATCTATATTCTGACTCCAAAAATCGGCGTATTTTGGGCTGTCTATCTCTCGCCATTGGCTTGTAATACTTACCTCGTGAGAAACGTATAGCTTATAAGTTACTGTAAGAGCTTCGTTGAGATACGGATTTGCATTAGATACTTCTGCCACTAAGTGTACATTTTCACTAGCTACATAATCTGCGTTGTTACCGTCTTTAGGAACCTCAACTGCGGCGGTTACTTCTACTTCTACAGGGAGTGTTTTGTAAATTTCTCCCTCTACTTCTATAGTAGCTTGGGCAATAGTTATTTTTCCACGTGTCTGTGGTGCTAAAAAGTAAGAGTATGTTTTTGAAAAACTTCGTTTTCCGTTAATCCACGAATTACTAACAGATTGATTAGGCCCTCCTACTACTCTAAATCCACTAAAACTTGGCGGTCTAAAATTGTCGCCGTCTTGGTTCATTTCAAAATCTACTCGTAAACGCTCGTTTATACCAAGCCTCTTTTTACTCACTTTTGCATCAAATTGAACCTGTGCTGAAACAGCAAAGCTGCACAGCATAAATCCTAAAAGGAATAATAAATTCTTCGTCTTCATAGGCTACCAGTCTTTATCCGATTTTACTTTTGCGCCTTTTTGCTTTTCGGCATTTATCTTATCCTGAACTTTTTTCTCTTCATTGTTCATTGCTTCCAAGAGACTTTTTACTTGCTGAGGTGAAAGTTGCCCAGGAACCGGTTGTTGTTCTTGTGGCTTATCTCCTTCTTGCTCTTTTGGCTTATTGGGCTCTCCTTGGTCTTTGTCTTTATCGCCTTCTTGTTTGTCTTCTTTTTGATCGCCCTCGTCTTTATTTTCCTTCTCGTCGCCTTTATCGCCCTCTTTGTTTTGATCGTCTTGATCTTGCTGATCTTTGTTGTCCTGATCCTTATTGTCTTGATCTTTGTTATCCTGATCTTTATTTTTATCGTCTTTGTTATCGTCTTGCGGTGGTGGTGGATTTTTATCTAGCAAATCTTTTGCCAAAGCTAAATTATAACGCGTTTCATCGTCATTTGGGTTATTGCGAAGTGCATTTTTGTATGCCTCAACAGCTTCGGTATATTTTTTCTCGTTCATAAAAGTATTCCCCAAATTGTGAAATGCTTTGTGTTTTTCAGATTTATCGGTTGCTGTTTGTGCCGCTTGTTTAAAGCGCAACATAGCTTCGGCATTTTTTGCTTTTCCGTAATACGCAGTTCCTAGGTTGTATTTGGCAATTTCACTTTTAGGATTTAGTGATATAGCATTGCGATAGTCTGCTTCGGCCTGAGGGAACTCCTCTTGCTGAAGCGCGTGTTGAGCTTCACTTAAATAGTTTTGAGCAGCTTTTAACTGAGCTTTCTGCTCTTTGGTTTCTTGTGCAAATGAAGGCATAGCAATAGAAAACACAAAAAGTGCTATCGAAATATTTCGAATTGATTTTAGCTGAAAACAAATCATATCCACAAACATCATTTTATTGTTTTTCCTTTTCATTAAACAAGTTTAACTTTCTTAACCAAGCCGTTTTTCGCTCTAAAAAGAATACGTCCAAAACTAATAAAAACAAAGCCCCTGCTAAAAACCACTGAAACTGATCTTTAAAATCTGTAAACTGCTTGGCTTCAAATTCGTTTTTATCCATTCCGTTTAGTATTGCTTTTACTCGGTCTGTCACAGCTTTTGTGTTTGAACCGTCAATATACTCACCATCTGCGGCACTTGCAATGGCTTCTAAAGTTTCTTGCCCTAAACGCGTAATTACCTGTTCGTTGTTTTGGTCGCGTTTGTAATACTGAAGCACTCCGTTGTTTTTTATAGGAATAGGAGCGCCTTCTAAGGTACCCACACCTATTGTAAAGATACGAATGCCTTTTTTGGCAGCTTCTTCAGCTAGTTGGGAAACATTTCCTTCGTGGTCTTCCCCATCCGAAATTATAAAAAGAACTCTATTGGTTTGCTCTTCGTCGTCGTAAAAAGTCTGAGCCATCGTTATGGCCTGGGTGATAGCGGTTCCTTGCGAAGAAACCATATCTGTATTCATACCACTTAAAAATAGCTTTGCCGAAGAAAAATCTGAAGTTATAGGCACTTGTGGAAAGGCACTACCCGCATACCCAATAATCCCAATTCTGTCGCCAGCAAGACCGTTGATAATTTGCGTTATAAGCTGTTTAGATTTCTCTAAACGGTTGGGCGCAATGTCTTCTGCAAGCATACTTTTTGAAACATCTAATGCAAAAACAATATCTACTCCTTCGCGTTTTACCGTTTCTAGCTTGGTTCCAATTTTTGGGTTTACCAAAGCAAAACTCAGGCAAGCAATAGCCAAACAAAGCACTAATAGTTTTAAAACCGATTTAAAAACAGAGCGATTCGGACTCAATTTTTTTAGTAGTTCTTTGTCAACAAAGCGTTTTTGTACGCTTCTTTTCCATACCATAAGCAATAGAAAAAGCACTACAAACACCGGAATGGCGAAGAGAATGTAAAAATATATGGGTTGCTCCAGTTGGTACATTGTTATAAAAATCCTTTAAATATGGTAGTTCGCAATAAAAATTCAAACCCAATTAAAACCAAGGCAAAAATGGCCCAAGGGCGAAACATTTCGTCGTAGTTTGTGTATTTAAATTCTTCAATATCTGTTTTTTCTAATTTGTTTATTTCTGCGTAAATCTCTTCTAATTTTGTATTACTAGTTGCTCTAAAGTATTGCCCACCTGTTTTATCGGCAATTTCTTTTAACAACGCTTCGTCAATTTCTACTTGTACGTTACCGTATTGAAATCCGCCGTCTGGGCGTATAGCAATAGGAGACATTGCCATACCGTTACTACCTATACCAATGGTGTATACTTTAATGCCAAACTCTACTGCCAGCTCACTGGCTATTTTTGGATCTATAAACCCAGAGTTGTTTACACCATCTGTAAGCAATATAATTACTTTGCTTTTTGCGCGACTTTCTTTTAAACGGTTTACAGCTGTTGCCAGCCCAGAACCAATTGCGGTTCCACCTTCTATAGTAGTGTTATACACTATGTTTTTTAAGGATGAAAGCACTATGGTCTTATCGCTTGTTAAAGGAGTGCGTGTATAACTCTCACCTGCGTATTCTACAAGGCCAATTCTGTCGTTTGGACGCGCATTTATAAAGCGTGCAGCAACTGTTTTTAAGGCTTCTAGTCTATTTGGTTTTAAATCGCGTGCAAGCATACTTGCCGAAACATCTATAGAGATTACAATATCTATCCCGCGTGTGGTTTTTGTTCGCGTAGACTCGTCTACCGTTCTAGGGCGTGCCATAGCAATTATTAAAGCAGAAAGAGCCAAAAGGCGCAATACAAAAAGCAAAGGCTTTAGACGTGCCAACCAGTTTTTGCCAGTTTTAAAACCATTGATGCTCGAAATTTTTAAAGAAGCTGTTTGTTGTTTTCGCTTCCATAAATACCATAGTACAAGTGCTGGAAGTAGTAGGAACAACCAGAAAAACTGCGGATTTACAAATTCAAAATTACTGCCCATCTTTCTCTGAAATTTCAAGCTCTATAGAAGCTTCAATTCTTTTTTTGATTTCTTCGGCGTAATTGCCGTCGTTTTGATAAACTATTAAAACCTGTTGCAGCCCATTTTGCTGTGCAAAAAGTAAAAGTTCGTAAGTGCTTTTCTCCTTTAAAACTTTAGTATCTGAAATCTGTACGTTGAATTCGCCATAGGCTTTTAACCCTTTTATACCTTTTTCAGTTTCAAAGTCGTCGCGTTTTACAATCATATTTTTGGCGCCACTCTGCTCTAAATCATCCAAAACGGCATCTAATGCAGTGTTTAATGCAATATCTTGCTGTTGGCTAAACTGCATAGTAGACACCTTAATGTACAGCGGTGAATTCATTTGGCCATAGGCAAAAAAGTCGTTTCCGCTAACTGCGCTATTTGATGCATTTGTTATTGGAGTTTCGGCTCTTACAAGTACTTCGGGTGTTTCTAAAATTACAGCCGGAGTTCCGTATTCACTCTTTATCCACCTTCCTTCAGCGAGTTCGCGAAGCTCATTTCCTAATACCTTGTCTTTTAAATTGCTGAAACTTGTAAAACTACCGTAAAGGATACCCGCTAGCACAACGGCTGCCAATACTCCAGAAACAGTCAAAATTATTTTTTTGCGCTTCTTTTTCTTCCGAAGCCTTTCAAGGTATTCCTGATTCTCTAAAAGTTCTTCCTCGGTAGGTTCTGGAACAGCTTCATGAGTTTCGTTAATAATATCTTCTATGGTTTTTCTATCTACTTCTGCCTGTCCAGTCTCTTGATTGGCTTTTGCAAATTTTACCAAATCTGCACGCTTAAAGATTAAATCTAACTTGCGAATAGTCTCTAAATCAAAGTCGAAGTTACCCGCATCTTTGTGCATCATTAAACGGGATATAAGCTCGTCGCTGGTACTTTCTAGTGCCGCTTCATCTACTTCGCGGTCTAGATAGCGTTTTACAATTTCGGTCAAGCTACTGTAGTATTCCTTGCTTTTGTTTTCTTTTAAAAGCAAGCTGTTATCTAGCGTTTTTAATGCTACAATTGCTTCTTCGTAAGGAGGTAATTGCTTTTGTGCAGCATCTTTACGCTTTTTTCTTCGGAATAAATAAACTGCTAAACCTATTAATAACACTATAGGAAGCAACCAATAGAGTAACGACAACCAATCAAAGGGTGGGCTTTTTACGGCTACCGAAGGTTTTATGTCGAACATTTTTTGTTTGGTAGTATCTACAACTACATCTTTTACTTCAACTTTTATGGAGTCTGTAAAAAAGGGTTTGTTGTTTATTATAACCCGTTGCTGTGGTATGGTGTAATGGCCACTATCAAACTGTGTTAAGCCGTATTGCTTTATGAGACGTATTTTTGAAGCTTCGTATGTAGTATCTGTTTTATAAGATTCTATCATTTCTAGAGGCGCAAAAGTTTGCTCTTCAGGAAAAACTACGATAGCTGTAGAATCTGCTTCTACGTTTATAGTGTAGATTATTTCCTCACCAATTTTTATACTTGTAGAATCTATAGAAGATGTTACTTGGGCGTTAGCAAAAAAAGAAAATAGAACAAAGAATAAAAAGAAAAGAACTTGCCCATTATAGCTACAAGCTTTTTGAAAGCTTGCAGGAAATTTAATCGCTATTTGTTTAATGTCTAACATCTAAAATCTCACGTCTTTTTAATTAACGTCTTTTAAAATACCCTAATAATTTTTTAACATAACTCTCATCAACCCTACAGCTTAAAGCTCCTGCGCCGCTTTTTGTAAATGCTTCCGAAAAATAATCTACGCGTTCGCGGTGGTAAGCGTAATACTGGTTGCGTACACTTTTTGAGCCTGTATTAACCAAGAGTAGCTCGCCTGTTTCTTGGTCTTGCATTTGTACCATCCCCAGGTTTGGAATGGTTTCTTCGGCTTTATCGTAAACCCTAATCCCGGTTAAGTCGTGCTTGTTAGCAGCAATCTTTAAGGTATCGCGGTAATTGTCTGCAATAAAGTCTGAAAGCACAAAAACGATGGCTTTCTTTTTTTGAACGTTGCTCAAAAACTTCAAGGCATTTGCAAGGTCGGTTTTATTGCTTTTAGGTTGAAACTCTAGTAACTCGCGTATAATGCGAAGCACATGCGATTTCCCTTTTTTGGGTGGGATATACAGTTCTATTTCATCTGAAAAGAGAATTAAACCAGTTTTGTCGTTATTCTGCATTGCAGAGAAAGCAAGGGTTGCCGTTATTTCGGTAATAATTTCGTTTTTAAACTGCTCTTGGGTTCCAAAAAACTCGGAACCACTTATATCCACCATTAACATTAAGGTTAACTCGCGTTCTTCCTCAAAAACTTTTACAAAAGGCTCGTTGTAACGAGCGGTCACATTCCAATCTATATTACGCACATCGTCGCCAAACTGATATTGACGCACTTCACTAAAGGTCATACCACGTCCTTTAAAAGTACTGTGGTACTCGCCACCAAACACATGGTCGCTTAACCGTCGTGTTTTAATCTCGATTTTACGTACTTTTTTAAGAAGTTCTTTTGTATCCATTTTGATTAATTACGATATACGATTTTAGATTTATGAATTTTTAATTTGGAAGGAATTCGTAAATCGGCATTCTAAAATCGTAAATACTATGGTACCTCAATTACATTTACAATTTTATTGATAATATCTTCAGAAGTAATGTTCTCTGCTTCTGCTTCGTAAGTAATACCTATTCTGTGGCGAAGCACATCGTGTACAACAGCGCGTACATCTTCTGGCACTACATAACCACGACGACGTATAAAGGCATAACACTTAGCTGCTATAGCAAGGTTAATACTTCCACGTGGTGACGCACCAAAGTTTATAAGGGGTTTTAAATCTGCTAAGCCAAAATTTTCTGGTGTTCTGGTAGCAAAGATGATATCGAGTATGTATTTTTCTATTTTTTCATCCATATAAACCTCACGAACAGCGGCTTGAGCTCTTAGTATTTGTTCTGTAGTAGCTACAGGATTTACTTGTTCGTAAGCTCCATTTAGGTTTTGGCGAACGATTAATTGCTCTTCCGCCATTTGTGGATATTTAATGACAGTTTTCAGCATAAAACGATCCACTTGCGCTTCAGGTAAAGGATAGGTTCCTTCTTGCTCTACAGGGTTTTGAGTTGCCATTACCAAGAAAGGCTTGTCTAGTTTAAAGGTGGTTTCGCCTATGGTAACTTGCTTTTCCTGCATCGCTTCCAAAAGAGCAGACTGTACTTTTGCAGGAGCACGGTTTATCTCATCTGCGAGTACGAAATTTGCGAAGATGGGCCCTTTTTTAATACTAAAATCATTCACTTTCATATTGTAAATCATCGTTCCCACTACATCTGCAGGAAGCAAATCTGGGGTAAACTGTATACGGCTAAACGAACCGTGTACTGCTTTTGAAAGTGTGTTAATAGCAAGTGTTTTTGCAAGCCCTGGAACTCCTTCTAAAAGAATATGTCCTTGGCCTAAAAGCCCAATCATAAGGCGTTCTACCATATGTTTTTGGCCTACAATTACTTTGTTCATTTCCATTGTAAGGGCTTCTACAAAGGCACTTTCCCTTTCAATTTTTTCGTTTAAGGCCCCAATGTCAAAGGTCGAATTTGTATTTTCCATACTGTATTTAGATTCTGTGTCGCGTACTTTTAAAAGACGGTGCAAATTGAAAATTTATTGATAATATTCCTGTTAACAATTGGTTAAATTAAGAAATGAGAACCCTTAAACTTTTCTTAGCGTATAATCTTTGTTAAGTTTTATAATAATACAAAAAATGTATGATTCAATTTTTTTAGAAATAGTACTTTTAATAAAAAAATAGCATATGCAGCACAAAACAGCATTTATAACTGGCGCTACTTCTGGTATAGGAATGGCTACAGCAAAGCTTTTTGCCAGTAATGGCTTAAGGTTAATCCTCTGCGGAAGAAGAGCAGATAGATTGAAAATACTTTCGGAAGCGCTTTCAAAGCAAACCGAAGTACATTCTTTAGTTTTTGACGTTCGTGATAAAGCAGCAGTAAACAAGGCGGTGTTATCCTTGCCAAAATCTTTTTCAGGAATAGATATTTTAATAAATAATGCTGGTAATGCCCACGGTTTAGATACTATAGACCAAGGTAATACAGATGATTGGGACGCCATGCTAGATATAAATGTAAAGGGATTGTTGTATGTGAGTAATGCGATACTTCCAAAAATGATTGACAGAAAAACGGGGCATATAATAAATATAGGCAGTACTGCAGGAAAAGAAGTATACCCTAAAGGCAATGTGTATTGCGCTAGTAAACACGCTGTAGACGCCATTAACCAAGGGATGCGACTAGATTTAAACGGAAAAGGGATAAAAGTTGGTGCTATAAATCCTGGTTTGGTAGCAACCGAGTTTAGCGAAGTGCGTTTTAAAGGAGATCTGGAAAAAGCAGAAAAAGTGTATCAAGGATTTACCCCGCTAAAAGCACAAGATATAGCCGAGGTTATATGGTTTGCCGTAACCCGTCCTCCTCATGTAAATATTGCAGATTTAACGGTAATGTGTTTGGATCAAGCTAGTAGTACTATTGTAAATAAGAACTAATTATTATTATTCATTACCAATTTCATGCTAATTGCGCTTTGCAAAAATAGTAGCAATAAAAAATAATAATAAAGAATAACAATAAAGAATAGCAATAGAGAATAACCAATAATCATGATCAACAAACGTCTTTTAATTAAAAACTTACTCGCTCATAACGACGAGAGCAGTTTTTATGACAAAAAACGAAAAATTGATCTTGGCTCTAAGGAGGGGAAAGCTAAGTTTTTAAAACATATTTGTGCCCTTAGCAACAGTAACCCGGCTAATAATTCGTTTATAGTGGTTGGCGTTGAAGACGAAACTAACGAAATACGCGGTGTAGATTTTTTTGACGACAGTAAGATACAAAACCTTGTAAATGCCTACCTTACTAATGCCCCTCTAATTATATACGAAAATGTAGCCTTTCCTAATTTACCTTCAGATAAAGTGGTGGGTTTGGTAACCATTAGACCCAATGGAAAAATCACTTCGCTGCGTAAAAATATTTGGAAATATTGGGGAGGTTCTATTTTTTTAAGAGACGGCAGTATTTCAATGCCTAAAGATTTCGACATAGAAATAAAGGATGTAAACTCAGACATAGTAAAATCTATTGAAAATGCCGCCAAAAACAATATAGAGATGACGCTAGATGGCGTGATGGATTTTATAAATAACCGCCACAAAGATTTAGAGAGCCATTACAAAGTTTTTAAAGAACAGTTTGTAGTTTGTTGGGCGGGAAACAAAAAAAAGGTCAACGATAATATCTATTATTCTAGAGTAGATATTGAACTAATTAACGAGCAAGTGCGACTTTTTTATTCGGCTTTAGATGAAATTAGTATTACTTATACCAATGATTATTTTAAAACGGTAGAGTTTGTACACTTGGGGTTAAACGAGCAGTTTAAGTATTACCCATTAGAAGAAGTTACTATTCATTTTAGAGAAAACGGTTCGTATCAGATGGATTCAAAATTAATTTTTGATCCGCCACAATTCAACAAAAAAACGCTTTACCATATTTACAATGCCAATAATGCGGTGCTCGAAAAATTAAAGAAGAATATACCGTTGAGTAATTCCGAAGAAAAAGACTTGCGAAACATTCCCTCCACCTATCTAATTTGTTATTTAAACGATTTTGAAGATGCAAAAGAGAAACTCGAGGAAGCTAAAGAATATTTAAAACCATACAACCCAAAGGTATATCAACTCTTAAAGGAATCACTGCGTATTTTACGAAAGGTAAGCTATAATTAACCACACTTTTATCCTATTTTTTATATCTTTAAACTTCAAAATTAAAATTGTGAAACTATGAGCATTTTTGACACTATAAAAGAAAAATTAAGTCACGAATTTATTGACATTATTGAGTGGCTAGACTATACAGACGATACTATTTGTCATCGTTTTGAGCGTTATCAAAATGAAATAAAAAACAACGCTAAGCTTATTGTTCGCGAAGGACAGACCGCTGTTTTTATAAATGAAGGCCAACTAGCAGATGTTTTTACACCAGGTACTTACACTTTAAACACTCAAAACCTTCCTATACTTGCTACATTAAAAGGATGGAAATACGGTTTTAATAGCCCGTTTAAGGCTGAAGTGTATTTTGTAAATACTCACTTGTTTACCGATGAAAAATGGGGCACTAAAAACCCAATAACTTTAAGTGATGACAGATTTGGTTTAGTAGAAATACGCGCTTTTGGTACCTACGCTTACCGAATTAGCGATGCCGGAAAATTTATTATAGACATCGTTGGTACAGACAACAACTTTACCAATTTTGAAATAAACGAACACTTAAAGAGCCTTATAGCTACTCGTTTTACAGATACTGTTGGTGAGGCAAAATTACCGATAGAGCTTTACGCGGCAAATACTACTGAGCTATCCGAAACCTGTAAAGAAGTAATGATTCCAGAATTTACCAGTGTAGGTATCTCTTTGGAGAAATTCTTTATAGAAAATGTTTCTATGCCTGAAGATCTTAAGAAAGAAATCTTTGAGTACAGCCGAATCGATAAGTTGGATTTAGACAAGCTAACCAAATTTAAAACTGCAAAAGCTATTGAAGCAGCCGCAGCTAACGAAGGCGGAACAGCAGGAGCTGGAATGGGAATGGGAATGGGCTTTGTGCTAGCGCAACAAATGGGCGGTATGATGAATCCACAAATGGGGCAGCAGCAAGTACAACAGCAACAACAAGGCGGTATGATGCCACCACCTATGCCGGCTGCCGTACAGTATTTTTACGCTTTAAACGGCGCGCAAGCTGGACCAGTTAGTTTTGAACAATTACAAGCTTTATTTGCCAATAGAACAGTTAATAAAGACACACTTGTGTGGAAAGCAGGCTTAACAGAGTGGAAAGCACTTCAACAAGTGGAAGAGTTAAAATCGTTTTTAGGAGGAAATACACCACCGCCACTTCCACCACAATAAGGCTAAACATATTAAGTTGGTTTTATAGCACGCCTTTTAGGCTGTTTCCACTTGTGGAAATACGCTTATAAGCCTAACATTTTTGTTCTATGGAAGAAATTTCACCTAAAAAATCTGAACTAAAAAAATCCTGTGTAAACTGTGGCGCAGAGCTTACCTATGCACCAGGTACAACAGACTTAAAGTGCAATTACTGTGGGCATACCGAAACTATAGCGCCATCAATAGACGGTTTTGAAGAGCTTGAGTTAAGACCCTATTTAGAGAAAATGGGCTCCCAAAGCAACAGTGAAGAAATTACGATGCTTCACTGTAAAAATTGTGGCGCCAATCAACATATAGAAGAAAATTATAAGTCGCTTTCCTGTATTTATTGTGGTTCCCCATTAATAATTGAAGATGCTTACAATGAAAAATGGATACTGCCTGGAGCGGTATTGCCATTTCAAATAGACCAAAATAAAGCCTTTCAGGTTTTTAAAAAATGGGTAGATAGCTTGTGGTTTGCACCAGACGATTTAAAAAAAGCCGCTATAGACCCTCAAATAACAAGGGGGCTTTATGCGCCTTATTGGACTTTTGACGCCCAGCTGCAGGCTAGTTATACCGGAAGGAGAGGAGAGTATTACTATGTTACTAAAACCGTAGGTAGTGGCAAAAACAGACGGACTGTTAGAGAGCGAAAAACACGTTGGTATCCCGCTTCTGGCAATATTTCTGGATTTGTAGACGATACTTTAATTAAAGCCTCTAAACAAAAAAAAGGTGTTATTCCACAGAAAATTGCACGCTGGAATTTAGAGCTGCTTAAACCTTTTGACAGTTCCTACCTCTCTGGTTTTGTGACAGAAAAATACACCATTCCGTTATTAGACGGACATACAGAGAGCAATAAAGTTGCAGAACAGATTGCCCGTAGTTGGGCTTGCCGTGATATAGGCGGAGATACCCAGCAAATAAGTTCTATAGATATGAAGCTTAGTGACGAAACCTTTAAACACATCTTGCTTCCTGTGTATATTAGCACCTATAGGTTTAAAGGGAAACGCTATAACTTTTTTGTAAATGGGCAAAGCGGTGAAATTTCAGGAGATAGACCCTATTCGTTTTGGAAAATATTCTTTATGGTACTCGCAATTTTATGCGTAATTGCCGCGATTTATCTATTTATATAATTAATGAAAACAGTTGTAATAGGCGATATACACGGAGGTTATAAAGCTTTAAAAAATTTATTAGAATCTAATAATCTGCCCAAAAACACCAACTATATCTTTTTGGGAGACTATGTAGATGGTTGGAGTGAATCTGCGGAAGTGGTTTCGTATTTAATAGCTTTTTCAGAAAAAAACAATTGTGTTTTCTTAAGAGGAAATCACGATGAATTACTCTATAATTTTTTAAAATTTGGAGATAAAAACTCCGTTTGGATAAAACATGGCGGTGAAACTAGCATTAAAAGCTACGCAAAGCTTTCCGAAGCAAAAAAACAGCAACACCTTCAGTTTTTTGAAAACCTTGTTAATTATCATATAGATTCTGCAAACCGTCTTTTTGTACATGCAGGATTTACAAACCAACTCGGGCCAGAACACGAATATTACGCAAATATGGTCTATTGGGATAGAACGCTTTGGGAGATGGTTTGTGCTTTGGATTCTTCAATTTCTGAGGATGACGTTAGGTACCCAAAACGATTAAAGCTTTTTAATGAAATTTTTATTGGTCACACTCCCGTAACTCGCTTAGGAAAAGACAAACCTCTTAATTTTGCGAATGTATGGAATATTGATACTGGAGCGGCTTTTAAAGGTTGCATCACCATGATGGACGTAGATTCTAAAGAAGTTTGGCAGAGCAAACCCCTATATTTGCTTTACTCAGACGAAAAAGGTAGGAATTAGTACTACTTTATTACAAAATCAACATTTCACTCACTATCTTTGTAAAGAGCTCAAAACATACTTATGGCACTAAAAAATATCAGACTTGAAGTAATGAAAACTGTTGAAAAGGAAATAGACAGTTATATTGACCAGTTTCTAATACCCGTAGATGAAATCTGGCAACCCACAGATTTATTGCCTAATTTTCAGAAAGAAAATTATATGGATGAGGTTGTTCAACTTCGAGAAGAAGCCAAAGAATTAGGTTATGATTTTTGGATAGTGCTTGTAGGCGATATGGTTACAGAAGAAGCCTTGCCTACTTATGAAAGTTGGCTAATGGATATGGAAGGGGTAGACCAACACGGCCGAAATGGTTGGAGTAAATGGATACGGCATTGGACGGGTGAAGAAAACCGTCATGGCGATGCGCTCAACAAATACCTTTATTTGTCTGGAAGGGTAAATATGAAGGAAGTTGAAAAAACTACTCAGCATTTAATTAACGATGGTTTTGAAGTAGGTACCGGTCGCGATCCTTACAGAAATTTTATTTACACTAGTTTTCAGGAGTTAGCAACCAATGTCTCTCATAATAGAGTAGGTAAAATTGCGAAGCAAAAGGGCAATAAAATGCTATCTAAGATGTGTAATATTATTGCTGGTGATGAAATGCGCCACCATTTAGCATACCGTCAGTTTGTTAAAACTATTTTTGAGTATGACGCCAGCGAAATGATGCTCGCTTTTCAAGATATGATGCAGAAAAAAATTATTATGCCTGCACAAAACCTTCGTCAAAGTGGCGGAAAAATGGCTTCTGCTTTTGATGATTTTAGCAATGCAGCACAGCGTTTGGGAGTTTACACTACCTATGATTATATAGATATTCTTGAAAAGCTAAACGCTCACTGGGAAATTTCAAAAATAAGTGGCTTAACAGATGAAGCTGAAAAAGCACGTGATTACTTATTAAAATTACCTTCTAGAATGCTGCGTATTGCAGATAGAATAAAAATACCACAAGATGCCAACCGCTTTAAATGGGTTGAGCCTAATGGGATAATTTAAGTCTCTATAGTCCCCGAAGGGGAAAAGAGTCTCTCCCAATCTCTCCAATAGTGAGGAGATTGAAACCCAAGAAAAAGCCTCAAAAATCTAAGATTTTTGAGGCTTTTTAATTTTAGTAATAATAGTTCCCCTTCGGGGGCTAGGGGCTTTTACAAATCGAACTTAATCCCTTGTGCCAATGGTAATTCGTCAGAGTAATTAACAGTATTTGTCTGTCTTCTCATATAAACTTTCCAAGCATCAGATCCAGATTCGCGACCGCCACCGGTTTCTTTCTCACCACCAAATGCGCCACCAATCTCTGCTCCAGAAGTACCAATGTTTACGTTAGCAATACCACAATCTGACCCTGCAAAAGACAAGAATTTTTCAGCTTCTTTCATTTCATTTGTCATAATTGCACTAGATAAACCTTGTGCAACACCGTTTTGCATATCGATGGCATTTTCTACTTCACCAGTATATTTCATAAGGTATAAAATAGGAGCAAAAGTTTCGTGCTGTACAATTTCAAAACTGTTTTCAGCTTCAATAATAGCTGGTTTTACGTAGCATCCACTTTCATAACCTTCCCCTTCAAGAACGCCACCTTCTACGAGTACGTTTCCACCTTCTGCTTTTGCTTTCTCGATAGCTGCTAAATAAGTAGCTACAGATTCTTTGTCAATTAAAGGTCCAATATGGTTTTTCTCATCTAGTGGATTACCAATTGTTAACTGCCCATAGGCACCTACAATAGCGTCTCTCACTTTATCATACACACTTTCGTGTATAATTAATCTTCTGGTTGAAGTACAACGTTGCCCACAAGTACCTACAGCACCAAATACGGCGCCAGGAACAACTACTTTTAAGTCTGCTGTTGGTGTAATAATAATGGCGTTGTTTCCACCTAATTCTAGTAATGATTTTCCAAAACGCTCTGCAACCGTTGCGCCAACTATACGTCCCATTCTTGTAGAACCTGTAGCAGAAATTAACGGAATACGCGTATCTTTAGTCATCAATTCACCTACAGTATAATCTCCGTTAATTATAGAAGAAATTCCTTCTGGAAGCTTGTTTTCTTTTAATACACCGGCAATAATATTTTGACAAGCTACAGCACATAGTGGTGCTTTTTCACTTCCTTTCCATACACATACATCGCCACAAACCCAGGCAAGTGCTGTGTTCCAGGCCCAAACAGCTACAGGAAAATTAAATGCCGAAATAATTCCAACAATACCAAGAGAATGCCATTGCTCACGCATTACGTGACCTGGACGCTCTGAAGGAATTGTTTGTCCGTTTAATTGTCTAGATAAGCCTACTGCAAAATCACAGATGTCTATCATTTCTTGTACTTCACCATAACCTTCTTGTAGAGATTTCCCCATTTCGTATGAGACTAACTTCCCTAGAGGTTCTTTTAACTCGCGTAATTTGTTTCCAAACTGACGTACAATTTCACCGCGTTGAGGTGCTGGCATTGCTCTGAAAGTTAAAAAAGCTTTTTGAGCAGTTTCGATCACCTTTTCGTATTCTTCTTTAGTAGTTGTAGTTACTTTACCAATTAAAGCACCATCTACTGGAGAATATGAAGCTATTTCTGCACCTCCAGGAAACCACACGTTTCCGGTGGAAGTCCCTTGGTTTACATCTTTAATTCCTAATTGTGCCAATGCTTCTTCAATTCCGAAGCTAGTGGTTGTTGCTTGCATATATTTATGATTTTTTTATTCGAAAAATTTAAGTGTAGCAAAGGTACACATTGCGCTTTAGAATGTAAAATGAAACGCTATCTGTTTGAAAAATACGGCCTTAATCTTGTGTAAAGCGAGGGTCGGTTTCCATAAGGGTTCCACATTTAGAACAAGTGCGAAGCGTTTCGTTTGTGTAGAAATCTTTAAAATGTTTTAAGAAATCTGTTTCAATATTATTTAGTGGAAAATACACTTCGTGAAGTTTGTTATTACAATTGTCACAAAACCATAGCAAGCCGTCTTTTCCTTCTAGATCTGTGCGTTTTCTTTCTATAACTAAACCTATGGAACCTGCACTCCTGCCAGGAGAATGTGGTACTTTTGCAGGATGTAGGTACATATCGCCAGGACCTAATTCCATTATTTTTTTTTCGCCATCTTCCTGGATAGCAACCTGAATGTTACCTTCTAATTGAAAAAATAGTTCTTCGGTTTCGTTGTAATGGTAATCCTTTCTGGCGTTGGGACCTGCAACTATCATTACGATATAATCACCAGACTCTATGTATAAATTTTTATTGCCAACAGGTGGTTTTAATAAATCGCGGTTGTCTTCTATCCACTTAGTTAGGTTGAAAGGTTTTTTAATAGCCATAGCCGTATTTTTATCAGTTAGGTAAAAATACGGCAAAATAGGCTAATAGAAAAAGGGATGTGAGGTTACTTTTTATAAAAAAGTTGTGTAAAATATTTGCGGCCTTTGTCGCAGGTCATAACGCCAAAACCAGTGTGAGTGTATGTTCCTTCAAGAATCTCTCTGTGACCAGGGCTGTTAAGCCAAGCGTTTACAACAGCTTCGGCGGTGTCATAACCATAAGCTACATTTTCGGCAACCGCTAGTGCATCCGAATGATATTTAATACCTTCAGAACGGTAGTTGAAATTATCGTGGTTTATCTGTTCTTTTTCAATCATGTATTCTGTGTGTTCTACAGCAAAAGCTGAAGAATACTTAGTGTCTATAGTAAGGGTGTTTAACCCTAGAGACAAACGATGCTCGTTTACTAAGTTTAAAATTTCACCAGACATTTTACTGTCGTTTTTGAAAGCTAAAGTTAGATCAATTTCATACTGAACAGTTTCAAGATCAACTGTTTCGTCTTTTGAACATGAGGTTGCGATAAAGCATAGCAAAGCTATGGTAAGCAGGTTGTTTTTAAGTAGGTTCATAATGTGGGGAACATCAAAATTTGGGGACTGATGTTAAACCAAATATATGAAAAATAATAATTCAAAGTGCATTTAAACGTATAAATAATGCATTTAATCGATAAAATGATGATTGCTTAATATTGGAACATTTTTTAATTATTCTTCTTAAGTGCCGTAAATACTGTGGTTTTATGATAATTATACAAATTGTGCTTGCTAAAAAAATTAACATAATATTTTTCACTTTTTATTCTTTTAATCTGTGAAATCGATGTAATTTTTGCCTTATAGGTTGTAATTGCTGCCAAATATTTATAGTTATAACAAAGAAGTTTCGGGATTGTCATTCGTAAATTTGCAAGATATTCTCAATAACGATTTAGTAATGCTAACTTAATATGAAACCTAAATGGAACAATCTTATTACGCGGTAATTTTCACTTCTGTTCAAACCGAAAACACTGAAGGTTATGCAGAAATGGCTGAAAAAATGGAAAATCTTGCCAAACAACAACCAGGTTTTATAGCTATAGAACACGCCCGAAATGAAATTGGGATTACCGTGAGTTACTGGCAAACCCTTGAGAGTATTAAAAAATGGAAGGCTAATCTAGACCATTTAGTCGCTCAACGAAAAGGAAAGGAGCAATGGTATTCGTCTTATAAAGTGAGAATTTGTAAAGTGGAAAGAGCTTATGAATTTAAAAACTAAGGACTTACTGTTTTGTTAATTCCCTCCTAAATGTTCACCTAAAAAATACTATTTTAAAAAAGTATAGCGTTTTAAAATTATTCCTCCACCAAACTTTAGGATTGATTTTATTTTAATCAAAACAAATATGTTTTGTCGCTCAATCTATTTGCCTTAATTTTAAATACAATTACCAATGCTTATGAAATACCAAAAATTATTTTTTAAATCTAAGAGAAGGTATAAATTTGGGCACTCTTATTCTAAGCATAGCTAAGCACATAAACTCTCTGTTTTTTTAACGTATTATATTTATGAAAATCGCACTTAAATTTCTTTCAGTTTTGTTATTACTCTTTGTTTTTTCTTGCAATGACAAGAGTGATCATTCCCAAACAGACAATCTTTTTAAATTTAAGGAGTATATTTCATATAATACCTACGGAAACCAATCTATAACTACAGATATTCGTGTTTCTTTACTTAAACCATTAGAACAATTTGAGCTAACACAAGAGCTTTCGGCAGAAGATTATTTAAAAATATCGCCAAAAACCGAAGGTAAATTGATAGTTGAAAACGGGACTACTTTAATTTTTCAGCCTTCAGAATATTTAAAGCCAGATACAGAATATACCGTAACAGTTAAGCTTAATGAATTATACCAAGATATTGCTAAAGAATTTAAAACCTACACTTTCAGTTTTCTTACTTTAAAACCAAATTTTAAAGTCACTTTAGGAAAACTACAATCGTATAATAAACAGTGGCAATACGTAGAAGCAACTGTTGAAACTTCAGACCTTATAGCTTCAGAAAAGGCAAGACAATTGGTTTCGGCTTCACAAAACGGAAAGAATTTAAAGTTAAAATGGCCAACAGAAGATGCCGATGCGCGTTATTTTAATTTCACTATAGATAGTATTAGCCGAAAAATTGAAGATTCCGAAGTACTCATAAAATGGGACGGCAAGCCTATAAATGCAGAAAATAAAGGCGAAAACACTTTTAAAATCCCTGGTCAAAACAATTTTACAATTGTAGATATTAGCAGTACTCTGGCACCAGCAGCTATGTTGAGTATCAATTTTTCTGACCCATTACAAGAAAATCAAGATTTTGCCGGACTTGTAACTATAGAGAAGACAAACAATTTGCGTTATGAGGTTCAAGGCAATGTTTTAAATGTATACCCACCAAACCGCATAGTGGGCAATGTAAAAGTTACTGTGTTTACCGGAATTAAAAACGATACCGGTTTTAAGCTGAAAAACGAATTTTCTGAACTCGTTTCTTTTGAACAATTAAAACCTGCAGTGCGTATGGTTTCAAAAGGAGTGATTCTTCCAAATTCTGCTTCATCGCCAGTTTATTTTGAAGCCGTAAACCTTTCAAAAGTAGATGTGCGTATTGTAAAAATTTATGAAAGCAATGTGCTTCAGTTTCTACAGGGGTATAACTTAAACGACAACAACACTTATAATATTAAACACGTAGGTAGAAGAATAGCTAAAAAGACCATTGAGTTAAACAAAGACAATATTAGTAATACCGGAAGCTGGAAAGCCTACGGAATAAACCTTTCTGAATATTTTAATGCAGATCCGGGAGCTATTTACCAGTTAGAATTAAGCTTTAAAAAAGACTATATTATCTATGATTGTGCAGAAACAGCTACACAAGAGAATGAAGTCGATGAAGACGAATATTACGACGAGTATTACGAAGAAGACCCTTATTACACTACCAATCCAGAGGAAGATGAAGAGGAGCGTGAAGCCCGTTATTGGGATAACGAACTTTACAGCTGGAGAAACTACTCCTATAATTGGGAGCAACAAGACAACCCTTGTCATAGTGCATATTACAACCAAGACCGTATAGTTACAACAAATATTCTAGGTTCAGATTTGGGGCTGATTGTAAAAAAAGGGAACAATCAATCCTATCATTTTGCGGCAACAAACCTAATTACGGCAAAACCAGAGGGGAGTGTAAAAGTTAAACTCTTTAATTACCAACAGCAACTTATAGAAACGGTAACTACAGATAGTGAAGGACTAACAATTTACGACGGCACTAAAAATGCAGCTTTTGCAGTAGCTCAAAAAGGAAACAATTACGCTTACGTTAAATTGGAAGACGGCAATGCGCTTTCTATGAGTAATTTTGATATCTCAGGAAAAGAGCTACAAAAAGGATTAAAAGGCTATACCTATACAGAACGCGGTGTGTATAGACCAGGCGATAGCATTCACCTTACTTTTGTGCTAAATGACAATGCTAATAAACTTCCAAAAAATCATCCTGTAACGCTTACTGTAACCGATGCCCGTGGAAAATTGGTACAACGTACGGTCTCAAGCTCTGCTACAAATGTTTCTACTGAAAAAGGATTTTATTATTTCCCAATTGCTACAGATCCTTCAGCACCAACGGGTAACTGGAATGCCACTATAAGTGTTGGTGGGGCTCAATTTAACCATACTTTAAAGGTAGCGACCATAAAGCCAAACCGTTTAAAAATAAAATTAGATTTTGAAGACGACATCCTCGATGCTACAAAACCCGTAAAAGGAACGGCCAGCGCAATGTGGTTACACGGCTCGCCAGCACGAAATTTAAAAATTGATATGACGGCTACTTTACGAGCTAGTAATACCGCTTTTCCTAAATATTCTAAATACAATTTTATTGACCCTATAAGAAGTTTTTCTGAAATAGAAATACCGGTTTTAGACGCTAAACTTTCTTCTGAAGGCAGTACTGCTTTCAGTCAAAGTTTAGAAATTGGTAAGAATGCTCCGGGTATGTTGAAAGCTACTTTTTTAACGAAGGTTTACGAAGGTGGTGGTGATTTTTCAATGGATATTTTTTCAAAAGATCTAGCGCCATTCTCACATTTTGTAGGTTTAAAATCTCCAAAAGCCGGGCGTTATGGCTCATATTTTACAGACGAAAACACTGTTTTTGATGTGGTTTCACTAGACGCCCAAGGTGCAACGGCTCCTAATAGAGAACTAGAGGTAAAGGTTTTTAAAATTGAATGGCGTTGGTGGTGGAATAGAGGTTCAGATAATCTTTCTACTTACGAGAATTCAACGGTACACCGACCAGTTAAAGAATTAAAAATAAAAACCGATGCTAGTGGTAAGGGTAAATTCACCCTAAATATTCCCGAGGAAGAAGGAGGAAGGTATTTAATTCGTGTTTTAGACAAACAATCGGGTCACGCCACAGGGCGCATTACGTATTTTTATAGAAACTGGTGGCAGCGCCCTAATGATGGCGATTCTGAAAGCGCACGTATGTTAGTGTTTTCAGCAGATAAAGAAAAATACAATGTAGGCGATGAGGCTGTAATACGTTTTCCTTCGGGAAGTGATGGTCGTGCTTTAATAAGTGTTGAAAACGGTACCGAAGTTCTAGAAACTCATTGGGTAGAAACCCAAAAAGGTGAAACACAAGCCAAAATTAAAATCACTAAGGAAATGACGCCGAATGTGTATGTGAATATTTCACTGCTTCAGCCGCATAGCCAGACTAAAAACGACCTTCCTATAAGATTGTACGGTGTAATTCCACTTTTGGTAGAAGACCCAAGCACGGTGCTTCATCCAGAAATTAGTATGCCTAATGTTTTAAAACCAGAAGAAAACTTCAGCGTAAAAGTTTCCGAAAAAAATGGAAAACCAATGACCTATACCTTGGCAGTAGTTGATGAAGGGTTGCTAGATTTAACTCGTTTTGCAACACCAGACATTCACCAAGCTTTTTACAGCCGTGAAGCGCTAGGTGTTAAATCTTTTGATATGTTTGATTATGTTATTGGTGCCTATTCTGGCAGTGTAGATAATATATACGCTATTGGTGGTGGCGATGCTGCCGCAGGAGCAAAAAACAGAAAAGCAGACCGTTTTAAGCCTGTTGTAAAATACTTAGGCCCTTTTGAGCTTGCTAGCGGAAAAACTGCAACTCACAATATAATGATGCCAAACTATATTGGCTCCGTTCGCACTATGGTAATTGCGGGCGACAAAACAATGAGCGCTTATGGTAGTGTAGACAATACAACACCAGTTCGCACTCCATTAATGGTGTTGGCTTCGCTACCGCGAAAATTATCTCCTGGCGAAAAAGTTACACTTCCTGTTACCGTTTTTGCAATGGAAAACAAAGTGAAAAACGCTAGTATAACAGTAAAAACAGGAGAAGCGTTAAAACCTATAAACGGCATTTCAAAAACTGTTTCTTTCAATGGGCCTGGAGAGCAAATTGTTAATTTTGAGTTTGAAGTACTGCCTACAAAAGAGTTTCAAACTATAGAAGTAATTGCTTCGGGTAATGGTGAAAAAGCAACTTATAAAGTTGAAGTTGATGTAGAAAACCCGAATCCAATTTCGCAAAAAGCAACTCAATACACGCTTTTAGAAAACGGAACGCAAACTATCAATTTTGAAACCTACGGTGTACCGGGAAGCAATGCAGCAATGCTTGAGTTTTCTACCTTACCACCAATGAATTTTGGTAAGAGAATGGAGTATCTAATTCAATATCCTTACGGATGTGTTGAGCAAACAACTTCTTCTGCTTTTCCACAGCTTTATTTAGCAGCTATTTTTGATATTACTTTAGATAAAAAACAAGCAATAGAGAAAAACGTAAAAGCGGCAATTGCAAAACTGGGAAGATACCAAACCACAAATGGCGGACTTGCTTATTGGCCTGGTGAGCGTGAAGCAGACGAGTGGAGCACCAATTATGTGGGGCATTTTATGCTAGAGGCAAAGCAAAAAGGCTATGCACTACCAATAAGTTTTATGAATAATTGGTTGCAATATCAGCAAAACACTGCGCGTCAATGGCGAAATAATTACACAAAGTACAACAGTAGTTTAACACAAGCCTATAGGCTTTATACTTTGGCACTGGCTGGAAAACCGGAGCTTGCCGCAATGAACAGACTTCGCGAAAGCAAAGAGTTAAGCAACGATGCTAAATGGCGTCTTGCCGCAGCTTATGCTTTAGCAGGAAAGAAAAATGTAGCGCAGCAAATTGCACAAACGGCAAATATTAATTTTACACCAGAAAAGTACGATTATTACACTTATGGTTCTCCATTTAGAAATAAGGCTATGGCGCTAGAAACTATGGTGTTGTTGGAAGATACTAAACAACGTGAGTTGGCAGTTTCGGTGGCTAAAGATTTGTCTTCTAGTAATTGGTATAGCACTCAAGAAACTGCCTATGCATTGATGGCAATGGCTAAAATGCTTGACAAAAACGGTGGAAAAGCAATGGAGCTTAGTTTTACGAATGGTGGTAAAACAATTGAATTAAAATCTGATAAAGCCGTTGCACAGCGAGACCTTTCTTTTGTGATGGGCAACAATGCTATTACCGTTACTAATAAAAAAGGAAACATCGTTTACTTAACACTTTCGCAAGCTGGCAAATTGCCTTTAGGAAATGAGCTTGCAGAAAAGAGAAACCTCTCAATAAAATCTCAATATTTAGACGGTGCAGGAAATACAATTGATGTTTCCAAACTGCGACAAGGAACAGAAATCATTGCAAAAGTAAGTGTTAGCAATACGTCTCTAAACAGTATAAATAATATTGCTTTGGCTAAGATCTTCCCTAGTGGTTGGGAAATTGTCAATACCAGTTTTTCTGAACTAGGAGGCGGAGCTAACGGAACTGCTCGTTATACCGATATACGTGACGATAGAGTGAATTTCTTTTTCGACTTAAATAGAAATGAAACCAAAACTTTTACAGTTAAACTAAATGCTTCCTACCTAGGCACCTATTATCTGCCAGGAACGCAAGTGGAAGCGATGTACGACAACAACTATTACGCACGAAACAAAGGAATGTGGGTTAGGGTTGAGCAGTAAAATCGTTATATTTACTTTAATAAATTTGTAGGAAAATGAATATTGCTGAGAGAAAAATAAAATTGGTAGAAAAAATCCTTCGTCTTGTAAATGATGAGAACGTAGCGCGTTTTGAAGAAATATTAGAAAATGAATCTTTAGAAAGTTCAACCGTAGTTGCACACACCGTGAATGAACGAGATATTTCACTAAAAGAATATTGCGAAAAAAACGAACGAGCGGTGGCAAGTTATGCTGAAGGAAAATTTAAAACATCGAAAGAGTTAAAAGATAAATTTAAGTCACAATAAACAAGCACAATGGATGACAAGGTAAAAAGCATTCATTGGTCTTTTGAAGCAGATGCAGATCTAAGCGAAATTTACACCTATTATTTAGAACACGCTCCAGACAACGCTTCACAGTATATATTGGATTTGATTTCTGAAACTGAAAAAATAGTTTTCACTAAACAATGGCAAGTAGATGAGTTTGATTCTACTTGTAGAAGAATAATTATCAAAAGAAAATTTCGTGTAGTTTATAAAGTCATTGAAGACGTAATTTTGATTACCGCCGTCTACCCTACAAAGAAGAATTCTAAAAATTTCAGAAAAACTTCATTATGAGATTAGCTGTATTAATTCTTCTTTCAGTTATAATAAGTTGCTCTCTGGACAAAAAATCAGAATGCAATTATATTACAGATTATTATCAAACAATTTATAAAGCGGATTACGAGTTTGAAACTGGTAATTATCAAAAAGCATTTAACTTATATCAAACTGCATTTAATTCTTGTGAGCCAATAACAACTTTAGGCTACAATGAAATAGAAAAATTTGCAGAAACTACAGCTATTTTAAAAAAATATGATTTGACCTATGCGTTTATTAAAAAATCAATTCTTAAGGGTTCAGAATTAACTAGATTTCAAAATAACGAGAGTTTTGGAGAATTTATGGCTTCAAAATATGGCAAGGAATTAGAACAAGAATATATTGGCTTACGCGAACAATTTATGAATAAAATTGACTTAAAGCTAAGGGACGAATTAATTTTAATGCATTTTGCAGATCAAAAGTATAGGGGACAAGGTGCCGATGCAGATTGGACAAAGCAAGACAGCATTGACAAACTGCATGAAAAGAGATTAATCGAACTTTTTGAAAGTGTAGGCTATCCCAATGCCGAAATGATCGGCCCGTATTCATTAGACCGCAGACAAACGGATGTTGGTTTATTTTTGCTTCACACAGATGATAGTATTCGTATGAATTATTTCGTGCCTAAAGTCAGAGAGTTTATAAAAAATGGCGCTGCATCGCCCAACGTTCTTGGAACTATGATTGACCAATTTTATTTATATAATAATGAACCTCAAATTTATGGTACATATAAAAGACAAGGTGGCGGATATGCATATATGATTGATGACCTGAAAAAAGTTGACAGTAATAGGATTTCGATTGGTCTAGCACCATTGGATTTACAACAAAAAAAGGATAGCCTAACAAAAATAAAGTACGGATTATAGAAAGGAGACCAATGTGAAAATAGTATGAATAATAAAACCGTCTCTTTTTTCAAAACCCACAAAATAAAACTAAGTATCCTACTGCTTTTATTTTTAGTTTGGCTTTTTTGCCTTCCTTCACCTTTATTCAATGTTCCAACCGCAACTGTAGCCGAAAGCAGTAATGGTCAAATGCTCGGCGCACGTATAGCCGATGATGGTCAGTGGCGGTTTCCACAAGTAGATTCGGTGCCAAAACGCTTTGAACAATGTATTCTTTATTTTGAAGATGAATATTTTTACTGGCATCCGGGTTTTAATCCGGTTTCTATTTCTAAAGCACTTTGGAGTAATCTTACGAGTGATACCCGTCGTGGCGGAAGTACAATTACACAACAAGTAATTAGGCTTTCCCGAAAAAATAAAGGCAGAACCTATTTTGAAAAATTGATTGAAATTTTTCAAGCAACACGCTTAGAAGCTACTTACAAAAAGAAAACTATCTTAAATCTCTATGCTTCTTACGCTCCTTTTGGCGGTAATGTTGTAGGTTTAGAAACTGCCTCTTGGCGGTATTTCGGAATTCCAGCAAGCGAATTAAGCTGGGGACAATCCGCAGCTTTGGCGGTGCTTCCCAATGCGCCTTCACTTATTTTTCCAGGGAAAAATGAAGAAATCTTGAAGCAAAAAAGAGATGCTTTACTGCTGAAACTTTTTCAAAATGAAGTGATAGATAAAACGACCTATCAATTGGCTTTAGATGAAAATTTACCCGGAAAACCCTTGCCCTTACCCGAATTCGCTTCGCATTTAACCGAAAAAATACGAAAAGAACACTCTGGAAAACGAATTGTAACTACGGTAGACTTTTCACTGCAACAAAAAGTGAATAATATCGTAAAAGAGCATAATTATAAGTTGGCTCAAAACCAAATAAACAATCTAGCCGTTTTGGTTTTGGACGTAGATACGCGCGAAATTTTAGCATATGTAGGTAATGCCCCAACAACTAGAGCCCACAATAATTATGTAGACATTATTGAAAGAGCCCGAAGCACCGGAAGTATATTAAAACCATTTTTATTTACGTCCTTACTAGACGCTGGCGAGTTACTCCCAAACACATTGGTGGCAGATATACCCACAACTGTAAATGGCTATACACCCGAAAATTTCGACAAGAAGTTTAACGGTGCAGTTCCGGCTAGCGTGGCACTTTCGCGTTCACTAAATATTCCTGCAGTGCGTATGTTGCGCGATTATGGGTTTCAGCGTTTTTATAATGTACTCAATAAATTAGACCAAAAAGCCATTAATAAAGCCCCAGATTACTATGGGCTTTCATTAATACTCGGCGGCGCCGAAAGTAGTTTATGGGATATTACTAAGGCTTACGCGGGAATGGCTTCTACCTTAAATTTTTTCAATAATTCTTCTAGCGAATACAGAAAAAATGAATTTGTAGATCCTGTTTATCTTCAAAACCACAAAGCGATTGACTTCGGAGAAAAGCAGCAAAAACCTTCCGTTTGGAATGCTGGAGCAATTTATGAGACATTCGAAGCTATGGAAAAAGTAAATCGCCCTAGCGGAGAGGAAAACTGGGAGTTTTTTACGAGCAGCCAGCCACTAGCGTGGAAAACAGGGACGAGTTATGGTTTTAAAGACGCTTGGGCTGTTGGTGTTACCCCAAAATACGCCATAGGTGTTTGGGTGGGAAATGCCGATGGGGAAGGTCGCCCGGGTTTAACAGGAATTCAAGCCGCCGCCCCAGTATTGTTTGATGTTTTAAATGTATTGCCACAAAGTGGTTGGTTTAATACCCCATATGATGAATTAGTTGAAATAGAAATTTGTTCTAAAAGTGGGCATTTATCGGGTCTTTATTGTGAAGAGACTAAAGTAGCATGGATTCCAAAAAATGGAACTAGAACCGAAGCCTGCCCGTATCATCAAACAGTTTTTTTAAATACTTCAGAAAATCACCGTGTTAATTCTTCTTGTTATGAACTTTCAGAAATGAAACAGCAAAACTGGTTTGTACTACCTCCGGTTATGGAGTATTACTACGCTTCACTACACCCAGAGTATAAGGTATTACCATCGTTTGCGCCAGATTGTTTGCAGGAAGGAGAAAAATTAATGGCTTTTATTTATCCTAAGAGAAACGAAGCTGTACTCTTGCCTAAAAATTTTGAAGAAAACCTCAATGAAGTAGTTTTTAAACTTGCCCATAGGTCACCTTCAACTACAGTTTTTTGGTATTTAGACACTCAATTTATTGGGCAGACAGAAACTTTTCACGAGCTGGCCTTAATTCCTATGTTAGGCACTTTCACTCTTTTAGCAATAGATACAGAGGGTAACGAAGTACGCCAACAAATTACCATAGAAAAAGCATCCTAATTTCTTTTAACAAAAATTTAATGTAGTATTGGTTCGGAAATAACCGAACTAATTTTATTTTTGCCTCTTAAATTTTTTACAACTACTAAATACAGTGACTAAAAGAGAAAAACTAATAGAGAAATTGGGAGTGCATTTAGAGTGCAGGGAGCAACTAGCTCCTTTAGCAGCGCGTATACTTTCCACATTAATTTTAACGGGGAAGCGCGGTGTTACTTTTGATAGTTTAGTAAGTGAATTGAGTGCCAGTAAAAGCACGATATCTACACATCTTACAACATTGCAGGCTGCAAATCGCATTACCTATTACACAAAATGTGGTGACCGCAAAAAGTATTTTATCATGATGCCAGACGCCATGTTAAATGCGATGACAGAAATGGTTAAGAACTGGAAATGTGAACGAGACTTACATTTTGAAATCATGGAATATAAAAAAGATTTAAACGATACGCTTTATAAAGAGTCTAATGATTTTTTCGACTTAGAATTTCATAAAGATTATTTAGATTTTCTAGATCAAGCAAGTGCTTCCATTGAAAGATTGAAAATAAAAATTGCCAAAAAACAAAAAAACGCTAATTAATACCTACGATGAAAAAGAAAAATTTATTTTACTTCCTGCCTATTACTATTGGGGCATTACTGTTATTATCTTCCTGTGGAGATAACACAAACGCACAACAAGCGCAAGCTAGTCAACCGGCTATGGCTTTACCAGTAGTAACAATTCCCACAAAAACTATTAGCAGTTATACTACCTATCCTACGAGTATAGAGGGTATAGTAAACAGCCAGGTGAACGCAAAAATATCAGGATATATTACTGATGTTTTGGTAGATGAAGGACAAAAGGTTAGAAAAGGGCAAACTTTGTTTAGATTAGAAACCCAATCACTTAGTCAAGATGCGGCTGCGGCTCGCGCTAATGTTAATGCCGCTCAGGTTGAGGTTGATAAATTAATCCCCTTGGTAGAAAAAAACATTATCAGCAACGTGCAATTAGAAACTGCTAAAGCAAAACTTCAGCAAGCAAAAAGCGGTTACAATAGTATTGCTGCAAACATGGATTACGGAAACATAAAAAGCCCCGTAGATGGTTATGTAGGGTCTATTAACCTTAGAAAAGGAGCCTTAGTGAGTCCTTCTTCACAAATACCTTTAACAACGGTAAGCGATATAAAACAGCTCTATGCCTTTTTTAGTATGAATGAATCTGATTACTTAGATTTTCTTCAAGATACTGAAGGGAAAACTTTAGAAGAAAAGATTAAAAATTTTCCAGAAGTAAACTTATTGCTTGCTAACGGGAAAACATATTCAGAAAAAGGGAAGATTGAAACAAGCTCAGGACAAGTAAACTCCAATACTGGAACTGTGAGTTTTAGAGCGATTTTTGACAATCCTAATCAGCTTTTAACCAATGGAAACAGTGGGAAAATTCAGATTCCTAAAGTGTATGAAAACGCTATTGTTATTCCGCAGGAAGCTACCTACGAGCAACAAGGAAATATTATGGCTTTTAAACTTAAAGAAGACAACACGGTTTCTTTAGTTATCATTAAAGTAAAGGCGAGTGTAGACAACCTATACGTAGTAGAGTCTGGCATTAATGAAGGTGATAAAATTATAGTAAAAGGCGTGAGTAAATTAAGAAACAATATGCCTATTACCCCTCAAGAAATGGCTTATGATAGTGTAATTGCTCCTATTAAACCATTATTTAAAAACTAATTAGAACCCCATAATTATGTTAAAAACATTTATTGAAAGACCTGTTCTTTCAACGGTAATCTCTATAATCATAGTTATACTTGGTATTATAAGTATAGGCAGTTTACCAATAGAAGAATATCCAGATATTGCGCCCCCAACTATAAAAGTAACGGCTAATTATACCGGTGCTAATGCAGAAACTGTTTTAGAAAGTGTAATCGTCCCTATTGAAGAGCAAATTAACGGTGTGGAAGGGATGACCTACATAACTTCTACCGCTTCAAACAACGGTTCTGCCGAAATTACGGTTTATTTTGATCAGTCTGTAGATGCAGATATCGCCGCGGTAAACGTGCAAAACCGTGTTGCTAGAGCCAATTCGCTATTACCGCAACAAGTAATACAAACAGGGATAACTACCCAAAAGCAACAAACGAGTGCTTTAATGTTTGTTTCCTTTTATTCGGAAAACGAAGATTACGACGCTACCTATATTCAGAATTACTTAAAAATTAATGTCATCCCAGCAATGCAACGTATTAATGGTGTTGGTGATGTTAATGTATTTTCGCAACAAGACTACGCTATGCGTATTTGGTTGAAACCAGAAAAATTAGCTGCTTATGGGTTAATACCTTCAGATATTAGCGCGGCTTTAAGCGAACAGAACTTGGAAGCTGCTGCGGGTTCTTTAGGTGAAAATAACGGTGAATCTTTTTCCTATACTTTAAAATATAGCGGACGATTTAAACAAGAAAGCCAATATGAGGATATAGTAATAAAAGCTTTAGGAGATGGTGAGTTTCTACGTCTTAAAGATGTTGCAACCATAGAGCTCGATGCACAGTCATACTCGTCTAACGCTATGAGTTTAGGACATCCCGCAATTTTTATGGGAATCTTTCAAACCAAAGGCTCTAATGCGCAAGAGATTATTGAAAACATTAAAACTACGCTAGACGATGTAGAAAAAGACTTGCCAGAAGGGGTTAAAGTTTTTATTCCTTACGACACGAGTCTATTCTTAAATGCATCTATAGAAAAAGTGGTAAGTACACTTTTAGAAGCCTTTTTACTAGTGTTTTTGGTGGTATTTATCTTTTTACAAGATTTTCGTTCTACCCTTATCCCTGCCATTGCGGTTCCGGTTTCTATTATTGGTACCTTTTTCTTTCTGAGTGTTTTTGGATACTCTATAAACCTATTAACCTTATTTGCATTAGTACTTGCAATTGGTATAGTGGTAGATGATGCCATTGTAGTAGTAGAGGCGGTTCACGCCAAGATGGACGAAGGAGAATCGAAACCTAAAACAGCCACTCTAAAGGCTATGAATGAGATTTCTGGCGCTATTATTTCCATCACCTTGGTTATGGCGGCAGTATTTATTCCAGTAACCTTTGTAACAGGACCTACGGGTGTGTTTTATGAACAATTTGGTGTTACTCTAATTATTGCCATATTAATTTCGGCGGTAAACGCCTTAACATTGAGTCCGGCGTTATGTGCACTATTACTTAAAGAGCACAAGCACGACGAAGAATTAAAAGGCAAGAATGCACTTCAGAAATTCTATACTTTATTTAACCGTGGTTTTAACGCTACGGTAGACAAATACGGAAAGTCACTTGCATTTTTATACCGAAGAAAATGGATATCGGCAGTATTATTACTTATTGCTGGAGTAGGTATTTACTGGGCTTCACAAACTACACCAACGGGATTTGTACCAAATGAAGATAGAGGAATTATTTTTGCAAATATTGAATTACCTGCCGGTGCTTCCTTAGATAGAACCGATGCAGTAGCAAAAGATTTATACAGTAAGATTAAAGATTTAGACGGTGTTATTGGTGTAAACTTCATAAAAGGACGAAGTATTATTAGTGGTGCGGGTTCAAACTTTGGTTTTGGTATTATCAAGTTAGACGATTGGAGCAATCGTGAGAGCGAAGCTCTATCTGCACAAGCCTTAACGGGTAAGTTATTTGGTATAGCGGCTACAATTCCTGAGGCAAAGATTATCTTTTTCTCACCTCCAAGTATACGTGGTTTTGGTAACTCTGCTGGTTTTGAGGTTAATTTATTAGATAAGTTTGGCGGTGAGTTTAAAGACTTGGATACGGCAAACAAAGAATTTGCTGCAGCCTTAATGAGCCACCCAGAAATACAGTATGCTCAATCTTCGTTTAACACCAACTATCCACAATACGAAATGGAAGTAAACGTGCCTCTAGCAAAAGAAAAAGGAGTGTCTATTAGCAGTATTTTTGGAACCCTTCAAGGCTATGTAGGAGGTATTTATGCTTCAGATTTTAGCAGGTTTGGAAAGCAGTATAGAGTCTATATTCAATCTTTACCTGAAGATAGAGCTAAAGAGGCAGACCTTAACAATATGTATGTTAGAGCAGGCTCTGGAGAGATGACGCCTATTACACAGTTTGTAACATTAAAACGTGTTTATGGACCTCAATCGGTAACTCGTTTCAACTTATTTAACTCTACGAGTATAACTGGAGCAACAAACCCTGGGTTTAGTACAGGAGATGCCATTAGGATTATTGACGAAGAAGTGGCAAAATTACCAAGTAATTATACTGTAGCTTATTCTGGTTTAACGCGTGAAGAGGTAAATGCAGGGAACCAAACAGCTTTTATTTTTATATTGAGTATATTGTTTGTCTACTTTTTATTAAGTGCGCAATACGAGAGTTATTTACTGCCTTTTTCGGTAATACTATCACTTCCTTTTGGAGTATTTGGCGCTTATATAAGTACAAAATTCTTCGGATTAGAAAACAACATTTATTTTCAAATTGCATTAATAATGTTGGTAGGTCTCTTGGCCAAAAACGCCATATTAATTGTAGAATTTGCACTTCAGCGTAGAAAAAATGGAGAAGGCCTCGTAGATGCAGCCATTCATGGTGCCAAAGCCCGTTTAAGACCAATTTTAATGACCTCATTTGCCTTTATACTTGGGTTAATGCCGTTAGTATTAGCAAAAGGTGTTGGTGCTGAAGGTAACAACTCTATTGGTACAGGTGCAGCTGGCGGTATGTTAATAGGAACCCTTTTAGGAGTGTTTGTAATTCCTATCCTATTCATCCTTTTCCAATGGTTACAGGAAAAAGTTACAGGCGCACCAACAGAAAAATTAGAATCATCTCAAGAAACAATTTCTTATGAAAAAGAATAGAATATATAGCATACTTCTTTTAGCAAGCTTACCCTTGTTATTGGTCTCTTGTTTTGCGGCCAAAACTTACGAACAGCCAGAAGTGGTTAATGAAGCCAATTATAGAACCGAAAACCTTCCTCAGGACACCCTTAGCATAGCTACACTTTCTTGGAAGGAACTCTTTACAGATCCTACGCTTCAAAATTATATTGAAGAAGGCTTACAGAGCAATATGGATATTCGCGTTGCATTACAACAAATCCTTATTGCCGAAGCTTATGTAAAACAAGGGAAAGCCGGTTATTTTCCATCTTTAACAGGAAATGCGCAATACTCGCATCAGGAGTTTTCTGAAGGAAGCCAGTTTGGAAGTCAGTTTTCTTCTTTAGATCAGTATGAATTAAGCGCGGGACTTTCTTGGGAAGCAGATATCTGGGGAAAAATTAGAAGTAATGAACGTGCCTTTAAAGCAGGGTATCTTCAAAGTGTAGCTGCACATCAAGCTGTAAAGAGTAGATTGATTGCAAATATTGCTTCTGTGTACTATCAATTAATGGCTTTAGACGAGCAGATAGGTGTTACTGAAGAAACCATTAGTACGCGTACTAAAGGGTTGGAAACTACCAAGGCCTTAAAAGAAGCCGGTAATGTTACCGAAGTAGGTGTAAAACAGACCGAAGCCCAACTTTACAACGCACAAGGTATTTTAGTAGATTTAAAAAATGAAGCGCGTTTACTAGAAAATACGATGTCTATTTTATTGGGAAGTGCTCCAAGAGAAATAACACGTGGTAGTTTGGCAGACCAAAACATTACAACTCCTTTAAATACAGGAATTCCTGCGCAGTTACTTAGTAATCGCCCAGATGTGATGGCTGCAGAATACAACTTAATGAATGCTTTTGAGCTAACCAATGTCGCTAGAGCTGGCTTTTATCCATCGCTTACCCTTACGGCATCGGGAGGACTTCAAAACTTAGAGTTTGATAAACTTTTTAATGCCAATTCATTGTTTGCATCGCTTATAGGTGGCTTAGCACAACCTATTTTTAATAAGCGTCAAATACGCACTCAATACGAAGTAGCGCAAGCACAACAGGAGCAAGCGTATTTAGACTTTAAACTTGCGGTTATAAACGCTAGTAAAGAAGTTTCGGATGCATTGTATAGTTATGATGCAGCTTCAGAAAAGATTGAAATTAAAGAAAAAGAATACAAGGCTTACGATCTGGCAACAGAATATTCAGAACAACTTTTAGACAATGGACTTGCTACGTATTTAGAGGTGTTAAATGCTCAGGAAAACGCCTTAAATTCTAGCTTGAGTCTTATTAATGCAAAAAATAACCAGCTGCAGGCTATCGTAAGTTTATACGAAGCGCTTGGCGGAGGGTGGCGATAATAATTGGTGGTTCTTTATTGTTAATTGTAAATCTGTCTTGGCTTTGGTCAAGGCAGATTTTTTTTATGCCTATTTTGAATACTGCTTTTAAAAAGTTTAAATAATTAAGACACTATTTAATTCTCTTTTGTCCACTCTTTAAAAGGATGTTTGCTCAATTGGGAGTTGTAATATTTAATAGAACCCGTAACCTCTTTGCCTAACCATTCTGGTTTTATAAAAGTTTCGTCTTCTGTAGTGAGTTCTATTTCGGCAAGTGTTAAGCCTTCATTTTCGCCTAAAAATTCATCAACTTCAAAAGTGTGTTTGTCACTGTATATTTCAAAACGAGTTTTCTCAATAATCCCAGGCTCACAGAGGTGTAATAGTTCTTCGGCTTCAGCGAGCGAGATTTGTTTTTCCCACTCAAAGCGGCTAAGTCCAGACTCGTTACTTTTCCCTTTTACAGTTAAGTAGCCGTGCTCTCCTTGAATTCGCACGCGTACCGTACGCTCAGCGTGAGTGTTTAAAAAACCTTGAACTATACGTGTTCGCTTATGTGCTTGGTTTTTAAAATCTTTGGAAGTAACCAGAAATTTACGTTCTATTTCCTGCATTTTGGGCTATATTTTTTATTTCGTTTGAAGTGATTAGGCTATTTGAGTAGCCTTCTGTTGCTAAAACGACCATAGCTTCAGCTATTGTTTCGGCATTAATCATTTTGTATTTCTTCGGAATTAAAAAACCGAAGATTTTCATAAAAACAGTTGCCATATTTTCGCCAAAACGATTTTCATTTCTATCGCCAACGATCAACGAAGGTTGTAAAATATAGGTGTTTTCAATATTGTATTGTAACAGATCGCGCTGCATTTCGCCTTTGGTTTTGTTGTAAAAAATGTTGCTGTTTTCGTCTGCACCCATAGCCGATATTACTATAAAATTCTTAATATCGTTTTGTTTTGCAAGTTTTGCCGCCGTGACAGGAATTCCGTAATCTATCTTTTTATAGGTTTCTTTATTGGGGGTGTTCGCTTTTGTGGTGCCGATGCAGCAGAAAACCACATTGGCTTTAAACGCTTCTGCCTGCTCTTCCAATTGAAACATATCTATTAAATGTTCTTCAATTTTTGGAGCATTAGTACCGACAGAACTTCGCGAAAAAAGAATTATTTTTTCAAAAGAAGGATTTTGTAAAAGCTTTTCTAACAAAATACCGCCCGTTAATCCCGTAGCGCCTAAAATGATTGCGGTTTTTTTCATTATTTTATTAAGTTGAAATTAGGTTTCTACTTCAGCTCAACCAGAGGTTAAAGATATTAAATTTGTAGGATGCAAGACGAAATGCTCATTCGTAAAATAATTCACGTAGATATGGACGCTTTTTATGCGTCTGTTGAGCAATTAGACAATCCCGAATTACGCGGAAAGGCGATAGCAGTTGGTGGCAGTTCTGCCCGTGGTGTGGTGAGTGCGGCTAGTTATGAAGCCCGAAAATTTGGTGTTCGCAGTGCTATGAGTGGCGCAATGGCTCGTAAACTATGCCCTCACCTTATTTTTGTGAAAACAAATTTTGCGCGTTATAAGGAGGTTTCACAACAAATACGGAAGATCTTTCTGGAGTATACAGACTTGGTAGAGCCGCTTTCGCTAGACGAAGCTTATCTAGATGTTACCCAAAACAAAAAAGGCAATCCCAGCGCCTCTATGATTGCCACGGAAATACGCAATAAGATAAAAGAGAAAACGGGATTGAATGCTTCGGCTGGAATTTCGGTGAATAAATTTGTCGCAAAAATTGCAAGCGATATCAATAAACCCAACGGACAAAAAACAATAGCTCCAGAAGAGGTAATTCCCTTTTTAGAAACCCTAGATGTAAAGAAATTTTACGGTGTGGGAAAAGTTACCAAAGAGAAAATGTATCGATTAGGAATCTATACTGGCAGCGATTTAAAGGGGAAATCGCTTGCGTTTTTAGAAGAAAACTTCGGTAAGAGTGGTAGTTTTTATTACAATGTAGTTCGCGGAATTCACCACAGTAGCGTAAAACCTTCGCGTACACAAAAGTCATTGGCTGCAGAACACACTTTTTCTGAAAATATTTCTTCAGAAATTTTCATGCTTCAACGGCTAGAAGAAATTGCTGTTGAAGTAGCAAAAAGACTCAAGCAAAAAAGCTTAGCCGGAAAAACCGTTACCTTAAAAATTAAATACCGCGATTTCACCTTGCAAACCCGCAGTAAAACACTTCCGCTGTATATTGCTTCTAGTGAATTGATTATGGAAGTAGTTAAAGAATTGTTATTTCAAGAAAAAATGAAAGAGTCGGTACGATTGTTGGGAATTTCTATTTCACAGTTAAACAATGAAAGGCCAAAAAAAAAGGAGGCGCCCAAAGAAACCATAGACGTACAATTAAAATTTGAATTTTAACTCACCTCTAGCCTCTCTAGGCCCACCCCTAACCCCTCCCCAAGGAAGGGGAGCTTGTAGAAAGAAATGCTAAAAACTTTATATATGATAGAAAGCTACTTATCTTTAAACTAACATTAAAACACCAGCTTATGAAGACCGTAGCAATTTCTATTCTTGCCCTTGCAGGATTTACTTTTCTATTTTCCTGTAAAAACGACCCTAAAACATCTGCCGAAACCCAAACTGTAGTTACAGACTCTATTGTGGTAGAGACTACACCAAGCGCTATGTATGTTACCGCTGTAAGCGGACTTACCTTACGCGAATTTCCAAACCTTCAAAGTGCCAAGCTCGCCGTTATGCCGCTGGGCACTAAAGTAAAAATTGTAAATGCCGAAGGGAAGACCACCATGAATGTAGGTGGAATTGACGGTGCTATGGATGAGGTAGAATTTAACAACAAAACAGGATTTGCCTTTAATGGGTTTTTGTCTAAATTTTTCCCTCCCGAAGAAGACGCTACGGCTAAAAATTACGCTCAAGCATTAAAGGAAGATTTTCCAAAGGTTACTTATGCTGAAACTACCGGTGGTACAGCGAGCAAACCTACAAATACCGAAACCTTGGTTTTACCAACAGACAAATGGTCTGAAGCCTTTTTTACGGCTCAGCAACTCTTTACTATTCCTAAATCGTTTGCATTTCCTAATCCTAAAGGAGTTAATAACGAAACCCAACAAAACAGCGAGAAAACAAAAGCAGGCAATACCAGCGAACTACAGATTTCTCGAAACGAAAACGAGCTTCAGAAAATAATGTATAACTACAAAACTACAGGCTTTGGTTATACAGTTACTATTAGCAAAGAAGCAACTGGAATGAAGCTTGAAAAGGTGGAGATTACGGAGTGATTTTATTTCACTTGTGTAACTCTTAAGGTATTTACCATACCTTTTTCAACTATTGGCATAGCCGCGAGGTTAATTAAATAGTCGCCTTTGTATACATAGCCTTTTTCGCAAGCAATGCGGTTTACATCGTCTACAGTTTCGTCTGTACTCACGTATTTATCGTAATAAAACGCCTTTACACCCCATAATAAGTTTAATCGGGCAAGAATGCGTTTATTGCTCGTAAAAGCTAAGATAAAAGCCGATGGACGCCAAGCCGAAATCTGGAATGCGGTATAGCCACTGTTTGTTAATGTACAAATTGCTTGAGCCTCTATTTCGTTAGCCATATGGGCTGCGTGATAGCAAATAGATTTTGTAACATAACGGTTGGTTTTAATCTGTGGCGGTTGTTGAGGTACGTTAATAAGTTCAGAATTTTCTACACTTTTTAAGATTTTAGTCATGGTTTTAATAACCGCAACTGGATAGTTTCCAACAGATGTTTCTCCAGAAAGCATAACGGCATCAGCTCCGTCCATTACAGAGTTTGCTACGTCGTTTACTTCGGCACGAGTTGGCGTAAGTGAGGTTATCATAGTCTCCATCATTTGAGTGGCAATGATAACCGGTATACGTGCTCTCTTGGCTGTTAAAACCAGTTCTTTTTGAATAAGAGGTACTTCTTCTGCAGGAACTTCAACACCCAAATCGCCACGCGCAACCATCAAACCGTCGCAATAGGCTACAATCTTATCGATATTTGCAACTGCTTCTGGTTTTTCAATCTTCGCAATGATAGGGATTTTATATTCTGAATGCGCTTCAATTAGCGCTTGTAATTCTTTTAAATCTTCGGCATGACGTACAAAAGAAAGTGCCATCCAGTCTACCTTTTGCGAAATAGCAAAAACAGCATCTTCCTTATCTTTAGGCGTTAGTGCTGGGAGCGAAATATTTGTATTTGGCAGGTTTACCCCTTTTTTGGAGCGCAAAGGACCGCCCTGTACTACCATTACCTTTACTTCGTCTTTTCTATTGGTTTCTAGTACTTCAAAAATAAGCTTACCATCGTCTAGCAATACGCGTTCTCCCGGATTTACATCACGCGGAAAATTGTCGTAATTCATATAAACCTTTTTCCTGTTTCCTTCAAATTCTTCTCCAGTACAGAAAGAAAGTTCGTCGCCAGGCTGAACTACCACTTCTTCTTTCATCATTCCTACACGTAGCTTAGGCCCTTGTAGGTCGCCAAGTATAGCCACGTGTATATCTAGCTCTTCCGAAAGCTTTCTAATAGTAGCAATTGTTTTTTTAACTGTAGCGTAGTCTGCGTGCGAAAAATTTACTCTAAAGACATCTACGCCTTCTAAAATCATTTGTTTTAATATCTCTTTTGTAGATGTTGCAGGGCCTAGAGTGGCAACTATTTTGGTTCTTTTTTGATTAGACATTTAATCGAAAATTAAATTATTCTTAGATTTTATAGCAGCTGTTTCCAAGGTATAAGCGGAAACAACTTGTTTTATTTTTTTTATTTCTGAAAGCATTGTTTGCAGAGAAACTGTTTGAAAGCCCGAATATATCTTTAAAAGATAATCTACTTTCTTAAATTCAGGAAGCAAATAATGCGTCGTAGATTTTTCTGAAACCATTTCGGCAAACAACCCACCTGCATTTTGCAATACTGTTTCTTTTAGCTTGCATTTATTCGCTACCAGAAAAAAGTGAGTGTATTCCTGTATATCTTCATATTCGTATAAGGGATACGTTTTAACGAGACCCTCTTTTGAAAAATCGAGATCTTTTTTGTTTCTTTTTAACCTAATATTGAGGTGTTTATTTAATAAAAACGCCACTTTATAAGCTTCTTCACTACAATGAATGGCAAGGAGCGTGTACGGCTCTTCTAAATCTTCATCAAAAACTAATTTGTGATGCGCCATATATTTTACACTAATAGATTCCTGTTTTCTTATTGCTAGTGTTACACAAAACTAAACAATTTTAGAAGCATTAACTAAATACCAGCCCTGTGATTGAAGAATTTGACAGAAATATAACTTTAGGCGATAGGTTTTTCTGAATCTACTTTTATATGAAGTTTGTAAAAAGCTCTTTTTGCAGCGCGTTCTTCGGCTTTCTTTTTTGAAGTAGCTCTTGCCTTTGTTACAATTTCGTCTTCTAGTTTAAGGCGTACGGCAAAGTGTTTTAGTTGGTCTTTACCGGTATCCTCGTAGATTTCAAAATGAAATTGTTTTTTGTTTTTTTGACACCATTCAATAAATAAACTTTTGTAGCTTATTACTTTCCCTTCTAGTTTTTTGATGTCTACATAGGGTTTAATGACTCTTTTTTGAATAAATTTTTCGCAATAACTAAACCCGCGATCCAGATAAATAGCGCCTACGAGTGCTTCAAACACGTTTCCATAAATATTACCGCTAAACTGTTGGGTAGGAATAGTTGTTTTCAGGAATTTTATGAGGTTTAAGTCGCGACCTAATTCGTTTAAATGTTCGCGGCTTACCACTTTACTGCGCATTTTTGTAAGATAACCTTCGTTACCTCCTGGCACTTTTTTAAATAAATGAGCGGCAATAACGGCACCAAGCATAGCATCTCCTAAAAACTCAAGTCGCTCGTAATTTTGAGGGACTCCCTTTGTATTTTTTTCGTTGGTTGAACGATGGGTAAAGGCCGTTTCATAGATAGATATATCTTTAGGCTTAAACCCTAGTATTTTTTTTAAGGAATTGGAAAATTCCCCGTTTTTTTCTGAACGGGAAGAAAATATGTTTTTAATGGAAGCCATTAATATGTTTATGCCACATTTTAATGCTTAATACTTTTTTAAGCATCTAGTTTTTTAAAGAGCACACAAGCATTGTGCCCACCAAACCCAAAGGTATTGCTCATAGCCACTTTAATTTCGCGTTTTTGAGCTTTATTTAAGGTAAGGTTTAATGAAGGATCAATGTTCTCATCTACCGTAGTATGGTTAATGGTAGGAGGAACAATCCCGTGTTTCATTGCCAAAATAGATGAAATAGCTTCTATAGCTCCAGCAGCACCTAAAAGGTGACCGGTCATAGATTTTGTAGAATTGATATTGATATCTTTAGCGTGTTTGCCAAAAACATTTACAATAGCTTTCAATTCGGCAACATCTCCAAGGGGAGTAGAGGTTCCGTGGGTGTTTATAGCATCCACTTCGTCTGGACTCATATTGGCATCACGCAAAGTGTTTAGCATTACGCGTTCTACACCAATACCGTCTGGGTGTGGGGCTGTCATATGGTAAGCATCGCTGCTCATACCGCCACCAACTACTTCGGCGTAAATTTTTGCGCCGCGTTTTTTTGCGTGTTCGTATTCTTCTAAGATTAATGCGCCGGCACCTTCACCTAAAACAAAACCATCGCGAGTCGCATCAAAAGGGCGTGAAGCTGTTGTAGGGCTATCGTTGCGTGTAGACAATGCGTGCATAGCATTAAAACCTCCCATACCCGCAAGGGTAACTGCGGCCTCACTACCACCTGTTACTATAATGTCGCAATGTCCTAAACGTATGTAGTTTAAGGCATCAATCATAGCATTTGCAGAGGAAGCACAAGCGGAAACCGTTGTGTAGTTAGGACCCATAAAACCGTGTTTTATAGAAATGTTTCCGGGCGCAATATCGGCGATCATTTTTGGAATAAAGAAGGGGTTGAAACGCGGTGTTCCATCCCCTTCTGCAAAGTTTATTACTTCATTTTGAAAAGTCTCTAAGCCTCCAATACCAGCTCCCCAAATTACACCAACGCGGAATTTATCTACCTCTTCAAGGTTGATTCCAGCATCTAGTATAGCTTCATCAGAAGATACTAGGGCGTATTGAGCAAAACGGTCTAATTTTCGTGCTTCTTTCCTGTCAAAATGGTCTTCTGCATTGAAATTCTTCAATTCGCAAGCGAATTTTGTTTTGAACTTTTCGGTATCAAAATAGGTTATGGGCGCACAGCCACTTTTCCCACTAATTAGTGCGTCCCAATATTCTTGAATATTGTTACCGATAGGGGTAAGTGCACCAAGGCCTGTAACTACAACTCGCTTTAATTCCATAGAAGAAATCTTATTTTGCTGCTTCTATATAGGAAATTGCTTGACCTACTGTCGCAATGTTTTCAGCTTGGTCGTCTGGAATTTGGATATCAAATTCTTTTTCAAATTCCATGATTAGCTCTACCGTATCTAGGGAGTCTGCTCCTAAGTCGTTTGTGAAGCTAGCTTCGTTTACAACTTCGTTCTCGTCTACACCTAATTTGTCTACGATAATCGCTTTTACTCGTGATGCAATGTCTGACATAATTCTTGATTTTTAAATTTATTATAAGTGGCAAAAATAAAATATTTTAATTGAAAACACCATTTAATGTTAAAAATGTGACTTTGTTATTTTCTAGTATATCACATTAGAACAAAAATAGGAAAACCAAATTAAACATTTTTGGGCGAAGTAAAACCCTATTACCTTACTTTTGTTGTTTTTATTATTAATTTTTACTTCGAGAGAAAAACTTTTGGAAACGGGATGAAGAAGCGGATTGTAATTTTTGCGTCAGGTAGCGGTACCAATACCGAGAACATTATTAAATACTTTCAACGAACCCAAGTTGCCGAGGTCGTTCTTGTGCTATCAAACAAGAAGGATGCCAAAGTGTTAAAACGCGCTGAAAGCCTGAATATAAAGGCGGTCTCCTTTACTAAAGAGGAGTTGTTGTCTGAAGCAGGCGTGTTAAAACATCTGCAAACGACCAAACCAGACCTTATCGTATTAGCCGGTTTTTTACTGAAATTTCCAGCTTTATTGCTAAAAGAATTTCCAAACAAAGTAATTAATATTCACCCAGCTTTACTCCCCAAATACGGTGGAAAAGGAATGTACGGCAGTTTTGTACATCAAGCGGTTGTAGATAATAAGGAAGCCGAAACTGGAATTACAGTACATTATGTAAACGAACATTACGATGAAGGCGCAATTATTACACAGAAAAAAGTTGACCTTTTAAAAAGTGACACTGTTGAAACGGTTGCACAAAAAGTGCATAACCTGGAATACGAATGGTTTCCAAAAGTAATTGAAGAAATACTTTTACATGGCTAAAAAGCAGAAATATTACGTAGTCTGGTTTGGCAATCCCGCTGGTATCTTTGGCAGTTGGAAGGAGTGCAAACGTTCAATAGACGGTGTAAAGGGCGCACAATACAAAAGTTTTGAAACTTTTGATGAAGCCAAAAAAGCCTACAATAAAGAGTATGCAGATTACAAAGGAAAGACGGTAAAAAAAACACTCTCTAAAGAACAACTTCAAAAAATAGGCGAACCAAACTTGTATTCCATAGCTGTAGATGCAGCTTCTAGTGGCAATCCCGGAAAGATGGAATACCGCGGTGTGGATACTCAGACCCACAAACAGCTCTTTCATCAAGGGCCATTTCAACAGGGTACTAATAATATAGGTGAGTTTTTAGCACTTGTACACGGCTTGGCTTTTTTACAAAAAAACAATAGCGACCGCATTATTTACAGCGATTCACGAATAGCGATGGGTTGGGTAAAAAAGAAAAAATGCAATACCAAGCTTCAGCAAAACGCAAAAAACAAAGCTCTTTTTGAATTGGTAGCTCGTGCCGAAAACTGGCTTAAGACCAATACCTACAAAACAAAAATCGTAAAATGGGAAACCAAGGCATGGGGTGAAATTCCTGCCGATTTTGGAAGGAAGTAATTCATTTTATTATTCAACTTTTTTTAACCTTTCAGCCTCAAAATAGGAAGTCTTAATTTTTTGGTAGATACAAATCCAAAACAGTATCTTTGCAGCTCATTTCAAAAATCCTTTATGAGCAAATTAGTTATTGTTGGCACTGTAGCCTTTGATGCAATTGAAACCCCTTTCGGAAAAACAGATAAAATTCTTGGTGGTGCTGCTACCTATATAGGGTTGGCTGCTTCACAGTTTAACGTAGATGGCGCTATAGTTTCTATTGTAGGAGGCGATTTTCCGAAGGAAGATTTAGCAATGCTACAATCAAAAAACATCGATATATCGGGTCTTGAAGTGGTTGAAAACGGAAAAACCTTCTTTTGGAGCGGTAAATATCACAACGATATGAATACCCGCGATACCTTAATAACAGACTTAAACGTACTTGCAGATTTTAACCCACAGGTGCCAGAAACTTACCGCGATGCCGAAGTAGTGATGTTAGGAAACCTTCATCCACTAGTGCAACTAGGGGTGATAGAGCAAATGACTTCACCAAAATTGATAGTCCTAGACACTATGAATTTCTGGATGGATAGTGCGCTTTCCGAGTTAAAGCAAGTGATAGCCAAGGTAGATGTAATCACTATTAACGACGAAGAGGCGAGACAGCTTTCTGGTGAGTATTCTTTAGTTAGAGCTGCTCATAAAATCATGGAAATGGGACCTAAATACGTAGTCATTAAAAAGGGAGAGCACGGAGCTTTACTCTTTGGTGAAGACGATGTGTTTTACGCGCCAGCCTTACCATTAGAAGAAGTTTTTGATCCTACGGGAGCTGGTGATACGTTTGCAGGAGGATTTACGGGCTATTTAGCAAAAACAGGTGATTACAGTTATGAGAATATGAAGAATGCCATCATTAATGGTTCTGCACTTGCTTCTTTTTGTGTAGAAAAATTTGGCCCAGAAAGATTACTAAAGCTTACAAATAGTGAAGTTCATCAGCGCTTACAGCAATTTAAGAGCTTAACACAATTTGATATCAAATTAACCTAATTATGCGCCCTGAAGTTTCAGGGCGTTTTTTGTACATTTATATAGTTTTAAAAAAATATGAGCGACGCGTTAAAACACGAATGTGGAATTGCAATGGTAAGGCTGTTGAAACCCTTAGAATACTATAAGGAAAAATACGGAACAGCTTTTTACGGGGTAAACAAAATGTATTTAATGATGGAAAAGCAGCACAACCGAGGCCAAGACGGCGCTGGTTTTGCTAGTATAAAACTTGATGTAAACCCTGGAGAACGTTACATAAGTCGTGTACGCTCTAATGATCCTCAGCCCATACAGGATATATTTGCACAAATAAATGAACGTATAAATCAGGAGTTTGAAAACCACCCCGAATACAAAGATGATGTTGCGGCACAGAAAAAAAACATACCTTATATAGGTGAGGTATTTTTAGGGCATGTTCGGTATGGAACTTTTGGCGTAAACAGTGTAGAAAGCGTTCACCCTTTTCTGCGTCAAAACAACTGGATGCACCGCAACCTTATTATAGCGGGTAATTTTAATATGACCAATACCAACGAGCTTTTTGACAATCTTATTAAGCTTGGTATGCACCCTAAAGAGAAGGCAGATACGGTTACTGTCATGGAGAAAATAGGTCATTTCCTAGACGATGCAGTGCGTAAATTATATAAAAAAGCTAAGGCAAAGGGGCTTAACAAAGAAAATGCTTCGCCTTATATAGCCGAACATTTAAATGTAGCTAAAATACTTAGAAAGTCTGCTTCAAATTGGGATGGTGGTTATGCTATGGCCGGCCTCTTAGGGCATGGAGACTCGTTTGTACTTCGCGATCCTGCGGGGATTCGTCCAGCATATTTCTATCAAGATGATGAGATTGTTGTAGTTGCTTCCGAAAGACCTGCAATACAAACAGTGTTTAATGTTCCTTTTGAAGAAGTGAAGGAACTGGATCCAGGTCATGCTATTATCATTAAAAAAGACGGAAGCGTAAATGTTTCTGAAATACTTGCACCTTTAGAAAGAAGATCTTGTTCTTTTGAACGTATTTATTTTTCCCGCGGAAGTGATGCCGAAATCTATCAAGAGCGTAAAACTCTAGGGAAATTAGTGATGCCTAAAGTGCTAGAAGCCATAGATTACGACACCGAAAATTCTGTGTTTTCTTTTATTCCAAATACTGCCGAAACATCTTTTTACGGTATGCTTGAAGCTGCCCAAGACGAGTTGAATAAACAAAAAAATGACGCTATTCTTAAAGAGAAAGAAAGCTTGACGGTAGAACGACTTCAGCAGATACAAGCCCATAAAATACGAACAGAAAAAATAGCGATAAAAGACGTAAAACTAAGAACGTTCATTACAGACGATAGTAGTAGAGACGATTTGGTTGCACACGTTTACGATGTAACTTATGGCGTAGTGAAGCCAGAGGACAACCTCGTTATTATTGACGACAGTATTGTTCGTGGTACTACTTTAAAGAAGAGTATATTAAAGATGCTAGACAGGCTTCATCCAAAGCAAATTGTGGTGGTTTCTTCGGCACCGCAAATTAGATATCCAGACTGTTACGGTATAGATATGGCGCGTTTAGAACATTTAATTGCCTTTCAAGCGGCTTTAGAGCTTCATAAAGACAGAGGCACTTATGCTATAGTAGAAGAGATCTATCATAAATGTAAAGAGCAGGTAGCAATGGAAGATGCTTCGGTAGTAAACCATGTAAAAAAATTATACGCTCCTTTCACAGACGAAGAGATTTCAGATAAAATAGCTGAAATTATAAGTGAAGAGAATATAAAATCTAAAGTAAAACTCATTTTTCAATCTGTAGACAATCTACACCAAGCTTGTCCAAAAAATCTTGGAGATTGGTATTTTACAGGTAACTATCCTACGGCTGGAGGAAACCGAGTTGTTAACAGAGCGTACATAAATTTTTACGAAGGAAACCCAGAAAGAGCCTATTAAAACTAAAATATAGCAACAAAAGTTACCGTTCATCGGCAACCAAAACCACTTAATCGAATTTATTAGCTATCACTATTTTAGTGTGTAAACTTGAATTATATTTGGGCTTACCATATGGCGTAAGTAGGTTAGGTCTATGGTAAGATTTGGGGCAAAAAAGGTAGACTTAGGTCTGCCTTTTTTCATGCACCAAATTTTGGGGTGGCGAGTTTTGAGTATTTTTTTTGAAAGAGATAGTATGTAGCGAGCCGTTTTCTTTACTGTTAACTTAGGTCTGCCTTTTTTCATGCACCAAATTTTGGGGTGGCGAGTTTTGAGTATTTTTTTTGAAAGAGATAGTATGTAGCGAGCCGTTTTCTTTACTGTTAACTTAGGTCTGCCTTTTTTCATGCACCAAATTTTGGGGTGGCGAGTTTTGAGTATTTTTTTTGAAAGAGATAGTATG
>JBLXDA010000006.1:0-169483 GCA_048264505.1 Aequorivita sp.
TCCAGCTTCTTTAAGAGCCTTACGTTTTTCAGCATATTTAGCTACTGTCTTTGATCTTTTAACCTCGCGGGCTTTCATTGATTCTTTAGCCATAACTTAGTTTTTTTGAAAAGGTAACCCTAATTCTGTTAATAATGATTTTGCTTCTTTATCTGTTTCGGCAGAAGTTACAAATGTAATATCCATTCCGTCAATTTTATTAACTTTGTCAATATTTATTTCTGGAAAGATAATTTGTTCGGTAACACCTAAATTGTAGTTACCTCTTCCGTCAAAACCTGTAGCTTTTATTCCGTTAAAATCTCTAACACGTGGAAGTGCAGAAGTGATTAAACGATCTAAAAACTCATACATTCTTTCTCCTCTTAACGTAACTTTAGCACCAATTGGCATTCCTTTACGTAATTTGAAAGTTGCAACATCTTTTTTAGATAAAGTAGATACAGCTTTTTGACCAGTAATAGCTGTAAGTTCGTCAACTGCATAGTCAACAAGCTTTTTATCAGCAACAGCTGCACCAACACCTCTAGATAAAACTATCTTTTCTAGTTTTGGTACTTGCATTACATTACTGTATCCAAATTCTTCTGTAAGAGCAGCAATTACTTTGCTTTTATACTCTTCTTTTAGTCTCGGTGAATATCCCATAACTATATTACTTCATTAGATTTTTTAGAAAATCTGACTTTCTTATCACCTTCCATTCTATAACCTACTCTAGTTTCTTCACCTTTTGAAGTTAATAAAGATAAGTTTGAAATGTTGATAGATGCCTCTTTTTCTACAATACCACCTTGAGGGTTTTGTGCACTTGGTTTAGTATGTTTCTTAACCATGTTTACTCCTTCAACTATAGCTTTGTTCTTCTCAGTAAATACTTTTTGTACTTTACCTTCAGATCCTTTATGATCACCAGCTATAACCTTGACGATATCTCCTGTTTTTATTTTTAGCTTTGTCATTTTTTTATCAATTAAAGCACCTCTGGTGCTAATGATACAATTTTCATGAATTGTTTATCACGAAGTTCTCTAGCTACAGGTCCAAAAACACGTGTACCTCTCATTTCTCCAGTAGGATTTAAAAGGACACAAGCGTTATCATCAAATCTGATATAAGATCCGTCTGGACGTCTAACTTCTTTTTTAGTACGTACAACTACTGCTGTAGACACAGCTCCTTTTTTAATGTTTCCATTAGGAGTCGCATCTTTTACAGTGACAACAATTTTGTCACCTACAGAAGCGTATCTTCTTTTAGTACCACCTAGAACACGGATAGTTAAAACTTCCTTTGCTCCAGTGTTATCTGCTACTCTTAGTCTTGATTCTTGTTGTACCATAATTACTTCGCTCTTTCAATTATTTCAACTAATCTCCAACATTTAGATTTACTTAAAGGTCGTGTTTCCATGATCTTTACTGTATCTCCAATATTACAGTCGTTTGTTTCATCGTGTGCAACATATTTCTTTGTTTTTAACACGAATTTACCGTACATAGGGTGTTTTACTTTTTTCACTTCAGCAACTACAATAGATTTTTGCATCTTGTTACTAGTAACTACTCCTATACGTTCTTTTCTTAAGTTTCTTTTTTCCATCATTAAGCAGAATTATTGTAATTCTCTTTTAGTTATTTCTGTTGCCAATCTCGCTACATCACGTCTTACAGAGCGTAATTGAATTGGGTTCTCTAAAGGAGATATTGCATGTGCCATTTTTAGGTCTGAATAACTCTTCTTTGTTTCACTAAGTTTCTCTTGTAACTCAGCTACAGATAATTCTTTAATTTCTGATTGTTTCATAATATCAAATAAATTATGCTTCGTAATCTCTAGCGATTACAAACTTAGTTTTTACTGGTAATTTTTGAGCTGCAAGTCTTAATGCTTCTTTAGCAACTTCTAAAGGCACTCCTCCAACTTCAAAAAGGATTCTTCCTGGTTTAACAACTGCTGCCCAATATTCTACCGCACCTTTACCTTTACCCATACGTACTTCAAGAGGCTTTTTTGTAATAGGCTTATCTGGAAATATTTTAATCCAAAGTTGACCTTCTCTTTTCATGTAACGTGTAGCGGCAATACGAGCTGCTTCAATTTGACGTGATGTTAAAAAATTAGAATCCAATGATTTTATTCCAAAAGTTCCGTTTGAAAGTAAGTGACCTCTACCAGAGTTCCCTTTCATACGTCCCTTTTGCATTTTTCTAAATTTTGTTCTTTTAGGCTGTAACATTTTTTCTGTTCTTTAAAAAATTACTTTCTACGACGTTGTTGTGGTTTACCACCTCCTTGACGTCCACCTTTTCCTTGCTTCTTAGCTAAGCCAACAAGAGGAGAAAGCTCTCTTTTACCATATACTTCACCTTTCATGATCCATACTTTAACCCCTAATCTACCATATGTAGTATGAGATTCAACTAAAGCATAGTCAATATCGGCTCTAAAAGTTGATAAAGGAATACGACCTTCTTTGTAGTGTTCAGAACGTGCCATTTCAGCTCCATTTAAACGACCACTAATCTGTACTTTTATTCCTTCAGCATTCATACGCATTGTTGCAGCTATAGCCATTTTAATAGCACGTCTGTATGAAATTCTATTTTCAATTTGACGAGCAATACTAGTTGCTACTAAAAACGCATCAAGTTCAGGTCTCTTAATTTCAAAAATATTAATCTGAACTTCTTTACCTGTAATTTTCTTAAGTTCTTCTTTTAACTTGTCTACCTCTTGACCACCTTTCCCGATAATGATACCAGGTCTAGCAGTAGTGATAGTAACGGTTACAAGTTTTAAAGTTCTCTCAATTATTACACGAGATACACTAGCTTTAGATAAACGCGCGTGAACGTATTTTCTGATCTTATCGTCTTCGGCAAGTTTATCACCATAATCGTTTCCTCCGTACCAGTTAGACTCCCATCCTCTGATAATTCCTAAGCGATTTCCGATTGGATTTGTCTTTTGTCCCATATCTATCTTAGCTTTGTGTGTTATTGTTAGCTCCAACCACGATTGTCACGTGGTTTGAGCGTTTTCTTATTCTGTGAGCACGTCCTTGTGGTGCTGGACGTAATCTTTTTAACATAGACCCACCATCTACTCTTATTTCTTGAACAAATAATTCAGCATCTTCGATACTTGCATCTTCATTCTTAGCTTGCCAATTAGCTATCGCAGAAAGTAATAATTTTTCTAAACGATTTGAAGCTTCTTTTTGACTAAACTTTAAAATATTAAGTGCCTTTTCTACGCGTTCACCTCTTACTAAATCGGCTACTAAACGCATTTTTCTTGGTGACGTAGGACAGTTATTAAGTTTAGCAAAAGCGATTTGCTTTTTACCTTCCTTAATAGCGTCTGCCATTTGTTTTTTACGACTTCCCATAGCTTACTTTTTACCTTTATTTTTAGCACCAGCGTGACCTCTAAAAGATCTTGTTGGTGAAAATTCTCCTAACTTATGTCCAACCATGTTTTCTGTAACGTAAACTGGAACAAACTGACGACCGTTATGCACTGCAATTGTTTGTCCAACAAAATCAGGTGTTATCATACTTGCTCTTGACCAAGTTTTAATAACAGTTTTTTTGTTAGCTTCAACATTGTCAGCTACTTTTTTCTCTAATTTATAGTGAACGTAAGGTCCTTTTTTTAATGATCTTGCCATGATTTCTTATTTCTTTCTACGTTCTACAATATATTTATTACTCGCTTTAGTTTTAGAACGTGTTCTATATCCTTTAGCTGGTATACCGTTTCTAGAACGTGGATGTCCACCTGATGACTTACCTTCTCCACCTCCCATTGGGTGATCAACTGGATTCATTACAACTGGTCTTGTTCTTGGTCTTCTACCTAACCATCTACTACGTCCAGCCTTACCTGAAACCAATAATTGGTGATCTGAATTAGACACTGCTCCAATTGTTGCCATACATGTAACTAAAATTAATCTAGTTTCACCTGATGGTAATTTAATTGTTGCAAACTTACCATCTCTTGCCATTAATTGAGCAAATGCTCCAGCACTTCTTGCCATAACAGCACCTTGTCCTGGTCTTAACTCAACACATGAGATAATTGTTCCTAAAGGAATATTAGCTAATGGCATTGCGTTTCCAATTTCTGGAGAAGAACCTTCACCTGAAACGACAGTTTGACCAACTTGTAAACCATTTTGAGCAATGATATAAGCTTTCTCTCCGTCTTGGTAATTTAATAATGCAATAAAAGCGGTTCTGTTTGGATCGTATTGAATTGATGCTACTTCAGCAGGAACACCTACTTTAGTTCTTTTGAAATCAATTATACGATATCTACGTTTATGACCACCACCTTTATAGCGCATAGTCATACGTCCTTGACTGTTTCTACCACCTGATCGTTTTTTCGGAGCTAATAAGCTTTTTTCCGGCTTGTCAGTAGTAATGGCGTCAAATCCATTAACTACTCTAAATCGCTGACCTGGTGTGATTGGTTTTAATTTTCTTACTGACATTTGTCTTTAATTACATGTTAGTGTATAAATCAATCATTTCACCTTCCGCCAGTTGTACAATTGCTTTTTTCTTAGCATTTGTTTTACCATGTTGAATACCAGTTTTAGTAAACTTGGTACTTCTATCTGGACGGACATTTATAGTACGAACTTTTTCAACAGAAACTCCATAAGCAGCTTCAACTGCTTTTTTGATTTCTACCTTGTTCGCCTTAGTGTTCACAAAGAAACTATAGCAGTTGTTTAACTCGCTATTAGCAGTTGCTTTTTCCGTGATTATAGGTTTAATTAAGATATTCATTTTGTTTCTATTTACTTAAATTCGACTCAATTCCTTCTAAAGAGCTCTCTAAAAGGACAACTTGATTTGCATTTAATATTTTATAAGTACTTAATTCTGAGGCAATTATAACTTCTGAGCCTTTCAAATTACGTGACGACAAATATACATTATTATTCGACGTACCCAACACAAACAGAGATTTTTTATTCTGTAAGTCTAACGCATTCAATACCGCTGTAAAGTTTTTAGTCTTTGGAGCATCAAAATTAAAGTCCTCAAGGACAATAATAGACTTTTCATTTGCCTTGATACTTAAAGCTGATTTACGCGCTAAACGTTTTAAGCTTTTGTTAAGTTTAAATGAATAGTTTCTTGGTCTTGGTCCGAACATACGTCCTCCACCTCTAAAAACTCCTGACTTAATACTACCTGCTCTGGCTGTACCAGTACCCTTTTGTTTTTTAATCTTACGTGTACTACCAGTAATCTCAGCACGCTCTTTAGCTTTGTGAGTTCCCTGTCTTTGGTTTGCTAAATATTGCTTAACGTCCAAATATACAGCGTGATTATTAGGTTCAATAGCAAAAACACCGTCAGAAAGGTCTGCCTTTCTACCTGTTTCTTTTCCGTTTATATCTAAAACTGCTACTTTCATTATTTTCTGATAATTACATAAGCGTTTTTATGTCCAGGTACACAACCTTTAACAACTAGTAAATTCTTTTCAGGAACTACTTTTAAAACTCTTAAATTTTCAACTTTAACTGAATCTGTTCCCATTCTTCCTGCCATACGCATTCCTTTGAATACTCTTGCTGGATAAGAAGCTGCTCCAATAGATCCTGGTGCTCTTAAACGGTTATGTTGTCCGTGAGTAGCTTGACCTACACCACCAAACCCATGACGTTTTACAACCCCTTGAAATCCTTTTCCTTTAGATGTACCTGATACATCAACAAATTCACCTTCTACAAAGTGCTCAACAGTGATTGCATCACCTAACTTGTACTCCGCATCAAAACCTTTAAATTCAACGATTTTGCGTTTTACAGAAGTCCCTGCTTTTTTAGCATGACCTAAGTCAGCTTTAGTAGCACTTTTTTCTGTCGCGTCATCGAAACCAAGTTGAACAGCATTATAACCGTCAACTTCTTCAGTTCTGACTTGGGTAACGATACATGGTCCAGCTTCGATTACTGTACATGGTACATTCTTACCATTTTCATCGAAAATGCTGGTCATACCGATTTTTTTTCCAATTAACCCAGACATAATTATTATTTATTTGTTATTACTATTTATTAAAAAATATTCAAGGCCGAAAATACGTTTCAGCCTTGAATTGTATTTTTACCGTTTTTCCTTCGCTCGAAGCTTAGGACATGTTTCGTTTAAAACCTTTAAACGAATTAATTACTTAAACTTTGATTTCTACTTCTACTCCACTTGGTAATTCAAGCTTCATTAAAGCATCAATAGTCTTAGAAGATGAAGAGTAAATATCTAATAATCTCTTGTAAGAGCTTAATTGAAATTGTTCTCTAGACTTCTTGTTTACGTGTGGTGAACGTAATACAGTGAAAATTTTCTTGTGTGTTGGTAACGGAATTGGACCTGTTACTACAGCACCTGTACTTTTTACTGTTTTTACAATCTTTTCAGCAGACTTGTCTACTAAGCTGTGATCGTAAGACTTTAATTTTATTCTGATTTTTTGACTCATTGCTGAAATTATTAAGCGTTAGCGGTTCCTCTTGCTGCCGCGATTACTGATTCTGAAATATTTGAAGGAGTTTCAGCGTAATGTGAAAATTCCATAGTGGAAGTTGCACGGCCTGAAGACAACGTTCTCAATGTGGTTACATAACCAAACATTTCAGAAAGTGGCACTTCACCTTTTATTACTTTTTCTCCTGCACGGTCGCTCATGTTACTGATTGTTCCACGACGACGGTTAAGGTCACCTACTATATCACCCATGTTTTCTTCTGGGTAAGCACCTCAAGTTTCATAATAGGCTCAAGAATTACAGCTCCTGCTTTTGGCAACTTCTTTGAAACCAATTTTTGCAGCAAGCTCAAAAGATAGCGCATCAGAATCCACAGGGTGGAAAGATCCGTCCTTTAAAGTAACCTTCATACTATCAACTTCCAAAACCTGCAAGTGGCCCATTGACCATTGCTTGCTTGAAACCTTTTTCAACAGAAGGAATAAATTCTTTTGGCACGTTACCACCTTTTACGGCGTTTATGAATTCCAAACCTCTTTTCCTTCTTCAGCTGGCTCAAGTGTAAATACGATATCAGCAAATTTACCACGACCACCAGATTGTTTTTGTAAACTTCTCTGTGATCAGCAACTTTTGTGATAGCTTCTTTATACTCAACCTGTGGCTGACCTTGGTTTACTTCAACTTTGAATTCGCGACGCAAACGGTCAACGATAATATCTAAGTGAAGCTCACCCATTCAGAAATGATTGTTTGCCCAGAAGCTTCGTCAGTACGCACTTGGAATGTTGGGTCTTCTTCGGCAAGTTTTGACAAAGCCATACCCAATTTATCAACATCAACCTTAGTTTTAGGCTCTACCGCGATACCAATTACTGGATCGGGAAGTTCATACTTTCTAAAACGATTGGGTGTTTTTCATGAGACATAGTATCACCAGTCTTGATATCTTTAAATCCAACTGCTGCTCCAATATCTCCAGCTTCGATAAAATCGATAGCGTTTTGTTTATTGGAATGCATTTGGTAAATACGAGAAATACGTTCTTTTTTACCTGAACGATTGTTCAAGATATAAGAACCTGCATCCAAACGACCAGAATAAACACGGAAGAAAGCCAAACGACCACGAAGGTCGGTAGCAATCTTAGAATGCCAATGCTGAAAATGGAGCAGTAACATCTGGTTTACGAATTTCCTCTTTTTCAGTATCAGGATTATCCCGATAATACCTTCCTTGTCCGTTGGAGCAGGAAGATAACGGCAAACAGCATCTAAAAGAAACTGAACACCCTTATTTTTAAATGAAGAACCACAAACCATTGGAATGATAGACATATCCATTACGGCAGCACGAAGCGCAGCATGCTTCATCCTCAGTAATAGAATCCTCATCCTCCATGTATTTCTCAAGCAAGTTTTCGTCATACGCAGCAACTTCTTCAATAAGTTTACCACGCAAAACTTTTGCTTCAGCTTTTAATTCTTCAGGAATTTCAACTACATCAAACGTTGCTCCGAATGACTCATCATGCAAACAACAGCACGGTTTTTCACAAGATCAACAATTCCTTTAAAATCCGCTTCGTCACCAATATTTAATACAATAGGCACTGCATTAGAACCTAACATATCTTTCACTTGCTGACAAACAGCCATAAAGTTAGCACCAGAACGGTCCATTTTATTAACGAAACCGATACGTGGCACCTTATAGTTGTCTGCTAGTCTCCAGTTAGTTTCAGATTGTGGCTCAACACCATCCACTGCACTAAAAAGGAACACCAACCCATCAAGAACACGCAGCGAGCGGTTTACCTCTACGGTAAAATCCACGTGGCGGGAGTGTCAATAATGTTGAAGTTATAATCTTTTGTTTCAGGGTTACCTCTGCGTTCTCCATTGGAAACTTCCAAGTACAAGTTGTAGCGGCCGAAGTAATGGTAATACCACGCTCCTGCTCTTGCTCCATCCAGTCCATGGTTGCAGCTCCATCGTGAACCTCACCAATTTTATGGCTTACTCCAGTATAAAAAAGGATACGCTCTGTAGTTGTGGTTTTACCGGCATCAATATGCGCAGCAATCCCGATATTTCTTGTGTATTTTAAATCTCTTTGTGCCATTTTTTAGAATCTGAAATGTGAGAATGCTTTGTTAGCTTCTGCCATTTTGTGAGTATCCATACGTTTCTTTACAGCGGCGCCTTCTTCTTTGGCAGCGGCAAGATCTCACCAGCAAGTTTTGCATGCATGGTTTCTCGTTTCTTTTCTTGAATAAGTAATTAACCATTTCATTGCGGTAGCAATTTTACGGTCCGGACGTATTTGCATAGGAATCTGGAAGGTTGCCCCACCAACTCTACGGCTACGCACCTCTACGTGAGGCATAATATTGGAAAGTGCATCTTTCCAAAGCTCCAACATAGTTTTTCGTCGTCTTGTTTCTTTTCATCTACAATGTCAATTGCATCGTAGAAAACTTTGAAAGCCACACTCTTCTTTCCATCCCACATCATGTTGTTCACGAAACGCGTAACCAACTGGTCGTTAAACCTTGGATCTGGTAAAAGTGGTCTTTTTTTGGCCTGTCTTTTTCTCATTTGTTGTTTGTTAATGGCTAAGAATATATTTTTCAATTTATTCTCGACCCGTTTCATTTTTACTTCTTTGGGCGTTTTGCTCCGTACTTAGATCTACGTTGCGTGCGGCCTGCAACACCTGCGGTGTCTAACGCTCCACGAACAATGTGATACTAACTCCTGGCAATCTTTACCCTTCCACCTCTAACCAATACTATCGAGTGCTCTTGGAGATTGTGTCCTTCGCTAGGATGTATGCGTTTACTTCCTTACCGTTTGTAAGTCTTACCCTTGCAACTTTTCGCATTGCAGAGTTAGGCTTTAGGTGTAGTAGTATATACACGCGTACAAACACCACGACGTTGTGAGGCGAATCCAAAGCAACCGATTTACTCTTCTTGGTTATTTTGGTTCTTCCTTTACGTACTAATTGTGAAATTGTTGGCATATAAAATATGTATTATTACTGTTTAAAAATAAAACACCCCTATTTTTAGGGGATGCAAATGTAGAATTTTTTTTCAACTAATCAAACCTTAGTCAATTAATTTTCAGTACTCTTTCAATATTTTTTTAAAATGAATATGAAATAGCAAGTTGAAACGTTAGCTTTACAACACAAACACACCCCCTTTTTTGAAAAAAAATAGAATCACTTTTCTACTCCTTAATATATGTACTTGCTTTTTATTCGGAATAAATGCGCAAGAACTCAGCCTATCAGTAAAAGCCGAAAAGCCAATTTCTGAAAACACTCTAGACTCTCTAAGACCACAAACTGCATTTAAAGAACTTTCATTATTAAAAAATGAAGTAGACACCCTTTATTTAAAATTTCAACGAATGGGTTATATAGAAAGCGAGCTCTTAGAAATTCAAAAAGAAAACGACAGTAGTTATATTGCAAATTTTTTCCTCGGAAAAAAATATAGCGAAATAAAGATATTCTATTCTGAAAAAGATTTTACAAAAAAAGAACTTCAAAGCGTTTCTTCAAATATCACAGAAACCTATTTCACAATTCCCATTGAAACCACCCCTTCTTCAATTAGAAAACTTACAAGCTTGCGCAACCTAAAAGGAAATGCATTTGCACGCCTAAATCTTACAGAATTTGAAAAAGACGAAAACAACAATCTAACCGCTTCTATAATTGTAGACAACGGAAACATCCGCACAATAGATTCTATAATAATAAAAGGATATGAAAAATTCCCAAAATCGTTTTTAAGATATTACGCAGGGATAAAGAAGGGAAAACTATTTGATCAGAAAAAATTAGTAACTCAAAACGAAAACTTAAATAGCCTGGGTTTTGTCTCTTCTATTAAACCACCAGAAGCGTTATTTAGAAAAGACTCAACTTCGGTGTATTTTTATTTAGAAAAACAAAACAACAACTTATTTGATGGAATTCTCGGTTTTGCCACAAATGAAGAAACACAAAAGTTAACTTTTAATGGTTATTTAAACTTAGAGCTCAACAACAACTTAAATTATGGCGAACAATTTTTAATAAACTACAAAGCAGATGGAGACGAACAAATAAACTTTAGAACCAAATTAACCCTACCTTATTTATTTAACACCCCTTTTGGTCTTAGTGGCGAATTAATGATATTTAAAAGAGACAGTACTTTTATAACTACCGAGCAACAAATTAGAACCACTTACCAATTAAACCCAACCTCTACAATTTACGCAGGCTACAAAGCTTACGATTCCAGCAATCTTTTAGACGAAGCAATTGCAGGTATCCCCATAGAAGACTTTAAATCAAAATTTTTGACATTAGGAGGCACTTACTTAAAAGCACAAAACAGAAAATTATTCCCTATTAAAACAAAAGCATTGTTAGATATTGGTATAGGTTCACGTGAAAGACAGTCAATTTCGGAAGACCAATTAAAATTTGAATCTACACTAAACAATATATTCAACTTAAATTACAGAAACTCCATTTTTGTACAAAACAGCACCAGTGTACTTTTTAGTGAAAGCTATTTAGTAAATGAATTATTTCGGTTTGGAGGAATCAATAGCATACGCGGCTTCAACGAAAACAGTATAGACGCTTCACTATTTTCGGTTTTAAACACAGAATACCGCTATCAATTCAATGAAGGAGTATACATACACAGTATTATAGACTTTGGATATTTTGAAAACGAGACAATTTCGGTAAAAGAAAACCTTTACAGTTTTGGAATAGGTTTAGGATTAAGCACTAATGCGGGCATTTTTAAGTTTAATATTGCAAATGGAAATTCACAAGATGGAGATTTTAGCTTTTCAAACACCAAAATTCACCTCAGTATTTCCTCTAAATTTTAACAAAGAAGAAAGAATCTACCGCTATTCACTAAATAAAACATAAAAATTGGGACCAAATACTTGTGTATTTAACTTTTTATTTTGATTTTTGCCTTTGGCTAATTCAAATAATTTATAAAAATGAGAACAAAGTTTAGTGGAATTTTGACGCTTTTACTAGCGTTAGTTGTGCAGCTTACCTTCGCACAGCAAAAAACTATTACAGGTACGGTGACGGACGACACAGGTCTGCCATTGCCTGGTGCAAACGTAATACTTAAAGGAACCAGTACTGGAACACAGTCGGATTTTGATGGGAATTATTCTATCTCTGCCAATGTGGGACAGACAATCACCTTTAGTTATGTAGGTTTTGACACCAAGGAAGTTAAAGTAGGAACCCAGAATAAAATTGACGTTACCTTGCAACCAGGTGAAAGCCTAAACGAGGTAGTTGTAACTGGATACTCTACAAGAAACCAAACGGTACAGACATCGGCAGTAGTATCTATTTCTGCAGCTGAGCTTTCCCAAATGGCACCAACAACCAGTATAGATAATATGCTGCAAGGTAAGGCCGCGGGTGTACAGGTAACTGCCGCAAACGGTAAGCCTGGACAAGGAGCTTTCGTTCGTATTCGTGGAACAGGTTCGTTAACAGCTGGAGCATCTTCTCCACTGTATATTGTAGATGGTTCTCCAATTAGAGAGCAAGATCTTGCAAACATTCCTAACGAAGACATTGAAAACATCACTATCTTAAAAGATGCTGCAACAACAGCTCGTTATGGATCACGTGGTGCGAATGGTGTAGTTGTAATTACCACAAAGAATGGTAATCGTAACAAAGACGCTGTAATTCGTTTTAGTTCAAGATATGGTGTATCTAGCATGATAGACCCTAACTACACTATGATGAATGCAACTGAAAAAATGCAGTATGAAGCAGAGCTTTATGCTTTAGGTGTAACTGGTGCAGCTGGATTACCTGGTGTAACAACTCAACCTGGATCTGCTGAACGTCAGTTTTTATTAGACAATGAAATAGACTGGGAAGATACTATCCTTAAAGATGGGATTATTCAAAACAATAGCGTTTCTATCTCTGGTGGTGCTGAAAAAGTAGATTACTACTTCTCTGTAACTAACGATAGAAATACAGGTATCATTGACAATATTGATGGTTTTGAAAGATTAGGAACACGTTTAAATGTAAATTTTGACGCAAAAGACTGGTTAGCAGTAGGTGTAAATGTTGGTTACTCAAGATCTATGAGTGATGAACCTAGAGATAGAAACAACACTCAAAACCCATTCCGTGGTATGTTAGACTACAACGGTTATGAGCCAGAGTTTGTTCTTGACGAAAACGGAGCTATTGTTACAGATGAAAACGGTAACCCAATATACAACCCAACACACACAGGGTTCCCTATTAGAGGTGCTTTATTATCTGAGCCATCAGAAATTATCGACAACACTACAATTGGTAGCGTTGATGCTGTAGTTACATTCAGTAAAAACTGGAGTTACGGTTTTAACGTTGCAGTAAACTGGGGTGCTAGTAGACAAGAAAGTTATTCAAAACCAGGAGGTATATTGGATATAATCTTAAATGGTGATCCAACAGGAAATAAATTTGACAGTCAAGTACACAGAGTGGATTTCACTGCAAGTAACCGTTTAATGTACAACTTAAACAAGAACAACCACAACTTAAATGTTTTGGGTCTTTACGAGTATAACATGAACGAATTTAACCAATCTTTTGTTAGAAGTTTAGGTTTCCCTTCATCTGCATTAACAACTCAAACAAACGCATCAGAAATTAATGATGGTTACACATTAAGAAACAGATTAACTCTTGTTTCTTACGGAGCATTTGCAGATTACGACTACAAAGAGAAATACTTAGTTTCTGCTTCTGTTCGTCGTGATGGTTCTTCAAACTTCGGTACTGATGTACGTTTTGGTACTTTCTATAGTGGAAGTATTGGATGGAACATCGCTAAAGAAGATTTCTTCTCTTTAGATTCAGTAGACGACTTAAAACTTAGAGCTGCTTACGGTACTGTAGGTAACAGAAATGGTATTGGTCGTTATGCTTCTCAAGGTACAGTAGCATTTGATTCTTACCCAGGAGGAACTAGTACTATACCAAACCGTGTTGCAAACCCAGAATTACAGTGGGAAACAACAGAAACATACAACGTTGGTTTAGAACTTAATATGTTTAACAATAGATTGCGTTTAGTTTCTGATTATTTCATTAGAAATACTCAAGACTTACTATTCCCAATTCCAACAGCATATGAAGCTGGTATTATTGACAACGCAGGTGTTGGAGGTATCGCTGGTAACTTAGGAGAAATTCAAAACAAAGGTTTAGAAATCTCTTTACAAGGTGATGTATTCCGTTCATCAGATTTCACTTGGACATTAGGAGGTAACATTATCTTCCTAGATACAGAAATTGTAAGCTTACCTGACGGAGAAGATGTTACTCCAGGTACTGCATTTAACATTCGTTACCAAGAAGGAAGAAAGATTAACGAACATTTCTTAATACGTTACGCTGGTGTAGATTCTGATACTGGTAGATCTTTATTCTACGGTGCTGATGGAAATACTTACTTTGCTTCAGATTTACCTACAGATGAAAACGACAACCGTGTTTTCCAAGGAAAATCTACTATTGCAGATAAAGAAGGAGGTTTCTTCTCTAACATCGTTTACAAAGGCTTTGGACTACGTACAGATTTTGTATTTAAAGCTGGAAACTGGATTAACAACTTTGTACGTTCAGATAGAGAGTCTGATGGTCTAAATATTGCAGACAACCAAGCTACAAATGCATTTAACTACTGGCAACAACCAGGAGACACAGGAGTGCTTCCTAGCCCAATTTATGCTACTGAAGACGCAACTGTTACAGGTAACTCAGACAGATGGTTAGAAAAAGGAGATTATATCCGTATGCGTAATATTACATTATCATACAATTTCCCTAATAAGGTTTTAGAAAAAACACCTCTTAGCTCATTGAGAATATATGCTCAGGGTCAAAACCTTTTAACTTTCTCAAAATTCTGGGGAGATCCTGAAGTAGGTATATCTTCTGGTGAAACAATTTCATTTGCAAATTCTGTTGCACCGGGTGAAGCTACTTTATATAGCTATCCTAACACCAAGTCAATACAAGTTGGTTTAGATGTAAGTTTCTAATTTTAAAAAATATTAAAATGAAAAAAATAATTTATAAAATAACATTTTTGTCCCTCCTACTTGTAGCTTTCGCTTCTTGTGATGAGGAACTTGACCAAGTACCTTTCGATGAATTTGGTACAGAAAATGCTTATGTTACTGCTGCAGATTTTGAAAACGCAGTACGTGGTATTTACGCAACATTAACCAATGCTTCATACTATGGAGGAACTGATGCAGGAGGAATGATGGATGCACCAGATGTGTTATCAGACAACGTTACTTTTGCACAAAAAGGACGTGGTACTAGAAGAACATTACACAACTGGCAATACGGAGCTGCAGATTCACCTTTAAGTGGATTGTACCAACGTGCATACCAAACTGCTTATCGTGCAAATTTATTAATCGAAAACAGTGAAGATTTTCAAGGTGAAAACAAAGCAAATGTAGTTGCAGAAGCAAAGGCATTAAGAGCTTTAGCACATTTTGATTTAGTACGTTTCTTTGCAAAGATACCTACACAATCTAGTGACGCTAACGGAAGTTTAGGTGTTGCTTATATGTTAGAATCAGATCCATTAGCAGAACCAGCAAGAGAAACTGTTGGTGAGGTTTACGCTAAAATCGTTGCAGATTTAGTAGATGCAGCTGCAGGTATTAATGAATCTAATGATGCAGGTAGAATGAATAAAGATGCAGTTAACATCTTACTTTCTAGAGTATACTTATATATGGGCGAATGGCAAAATGCTGTTAACGCTGCAAATAGAGTAACTAAACAAGTTGCACCTAGAGAAAGCGTTGTTGGAGTTTGGCAAGATGCTAACCAAGATGGTTTAACTTTTTACATTCCTGTTGCACCACCAACACTTAGTAATACTATTGGTGTTACTTGGAGTCAAGGATCTGAAACAGCTTTAATTCCTGAATACGTAGTAAATTACGAATTCTACAACTTATTTGCTGATGATGATATCCGTAAAGAAGCGTATACTTTTGAAGGAGCTAACAATGCTGATGGTTTAGAATTTAACGCTATTAAAAAGTTATTTAAAAGAGAAGGTGGCGCACCAGGACAAGTAGATATTAAAATTTTACGTGCTGCTGAAGCTTCACTTAACAAAGCAGAAGCATTGTTTAACTTAGGTGGACAAGAAACTGCTGCAAGAGCTGCTTTAGACGAAGTAAGAACTAAGAGATATTTAACGCCTCCTAGTGGTGAAACTGGTAACGCTTTACGCGATGCTATTCGTCTTGAAAGAAGATTAGAGTTTGCTTTTGAATATCAAAGATTCTTTGACATCAAGAGATGGGGATTATCTGTTGACCGTGGCGGTTCTGGAGATTTAGCTGATGGATCAGGTACACCTTCAGATGTACAGACTATAGAAGCAAGTAGTAATAAATTACAATTACCTATTCCACTTACTGCTTTAGACTTAAACCCGAACTTAACTCAAAATCCTGGTTATTAATATTTAAAAAAACAGAAAATGAAAAAAAATAATATAATATTTTCCTTGACTGCTATTTTTGCTCTTGTTTTTATGACAGCGTGCGAAACTTATGATGACTATGATACAGATCGTACATCAGTAGTAGGATTTATAAAGGCTACTGAAAACATTAACAACATTCCAGAAGGTGGTACAAAAAGTACAACACTACAATTGTTTGTTTCTGATGTTTCAAGTTCAGATAGAACTTTTTCAATCGTAACTGCTCCAGTTGATACTTTAGCAACAGGTTCTGACAACTACATTTTTGATAGCACTGTAACATTTCTTGCAAATGAGCGTACAGCATCTATCGAAGTTACTGGTGTAGATAACTCAATTACTGACGAAAGATCTTTCTTCCGTCTTATAGTTGAAGGAAGTTCAGATGTTGTATCTGGAGGTAGAATCTTAATGGGTCTTAGAAACTAATATTTAAGTCCTTTATACAAATAAACACCCCTTTTTTAAGGGGTGTTTTTTTTTAAGCATATTTTACTATTTTTCTAGTTACCTTTACCAAATAATTATAACACAGTAGTAGCAACTTAATAGCATGCAAGATAAAACAAACACCATATTTGGTATCTATCCAATTAAAGAAGCATTGGCTTCACAAGTAGTTTTTGATAAGGTCTATATCCAAAAAGGTATCGATAGTGATAAAATTGAAAGTCTAGTTAAAGATCTAGAGAAAGCTAATGTATCTGTAAACACAGTTCCTTTTGAAAAACTAAATAGACTTACAAGAGGAAACCATCAAGGTATTGTGGCCCTTACATCTCCTGTTGCCTTTCATTCGTTAGAAACAGTAGTTGAAGCTGCTTTAGAAAGCGACAAAACACCTTTGTTTTTAATATTAGACCAGATTACCGATGTTCGTAATTTTGGCGCAATTCTTCGTACTGCAGAATGTACTGGTGTAGATGCGGTTATCATCCAAAAGTCTGGTGGTGCACCAGTCTCTGGAGATACTGTAAAAACATCGGCAGGTGCAATCTTTAAAATTCCAATTTGCAAAGTAGAACATATTAAAGACGCTATCTTTTATTTACAAGGTTCAGGAATATCAACCATTGCAGCTACAGAAAAAACAAAAACAGATATCTACTCTGTAGACCTAAACAAACCATTAGCAATTATCATGGGTTCTGAAGGAAAAGGAGTTTCAAAATCGGTACTTAGTTTAGTAGACGAAAAAGCCTCTCTTCCCCTATTGGGCGAAATAAACTCACTGAATGTTTCGGTTGCCTGTGGAGCTTTCTTATATGAAACAACAAGACAAAGACGCCTGTAGATTTACTCCGTTTTGCCTTCTGTGTTTTTCTTGTAGTTATACACTATCTTAATGCTTGGTTTCACTTTAGCCTTAGCCTCGTCACTTGTTGACTGTTGTGTAGGTGCTTCAGCTGTTTCTTTAGGCAACTCAATAAAGTTACCGTTTTCATCAAATTGTTTTAAAAAAGGATCGTCCTCTGGATTGTAAGTTTCCTTTTCCCATTCGTATTTTTTATTTTCTATAGGATTCCCTTTAAACAAAAAAGCAAAAACCAATCCTACAAAAAAGCCAGACAAATGCCCTTCCCAAGAAATTTCTGGGTTTACAGGGAATACATACCACAATAAGCCACCGTACAAAAATACTACGGCTAATGCCAAAGCTGTAAGCTGAAATTGCTTTGAGAAAATTCCTTTAAAAAACAAAAAAGCGACAAGCATATACACTACCCCACTCGCCCCTATATGTAACGAAGGGCGTCCAATTACCCAAGTAGCAAGTCCAGTAAACAACAAACCTAAGAGTAGCACTTTCCATCGTATTTGCCTGTAGAAGTAAAACAAGGCAGCACTTAAAACAAACAAGGGAACCGAATTATTAAAAAGGTGTTTTAAGCTTCCGTGTATAAATGGACTAAATATAATACCGCGTAATCCCTCTAAAGTTCTAGGGTAAATTCCGTAGGTATTAAAATTAATATTAAAGCGTGACTCAACCCAATAGACAACCCAAAGAACCATCACAAAAAGTAAAGGATATCCAAAAACCTCTGGACTAAAACGCAATTGGTTTGATGTATTCATAAATAACTATTGGCAAAAAACAATCCTAAAAGTAAATTTATGATAAATTGTCAGTGAAACCGATATATTAAAATTGTAATTTTGAAAAGCTTATAAACAGACTGATTATTTCTGAAGTTTTAGCTCGAGGCATTTATGCCTTTATTAAATCACTACCACAATAGATTACTGCTATGAATGCACCTCTTGCCGAAAGAATACGTCCTACTTCACTTGACCAATATTTAAGTCAACAACACTTAGTGGGACCAAAAGGTTCCCTGACCTCACAATTGAGCACAGGGATGATACCTTCAATTATTCTATGGGGTCCTCCAGGAACTGGCAAGACGACGCTCGCAAATATTATTGCCGTTGAAAGCGGCAGGCCTTTTTACACCTTAAGTGCTGTAGATAGTGGTGTTGCAGCAGTACGTGAAGTGATAGAAAAAGCAAAGAAAAGCGACTCTCTTTTTTCAGCTAAAAACCCTATTCTTTTTATTGATGAAATTCATCGTTTTAGCAAGTCGCAACAAGATTCACTTTTAGGAGCGGTAGAAAAGGGCTGGGTAACACTTATAGGCGCAACAACAGAAAACCCAAGTTTTGAGGTTATACCCGCATTATTATCGCGCTGCCAAGTATATGTTTTAGAGTCTTTTAGCCGCGAAGATATGGAGGCCTTACTAGAAAGAGCTTTAAAGCAGGATGAAATTTTAGCACAAAAAAAGGTTACTCTAAAAGAAACGGAAGCCTTAATAAGACTTTCTGGCGGGGATGCTCGTAAACTCTTAAATGTATTAGAACTGGTTGTTCTTTCTGAAAAAGAAGAAAAAGTAATTATTACTAACGATCTAGTAATGCAAAAAGCACAAAAAAATACAGTGCTTTACGATAAAACTGGAGAACAACATTACGATATAATTTCGGCTTTTATAAAATCTATTCGCGGTAGCGATCCAAATGCTGCTGTATATTGGCTTGCCAGAATGATAGAAGGTGGAGAAGATGTAAAATTTATAGCGCGTAGATTGGTTATTTTAGCTTCAGAAGATATAGGGAATGCAAATCCAAACGCTTTATTACTTGCCAATAGTACTTTTCAAGCAGTAAGTACAATAGGTTTTCCTGAATCGCGTATCATATTAAGCCAATGTGCCATTTATTTGGCAACTTCTCATAAGAGCAACGCCTCATACAAAGCCATAGGGGAAGCGCAACAACTTGTAAGACAAACTGGAGACCTGCCTGTGCCTTTATCTATTAGAAACGCTCCTACAAAGCTTATGAAGCAATTGGGCTATGGCAAAGAATATGAATACGCCCATAATTACGAAGGTAATTTTGTAGCTCATGAATTTTTACCTGATGAAATAAAAGGAAGCTGCTTTTACAAACCCGGAAACAACCCGAAAGAAAACGCGCTTAAGAGTTACTTAAAACAACTTTGGAAAAATAAATACGATTTTTAATCTTCAGATAAATAGATACTTTGTGAAGAATCTCCTTTAATTACAAGGTTTCCAGAGGGATCAAAAGAAGCGTCAGAAACTTTACCAGAGGTGTCCATAAATTTCACCACTTTATCCATCACTATTATTTTACCTTTTAATAGTAAACCATCAGCTTGGTCAACAACTTCTTGATATAAGGAATACCCTTCGGTTGTTTTGCGAAGCAAATACGAATTTCCAGAATTAGAGTAGTTTGAAAATTTTGCGTCTGGCAGTAAATTTCCTTGTACCTTAGACACTTTAGGCATCGCAAGCTCTTCTTCAACTAGCTGTTTAGTAGCTTCTTTAGTATTTAAAGTAGCAGTAGGTTGGCTTGCTAAAAGTGTAACATCTTTTTGGTTTACATTTAAAAGTTCAAAACTATTAAAAGCTTTACGAAGTGCATCCTGATAGGTTTTGTCGTACTCTTTATATTTACTCTTACCTTCTTGGCTTCGGTATATTTCGGCATCATTACAATCTTTTAAAACAACTTGTAATTTTGTTCCAAATACTGTTTTTAGTTTTTCAACATTTGCATAAAGACCTTCGCATTTATTCGCCTCAGGAGCATCAACTGCCATATACGCATTAAAACCATTTTTTTCAAAAAAGAATTTGGTCATGGAATTTAATTGATATTGATCCTTTTTATTTAAAAAATCATATTGTTCAGGAACAATCACATAACTGTAATCACTTAAATCTTTGTTTTGTGAAACTAAGTTAGCAGTTAAAACCAATGCAATTGCAAACAGTAAAAATCGTTTCATTCTTCGTCTATTATAATGTTAAAACCAAGTTGTAAAGATACACTTTTTGCCTTTGCTATATTTGAGTAGCGCAACAGATTGTCTGCAGCAAGATAAAAATTTACATTTCCTATAGCCGCAGAAAACCCAAAACCTACATTAGTATAGGAATAAGAATCTACAGTATAGGTAGCTTTTGCTGAAAGAAACTCTGTAAACCTTCTATGGTAAAAAAGTGTCCCTGCCATTTGTGGCCCTTTGGGTCTAAAGATAGAATACAACTGCAGCCCTACGCTTTGTTTATGAAGTGTTCCTCCTCCCATATTCATACAATCGCAATCGTTAGACAATAAAAACCTTCCAAACCCATAACTAAGCGCCGCGTTTACTTTTAAAGGACGTAATTGTGTATAGGAATTATGTAAGGTATCTATAGGGATTTCTCGTTCTATTTCATCTTCAAGGTCGTCGTAATAAGGATATGTAGCTTCTCCATCATTTAATGGCGGGAAAATTAAATTTAAACCATTTAAGGTATAACTTCCGTGTGCTCTGTAGCTTTCCACATCTTTTGTGTGAAAAATAGCACCAAAATCTAAGACACTAGCTGTAAGCGTCCACGCATTGTCAATTTCGTAAGTAAAACCTAAGTCTACTCCTACCCCAATATTACCACCAAAAAAAGCTCTTCCCAAGATCTCACTACTTACTTGCGAAGCACCATCTAAATCGCGTAAAGAAGCATAACCTGAGGTCTCTACAGATACATCTGCATTTTGTACGCTGTGTTCGTAAATGTTTTCAGAGTTTTCATCGCCTAGTCTGGTTACAAAAGTTCCAGTATTATTTACACTCCGGTAGCTAAACATACTAGAGTACAATTTTAAGCGTGCACCAACCGTAAGTTTATCTCTAATCTTTTTATTCAAACCAAAATGATAGACCGTTAAAAAATCGCCTGTCGTACTTAATTCACCAAAATCAAATTCGTAATCAAGATAGTCGCGATTACCCTCCCACGCAAGTATCGCCAGGTCTCTAGGAAAATACGCAACAAAGTCGAACTCTTGGTAAATTCCTCCAGAGAAATAGATTTCATTTTTAGCGCGCCACCCAAAATTAATAAGCTCTAACTGTTGGGTTGCTGTAAAGAAATCTGTATTCTTCATTTCGAATATTTTTTGGGTAATACGATCGTTTATATCATCGTTTCCGTCTTTAAATATATCGTATACCGAAACCCCAGATGAACCACCATTAAAATGAATCTGTGATAAAAAAGGGATTCCGTAATGCTTTTTTTGCATCACCTTAGCACCGGGGTTTACCGTAAGTGATTGTGGGATATCATCAAAGCCATAGAGTATTTGTTTATTTTGGGAAATAGCACAAATACCCAGTAGGGAAAATATGTAAATAAATAAGTAGCGCATTGTATTAGTTTTCCAAAAAGTAGGTTGTTTTGGACTTTAAGTTTAAGGTTCCTTCAAGGTCTTCGCTAGAAGATCCAATAGTAACAGAAACCACAACTTTATTAGATTGTGTGAGCTGTTGTATGGCATCGCCCTCTATGTTTTCTATATGCTCTGTAATTACTGGAGCATTTGGAAACCCTTCAATTACCGTTGTTTCGGCAACATAAGTAGTGTCGTTTGCTTCACTTAGAAACTGAAAATCTACTTGAAAATTTCTCGGAATGCTATTGGTGAATTTAAAAAAGAATTCAGCTCTTATTAAACTCTCTTGCAAACCACTGTCGTCTAGAAAGTCTATAACAGTAGTATCTCTAAGGGTAAGTATAGGGTTAGAAGTTATACTGTCATAAAATTGAGCCGCTTCTAGATTAAAATATATTAAATCTAATTCCACTACTGGCGTCAATGCAATATCTTCTGCCTGGTCAAAATCTGTATCTTTAATACAGGCTGTTAACAACAGGCAGACAAGCACCAAAATCAAATATTGGAATAGGGATTTATGCATAAAAACAAATTAGTCTACTTGTAGTAAACGCAGTTTTACACACTATTATTACTACAAGTAATTTTTAATTTCTGAAAGTTGGTTAATCACAACATTTTGATTTTTAACAGCTTCATTTCTATAATTAAAAAACACAGTGTACATACCTGCATTTTGAGCCCCCATAATATCGGCTTCTATATTATCGCCTATCATTACGCTCTTTTTTGAAGTTACTGCTGCTTTCCCTAATGCGGTTTTAAAAATAAGGGGGTTGGGTTTTTTTGATCCTACCTCTTCTGAAGTGGTTACGGTTTTAAAGTATTTTGTAATGCCGCTATTCTGAAGTTTTAAATGTTGTACTTCCTCAAAACCATTTGTAATAATGTGAAGTTTATATTTTTCTGAAAGGTAGTCTAAGATTTCTACTGCTCCCGAAAAAAGAAAATTGTCTTGCGGTAGTTCTTCTATATAGCTATGTGCAATAGCATCTATTGTTTCCAGCTGAAATGTCAAGTTAAATATTTTAAAAGCATCTGTTAATCGTCCTCTTCTTAACTCTTCTTTTGTGACGCGATCTTCACGATATTTTTTCCAATACTCAAAATTTATGGGTTCGTACACTTTTAAAAATTCTGAAAGTGTCAATTCAATTTTAAATTTTTCAAAAACCCTTTTAAAAGCCAATCCAGAATTTCTGTCAAAATCCCAAAGTGTATGGTCTAAATCAAAAAAAACATCTGTTATTTCACTATTCTGCATAATCTTGTAATTTCTCTGAAAATATTTTGCGCCAAACTTTATTGTTTTCTTCTGAAGAAAAATCTCTATTAGAAAAAATCATCGTAAAGGTTCCAGACACTTTTTCTATAGCTGCAAGGGTGTTATTTACTGTTTTCTCTATATCGGAATCTGAAGTGTATTTCTTCTGAAACGCAACAGTTGTCATTGCCGCTGGATGTACTACCAAAGGCGTTTTTATTTCGTAATCTAAATCGTAAAAAAGAAAGGGCGTACAAGTGCCCGCTCTAAAGCCTACAGTATCGCGAAAAACCATAGTGTAATCTCGTTTTACTTCAAGCTCGACCAAATGCCTGTAAATATCTGGCAAATTCACTAAATAATCCGAATTTATTGAAGCGTTTAAAGAGCGCTTTGTTATATCTTCCATACTGCGCTTTTCGCTTTTTAAAACTTCGTAATTAGCAAGTGCATTATACGAAAATATAAGACCAACCTCCTTGTAGTCTGCTAGAAATTTAACAAGCAATTTAAACTTGTTTCTATTCGTGTTCATACTTTCATTAAAGGAAAGTGAGTTACCTAAAAGAAAAAAAACAGTGAGTTTAAAATCACTTCTATTTGCTTTATTTACTACCCACTTAAAGGTGTCAAAAGGGTCACGTTGATACCCTACAATTACTTTTGTACGGGTGAGTAAGCTTTTAAACTTGCCGCTGAATACATTATTTATATACCCTACTACAGTCCTAAAAATACCTTTTTGCTTATACGCATAAGGCTGTGAGGCTTCAATTATAGGGTGAATTACAATTTTTTTAGCAGGAAAATTAATGTCTGGAAATACTTCTAGCAACTTATCTTTAAAAATATGGGCCCAAATGTCGACTATTGGCTGGTGAAGAAATCCCTCTTTAAACGCCAAGCTTTCAGAAGCCATAAACCTTCCCATTTCATCCTTAACATGAGGCAAGTATTCTTCATAACGGGTTAACATATAGAAACTAGCCGAAAAAATATCGAAAGGGAGTCCGCTATTTTGCGAAACAGCAAAGAAGCCATAAGTAGCATCCCACTTTTTTACGTTTATCTCTATAGCTTCAAGCCCTTGTTGTTCAAGTAAACCATAACTTTGGAAGAAGAGTTCATTTCCTAAAGGCTTTTTTCCGTAGGATATTTTTGGCCCCGTATGCGCTATAAATTCTTCTATAACAGCGGTGAAACGCATATCCACCTTTAAAATACGCAAACAAATATGCTTAAAAATATAAGAGATTCGCGGAGTAAGTTTTTGAGTGTAAATTAAAAGCATAGCAGGTTACAGCATATTTTCATCGGCAAAGCTAAAGTACGCTTTTTCGGTAATTATAAGGTGGTCTAGCACTTTAATATCTAGGCTATCGCCCGCAATTTTTAGTTTTTTGGTCAATTGAATATCCGCCTGGCTAGGCCTTAAAGTACCCGAAGGATGATTATGTGTTAAAATAACCCCCACAGCTCCAAGCTGTAAGGCTTCCTTAAACGCCAAACGCACATCTACTACTGTTCCTGTAATACCTCCCTTGCTAAGCTGAGTGCTTTTTATAATTCTATTTGAATTCGTGAGGTACAGTATCCAGAATTCCTCATGAGGGAGTTCACCAATGATTGGCTGTATATATTCAAAAACAGATGTACTAGAGCTAATCTTTTTTCTGTCTAAAGCCTCTCCTGCTCTTCTCCTACGTCCTAGCTCCAAGGCAGCAGTTATAGCAACTGCTTTGGCTTGACCAACCCCCTTAAACTCCATTAACTGCGCAATAGAGAGACGCCCTAACTCACTTAAATTATTACTTACCGAGGCAAGAATACGCTGGCTTAATGACACAGCACTCTCATTGCGGCTTCCAGAACTTATAAGTATAGCTATTAACTCGGCATCACTTAAAGCAATACGGCCCTTTAATAAAAGTTTTTCGCGTGGACGGTCGTCTTCATTCCAGTTTTTAATGGAAAAGGAATTGTTTTCTTCCATAACTTAAGCTTTACATAAAGATAACAATCTAATTACTAACCACATATAATTACAAAACAATCTTTAAAATTGATTTCATTTAAAAATAAATTCAATACTTTTAGATACTCACTTCAACAAACTAGATTATGAAATCACTTTTTTCTCCCCAGGTTTATGACGAAATACGTCATAGAATAAACAAACTCTCCGAGAATTCTGAAAAGGAATGGGGTAAAATGACTCCAGCACAAATGCTACATCATTGTCAAGCTCCCTTAAACATTATGTTGCAAAAAAATGATTACGGTTTAAAACCAAATTTTTTCGCAAAACTTTTATTTAAGAAAATGCTTTATAACGATACTCAATACAAGAAAAACATGCCTACGGCCAACGTTATGAGAGAAAAAGAACCTAGAGATTTTAAGTTAGAGAAAACAAATCTCATTTCGTTATTAGAAGAATTTGAAAATCAAAAAGAACGAGAACAATGGGAACCACACCCTAGTTTTGGTTATTTTACAAAAGAACAATGGGGTATGATGCAGTACAAACACTTAGATCACCACTTAAGACAGTTTAAGCTTTAAAGCGCTTGTTAATTGCAGGTTGTAAAAAGAGATAAGGCAATGGGAATTGCAAATGAACTGGATTTCGAAATCGATTTCTCCCAACTATTTATGATGATTTTGAAAACTCAAACAAGGCGATCCCAATTTTTGCTTCAACAATTTATAAGTTGTTTTCTATTGAGAATAAAATTGATGACAACTAAAAATATATATCCAAACGGCAGTATTGGGGGCTTAAATTGCACAGGTAATATAGCAGCAGGAACATCGGGGTGAAGATGTGTATAAATAGCTACTAACATCATAACGACCACAGAGAAGTTTGCTAAATAAAAGATTTGATTTCTTAAGATTAGATTTAAAGAATTGCCTTTAAACGCCAAAAATAATAATGTCAATCCTATTACTATTTGGCTGTACTTTACTACATACTGCATTAAATCAGGAAAAGGGAAACCAATAATTTCTAAATGTTGAAATATAAAAGTCTTAAATGGCTCTGTGAGCTTTGCCAATCCGGGAATAAGCATAAAGAAACCTAAAGTTCCGGTGACTATTTTTACTGATTGTTTCATAGTTATTTTTAAAACAGACAAGCTCAAATTGTTGAAATGAGCTCGCCTGTTTCTTTTAAATTAAACTGTTTCAGCTTTCCAAGCAAATTTTTGAAATGGAGCATCTACAGGTGTATTGGCAATATGATTTGTATAATTACTTATCACTTTTTGCGATAAGCCTAAAATAATTTCTAGTACTTGTCTTTCGGTATAGCCAGCTTCATAAAAAGTATTTAAATCTTCTTGACTTACATGACCGCGATTGCGTACAATCTTTAAGGTAAAATCGTGTAATACTTGTAATTTTTCAGTTGGCATTTCGGTTCTATTTCTCAATGCTTCACTTAAAGAAGTGTCTACTTTCATCATATTTGCAATAGCGGTATGAGCGGGAACACAATAATGACATTCGTGTTCTACGTTAATCGTTTGCCATACCACAGTTAATTCCTCTTCATTAAAGGTAGATTGCGTAAACAGCTTATGTAAGGTTTGGTATGCTTCTAATAAACCAGGAGCTCCAGCTAAAACTCCGTGTAAACCAGGAATCATTCCATTAGATTTTAAAGATTGCTCTAATAAGGCCTTACTAGCTTCTGGCGCCGTTTCAATGTTGTGAATTTTTAATGTAGTCATAATTATTATAGATATTAATTAATAACTAAACGGTCGTTTAGTTATGTGTAAAAAAAAATGTTTATAAATTTCTGAAGGTCATTTCAATATAATCTTCTATTTCTTTTTTATTATTTACGCGTGTTGCTGCTGCCAATCCGTGTTTTGCCAACAATAAATAATTAGCTTGTTTTATTACGGTTTCTTCATCCTTTGTAGCGTCCATTCTAAGTTTTTCAATAAATAATTCTTTTAGATTTTTCATAAAAGAATTCATTTGTTCATTGATTAACTCGTTTTCTTTTTCAATAAATTCATTGTAGGTATTGGTTAGCAAACACCCTTTTTCATTTCCGTCCTCAAAACAAATATCAACAGATCTATAAAAAAAGTCTTTAATGTCTTCTACACCATTTTTTGAATTTTTAAAATTTTCTAAAATGGTATTTACTTTTATTTTGTACGCCTTTAGGCTTTCGAGAAAAAGACCGTGCTTGTTTCCAAAACTAGAATAAATAGAAAATTTATTTATCCCCATTTCTTTTTCAAGCATTTGCATAGAAGTAGTTTCATAACCGTTACGCCAGAATAAATTCATCGCTTTTTCTAGTACTACTTCTTCTTTATATTCTTTTTTTCTCGCCATACATTTTAATACTGGACAAAACTAAACAATCGTTTAGAATTAAAGATGTTTTTAACTTTTATTTTTGATTATCAATGAGTTTGGGGTGTTTTTTCAAGAGAATTGGGCCAAGAAGTAAGTGTAAGGAAGTTGTTTTATGTAGTATTTTACTAGCTTTAAAAGCAAAATTCGACATAGTTTGGAAAAAACCGATGCTGTATTAATTTAAAAATTATTTACATACTGAGTTCAACGCAATTCTCCAGTTTTTTTTCTAACAACTTAGTGTCATTATAAATTTCAATATAATCATTCTCATTAGAAACGCCTGTTCTTTTCCCTTCTATACAACTACATAATAATAATGATGCGATGATTACAAAAAATTTCATTTCTACAGTTTTAATTATTACCAACTTGTATACAAACCCACCTCTATTCAGTCTATTATTGCATATACAACACTAAAAAAGGACTAAAAGTACACTAGTTACCATTAAAAAGCACTTTCACACTGTTAACTATTGTCTGCTACCTAATTAACTTATTTAGCTAAAGTTAGAGAAAAATAGTTGTAATATATACTAAACCAAAAAATAACATAAGTGTTGTCTTAAGTGATTTTTATTTTGAATTGCTCTAAAATACTGTGATATATTGAAAATTGAGAGAAAAAAAAAAGCTTTGGGAAAACCCAAAGCTTTTATAATAAATTAAATGCTGGTTATTAGAAAATAACTTTTTTAGTTATCATATAACCTTCTTCAGACTGAACTTTCACCAAAAGAACTTGGTTAAAAGCAGTAAGATTAAGAGTTGCAGTTCTTGAAGCTATATCTTGTTGGGTTGCGATTAGCTTACCTGTAAGATCATAAACTTGAACATTATCGATATTTGTTCCTGCGTTAATAGTTAAAACTTCAGCAGTCTTAACTGCAGTAACGCTGTTAGTAAAATCGAAATCGGCAGTACTAGCTGTAGCACTAATGTTAACCATATAATCTTCAAACTCGCCATAATTAGTTGGTTCAATTAAACAAGGATCTTCCATAGGAACATCAGAAGCCAATACGCTAACACGCATTCTAAAAAGACCGCTATCTGCATCAGCTGGAATTTCTATGTCTCCTTCAACTATACTTCCTGAACCTGTTCCAATATCGAAAGATTCAGTAACATCAAAGGTTTCGCTGTTGTCAAAATCTATCCATACTCTTACGGTTTCAAAATCCCAACCAGCTCCAACTTCTACAGCCATAGTGTAAACTTGACCAGTTGCAACTTCTGCTGGATCTACATCTGTAGTAAAATCACCGTATCCATCAGTACTACAAGCGGTAGGGTTTTCTATACCAGCGAATTCTACGTTTAGAATTAAATCGCCATCATTACAATTTATAGAAGGAACACAGTATTGTGCATTAGCTGTACTAAATCCAAACAATGCAATAGAAAATGCAAGCATTTTTAGATTTTTAAAAGAGTGTAATTTTTGTTTCATAACAAATAAAATTTAGAGGTTTTTAAAAAATTAACGGCAAACATACAAGTATATTTATACAAATACAAAGCTAAATAGGGTATTTATTAATGAATTTAACATTAAAGCCACTAATCTTTAAGGTATCGTATTCTAATAAAATTACACTTTACTTAGCCTAACACACTAATAACCAGAAACTATTAGCTTTCCTGAAAAAAAGACACTGATTGCGAAATATCAAATTCCAGAGCAAGCTCACAATACAAACAAAAATATTCACGAAAGGATTCGCTAAAAGCATCCCTCAAAGCTCCGTTTTGATAATAAAAAAAGAGAATGAAAATTCCAGAGCAAGTTCACAATACAAACAAAAATATTCACGAAAGGATTCGCTAAGCGCATCCCTCAAAGCTCCGTTTTGATAATAAAAAAAGAGAATAAAAATTCCAGAGCAAGCTCACAATACAAACAAAATTATTCACGAAAGGATTCGCTGCGCGCATCCCTCAAAGCTCCGCTTTGAAAATAAAAAAAGAGATTAAAAATTCCAGAGCAAGCTCTGAATTTTTAATCTCTTTTTTTATTTATTCGTGACCGCGGAGGGATTCAAACCCCCAACCCTCAGAGCCGAAATCTGATGCGCTATTCAGTTGCGCCACGCGGCCATTTTAAGTTATACTACTATAAAATAACTTAAGACAACCTAGATTTAACTATAGTAGAGATTGTTTTACCATCTGCTTTACCGGTAAGTTTGGCACTGGCTAAGCCCATTACTTTACCCATATCTGCCATAGAAGAAGCGCCTGTTTCAGCGATTATGGCATCTACAATTGCACTAACCTCTTCTTCAGACAATTGTTGTGGTAAAAATTGCTCTATAATTTTTGCTTGAATTAATTCTGGTTCAGCAAGATCGTCACGGCCTTGTTCCTTGTAAATAGCAGCACTATCCTTTCTTTGCTTTACTTGTTTTTGAAGTAATTTTAATTCTTCTTCTTCGGTTAATTCAGCTTTAGATCCTGTTTCGGTTTGTGCTAAAAGCAGTGCCGATTTAACAGAACGCAACGCTTCTAAAGATTGAGTATCCTTAGCTTTCATTGCGGTTTTCATAGCATCCATTACTTTGTCTTGTAAGCTCATTTCTGTAGTTTTTATAGTGCACGAAGATACTTAATAAAGCCGAAATGAGAAAAAGCTACACCCAGTTTTATAAATATTAAAAAAGCCCAAACTCTATTAAGAAATCTGGGCTTTTACTTTAAGTGAAACGTTTTATTAGTCTACATTATCGTGAAGAAATGAGTTGTTTTTGCGTAACTCAATTTCATCGTCTTCCGTGTTAACAGAAGTTCTCGATATATTAGGTGCATTGGTATCCTCGTTTAAATCTATCCCCATACGCTTGTATGCTGGTTGTTTTTCAATTTCATCTATACGAGATGGGCTATTTTTAAACTTATAATTAAACTCCTTCATTTTGCGCTTGCGCTCTTCGGCACGATCACTCAATATCTTCGATATTGGTGAATTAAGTGGGTCTTGATCTTCTAGAGACTCTTCCTCTGTAGTTTCAGGGGCTGCGATTGTTCTTTTTTCAAAAACAATCTCCTCTTCTTCTACTTCTTCAGCAGTTAATTTTGAAGGTTTTGCGCTATTCATTCTGTCTTCAACTTCCTGATAGTCGTCTAGACTATAACGCTTTACTCCTTCACCAGAAACTTCGGTTACAGGAATAACCTCTACGTGGTCGCGAACTTCTATTTGGTCTAAATCAAAGAACACAGCCTCTTCTTTCACCTCTTTTTCAACACTCTTACTTTCAGTAGCGTTAATAGGAAGGTCAAACATTAGCATTTGTTCTTCACTCTCTTCAGCAACAGCTTTAGGAGTATTTACTACCTCCTCTTGCTCTTTAGGAGCTTCAATAATCACAAATTCGTTTACATTTATCTTATTTACCGTTACTTGGTCAAACTCTTCTATGTTTTCTGCCTCAACTTCTTGGTAAGAAACAGGCATGTTTTTAAGTAATTCAGAAGTTTTAATATAGCCTTCAAAAGGTGGTTTTTCTTCTACTTCAGTTTCGTCAAATAAAGTGTGTCTTACTATAGGAGCAGCTTCAGCTTTAGGCTCACTAGGCAAAGGATTTTCTGGAAGTCTTACCGTAGTAGAAGTAGTTTTAGGCGTAAGTTCATGCTCCGCTTTTTGCTCGTCTTCTAAAGTGTGAATTATCTTTTTTGTTTCGGTATTTACAATTTCATTTTGTTGCTCTACGTTAAAGCCAGTTGCTATTACAGTAATAGAGATAGAACCTTCTAAAGCTTCCTCTTCTCCTACACCCATAATAATGTTTGCACTGTGGCCAGCTTCCTCCTGAATGTGATCACTTATTTCGCCAATTTCATCTATCGTAATCTCATCGGTACCAGAAACAATAAGCAGCAATACGTTTTTGGCTCCTTTAATTTTATTATCGTTTAGCAATGGTGAATCTAAAGCGTTTCCAATAGCTTCTTTTGCTCTGTTAGCTCCAGAAGCTGTAGCACTTCCCATAATAGCTGTTCCGCTATTAGCAAGTACTGTTTTGGCATCTCGAAGGTCAATGTTTTGTGTGTAGTGATGTGTAATTACCTCGGCTATACCACGGGCAGCAGTGGCTAAAACTTCATCGGCTTTAGAGAAACCGGCTTTAAAACCAAGGTTTCCATAAACTTCACGTAATTTATTGTTATTGATAACCACAAGCGAATCTACACTTTGGCGTAGCTTTTCAACCCCAATATGGGCTTGATCATTTCTTGTTTTACCTTCAAATTGAAATGGAATGGTTACTATACCAACGGTAAGTATATCCATATCTTTTGCCATTTTTGCAATGATAGGTGCAGCACCAGTACCTGTACCACCACCCATACCAGCTGTGATAAATATCATTTTGGTATTGGTAGTAAGCATACTGCGAATATCTTCCATGCTCTCTACGGCAGATTGCTCTCCTACATCTGGATTTGCCCCAGCACCTAAGCCTTCAGTTAAGGAAACTCCTAACTGTATTTTATTTGGCACCGGACTGTTTTCTAATGCTTGTGAATCTGTATTACATATTACAAAGTCAACTCCCTTTATGCCTTGGCTAAACATATGGTTAATGGCGTTACTTCCTCCGCCCCCTACTCCAATTACCTTAATCACATTTGATTGGTTCTTGGGCAGGTCGAATGAAATGTTGTCAAATTCTGTGTTGCTGCTCATATAGTTATTTTTTATTGCAATTTTTTATTTTCTTTACTGCGAACTGTTACTGCCCACTAAATACTTTTATTCGGCGTTGTCAAGGAATTCCTTAAATTTTTCCGCCCATTTATCAAAAAACCTTTTTGAGGTTTTCGCTTCTTTCTTTTTATTTTCTTCGTTTTGAGTTTCTATCGCTTCTTCAGTTTCTGCTACTTCTTCTTTAGCTTCTTTTTTTGCTACTATTTCTCCTTCAGAAAAACGTTTCATCAAGGATGACTTTTCCTTACTCTCTAAACTGTTTAGCACTAAACCAACAGCCGTTGCATACATAGGGCTTGTAGTTTCGGCATCGCTATCGCCTGCTAAATGCTCATTTGGATAGCCAATACGCGTATCCATACCCGTAATGTATTCTACTAACTGTTTTATATGCTGAAGTTGGGCTCCCCCACCTGTTAGCACAATTCCGGCTATGAGTTTCTTTTTCTGTTCCTCATGACCGTAGTTTTTAATTTCCATATAGGCCTGTTCTATAATCTCTATAACACGCGCATGGATTATTTTGGAAAGGTTTTTTAAACTTATTTCCTTAGGTTCTCTTCCGCGTAAGCCTGGAATAGAAACAATCTCATTGTCTTTATTTTCTCCTGGCCAAGCAGAACCAAATTTTATTTTCAACAATTCTGCTTGCTTCTCAATAATGGAGCAACCTTCTTTTATATCTTCAGTTATAACATTACCGCCAAAAGGGATTACAGCCGTATGGCGAATAATTCCGTCTTTAAATATTGCTAAGTCTGTTGTACCGCCTCCTATATCAATCAAGGCTACACCTGCTTCTTTTTCTTCTTGGCTCAAAACTGCTTTTGCAGATGCCAATGGTTCTAGTGTAATAGCAGATAGCTCTAATCCTGCACTTTTAATACATCTTCCCACATTTCTAATAGAGGAAACTTGACCTACTACTACGTGAAAATTAGCCTCTAAACGAGCCCCGTACATTCCGATAGGTTCTTTTATTTCGGCTTGACCGTCTACCTTAAAATCTTGCGGTAATACATGTAAAATCTCTTCACCTGGAAGCATTACAAGTTTGTGTACTTGGTTGCACAGTCTATCTATATCGTCTTCGCTTATTACATCTTCACCATTAGGACGGGTAATATAATCGCTGTGTTGTAAACTTCTTATGTGCTGGCCCGCAATACCCACAACCACTTCCTTTATCTTCATACCCGAAGAAGTTTCGGCATCTTGTACTGCTTGCTGAATAGATTGAATAGTCTGGGTAATATTGTTTACCACACCACGGTGCACCCCAAGGCTCTTGGCTTTGCCAATTCCCAAGACTTCCATTTTGCCATAATCGTTCTTTCTACCAATCATAGCTACTATCTTAGTAGTACCAATATCTAATCCAACAGCAATATTTTCGTTTTCCATGACCTTACTTTTTTGTGGCAATTACCTGATTATCAAATTTCAGATTCACCTTTTTGTACTCTAAAAGTGTACTGTCCTGTTTAGTTTTTTTATAAAATGCTTTAAAGTTTTGAAACTTTTTATCTACGTTTTCAATTTGTCCAAAAAGCACATTAAAATTCATTTTACGAAGTTCTAACTCTATCTCTCCGTTTGCGTTTCTGTTTAATCCCACTACAGATCTCTTCATAAACTCATCTGCCTCAATTTTAAGAAGCAACTCTGTTACTTCATTAAAATCATTTTTTGATGTTCCAGTAATTATTGGAACCCTTGCCGAATAAACATCGGAAAGCGGCATCTTTTTTCCATCTGCATCTAGGTAATAATCTGGTGTTGCAGAAACTCTACCTATTGGTTTGCGTTGCTCTATCTTAGCTCCCAGCGTACCATCTACCGAAACAAATACCTGAGCATCACGTACCATAGGGTTTTGCTGCAGTCTTTGCTCCATCTTCTTCAAAACTAAAGCTTCTTTGTCTATGCTCGTAACATTGTCTTGACTTTGTATCAACAATTTATTAACTGTATTGTATGTGATAAACGGGCTGTTTTCATCGATAAACTCCACATCTAACTTTTTAATTTTACGGCTTTTATTGCGTTCTTGAGTGAAGCTGAAAAGAAAAGCTAAAACACCCAGCAAAATCAAAAACTTAAGTAATTCAAGACTGCGTTTCATCTTTCAAAATTTTAGTTAATTTATTTACTTCTGCGCCTATATCGCCTGCACCAACAAGTAGTTTTACGCTACATTTAGAACTCAATAATACTTCTGGAAGCGCGCTTTTAAAAACCACCCTTTTTTTAGGTGTATCTATCATGTTTAACAACCACTGCGAAGTAATTCCATCTATGGGTTCCTCGCGGGCAGGAAAAATGTCTAGCAATATTACTTCGTCAAAGCGCGATAGACTTTTTGCAAATCCTTCGGCAAAATCTCTAGTCCTGCTAAACAAATGTGGCTGAAAAACAATTTGTGTATTGCTATTTGGGTACATTTCGGTCACGGCCTGATGTAAAGCATCTAGTTCTGTAGGATGATGCGCATAATCGTCTATTAGCACTAATTGCTCCGACTTAATTTTATACGAAAAGCGACGTTTAACACCTTTAAAAGACGCTAACGCTTTGCGTAAACAAGCGGTAGGAGTACCTGCTAAAATTGCCATCCCTAATGCCATTACAGCATTTGTAAGGTTGTGATGACCGGGTAAGTGAAATATTAAATTTTCTAAGGTTATTGTAGGTGTTTTTAAGTTGAAAACATAAGCACCATTTTCCACTCTTACATCTTGAGCTTCATAAGCTGCATTTTCTTCAACAGCAACTGTCATTCCGTCTAGCGCAAGATTCTTTTTAATCAATATATGTTCTTCTTTTTCAACCAAACTAGAAAAGCTTCTGAAGGCATCTTCTATCGCTCTCTCATCTTCGTAAATATCTAGATGGTCTGCATCCATAGAAGTTATACAAGCAATGTCTGGCCTGAGCTGAAGAAAAGAGCGGTCAAATTCATCTGCCTCTACTACGGTAATCTCATTGCCTTTATATATAAAATTTGAATTGTAATTTTCTGCAATTCCGCCTAAAAAAGCAGTAACAGGCATATTGCATTCCGCAAGTAAATGCCCCAAAATAGCAGATGTTGTGGTTTTACCATGTGTTCCTGCAACGGCTAAACACAGGGTGTTTTTTGAAACTTCTCCCAAAAGTTGAGCGCGTTTAAGCACAGAAAAATCTTCGGTAAAAAAGTGATTTAATATAGTGTTGCCCTTTGGGATTGCAGGCGTATATACAACCAATACATTTTCTTTAGAAAGTACTTGGCTCGGTATTTCAGAAACAGCATCCTTAAAAGTTACTGAAATTCCTTCAGAAACCAATTGATCTGTCAGGTCTGTGGGTGTCTTGTCATAACCAAAAACAGCCTTGCCTTGCATCTTGAAATAACGTGCAAGCGCACTCATACCAATACCGCCAATACCTACGAAGTAAAAAGTTTGTATGTTGTTTAAGTTATTCAATTTTTAATAATTTTGTTTATTCAGACCTTTACGGTTAGCTTCCTCTTGGGGTTAACGGCTTAACAGTTTTTCAATCTCGTCTACTATATCTTTTGTGGCATTTGGTTTTGCCAATTTTTTTATGTTTTCTGAAAGTGTTTTTTGCAATTCGGCAGATGCAATTAAAGCCGAAAATTCACTTTCAAAATTTGTATCTAATTCACTTTCCTTCATCATTAACGCAGCATTTTTTTCTGAAATTGCCCTTGCATTCTTTGTTTGATGATCTTCGGCTACATTTGGCGAAGGGATAAACAAAACAGGTTTGCCTACTAAACACAATTCTGAAGCCGAAAGCGCCCCAGATCTAGAAATTATAAAATCTGCAGCAGCATAAGCCAAATCCATTCTATTTAAAAATGTGTGAATTTGAACCGCTTCATTTCCTTTGTTCTTATAGGTTTCTTCGTACTGCTTGCCACATTGCCAAATTACCTGCAGGTTCTGGGCTTCAAAAAACGGAAGCTTAGCTTCAATAAGCTGGTTTATACGTCTTGCTCCTAAACTACCCCCTAAAACCAGCAATGTTTTCTTCTCACTATTTAAGTTGAAAAAAGCAAGTGCCTCATCTTTTTTGGAAGTAATATCAAGTAAATCCTGACGTACTGGATTACCTGTAATTCTAAGCTTTTGAACTGGAAAAAACGCATCCATACCTTCATAAGCAACACATATTTTCTGAACCTTTCCGCTTAACCATTTATTAGTAATACCGGCGTGGCTATTCTGCTCTTGTATTAAACAAGGAATTTTTTGCTTGGCGGCCATTCTCAATAAAGGCGCACTAGCATAACCTCCAGTGCCAATGGCAACGTCTGGTTTAAATCTTTTTAAAATACTGTTAGACTTAATTAAGCTTGAAATAAGTTTTAATGGGAAGGCTAAATTTTGAAGCGATAAGCTTCGTTGTAAACCAGAAATACGAAGCCCTTCAATAGGATACCCTGCCTGTGGCACTTTCTCCATTTCCATTCTATCTTCTGCGCCTACAAATAAAAATTCTGCATCAGGAAAACGAACTTTTAACTCGTTTGCAATAGCAACCGCCGGATAAATATGACCTCCGGTACCCCCTCCCGATATGATGAATTTTGGTTTCAACTTAATTAATTCGTTTTTTATGTTTTTTAAATATTATTATCTATCATTAATGCACTTACATCGCTTCACTTAAAATGTCAAGCGGGTTTTCTTCAGCTTCTTCTTTAGCTGGTATTTCTCTTTTAGCACTAACACTTAAAATCATACCAATTGCTAAACAAGTCATCCATATAGAAGTACCCCCACTACTTATTAAGGGTAAGTTTTGTCCGGTAACCGGAAATAATTCAACCGCAACAGCCATATTTATCATCGCTCTAAAAACAATAGGCAAGCCTACACCTATAACTAGCAACTTCCCAAAAATGGAAGTAGACTTATGCGCTACCACCACTATACGAAACAGCAAGAACAAGTAAAGTACCATTAAAAACATACCGCCTATTAAGCCAAATTCCTCTACTATAATTGCGTAAATAAAATCTGAAGAAGACTGTGGCAAGAAGTTTTTCTGTACGCTTTTTCCAGGTCCAAGACCAATAACACCTCCTGAAGCAATTGCTATTTTTGCTTTTTCTATTTGGTAATCTGCTTCAGTGTCGCTATCATCACTAAAGTTTTCAACCCTACTAATCCAAGTGTCTACACGGTTTGGAAAAACACCCGGAAAGGCTTTTGCTGTTAGCACAAAAAGAGTGAGGAAAATTAATCCCGCTCCTAAAATTATCCCTAAATATTTTAGCGGATAACCACCTACAAACACAAGCATTACAACCATAGAAAAGAAGATTGCCGCAGTAGAGAAGTTTGCTGGAAGTATTAAAGCTAGCACCATAAAAACTGGTGTCCAAAGCGGTAAAATTGTTTCTTTAAAAGTAACCGTTTTATCTTTTATTCGCGACAGATAACGCGCTACATAAGTCATTAAAACAACCCCTGCCAAGGTTGAAGTCTGAAAACTAATCCCTACAAAAGGTAAGCGTATCCAACGGCTAGCATTTGCGCCGTCTATAGTTGTGCCTTCCGCTATTGTAATTACTAGCAATATAATAACCACAGGCAATGCTATTATTGAAAGCCCCCGGAAATAATTATAGGGTATTTTATGTACTCCGTACAAAACTCCAAAACCTAATACTAAATGCGAAAAATGACGCAACAAATAAGGCAAGGTGCTTCCATCTCCATATAAATACGCGAGATTACTACTAGAACTGTAAACAGGTAAGAAAGAGAAGAGCGCCAAAAGACATACAACCCCCCAAATTGCCTTATCACCTTGTATGTATTGGAAAATATTTTTCACTTTTTATATTTAATTTCTCGTTTTTATCTCTAATATATCAACTTAAACAAAAACCTATTTCTGCTTATAACTTAGCTTAATCTGTGTTTTATTATAAATTTCTAACCGCTAGCTTAAACTGTCTTCCACGGTCTTCGTAATTTTCAAACAAATCGAAACTTGCGCAAGCTGGAGAAAGCAAAACGGTGTTATTTCTTTCGGCTACTTTATAAGCAATCTGCACGGCAGTAGCCATAGATTCAGTTTCAAAAACAGTATCTACAACATTACCAAAAGCTTCAATTATCTTAGAGTTATCTACTCCTAAACAAATTATCGCTTTCACTTTTTCATTAACTAAGGGTAATAATTCTTCGTAATTATTGCCTTTATCTACTCCTCCAACTATCCAAACGGTAGGATTTTCCATACTGTCTAGTGCGTAAAAAGTAGCATTCACATTTGTAGCCTTAGAATCATTTACATACAACACATTGTTGATTTTTAAAACTTTTTCTAATCTGTGTTCCACACCTTGAAACCCCTCAAGGCTTTCGCGAATCGTTTGCTTGCGTATTCTTAGCAGTGTTGCAACCGTAGATGCGGCCATAGCATTTTTTACATTGTGTTCTCCTTGAATTCCTATAGTTGCGATTGGCATAGTAAATTGATTGTTATCTATTGTTATTATTATTTCGTTATTTTTTTTAAATGCGCCTTGTTTCAATTCTTTTTTAGTTGAAAAAGGCAGTGGTTGTGATTTTATGGGGTTTTGCGAAAGCCATTTGTTAATTTCAACATCATCTGCATCATAGATAAAATAATCTTCCGCTGTTTGATTCATTAAAATCCTGAATTTTGAAGCGATATAATTTTCGTATTTGTAATCATATCTATCCAAATGATCTGGACTTAAATTTGTTAATACCGCAATGTGCGGCGCAAAATTTTCTATACCATCAAGCTGAAAACTACTGAGTTCCAGCACAAAATTTTCGTACTTTTCTTCAGAAACCTGTTCGGCAAAACTCTTTCCTATATTGCCTCCTAAAGCCACATTTAAGTCGCCACTTTTCAGCAAGTGATAGATTAAGCTAGCTGTGGTTGTTTTACCATTACTACCTGTAATGCCTACAATTGTAGCCTGAGTATATTTTGAAGCAAACTCAATTTCAGAAATAACCTTTATTCCGTTTTGGCGCAATTTTAAAACTATTGGCGCCTTATCTGGAATTCCAGGACTTTTCATCACTAGTGATGCAGAAAGTATTTTTTCTTCAGTATGACCTTCCTCTTCCCATTCAATCTCATTATTTATAAGAACTTGTTTGTACTTTTCTTTAATCTTTCCAAAGTCTGAAACAAACACTTCAAACTCTTTCTTTTTAGCCAAAATAGCAGTTCCCACTCCGCTTTCGCCACCTCCCAGAATCACGATTTTCGATTTTCGATTGACGATTGACGATTGACTATTACTTATTTCAGATTGCTTGCTCATTCTGAGTTTAATCTTTTTTTAACCGTTATTATTGACGCAATTGTAATAGAAAGTAATTCATTTGCTTCTTTATGTAATCGGTCAATTTCTTCGTGATGCATTTCAGACATTTCTTTTAATTTCCTCCTTCATAATCGTAAATTCAAAATCGCAATTCGAAAATCATTTTTACCGTATTTTTAATGTTACAATCGTAATAATTGCTAAAAATATTCCCACAATCCAAAAGCGGGTTACTATTTTACTTTCGTGAAAACCTTTTATTTGATAATGGTGATGCAATGGCGACATTCTAAAAATGCGTCTACCTTCACCATACTTTTTCTTAGTGTACTTAAACCAGCTTACCTGTAACACCACAGATAGATTTTCCATTAAGAAAACACCACAGAGTATAGGTATCAATAATTCCTTACGTACAGCAATGGCAATTACAGCTATAATCCCTCCTATGGTCAAACTACCTGTATCGCCCATAAACACTTGTGCGGGGTAGGTATTATACCATAAAAATCCAATAAGCGCTCCCACAAAAGCCGTGATAAATATGGTCATCTCTCCAGTGTTGGGGATGTACATTATATTTAAGTAATCTGCGAAAATTACATTACCAGAGACCCACGCAAAAAGCGCAAGTGTGAGTGCTATAATTGCAGATGTACCCGCCGCAAGGCCATCTATTCCATCTGTTAGATTAGCGCCATTAGAAACTGCAGTGATTATAAAAATTACGATAGGTATAAAAATCAACCACACATAACTGTTGTAGTTATCACCCGCCCAACTTATAAGCTCTGAATAGTTAAACTCATTCTCTTTTACAAAAGGAATGGTTGTTAACATCGACTTATCTTTTACATAAAAAGTATTGGTAGCCTCCTCTGCTAGCACTTCTGTTATTTCAGTTTCGGCTCCAGGGTTTTCAACAGTATGCTGTACTACAATATCTGGATGTAAATACATAGTAACCCCCACGAAAAGCCCTAAACCTATTTGCCCAATTACTTTAAACTTGCCGGGAAGCCCCTCTTTGTCGTTTTTAAACTTCTTTATATAATCGTCTATAAAACCAATGATACCCATCCAAATGGTGGTTACTATCAACAGTATTACATAGATGTTTTCTAGTTTAGCGAATAAAAAAACGGGGATGAGTGTAGCAAGAATAATTATTATCCCACCCATAGTAGGTGTACCTGCTTTTTCATTTTGCCCTTCTAAACCTAAGTCACGTATAGACTCTCCTACTTGTTTTTTTCGTAAGAAATTAATTATTTTTTTACCGTAAACCGTAGCGATAAACAGCGATAGAATAACAGCCAATATTGCGCGAAACGTAATAAACTTGAATAGTCCCGCTCCAGGCAAATCGTATGTTTTGTCTAAATATTCAAAAAGATAATAGAGCATCTAACTATTTGTTTAAGGTTGTTAAAAGTTGGTTTACGATTTTAAAATCATCAAAATCTAGTCGTTCACCATTAATCTCTTGGTAAGTTTCGTGACCCTTACCAGCAATTAATATGATATCGTTGTCTTCTGCCATCTGGCAGGCAGCCTTTATGGCTTCTTTTCTATTAGTAATGGCTAATGTTTTTTTATAATGTTCTGCAGGTACTCCTTTTTCTATCTGTTCAATAATCGATTCGGGGTTTTCAGTACGTGGGTTATCGCTAGTAAAAACAACTTTTGTACTTAAAGAAGCCGCAATTTTACCCATAAGCGGGCGCTTCTGCGCGTCGCGATCGCCTCCACATCCCACTACCGTAATCACAGACTCATTTCCTGTGCGAATGCTGTTAATGGTTTCTAACACATTTTTTAAAGCATCTGGAGTATGTGCATAATCTACAATGGCAGTTATTCTCTTTTCTGAAATTAAATACTGAAACCTTCCGCCTACACTCTCAAGTGTGCTCATAATCTCAAGTATTTCTAATTCCTTTAAGCCTAACATTTCGGCAGTTCCAAAAATTGCAAGTAGGTTGTAGGCATTAAAACCTCCAATCAATTTTACCCACAATTCCTGATTGTTTATTCTAAGTAGTTGGCCTGTAAACTGGCTTTCCAATACTTGTGCTCTATAATTAGCATATGTTTTAAGGGCGTAGGTATATTTTTTAGCTTTTGTATTTTGAAGCATTACCTCGCCATTTTTATCATCTACATTCACCAAAGCAAATGCAGTTTTTGGCAATTGGTCAAAAAAGAGCTTTTTTACATCTCGGTATTCAGCAAAATCTTTGTGATAATCTAAATGATCGTGCGATAGGTTCGTAAAAACACCGCCTACAAAATGAAGCCCTTCTGTGCGTTTTTGATGTATACCGTGTGAGCTTACTTCCATAAAACAGAACTCTACCCCCGCATCAACCATTTTGCGCAAATACTTATTTATGGTTAATGAATCCGGCGTAGTATGCGTTGTTTTATAGACCGTATTGCCAACCATTATTTGTACAGTAGAAAGTAATCCAGCCTCAAGCCCAGCCTTTTTAAACAAATTATATAAAAGTGACGAAACAGTGGTTTTACCATTTGTTCCTGTTATTCCTACTAGCTTTAATTCTTCGGAAGGGTTTCCGTAGTAATTAGAAGCCATAATTGCTAAAGCTTTATGCGAATCTGCTACTTGCACATAAGTAATACCGTTTACTATATCTGAAGGTAAGTCTTCACAAACAACAACTAATGCACCTAGATCTGCCGCTTTTTTAATAAACTGATGCCCGTCTGAAACCGTTCCTTTAATAGCGACAAACACATCGTTTAACGAAACTTTTCTAGAATCGAACTGAAGATTGTTTACAGCCACAGAAGTGCTCCCTACAACACGTTCTAGGGTTACCTTATACAATATGTCTTTTAAAAGTATCACGATAAGTTTAAGGTTATTAATTGTCCTTTTTTAAGTATTTCACCAGACTTTATAGATTGACCAGAAACACTTCCGTTGCCAACTACTTGTACTCTAAGACCAAGGTTTTCTAGCAAAGAAACAGCATCCATACCCGCCATTCCAGTAACATTTGGGATGGTTTTTGAAGCTATTTGAAGCTTGGCATAGTACTTTTCAAAATCTTGTTCTATTACAGCATCTGGCTGTTCAATATTTTCTACATTGTCTATGTTTCTAGACTCTGTAAATATTTTTTGTGCAATTCTTTTAAAGACAGGTCCCGACACATCAGCTCCGTAAAATCCTTTTTTTACACTAGGCTTATGGATTATTACTATACAAGAGTACTTTGGGTTTTCAGCAGGAAAAAAACCAGCAAAAGACGATATATAACGTCTGTTACTTTTCCAGTCTGGCATCCAATATTCTGTTTGCGCAGTTCCCGTTTTACCAGCCATAGAAAAATCTGGCGAATAGAGCGATCTTCCCGTACCTCGTTTTACAGTGTTCTTCATTATTTCCTTAATCTCACTTAAGGTTTTATCTGAACAGATTTTAGGATTAATAACCTCAGTATCGTAAGTCGTTACCTTTTCGTTCCAAGCACGTACTTCTTTAATAAAACGCGGTTTTACCATCACCCCATTATTGGCGATAGCGTTGTAAAAATTTAATGTTTGAAGAGGCGTAAGTCTTAAGTTATAGCCATAAGCCATAGAAGGCAATGCATTTTTACTCCATTTTTTATCACCCGGCTCAGGTATCATCGGTTTTCCTTCACCTTTAATAGCAACTCCCGTTTTTTCGGTGAGATGCCAGCTTTTTAAACGATTGATGAATTTATTAGGGTTTTTAGAATAGTTGTCATTTATAATTGAAGCTAAACCTATGTTTGAAGAAACCTCCAAAGTACGAGCAGCCGAAATTTTTCCGTAGCCCCCACGATGAGAGTCGTAGATTTTTCTTCCGTAGAACACTTTTACCCCATTACCCGTATCAATTACAGAGCTAGTATCTATTACTTTATCTTCTAAAGCCGCCATCATTGCCATTACTTTAAAAGTAGAACCCGGTTCGTGTGATTCACCAATGGCGTAATTCAGTTTTTCGTAATAGGTACCGTTTGAGGTTCTTCCTAAGTTTGAAACTGCCTTAATTTCACCAGTAGCAACCTCCATAACAATTACAGTTCCGTGTTCTGCTTCGTAATGCTCCAGTTGCTTTAATAAAGCGTGATGCGCAATATCTTGAATGTTTACATTTATGGTAGAAACAATATCATAACCGTCTTGAGGCTCTATTTCATTATCGTCTGATATAGGTTTCCACTGTCCTTTTGCAATTTTTTGCTTTAAACGATGCCCGTCCTTGCCGGTCAATAAGTCATTAAAAGCTCCTTCTAAACCTACTGCGTAATAGCCTGGTCTATCAAAAGCCTCGTCGCCTACTGTTCGCTGAGCAATTTTCCCAATAGGATGCTCGCGTACCGTGCGCTGCTCTACGATAATACCGCCTCTATAAGGTCCTTTTTTGAAAAGAGGCAAGCTTTTTACCTTAATATAGTCTGAATAGCCTAAGTTTTTAGCAATAAACAAATACCTGTTTTTATCTGCTCGGGCCTTTCTAAACATATTTTGATAATGCGAAACCGATTTGCCAAACATCTTGCTCAAACCTTCAGATAGCGGTTTAAGGTTTTCTTTAAAATCTTCAGAGCTTACTGTAACCGCATCAAAACGAATATCGTATTTAGGTACCGAAGTAGCTAAAAGACTGCCGTCGTCTGCATAAACATTTCCTCTATTTGCTGGGATTACAAAGTTTTTTGTAGTGTTCTCCTTTGCGAGTTCGCGGTACTTTTCGCCATCCACAAACTGAATATTCATCATTTTTACACTTATAGCAAGCGCGAAGAGAAACATACATCCTGCGATGATGTACATACGGTTTAATATGTCTTTTTCTTCAAATGCCATTTTCAGTATTCAGTATTAAAAAACAACCCTCTAGTTTCTTAGTGAGTTTATTCTTTTTCAATTATTCTAATTCGTTTAGGCGGAGTAACCGAAGGTTTTAATCCACGGTTTTCCATTATGCCTATAACTTTACTCTCCATCCTTGCCTGCATAAGCAACATACGCACATCTACATATTCACTTTTAAGCTCTTTTACTTCAGCGTTTAATTTTGAGATCTTGTGCACTTTTTTATCGGCACTATGCGAACTACCTATCATTACAAGCGCTAGGAAAGAAAGGAAAATAATAAAGCGCCAATTTTTTAGCGCGTCATCGCTCACTAAAAACTTTCCCTTTATTATATTGTAAAAACCTTCTTTCAATTTGTCAATTCATTATTTATGTAAACACAAAACCTTCAGCAAAACCGAAAGCGTTATAATTTTTCTGCTATACGAAGCTTAGCACTCCGTGCGCGATTGTTTAGTTTTATTTCCTCTTGCGAAGGGATTATAAACTTACCTACAGCCTTAAAAGGCACTTCTACTCTTCCAAAAACATCTTTTTCTGGCTCTCCTTCAAACAAACCATTTCGTATATATCGCTTTACCAATCTATCTTCTAAAGAATGATAGCTTATCAAGCTTATTCTTCCTCCGGGTTTTAAAACTTCATTGGTTTGAAGCAGAAACTCCTTTAAAGCTTCAAGCTCTTGGTTTACCTCTATTCTGATTGCTTGATAGATCTGCGCTAAAATTTTATTTTCTTTATGTGCGGGCAAAAACCTAGCTAGCACTTTTTTTAATTGGGCGCTTGTTTTAATTTTTTCTTGTTCTCGCGCTTCAACAATAACACGAGCCATACCGGCAGCGCTGCGCAATTCACCATAATTAGAAAGCACATTTCGCAATTGCGCTTCTTCGTATTTATTGACAACAGTATATGCCGAAAAATTAGTGTCGCGATTCATTCGCATATCTAAATCGGCTTCAAAACGAGTGGAAAACCCTCTTTCCGCAACATCAAACTGATGTGAAGAAACTCCAAAATCTCCCAAAATTCCATCTACAGTTCTATGACCGTGAAATCTTAAAAACTGCTTTAAAAACCGAAAATTCTGATTGATTAATAAAAATCTAGAATCGTCTATAGCATTTTCTAAAGCATCCTTGTCTTGATCAAAAGCTATTAGTTTACCATCAGGACCTAAATGCTTTAATATTTCGCGCGAATGACCACCACCTCCAAAGGTTACATCTACATAAACACCATCTGGCTTAATGTTTAACCCCTGAACTGTTTCACTTAATAAAACCGGATTATGATATTCCATTATCATCATTGCTTTTATCTCCCATTACTTCTTCAGCCAAATCAGCAAAATCATCTGCAGCATCATCAATAGCCTGTTCATACTTCTCTTTATCCCAAATCTCAACAATGTTAATTGCAGAAGAAAACACTATCTCTTTACTAATACCCGCAAAAGAAAGCAGGTCTTTTGGTATCAACAAACGCCCTGTAGTATCGAGCTCAACCGTCTTTACCCCAGCCGTAAACCGTCTGATAAAATCGTTGTTTTTTCTATTGAAACGATTAAGACCACCCATTTTTTGCATCAAGGCATCCCATTCTTTCATAGGGTAAATTTCTAGGCAAGGCTGAAAAACAGCACGCTTAATTACAAACCCATCCGAAGCAACAACAGCAAGCTGTTTTTTTAAGGGCGCAGGCACCATGACACGACCTTTCACGTCTGCCTTACATTCGTATGTGCCTATTAGATTGACCATTATGGAAATTTCCTGTTTGTAATTTGTAGCATCAAATATATATAACTTTTACCACTTTTTACCACTTTTTACCACTTTGTTGATAAGTTTTACCACTTTGTAGATAACCTAATTCTAGCAATTGAAAAACAAAGGCTTATCATAAATGGACTGTATGAAATTTTTTTGTTTACTTTTGTCAATCTAAATTGCAGCAACCAAGCATGTCAGAAAACTTAAAAAAAGAAGGAAAATTTTCATATTTAGAAATTGGTGAAGGTACTCCCATCGTTATCCTTCACGGACTTATGGGCGGATTAAGCAATTTTGATGGTGTCGCAGATTTCTTCCCTCCAAAAGGATACAGGATTTTAATCCCCGAGCTACCCATCTATAAAATGACGTTACTGCGTACCAACGTGAAAAACTTTGCGAAGTATGCGGCTCAATTTATAGATCATCTAGGTCTCGAGGAGGTTATTTTATTGGGTAATTCTCTTGGCGGCCACATTGGCTTACTATGCGCAAAAATGTATCCTGAAAAAGTAAAAGCCTTAATAATTACCGGAAGTTCTGGGTTATACGAAAGCGCTATGGGCGAAAGCTATCCTAAGCGTGGCGATTACGAATACATCAAGCAAAAAGCCGAAAACGTTTTTTACGACCCAGCTATTGCCACCAAAGAGATTGTTGACGATGTATACGAAACAGTAAACGATCGCAATAAATTAATACGAACGCTCGCTATTGCCAAAAGTGCTATAAGGCACAATATGGCTAAAGACTTGCCAAAAATGCACACACCAACCTGCATTATTTGGGGGAAGAACGACAATGTAACCCCTCCAGAGGTAGCGGTAGAGTTTAACGAGTTGCTACCAGACTCAGACCTCTACTGGATTGATAAATGTGGTCACGCAGCAATGATGGAACACCCAGATGAGTTTAACAAATTGCTTAGCAATTGGTTAGAAAAAAGAGGGTATTAAAAGACTATTTCTAGGTTTTATAAAATATTTCGCAAAACCATAATTCATAAAATTAAAATAAAATGCAGGTTAAATCGGCAGAGTTTGTAATGAGCAACAGCGACGTTGCTAAATGTCCAAAAGACCGTTTGCCGGAATACGCTTTTATTGGAAGAAGTAACGTAGGTAAATCTTCCTTGATCAATATGCTAATGCTTCGTAAAAGCTTAGCCAAAACTTCTGGTAGACCTGGAAAAACCCAGCTTATCAATCATTTTATAGTTAACAAAAACTGGTATTTAGTAGATTTACCTGGTTATGGTTATGCACGTGTTTCTAAAAGTAGCAAAAAGACCTTTCAGAAATTTATCACAAATTACTTTGAAAAACGCACACAAATGGTTCTCGCCTTTGTGTTGATAGACTGTAGACATGAACCCCAACCCATAGACATGGAGTTTATGCAATGGATGGGCGAAAGCGGCATTCCTTTCAATATAATTTTCACAAAAGCAGACAAATTAAAACCGAATGCTTTAAAGAAAAACATAGAAGATTACCGCACAAAAATGCTAGAAACCTGGGAAGAAATGCCTCCGTATTTTGTTACCTCTGCAAGTAATTCTACAGGAAGAGAGGAAGTGCTAAATTATATTGAGGAGCTCAATAATTCTATCACCATTTCCAATATTTAAATTATTGTCGCTTTAGCTCTAATTTCTCTGCAAAATAATCACAAAAGTCGCGCATAGTCGCACTCATTCTTTCGTCATTAGTAGCACGCTGAAAGGTGTCTGCCATAGCACTTAAGGTTTGGTGGAAGAAAATTTTCATTTCGTCTACCGGCATCTCTTTAGTCCACAAATCTATTCGCAAAGATTCTTTCTTTTCAGCATCCCAAACTGAAAGCATAAGCGCTTTTGTTTCTTCGTTGGTAATACCTCCGTCTTCGGCGGTCCAATGGATGGTTTCTGGAATTTTATTTTCGTCCAGTTCTATGTTTAACTTTATTTCTGAAGTGTGTTTAACTGCCATTATTTTTTGGGTTTGTATTTTGAATTTTTAAATATTTCGTCAGCATCTGTCACCATTAATCGCTGTACGTCTGTGTTGGTATTTTCCATATAAGCTCTAACAATTTTCCAGCCTAAATAACGCCCTAACATACCTGGTGACTGATTGTCTATTTCTAAATAAAATTTTGAAAATGGCGCCGGATTAATAAAGCGAGCCCCTAGTTTTGGATCTGTACTATAGAGCAATTCTTTTTCTATAAAATAGCGCCACATATACTCTTCATTTTCTTCAGCCCATTGAAACTCTTCTTCGGTATACCCTATTTTTTCGGCATCAGTATTTGCTGTAAGCCAGATATCTTTTAAGTACAATTCTTTTCCAAAGTAAACAATTTGCCCTAAAAAAGTAGCTTTAGAAGGTGGTTTAATATAAAGCCGCGCATAGGTTTCAGCTATATCTGGACCTAGTTGAGAAGGCTTCATTTCTTTGGTTATGTATTTCTCTATTCCTTCATAAAAATGGTGATCACTGCCCAAATAATTGTCTAGACCTACAATTAGCATACTATCTGCAAGTATCACTTTATTTCTGTAATCTACATCAGAAGTAGCTGTAACAACTATAGGCGTGTAAAATTTAGGAAAGTAATATTTTATATGCTGAAACAAAGGAACAACCACACTTTCTATGTTTTCTTCCTTCGGAAATGTTTTAAAAACTTCCGCTTCAAGTTGATTTTGAAGCGTATCTGTTAGCTTGTTAATCCAAATACTATCGTTGTATTGCTTCGGAAAAAAAGCAGGGAAATCTTGCTTTAACTTTGAAAGATCTGCCGGAGTGGCTTCTGAAAATTCCTTGTCGAATCTTACAATTTCAACATCTATAGGAACCGCCTCTATTTGTTTTTCAATCTTGTCCTTATTATTACAAGAAAAAAACAAACTCATTAAAACTAACAATGCACAATATCTCATACTAGAAAAAATGTTATAGATGGGTAACGTCATTGTTTTATATTAATTTTATCTTTATCAACTTTTGCTGTGCAAAGGTATTATTATAAAAGATTAAAAACACAAAAAATGCAATCTGAAAAAGTAATTGAACATATAGTAAATTGGTTAAAAAATTATGCAGTAAACTCAAAAATGGACGGTTTTGTGGTAGGTATTAGCGGTGGTATAGATTCTGCTGTTACCTCTAGCCTATGTGCAAGAACTGGTCTCCCTACACTTTGTGTAGAAATGCCAATACACCAAGCGCCAAGCCAGGTAAGTCGCGGTCGTGAGCATATTAAACATTTAAAGGAACAATACTCTAATGTGAGCAGTACAGAAGTAAACCTAAGCGCTGTATTTGAACAGTTTAAAGAAGAAGTTCCTAAGGTTACCAATGAAGACCTTCTTGCGCTACCGCTTGCTAATACACGCGCGCGTTTACGAATGACCACCTTGTATTATTTTGCAGGTCTACATCGTTATTTAGTGGCTGGAACAGGAAATAAAGTAGAAGATTTTGGCGTAGGCTTTTACACAAAATACGGTGATGGTGGTGTAGATTTAAGCCCTATTGCAGATTTAATGAAAAGCGAAGTGTATATGCTCGGGGAAGCCCTAGGTGTTTCTGAAACTATTATGAAAGCAGCTCCTACAGACGGGCTTTTTGGCGATAGCCGCTCAGACGAAGACCAATTAGGCGCTACTTATGACGAATTAGAATGGGCTATGAATATGGCTGAAGCTGGCAAAAAAAGTTCCGATTTTACAGCTAGACAAAAAGAGGTTTTTGATATTTATAAAAAACTCAACAATGCCAATCAACACAAAATGATCCCTATCCCTGTTTGTGAAATCCCAAAAAAAATAAAATAGTCATGCGTTTAATCGAAAAATTTAACACTTAGACGAAAGGTTTAATATTCATTAGCTCAATATTTTATAAATCCAATGTGTAGTATTAATATTACAATCTTAAAACCAATTCTCCCCCATATTTTAAGGTTTTATAAATTGAATAAAATACACAAAGATGAAAAAAATTGTCATTGCAGATCATCATCCTGTAACAAGAAAAGGGGTTTCTGAATTACTTGTAAACACAAAAATGTACTCAATATCTGGGGAAGTTTCTATAGGTTCAGAGCTATTAGCCTGTCTAGAAAAAGAAAATCCAGACATCTTAATTTTAGAATTAGACATTCCAGAAATTAATGGTTTTCATGCCTTAAGAAGCATTCGTGAAGAATTTCCAAATACGCGTATCGCTATTTTTTCTTCGCATCCCGAAGAAATTTACGCCCTACGTGCTATAAAGTCTGGTGCCGCAGGATATATCCCAAAAAATGTTTCTACAAAATTATTCCTTCAAGCTATTGAACGCATTTCTGAAGGCGGTATATTCTTAAACGACGACATAGCAGCTGCTTTTAATAGTCGCTCGGTAAACGACAATACCGTTATTGGTAGGTATAAAAAACTTTCGGCTAGAGAGATTGAAGTACTCAATTTACTCTCTAACGGTAAACGCAATAAAGACATTGCTACGCTATTAGAGATTAACGAAAAAACCGTGAGTACTTACAAAACCAGATTGTTGAAAAAACTTAATGTTTCAAGCCTTGCAGAATTGATTAACCAGGCGCGTATGTTTAAGTTTAATTAAAACTACAGCACTCTGTTTAGCTTATTTGAAAGTACTTTTTTAAGACTTAAATAATCTACTATCTCTTGTAATCCCGCATCTTTATCTGGGAGGTCTTCTTGTTTCATTTGCTCAGAAAGTTCGTTGATTTTTTGAGAAACCAGATGCCTTCTTAGGTTTAAGATAGTCTCGCTAACAACTTGAGCTATGGTGTGTTCTTTTTCTTTTACATAAATCTCCATACGCTCCCAATTACTAAGCGAATACCTTTCTTCTTCCATCAAAACATGCGTGATAGCCGAAGCCATTTCTGGCTCCATTTCATTAATAAAAGTTTCGGCCTTAGCTTCAGGGTTTTGGTTGTAGCGGTTTACCACTTCAAAATACAACTCTTTAAAAGCTGTGTTTGTAAATTCAATTTCATCTTCCTGAAGGTCTAGATAGATTTTTTCAAAAACCCGCGATTTGTGGATTTCTGGACGTAAAACTATTTCACCCTTATCGTCTGCCTCTAAAATTAAGTCTTCAAAATCTTCTTCAACATTCCCATAAAGCAACAACAACTCTATTATCTTTTGTTCTAATTGTTGCTGAACATCTACCTTTTCTAGCTTTTTTTCGGTAGGAATAACTTCAAAAGCTTCTTTTTGTGTTTCGGCTTTCTTGGCGGTCTCTTTTTTGTCTTTTTTAAATATTTGCGCCAAAGTATTAAAGAGTACTTGCTCAGAAATATCCATTATACGCGAACATTCCTTTACATAGACTTCACGCTTAATTACATCGGGTATTTTGGCTATACTATTAACCATATCGTGTATAGTCTCACTCTTTTTAATAGGGTCGTTCTTTGCTTCAGAAGCAAGCAAGGAGGCCTTAAAAGTGATAAAATCTTTTGCATTTTCTTCTAAATACAGGGTGAGTTCCTCCAAAGAATTTTTTCGAGAAAAACTGTCTGGGTCTTCACCTTCAGGGAAAGTACAAATTTTTACATTCATTCCCTGCTCCAAAATTAAATCTATACCGCGAAGCGATGCGCGTAGCCCTGCCGCATCCCCATCAAAGAGCACAGTTATATTTTTTGTAAGCCTATTTACAAGTCTAATTTGTTCAGAAGTTAGTGCCGTTCCCGAGGAAGAAACCACATTGTGTATCCCCGTTTGATTAAACTGAATTACATCTGTATAGCCTTCAACTAAATAACAATTATCTTCCTTAGCAATGCTTTGTTTAGCGTGAAATATGCCGTAAAGCACTTTGCTTTTATGGTAAATATCACTCTCTGGAGAGTTTAAGTATTTCGCCGCTTTTTTATCGGAAGTTAGTATACGTCCACCAAATCCTAATGTACGACCACTCATACTTAAAATAGGAAACATTACCCTGCCCTTAAAACGGTCAAACATTTTATTAGCTGCGCCAGTGGTTGCATCCTCTTTTACGATTGTTAAGCCTGTTTTCTCTAGAAATTCAACCTTATACCCTTTTTTTATTGCGGTATTAGTAAAGGCATCCCAAGAATCTGGAGAGTACCCCAACTGAAATTTCGCAATTGTTTCTTCTGTAAACCCTCTTTCCTTAAAATACGAAAGACCAATGGCCTTACCTTCTTCGGTTTTTAAAAGCGTATTATGAAAGTATTCCTTTGCGTATTCACTTACCAGATATAAACTTTCTCGCTCGTTTGCTTGTTGTTTATCTTCGGCAGTTTGTTCGGTTTCTTCAACCTCAATTCCGTATTTTTTTGCTAGGTATTTAATGGCTTCGGGGTAGGTAAAATGTTCGTGCTCCATTAAAAAAGCAACTACATTCCCCCCTTTACCACTACTAAAATCTTTCCAAATTTGTTTAACTGGAGAAACCATAAAACTAGGAGAACGCTCATCTGTAAACGGACTGAGCCCTTTGTAATTGCTTCCAGATTTCTTTAATTGCACAAAATCGCCTATTACTTCCTCTACGCGGGAAGCTTCAAAAACATTGTCTATGGTGGTTTTGGAAATCAGATTGTTGGAATTTTAGATTATTAGATTTTGGTTTTGTAAAAATAAAGTAAAACTTAGAGTTAAACATTTAAATTACAATTTTAAGTGCAATACTTTCAAAACTCTTTTAAGGATAATAATTGCACAAAAAATGATACAGCACTAAGGTAACAATCACAAAACCTTATCTAATAAAATAAAAGCCAGTTATCTAACTAACCTTCGATAACTTTAATGTTTTTTCAACCTCTATATTACAAGTTATAGAACGCGTATTATCTAAAATAAGATTAACCGCTACGTTTTTTAAAGAAACACTTAGGTTATTACTGTATCTATGGATGTAATGCTTTTTAAAGTTTTTTATCGCGTACTCGTCTGTAATTTCAATTTGTTCAATAAAATCGAAACTATTAGTAAGTATTTCATAATCTTTAGCAAACTTAGCTTTGTTCTTAGACAGATCTAATGATATGCAATAATGCGTGTCATCTATATCTTCTACATAGCTAGTGTCAGATGTTAACGAAGGTATTTTTAAGCCTTTATTCAGTAGAAATTTAAGCTTTAGATTTTGTTTACGAAGGTCTCTTTTCATAGTTTATTTATTATGAGTTGGGACCGTTCAGTTTTTGTCTGCGATAAATATACTAAAAAAAACCTAGGTGTTTAATGCAATAAAACACCCAGGTTTAAACAACGAATACTAATATATGTGGCTAATCTATATCAAAACGAAATCCAAGAGATACGTTGTGTTGGTCTACAGGGTTGTTTTTAAAAATAGTATTTAAGTCGTATTTAGCGTAAATCGCTACACCGTACCAACCAATATAACCGCTCAATCCATAGATAAAGCTATTGGTATTGTAGTTAGACTTCAGTTTTAGCTTTTGGTCTTCGCCATCTTCTTCAAATTTTAGTTTTTGACGCGCTCCTAAATTAACACCTGCGTATCCTCCAAGTCCAACTTTTATCTGGTTGTGTGTAGAATAGCGAAAATAATCTTCGCGCTCTATCTTTTTTGAAGGGCCAAATTCAAAATGAAATGGCATTACCAAATTATCCATTCTAAACTTAGACTTATCTAGGTTTAAAGGGTATTCCGCTAGTATTGTTTCTGTACCTGTATCTACTAAATATCGATTGTCTGTAGGCTTTAAACCATTAAACTGAAACGACATCCCATACCTTACTCGCAACCAGTTTGAGTTTTTAAACACTCGCGTTGTCCACGCCCAGCCAAGTTCTGCAAAACGACTGCCAGCAGCTTTATAGTCTGAATCCTGTAGCGATTCACCTTCAGTTATAACATTGTTTATACCTACCGCAAAAACAATATCGGAAGTTGTGCGACGGTCGTATTTAACCTTCTTATTTTTAGGACCTATATAAAGTACATTTTCGTTTTCATTGTCTTCGCCAGACGAGCTTATACGTATAATCATACCATTGTCATCATCTTCGTATTCGTACTCACTTCCGTTTCGTTTTAAAAGGGCTATTTTGTTATCTATAATAGCCAACCTATTCTCAATATTTAACGCATGTGTTCCAGCAGATTTTTGTTTTAATTCTTCCGCTTCTTCTTCGGTTATTGTACCGCTTTGTAGACGCTTATTAATACTTTCTACTTTATCTTTTAAAGTGTTTTTCTCTTCTTCTACTATTTCTTCTTTTAACAAAGTAAGCTCTTCTATAGAAGTTTTAGTGTCGTGGTCAACCTCTTGTGCACTGCCGTAATAGGTTCCTAAAAACAGGAGCGTGAGCGCGGTGGTAAGTGTAATTAATGATTTCATAAATGTTCGATTTTTTGATTAATGATGAATTGTTTTGATGAATATTTTTTGAAAGTGACTTATCGCACTGTCCGTATTTTATTAATAATTATACATTACTAATTATTAATCATTGCGTTCTATTACCGCTGTACGTATTTTTGTAAAACCATCGCCAAGAGCGTCAAACACCTTGTCTCTAAAACTCTTTTCGAGCTCCCACTCTACGTCTTGAAGCAATGCAGTTGCATCTACTTTCTGACTGTTAAGGATGCGTTGGGTCTGGATATCGCGACGCGCTTTGTCTAGTAGTTTTTCTACTTCTGCCGCAGTTACGTGAGTATTGTCTTCTTGTAGCTGTTTAACAGAAGCAACTACTTCGTCTATTTTGTTGTTAAAGAGTATATCCTCCTCAGAAGGCATTGACTTTTCTTCTTCTAGTTGCTTTTTCTTTTCTATTTCTGAAGTTGAAGCTGAAGCAACTACCTCTGTACGCGCTATTTTTTTAGCTACTTCAGATTTTTTCTTCGGAATTGATACAGGTTTAACCGAATTTAATTTTTGTTTTTCTTCAGCATCCTTTGCGCTATTCGTTTTCTCTTTATCTGAAGCAGTTTCAACCATATTACTATCAGGCAAACTAGAATCTATTTCAGCAACAGTTGTGTTGTTTAAAATGCGTTCTGAAGCATTTTCTGAAGCATTTTTAAACACATCTTCTTTTACAGTTGTATCTACTAAGTCGTTATTTACTTGCGGCTTAGTATTATTAATAAAGAAAGAGGCTACAATTAAAACACCTACAAAACTGGCTGCTATATAATACCAGCCAATACTCTTTTGTTTTGGTTGCGTTTTATCCAGCTTTACTTCTAGTTTTTGCCAGGCGTCTGCAGAAGGTTTTAGCTCCCTTTCCTCTAGCTTTTCGCGTATATTATCTTCCAGTTTATAAGGTGCCATAGCTTAAATTATTTTGTTGTTTAATAGTATTCTGAAGCATTTTTCGCGCTTTAAAAAGTTGCGATTTTGAAGTGCTCTCACTTATTTGAAGCAATTCGGAAATCTCTCCGTGTTTGTATCCTTCAACCACATAAAGCACGAAAACCGTTTTGTAACCGTCTGGTAGCGCATCTATCAGTTTCTGAATTTCATTTGTTTCTAATTCGGTCTCCAAATAGGTAGAATAAGCTGCAGTGTTCTCTATTTCTGTTTCCGAAACAAAGTGTAGCTTTTTATCTTTTCGAAGTTGCGAAATACTTTCATTGACCATTATTCGTCTTATCCAACCTTCAAAACTACCTTCGTTTTTAAAATCTTTTAAATGCGTAAACATCTTTAAAAACCCAGATAGCATTACTTCTTCAGCTAGATCGTTATTTTTTAAATACTGCCTACACACACCCATCATTTTAGGTGCAAACATTTCAAACAATTGTTGCTGCGCCCGACGATCGCCTTTTGCCGCTTTCGCAATAAGTTTAGAATAGTTTTTATGTAATGGTATAATTTTCAAAATACGCTTCGCTTTTAAAGGCTTCTATTTTAATAGACGCAGCTTTATAAAAAAAGGTTGCCTAGAACTGAAAAATAGTTGTTGGTTGATAGTTTTTAGTTGATGATTATGCCTTCCGCCCCACATAAAGACTAGCAACTAACACCTATTTCTCCCAGCCCCAATAACTTTTGATTTTGATTTTGATTTCTCCCGATAGCTATCGGGATCGATCTCTCCCGACTATCATTCATTAAATCTGCGAACTGCAACTGCTAACTGGTTCTGGGTTACGAGTTCTGAGTTTTTCGATTTCGATTTGGATTTCGATTTCTCCCAACTATCATTCATCACTAATCATTAATTATTCATTAAGCCTACCTACTACTTAATGCCTACTGCCTATTTCATTTTCGATTTGGATTTGGATTTCGATTTCGATTTCTCCCGATTACAATCGGGATCGGTTTCCCCAAGTCCCGATAGGGATTGGTGTTTATTTCTTTCGGTCAATCACGTAATTAACCATCAACTCTAATGATTCTTTATACGGAGATGCAGGATAGGTCTCTAAAAGCTGGAGCGCCTCCTGTTGGTATTCTTTCATTTTTGTTACGGCATACTCTAAACCGCCTTTATCTTTCACAAAACTGATTACCTCTTTTACGCGTTTTTTGTCTTTATTATGATTCTTAACAGAATTAATAAGCCATTTCTTATCATTAGAAGAAGCGTTGTTTAATGCGTAAATTAAAGGAAGAGTCATTTTCTGTTCCTTAATATCTATACCTGTGGGTTTACCTATATGCTCGTCTCCATAATCAAAGAGGTCGTCTTTAATCTGAAAAGCGGTTCCTATAAGTTCGCCAAACTTGCGCATTTTTTCTACTTCTTCATCTGTAGCCATAACAGAACGTGCGCCCATAGCGCAGCAGGCAGCAATAAGGGTAGCTGTTTTTTGACGAATTATTTCAAAATAAACTTCTTCTGTAATATCTAAGCGGCGTGCTTTTTCAATCTGAAGCAATTCGCCTTCACTCATTTCGCGTACAGCTACCGAAATAATTTTAAGCAAATCAAAATCGTCATTATCTATAGAAAGCAACAAGCCTTTTGAAAGAAGGTAATCGCCTACAAGCACGGCGATTTTATTTTTCCAAAGCGCATTTATACTAAAAAATCCACGGCGGCGGTCGCTATCGTCAACCACATCATCGTGAACTAGGGTTGCCGTGTGTATAAGTTCTATAACAGATGCTCCGCGGTACGTGCGTTCATTTACTTCGCCATTAGCGGTCATTTTTGCTATAAGAAACACAAACATAGGCCGCATCTGCTTCCCCTTTCTATTTACTACATAATGAGTAATTCTGTTGAGAAGCGATACCTTAGAAACCATTGAAGTGGAGAACTTTTTTTCAAAAAGTTCCATTTCATGTTCTATGGGAAGTTTAATGCGTGAAACTATCTTCATAAAGGCTCAAAGATAGAAAAAAATGGATGATGAACTTTACTCTTTTATAGATTGTAGCTGATTGATAAATTTATGCGTAATAAAAGACAGCCTTTTACATTAATAATAAAAGAGCAGCTAATTGCCGCTATTTTATTATTGCTTATTTGCTAACTGTCCACAGGCAGCATCAATATCTTTCCCCCTGCTTCTACGCACGGTTACTGGTATATGGTTGTGTTCTAGAGCTTCTATGTAATCATCTATTACTACCGAGGATGCTTGTTGAAACTTACCGTCGTCTATAGGGTTGTATTCAATGATATTTACTTTACAGGGCACATACTTACAAAAAGTAACAAGTGCTTCAATATCGTCCCATTTATCGTTTATTCCGTTCCAAACTATATACTCGTAGGTTACTTTTCGTTTGGTTTTTTCATACCAATATTCTAATGATTCACGTAAATCTGGCAAAGTAAAATTCTTTGCAAATGGCATAATCTGTTCGCGTGTTTCTTGAATTGCGGAATGTAACGAAACAGCGAGGTTAAACTTTACCTCGTCATCGGCAAGTTTTTTAATCATTTTTGGAACTCCAGAAGTAGAAACCGTAATGCGCTTTGGCGACATTGCTAGGCCTTCTTCCGAAGTAATTTTAGCGATAGACTCCAACACGTTTTTATAATTCATAAGCGGTTCACCCATACCCATAAAAACAATATTAGAAAGCGGCTTGTCGTGATACAACCTACTTTCGCGGTCTATAGCTACTACCTGATCATAAATTTCATCTGGGTTTAAATTTCGCATACGCTTAAGTCTTGCTGTGGCGCAAAAGGTACAATCTAAACTACAACCCACTTGCGAAGAAACACAAGCCGTTGTTCTATTTTTTGTGGGAATTAAAACAGACTCTACCACTAAGTCGTCATGGAGCTTAACGGCATTTTTAATAGTTCCGTCATTACTTTTTTGTATTTGATCTACCTTAATATGGTTAATCACAAAATTTTCATCCAGATGTGCTCTGGTTTCTTTAGAAAGATTAGTCATTGCATCAAAACTATGGATGCCTTTGCTCCAAAGCCATTCATACACTTGCGTACCACGGAATGCCTTATCGCCTATACTTTCAAAAAAACTTCTCAATTCGTCTTTAGAAAGTGCTCTTATATCTTTTTTCTCTGAAACCATGCTGCAAAATTACTGTATTTTAAAGAGAAAAGCCCCTTTCCTTTTCAGAATAGCGGCTTCTTGTTTTATGTTTATAAACAACTTACTTGTTTATAATTATTTTTTTGGTGATAGAATCATTAGTGTCTTCATCTACTAAATAAAGGAAATAAACACCCTCTGCTAGATTAGATACATTTATAGTATTCATTGTATTAGACAAAGAACCTGAATGAATTTGTTGACCCATTACATTTAAAAACTGAAATGAAAGATGCGGATACCTATTATTCATTACCGTAATAGTAGTGCTAGCAGGATTTGGATAAATTTTTAAATCTCCTATAAGTTCAAAATCTTGAATATTCAGTAAGTTTTGAACGGTTTCTACTGTAGTATGTCCAGAATTGGTAGGGTCTAACCATTCCATTAAACGAGAATCTGCTGTTGCTCCATGAGCCCAAGAAACTCCAAACCTACCGTAAATATCATAATCGTTATTATTCATTAAACCATCGCAAGCAGATTGTCCTGCGTACAATTGGCCTATTATCCTTCCGTTTTCATCAAAAAGAGGAGATCCCGAAGAACCACTTTCTGTAGTACCTATCTCCCAACCATCACCATTGCCATGAGCACCACCGCCAATTAACCAAACATCGGTGCCGTTGGCATCTACTTTTGTGGCCCCAGAGTCGTCTCTACACACTTTCATAATATCGCCATTAGGATGGTGTATTCCTACTTCGTATAAAGGATCTGAGTCTGTATTATCCCAGCCAGCAAAAGCTACATCCCAAGAATCGGGTATTTTATCAAAAAGCTCTACTAGCGCAAAATCGCTTTTACTGTTACTTGCTCTTAATTGTGCGCCACTAACAGTAAAATTGGTTTGTAAATCGCCACTTGCTTCCCCAGTACCACAAGCAGGCGTTGGGCTTACCCAATTAAACCGAATAGCCCATAAGGAAGGATCACTATTGTCTAAACAATGATTTGCAGTGAGTAAATAAGGCGTTTTGTCGTTTAAGGTATTATTAATTAATGCTGCCGAACACAAATAACCGTTTCCTAAGTTTAAAAGTGCGACCGCTTTTTTAACCAAATCTTTTTTAGTGTCGAAATCTGATCCAATAGAACAATTAACATCATAATTACACGCTCCAGCATTATTTAATCCACGAGAATTTTCTAGTAATGTATTTACTCTTCCCATACGGTAACCGTGAATAACACTTGTAAGTTGTAATCTAGGCGTCTCAATAGTGCTTGGTGGTTGGTAGTACTCTATCCAAAGATTGTCTCCCTCTACAAACCAAGTTCCCAATTGACCATTATCAGGGTTTTCAGAATTATAATAAGTTCTCGTTATATCTGTTTTATCCTGATTGTAAAGCTGAAGCCTTGCTCCTTTAGGCAAGTAAAAATCGTTAAAAATAACACTTAGGTTTACTGCTCCTCTAGATTGAATTGTAGCTTGCCATATTTTACCGCCATTGGGCAAAGTAGTCCAAAGTCCGCCTTGCTGCATGTTTAAATGAACAGGCATCTCTATACCGTAACGCCAAGGCATACTTTTATCCAAATCATTAATACTATCCTGTCTTGTTATTAAGGCTGTATCTAAGGGAGGAAGAACAATAAGTACTGGTTGATATGCCAAACTAAGCCCCCAACTTTCAGGCAATTCTCCATCGTTCCCCTGCGAAAAGGCGACAAGAGTGAAGAGGCAAGTAAAGAAGAAAAGTAATGTTTTTCTCATTTAGAGCAGTAGTTTAGTTTAAAAACAATGACTAAGGTAATTTTTTATTTTGACATTTGAAAACCAAATGCTTATAAATGAATAATAAACGCAAAACTGATACTTAAAACAATACTATTTCAATCTTTTACAATAGATTGTAAATTAAAAAATCCCGCTTTGGAGCGGGATTTTTCTGTGAAAATTTATCTGGTACTTAGATGATTAGCATAGCATCACCATAAGAGTAAAATCTGTATTTTTCTTTAATTGCTTCTGCATAAGCTTCCTTGATAAAATCGTGACCTGCAAAAGCAGAAACCATCATTAACAAGGTAGATTTTGGTGTGTGAAAATTGGTTACCATTGCATTGGCAATACTAAAATCGTAAGGAGGGAAAATAAATTTATTTGTCCATCCTTTATAAGCGTTTAGCGTGTGGTTTGAAGAAACCGAGCTTTCAATAGCACGCATAGCAGTAGTTCCTATAGCACAAACGCGTTTTTTTCTTTGGATACCTGTATTAATAATATCTACAGCATTTTGCATAATTTCCATCTCTTCAGAATCCATTTTATGCTTAGAAAGATCTTCAACCTCTACAGAGCTAAAAGTACCTAAACCAACGTGCAATGTTACTTCTGCAACATTAACACCCTTAATTTCAAGGCGTTTTAGCAAGTGTTTAGAAAAGTGCAAACCTGCAGTTGGCGCTGCTACAGCACCCTCGTTTTTTGCAAAAATTGTTTGGTAACGATCTGCATCTTCAGGTTCTACTTCTCTTTTAATATATTTTGGAAGTGGTGTTTCACCTAATTCTGTTAATTTATTTCGGAATTCTTCATAAGAACCATCAAAAAGAAAACGCAATGTTCTGCCTCGCGAAGTAGTGTTGTCTATAACTTCTGCTACCAAGGTTTCATCATCGCCAAAATAAAGCTTATTTCCTATTCTAATTTTACGTGCTGGATCTACTAAAACATCCCATAGACGCGTTTCAGAATTTAATTCTCTCAAAAGGAAAACTTCAATACGCGCACCCGTTTTTTCTTTGTTTCCGAATAAACGCGCAGGAAAAACCTTCGTATTATTGGTTACCAACACATCGTCTTCTTCAAAATAATCTATTAGGTCTTTGAACATTTTATGTTCAATAGTTTTATTCTTTCTGTCTAGAACCATCAAGCGGGCTTCGTCCCTGTTTTCTGCTGGATATTCCGCCAATAATTCCTCTGGAAGGTTAAAGTTGAAATTTGAAAGTTTCATTCCCATAATTCGTCGTGTCTTTATATTTTAAAGGCTGCAAATATACAACCTCAACACAGGCGTTGTCAAGTAAATGACGGTTTATTATTTGTAAATATGTTAAGTAAGTTGCTCAATGCAGGTAAATGGGCATAGGAGCATTAAAAATTTATTTTAAAAAATTAAAGCAATTCACAATTAACTCCCGTTTTTTGAAGGTCTTCCCAAAAGCTTGGGTATGATTTTGAAACTACTTCTGCATTGCAGATAGACAAATCTGTCTTTAAGGCTAAAGGCGCAAAAGCCATTGCCATTCTATGGTCTTGATAGGTATCTATTGAAATAGCTCTATGTATTTTGCTTGCCTTTTTAAGCTGAAGTGAATCTTCAGTAACACTTACCGATGCACCTAGCTTCTCCAATTCGGTTTTTAGAGCCAATAGCCTATCGGTTTCTTTTATTTTTAAGGTGTGAAGACCCCTTAAGTTACACGCTATTCCCAATCCAAAACAACTTACAGCTATTGTTTGAGCCAAATCTGGAGTGTTTGATAAATCGCAGCTATAGGTTTCAGGTAACTCAACCTTTGTTTTTAATAAGCTTATGGTTCTTTCTGAAGCATTAAAAACCGTTTTCACCCCCAAAGAAGCATATAAGTTTACTAAAGCAGCATCACCTTGAAAACCATCTTTTATAAAACTACTCAACTTTATTTCGGCATTATCTGAAAGCGCTACGATACTATAAAAATACGAAGCCGAGCTCCAATCAGATTCAACAGTTAATACTTTATCTGTCACTTCTTTAGCCGCAGGAACAACAATACAATTATTGCTGAAAGTTCCGTGTATATCTAGCTTTTTTAGAAGCGAAAGTGTCATTTCTATATACGGAATTGAAGTGGTGTTTCCTTCTAAAGTAATCCTCAACCCCTTTTCTAACATTGGAGCTACAAGCATAAGAGCAGATATGTATTGACTACTTACATCTGCTTTAATTGCAACTTCGCTTTTCTGTAATGTATTGCCTTTAATTTTTAAAGGAGGAAAGCCTTCATTTTTAAAATATGTAATATCTGCATCTAGACTTTTTAAGGCATCTACTAACACACCTATGGGTCTTTCTTGCATGCGATTACTTCCAGTAAGCAATACTTCAGCATCAGGTTTTACCGCGAAATAAGCAGTCAAAAAACGCATAGCAGTACCGGCATGATGAACATCTACCGTTCCTTCAGAGGTTTTTATGCCTTTTTGCAGCACAACAGTATCGTCACTATTAGAAAGATTATTAATTGTGATGTTAGGAAATTGTGCCTTAAGTATCAACAATCTATTAGATTCACTTTTAGAACCTCCAATGTTAATTACTATTTTTTCTGAAGGGAATTTTCCACGTTTAAGATTGGCAATCATTGGTTAGAATCATTTTCTTTTAGCTTAGCTCTAAATTTTCCGAAGGTCACAAAAAAGCCATAAACAAAGCCCGCTAACAAAAGCCCTAGTAAAAAAAACAAAGGGTTTCTCTCTGTAAAAAAAGCTATTTCAAAACCTTCTATTGCCCATTTAACAAGAGCGAATAAAATTGCAAAAGCCATTGCTAAAGAAAATACAGACCTCCAAAAACCTTTTGTATTTATTACCTTTTTAAACATTTACTTTAATTTTTTATTACTGTGATGCCTATCGTGATCGCGTTTGGTTTTAAGGTCTAACTTTTCAGCAAACGCTTTTTCTAAATCTACGCCAGTTTGGTTAGCAAGACAAAGTACTACAAAAATAACATCTGCGAGTTCTTCTCCCAAATCTTTATTTTTATCGCTTTCTTTCTCACTCTGCTCTCCGTAACGTCTTGCAATTATTCGTGCCACTTCGCCTACTTCTTCTGTAAGCTGTGCCATATTAGTAAGTTCATTAAAATAACGAACTCCGTGTTCTTTTATCCAAACATCTACTGCTTGTTGTGCGTTTTTTAAATCCATTATGCTTTTGTAAGTACTACTTTTTCTTTTTCTTTAGCTATTAAAAGCTCAAAGAATTTTTTCAAATTTCCGTATTCGTCTGCACTAACAATGGCTTCGTTAATAGAAAATTCTACAGACAACTGAAGTTTATCTCCTGCTTGCGAAATTAAATAACGGTAGCTTCCTAAGCCTTCACCTAGATTAAACAAGGCATTTTCTGGCAAAGACTCTACCTTATAGCCTTCTGGTATAGTAATGTTTATAATGTAACGGTCTTTTTTAGGGTGACCAAAATCTATAGGATAAGCTCTAGTATCGGGCTTAAACGGATTTTCTTTAGTGGCCATAATAACCATAGGCGAAAAATATAATTTTCCAGCAACATCCTCAACTGCATCAAGTACTTCAAAATCGTAATTTAAGGAAACAGGTTTTCCTAAATTGTTTAAATTTTCAAATTCTATATTAGACAGTTCTGTTTGCTCTATATACTTCTCTAATCTTTTGCGTTGTGCTTCTTCGTTTAAGCTTTTAAAACCAGCTCTGTAGTTTAGTGCGTAATTAGCTGTAAACCTACTTTGAGTTTTTCCAGTAACAGCTAAGTCTGGAGTAATATCTACATTTATCATTGCGCTTTTTACTGCTTGCTGTTTTGGCACAAGAGAAACCCAGTCTGAGCCTCCTCCATTAGTAATAATACGCCCTTGCCAATTCATTACATTAGGTTTTAAAACCCCAATTTCTGCATCTTTATTTGTCGCGTCTAAAAGCAAGGTGCCTCCGGGTAGGTCTACTGCAGCAATTACGTAGTTAAACCCATTACGCGTTGGAAACAATGGCATACCGTGGCTTTTTGTACTAACCAACACCGGATTGGCATTTAGGTTTGCCTTACGCAGCATAGCTACAAGAATCAAATTAATATCTGCCACATTTCCAGTGCCTTTTTTGTATGCATTTTTAACACCTTCGTTAGTGTAAAAACCGTTGTAATTATTCCAATTCATTTTATTTAAAACGAAAGAAAATATCTTAACTACTTTCTCTTGTGGATTAGTTACTCCATTAATAAGACTGTTTAAATCATCTTCAAAATAATTATCTCTATTGAGTTCATTTCCAAACGAGTCTATATTATAGATACTTTTTGAAACATCTTCCCAAGTGGTAGTATATGTTTTTAAAGGTACTCCAGGAATATCTATATAACTCATCTCAAATTGAAGTGCCGTTGTATAGTTATCTAAATTACCTACATAAGCTTCGTCTTTTAACGCTGGTACATTTTCTAATTCTACGGTATAAGTATCTTCCTTAAACGTTACTTCCCTAGTTATATTCTGTGGAATACCACCTGTTTGTTGAAGGGTACTTCGATCTTGAACGGTCTGCCTAAAGCTTATGCTTCTATCAAATGATTCCATATCTACTTTATAAGGAATCCACCCTCTTTGGTGTGTTTTGTACACAAAATATTCTGGAGTAGAGAAACGTACAACTAACTTATCTACAGGAATGGTTTCCTGAAATCTAAACTCGTCTATATTAAAAATAAACGGTGAATTTATAGTGTATTTATACTCAATAACACAACCTTCCCTAAGGTCTGGCATCGTAACTTTAGTTTGGGTAAGGTACTTAGAAGTCTCTTCTTCAAAAATACCATCATTCTTAAGTTTTACTTCTTCAATTTTACCATTAGCTCCTAGGTTATAAGTGTAACCTTTAAGCCCAATAAGCTTATCTTCTCCTTCGCCTTCATAAAGATCTATCGTTAAATTTGCCCAATCAAAGCCTTCCTTGTTGTAAATTTTTATACGTTCAAACACATCTGTAACCATATACCAACCCGTATCTTGTTTGTAATTAAACTCTGTTTTGGTTTCACGATAAAGCACGGCAGCATCTGCAGTTGGTTCTATAGGATGTTCTTTTTGAAGCAATTCTTCTTTGGAAACTTTTCCAAATTTATAATTTTGAGCTACAGTTGTGTTTAGAAAGCACAAAACTGAAACAGCGGTTAATACAAGAGTTCTCATTAGTTAAGTTGTTTAATTTATAATTTGTTTTAAAAGCACTTTAGTTTTATCTAAACGTGCAATAGTCCTTAAAAAATCTCTGTAATTTTCGTATTCTGAAGCTGGGTATTCTCCTTTATTGATTTGAATATTTCGAGTATACAGTAATTCATTCTCATCGTTTATACTAAAACCTATTCGGTATTTTCCAAATTTTGTTTCTAGTACAGTATCTTCTGGAAGACCATCCACACTAAAATTTTCGGGTATTTCAACTTTTACAGTATCATTATTCACAAAACCGTAATCTATATAAAGGTTTTGTTTTCTGGTTTCAATACGCGGTGGGATGTATTTATTTTGACTGAAAATATTAGCACAAAAAAGAAAATCGTCACCCACAGGGTTTGCATATTTAGGAATCTTAAGTGATAACTTTTCAGTAAACGCTATGTTTTCTTTATCGTTTATAAACTGAACATCTTCAATAGAAAAACCGTTAATATACCCCCATTTTTCTTTGTAATACGAGTCTATTTCTTCCTGCTTCTTTTTAGGTAAGGTATACTTATTATCGTATTGCAATCCTTTTGAAACACTTTTAAAATCAGCTATTATAGTACCTTGCCTATCTATTTTTACCTGCGTATTATTCTCGCGGTTATTTTCATGAGTTTCGTACACTTTTGTATGAGCAATTTTTCCACCTTCGGGCGTAATAATTAACACATCTCTATCGTCTGTAAAATCGCCGATATAACCGTATGGGGTATCTTGACTTGTACACTCTAACCAAGTAATAGTATCGTTATCTGGCACACCCAATATAACGTGGTTACCTTGAAGTGACGTAAAATCTTCCATGATATCCCATTCTACTTCATTGCCATAAACAACGGTATAGTATGAAGGCACTCCAACCGCATCTAGCAATGCCTTCGTGTAGTTTGTTAGTGCTTTACAATCTCCATAACTAAGCTTATCTACATCTGATGCAAGCATAGGCTTCCACCCACCAATACCTATCTGTATACTGATATACCTTACCTTATCTTGTACAAATTGATATATTTTTCGCGCTTTAGCTTCATTAGTTGTTTCGTTTGCAACAAGACTTTTCACTTTTGCTATGGTCGCTTCGGGCAGTGCACTTACATCTTGGAGCAAGCTCTTATTCATCCACGCTCCAAATTGATTCCAGTCTTTTCCAGAACCTATTGTTTCTTTCAGTTTAAAATTATCAAGCGCTACATATACCACAGGAAATATTTTACTAAAGGAAGGGCTGTGCTCTTCATACCGAATAGCGCTTAAGTTTGAAGCTGTAAAGATTAATTCTTCAGGAGTATCAGAGATAGTTACATCATGACCTTCAAGATTTGAAGGTTTATACTTTGGCTTATTAGCAGGGTCGTATTTTATTATTAGTTTACTTTTCTGAACGCTTTCTGCATAACCATTTAAAGGATACCAAGGACTCAAAAAGGCAGTGTCTCCAGTTTCTGTCTCACTTGTAAAAACAACGATATAAGGATAAGTTGTAGGCGTGTAATTTAAGTATATCACTCGCGAATCTGCGTACATATTATTACCGGTCCGGCTTACATCTATAAAATCTTTTTTCTTGAAATGGTCTATTTCTTTTCCAAAAGCATTGTAAACTTTAGCTTCAATATTTTTTACACGCGAATTTGCGTCGTAGTATTCGTATAATCGTACGTCATTATCGCCATGCTTATTAAGCACCGCAACTACGCGGTGGTTTTTCTCTTTCATTTTATTGATGCTGGTCACGTCTATTTCAACTAACTCATCAATTAAAACACTGTTTGAATATTCTGTTAATTCTTGGGGTAGAGAAAGTATGGAATATTTTTCTTGAGAGAAAACAAAAGCTGAGCAAAAAAGAAATGCTAAGCAGAGGAATTTTTTCATGAATCTATTTTAAATGAACAATATATATAAATTTCTGAAATGTTAAAAAAAATAAGGATATTATTCTCTTTTTTGTGAATCTATCCATATAGTTACCGGACCGTCATTAATTAAGGCCACATCCATCATAGCCCCAAAACTCCCCGATTTTACAACTCCATTAGTATCATTTTTAAGCTGAAGTATAAATTTTTCGTACAATGAATTTGCTATATCTGGTTTTGCAGCTTTTATAAATGAAGGCCTATTGCCCTTCTTTGTACTCGCGTGGAGCGTAAACTGACTCACCACTAAACATTCTCCTTGTACATCTTGTACAGAATCATTCATAGCTCCGTTTGCATCAGTGAAAATTCGCAAACGGGCAATTTTACCACTAAGCCAATTGATGTCTTCTTGTGTATCTGCCGCTTCAACACCTAACAAAATAAGCAATCCCTGATTTATTTCAGAAAAAACCTTACCTTCAATTGTTACAGAAGCACTCTTTACTCTTTGTATTAAAACGCGCATAAGCCCTCTCTAACTCCCCAAAAAGGGAAAAACCATTGTATTAATTTTATTTGAAATATTCATCATACCTAAACTAAGCTCCCCCTTTTGGGTTTTGAGGGTTGTAAATATCTTTTCTAAAATGCTCTTCATCTCCTTCTAAAATCTGCAAATAACTTTTATATCTAGTCCAAGCAATTTCTTCAGTTTCTAGTGCATCTTTAACTGCACATTTTGGTTCTTCTATATGAAGGCAATTATTGAATTTACAGTGTTCTTTACGCTCAAAAAACTCTGGAAAATAATCGCCTATCTCCTCTTTGTCCATTTCTACGACACCAAACCCTTTTATTCCTGGGGTATCAATAATTTGACCTCCAAAAGAAAGATCGAACATTTCGGCAAAAGTTGTAGTGTGTTGCCCTTGTAAATGCTGTTCAGAAATTTTTGAAGTCTTAAGGTCTAAACCTGGCTCTAAGGCATTAATTAAGGTAGATTTTCCCACCCCACTATGACCAGAAAACATAGTTACTTTATCTTGCATTAAGGCTTTTACCTTGTCTAAATTCTTTTCTGTAATTGCAGAAATACCAATACACTCATAGCCTATATTTCGGTAAAGGGCTGCTAAATATTTTATCTCCAGCAATTCATCTTCATTATAGGTATCTACTTTATTAAAAAGAAGCACTGCTTTAATATGATAGGCTTCTGCTGTAACCAGAAACCTATCTATAAATGTTGTAAATGTTGGGGGATTGTTAAGTGTTATAATCAGGAAAGCTATGTCTATATTTGCCGCAATTATATGGGTTTGCTTAGATAGGTTTACAGACTTGCGGATTATATAATTATCGCGTGGCTCTATATGTGAAATTACACCTATATTTTCTTCGCTTTTTTTATCAACCTCAAACTCTACACTATCTCCTACAGCAACCGGATTTGTACTTTTAATACCACCTATACGAAACTTACCCTTTATACGACAATTGTAAAAAGTGTTGTTTTCGGCTTTTACGCTGTACCAGCTTCCCGTAGATTTATAGACTAAACCCTTCATGCCACAAAGTTGCAAAACTTTTTACTCATTAATAACATTTTTCTGATGATTGATTGATTCTTGGTGAATTGCTTTAAATATTTTCAAAATAAACTCCTCGCTTAAGTTGTTGCTTTCACCTTCCAGTATCATTTTTCCTAAAATTTCATTCCACCGTTTTGTTTGCAAAATAGCAACATTGTTTTCCTTTTTTAGGGCACCAATGTCATCGGATATCTTCATACGCTTTCCTAGAGACTCTATTAATTGATGGTCTAACACATCTATTTTTGTGCGCAAGGTATTTAGTTTATTATTAAACTCTACAGCATCGCCTTCTTGTTTTCTTATTCGCAAATCTACAGTCATCTGCTTTAAGGTATGGGGCGTTATTTGTTGGGCAGCATCACTCCAGGCGTTGTCTGGATCAAAATGCGTTTCTACAATTAAGCCATCGTAATTAAGGTCTAAAGCGGTTTGGCAAAGGTCAAAAATAATATCTCTTCGCCCAGCTATATGCGAAGGGTCTAAGATTAAGGGTAAATCTGGAAATTTATTCTGAAGATCAATAGGTATTTGCCATTCAGGATTATTTCTATAACGCGTTTTTTCATAGGTTGAAAAACCGCGGTGAATTACTCCTAAATTTTTTATATCGCTTTCATAAAATCGCTCTACCGCTCCTAGCCATAATGCTAAATCTGGGTTTACCGGATTTTTTATTAAAACTATTTTATCTGTCCCTTTTAAGGCATCTGCGATATCCTGGACTATAAATGGCGAAACTGTTGTACGCGCGCCAATCCATAAAATATCTACATCGTGTTTTAGCGCCAAATCTACATGATTGGCATTTGCTACTTCGGTAGCAGTCATTAAGCCTGTTTCTTGCTTTGCTCTTTGAAGCCATTTTAAACCCAAAGCGCCCACACCCTCAAAATTACCCGGGCGGGTACGCGGTTTCCACAGACCTGCACGCAATACAGTAGCGTCTGTTTCTTTTAGCTGATGTGCTATTTTTAAAACTTGTTCTTCGGTCTCTGCGCTACAAGGCCCCGCGATAACAAGAGGATGGGCAAGTTCCATTTTATTGAGCCAGTTGCGAAGGTTTTTATTGTTTTCCATTTACTAATATTTTAAATTTAAGCAGGTATCAGTGTTTCATCTTGACTGTAAACACCCAATATTTTTAATTCTTTTACTGTTTTTTTAAGCATTTCTATTACTTCTAAAAAGAAGGTTTCATCTTCAAAAACTACATCGACAAAAAATGAATACTGCCAGGGCTTTCCAACAATAGGAAGCGATTGTATTTTGGTTAAATTTATATGAAAAGTCGTTAATAGACTAAGAACATTACCCAAACTACCCACATTGTGTTCTAGCACAAATTTAAAAGAAGCCTTGTTAGCTTGAGTATCTGCCTGCATTACTTTTTTACCTAAAAGAACAAAACGCGTTTGGTTTTCTTTTACATCTTGAATATTACTGTCTAAAATTTTAAGTCCAAACTTTTCGGCTACCTGTTTTCCTGCAATTGTAGCTACTCCTGTAAGATTTTGGTCTTTAATTTTTTTTGCTTCGGAAGCGGTGTCTTTCCCTTCTATTACTTTAAACTGCGGTGGAAATCTTTGCAAGTAATCTCTACACTGAAGCAAGGCCACAGGATGAGAATGTATTTCTTTTATATCGTGAATAGACTCACTCTCTAAAGCCATTACATACATCTGTATGTTTAAAATAGTTTCTGCTAATATTTCAAAATCACCTAAATCTATTAATCCATAGTTAGGTAATATAGAGCCTACAATGGTATTTTCTATCGCTATTACTCCATACTCTGCCGTTGCATTATTTACAGAATTTGTTACTTTTTCAAAAGAATCACAGCTTATTAGCGTTATATCTTCATCTGGAAAAAGCTTTTTAACAGCTTGATGGTGAAATGAACTTTCAATTCCTTGGATTGCAATTTTGGTACTCATAATTTTTAAATTTAGGTTAAAAAAAAAGTCCCGGAATAAATTTCCGGGACTTTAAATGCTTTATGGTTCAATTAACTATACAACAATCCCGTTTCTATCTTTAAAATAGAAAAACCAAAAATTGTTGAAAGTAAAAATTGTGCTCATTGTGTTTTTAATAGGTTGCTAATTTAGCTATTTCTTATAAACAGAAAAGGCTTTTTTCATTTTTTTATTTATGTAACTTTGTTCAACTTATAAAACTATGTCTATACAAGTAGAAAATATAACCAAAACCTACGGCGAACAAAAAGCGCTAAACAGACTTTCATTTTCAATAGAAAAAGGAGAGATTGTAGGTTTTTTGGGCCCTAACGGGGCTGGAAAATCCACTATGATGAAAATCTTAACCACTTTTATGCCCGCTACAGAAGGTGTTGCTATTGTAAATGGTTTTGATGTTAATACCCAAGCTATAGCTGTAAAAAAATGTGTAGGCTATCTTCCAGAGCACAACCCGCTTTATCTAGATATGTACGTTCGTGAATACCTATTGTTTAATGCAGGCATATACAATATTGCAAAATCTGAAGTAGAAAGCATAATTGAAAAAACAGGACTTACTCCAGAGGCTAATAAAAAAATAGGGCAACTTTCTAAAGGTTATAGACAACGTGTAGGCATTGCAAACGCATTACTTCACGATCCTGAAGTTTTAATTCTCGACGAGCCTACAACTGGTTTAGACCCCAATCAATTAATTGAAATTAGACAATTAATAAAAAACATAGGCAAGTCTAAAACTGTTTTACTTTCCACACATATTATGCAGGAAGTAGAAGCTATTTGCGACCGAGTAATAATTATAAATAAAGGTGAAATTGTACTGGATAAAAAGCTGAAAGATTTAAAAAACAACAAACAGCAGATTATAGAAGTAGAGTTTGACTACAGAGTAGAAGAAGTTGCGCTTCAAAAGCTAGAGAAAATCACAAAAGTTGAAAACTCAATTGGGTTTGTATACCAACTACACTTTGAAACTGAACAGGATATGCGCGGAAAAGTTTTTGATTTCGCACATGACAATGGGTTAAAAATACTTCAGTTACATCAAAAAAATACAACTTTAGAAAAACTCTTTACCGAGCTAACTAGTCAAAAATAAGCTGACCGCGGTACAATTGTTCAACCTCAACCACTGCTGGTCTATTTTTAGCTATCACATCGCCTAGGCTCACTATTTGCCCTCTAAGGGTTTGTTGTGGGTTAACGACCATAGGGCCCGTGCTGCGGTGATAAAAAGTTAAATCTTCCACTATCAAGTTTTCAGAATACACTCTACAATCGCCAGCAAACAACCCAAAATTAGCTCTAGTAGCAGTTCCGCTTAAGTAAAATTTTGACAATCCATTAGCCACTACACTTAAGTTTTCTACCTCTAGGTCTAGTTTAAAGTCGCCGTCTATATTGTAAAGGTCTTCTTGCTCGTGATCTTCAGAATACAGACTTAAAACTGGATATTTCAACTTGCCAATACTTTCTATAGTATAACCGGTACTGCTTCGTATTTCGGTAATATCTGGGGCTGTAAGGTATACTTTTGTGTCATCGTAATCGCGAACAAAATTACAGGAATTGTTATTTTTTATTTCTAGCTTTCCGTTTACTACAGTTACACTAATATCGTCAATAAGGTTCTCGCCAGTTTCTACTATAACTTTTTGTTCTTCACCTTGCGCTATAAATACCTTTATACGATCCCAAACCAATATTTTAGTAAAAGAGGCTACTGCTACTTCTTGCTGAATAATAGTACCCGAAGTTTGGATACAATCCCAACTTTTTTCTGAACTGCAACCAGCAAACAGGAAGATTAATGCAATGTAAATTATCTTATTCATAAATATCTTAGTAACAGCTTGGTATTTTACAGCCTAAACCCTAACCCAAATTCTACCGCTTCTGCTTTTGCCCAATGTGCATGTAGGGTTACGGCAGCAAACACTTTATCGTTTAAAAAATATCTCTTAAGTCCTAAACGATTGTACACCCTATTCTCAAACTCGTAGGGCCAATATACATAATATCCTAATTGAGATACAAATGCTACTTTGTTAAAACGCCAATCATGACCTATAAAAACACCTACACGTTTATAATCTTCATCGCCAGAAAGTCCATCTTCGGGATAGGCAATAGAGCGGTAATTAATTAATTCCTTTAAAAAAGTTGAAAAGAATACATCTACACCAAACTGAAAGCTACTTTTATAGTTTATGCGTTTATCTGCAAAAACCGAAGCCACATAAAAAGGTTCCTGTCCTAATCCTACTACATCACTTTCGTTTACTCCAGTTCTAAAAACAAAATTAAACTTCACGCTCTCAGCATGTGTTCTACTCAGCGAATCTGCTTTGTGTATATATTCTGGAAATTCTTTATGATCTATTAAATAACTTAAACCAGCATTTAGCAAAAACGAATTTGTGCTGGTATTAGGAGCCTTAAGATTTGCATTGCTGTAATGAATAAGCGTAAAGCCAGCGTGAAAACCAAGGCCTTTCCATATATTTTCGCGCACATAATTAGCTTTTATAAAGGTTGAACTAAGAAGCTTTGTACCATAGGCATTGTTTTCAAAATTAGTTTCATGGTCAAAGGAGTTTGCTGTATACGCAATTCCTTGCCCTGCCCGAAGCATAAGATTTCGGTTTAAAAAATACCAATTAAAATGCCCATAAACCCCTACAACATCACCTAAATACTGGTTACTCATATCTTGATAGGCAAGTGTAAAACCCCAATCTGGAAAATTATACCTACGTTCCCATTCATTAAAACCATAAGTCTTTCTATTAAAAGAAAGAAAAAAACCCGATGGATGACCCGTAATTAAATGTTGAATATCTGGGTTGTGCTCTATAACATTACCATAAATATAATCTACCTCTAAAGAAATAGGCTTCACTTCCTCTTCTTGAGAATAAAGTGGAAAACACAATAGTAAGACAGTTAAAATGGAAAGAAAGTTCTTCATATTTTTTTTCAACGCCCGTAAAGATAATCTAATCTACAAATAACAGCCTGCCTGTATATAATTCTTTTACATCTACTAGTGATGGCCTGTTAAAGCTAACAATATTGCCCGTTGCCAATATTTGACCTTCGATACTTTGCTGTGGGTTTACAAGCATTTTATTTGCACTTCTCTGAAACACAGTAAGTTCATCTACTTTAAAATCTGCTCCTTCAAACCTTGGCATTTCATCTTCAAAACTAATACTTGCTTGCATAGCGCTTCCCGTAATATAAAAAACACTTTGTCCATTGGCTGAAACACGAAAATTATCGCAAACGAGATTCAAATAAAAATCGCCACCCTTTCTTATATTCTCTGGACCAGAGGTTGTATTACTCACCAAAGTTAGACTTGGGTATTCTAGTACACCTTCGCCTATAACATCATAAGCAGAGCTATTTCTTATTTCGGTAATATTTGGCGCGCTTACATATAACTTTGTAATACCGTAGTCGCGTACTAGATTGCAATAATTTTGATTTTTCACCACCAAAGTTTCCCCTTCTACACTTACAGTTATATCGCTTAATAGGTTTTCGCCCGTTTCTAAACGTAACTCTTGAGTGGCTCCCTGCTTTATATAGAGTGTAATATCGTCTTCTATTCTAATCTTTGTGAAATCTGCGACTGTATATTCAGTTGTAACAATATCTCCAGCGGCCTGTAAACAATCCCAACTACTGTCTTGATTACAAGCTGCCGTAAAACAAACAATTACTAAAAAAAATATTTTTTTCATAACTTATATTCTAATTCCAAGCCCAAACTCTACGCCTTCAACCTTTGCTCCATGCGATTTTAAAGTAACCGCACTAAAAATCTTATCTGTGATATAATACTTTAAACCTGCTCTAAAATATGTTCTACCTTCAAAATCGTAAGGGTAATACACATAATAACCTGCTTGGGTAACAACGGCTAGCCTATTGATTCGCAACTCATGGCCTGCAAATACGCCCACACGTTTAAAGTCTTCATCGCCACTTACTCCAGAGCTAGGAAAAGCTATAGAGAGGTATTCTGCTTCCTTTTTTAGAAATGGCAAATAGAAAAAATCCACCCCCAGCTGCAAAGTGCTTTTATAACTCAATCGCTTATCTGCAAATGCCGAAACAACAAAGAAAGGGTGTTGTCCTAGATTTAAATAATCGCTTTCATTTATCCCGCCACGAAGCACAAAATTATAACGTATAGGTTCCGAAAATTTCTTCGGAAGGGAATCCTTTTTATATATTCGTTCTTCTTCATCTTCAAAGGAATACTGCACCCCTACATTTAGTGTAAAGCTATTTGTACTAGAATTTGGCGCTTTAAAATTACCGTTTGAATAATGAAACAACGCAATACCCGCCTGTACACCTATGTTTTTAAACAGGTTTTGTTTGTTGTAATTAAGCATTAAATACGTAGAGCTCAACAAATGCGTACCGTAAGCGTTGTTTTTAAAGTTGGTTTCCAGATCAAAGGGATTGGTATTATACGCTATACCCTGCCCTATTCTAAAAAAAAGATTCCGTTTTAGCATATAAAAATTAAAGTGCCCATACACTCCATAATTTTCTCCTAAAACACTGTAATCTGTATCGTGATACACAAATGAAACTCCCCAATCTGGATAATTATACAGCTGCTCCCAATATTTTTCGCCGTAGGTTTTGCGGTTATAGCCAAGAATTAATCCACTGGGATGACTCTTTACTAAGTGCGAAATATCCTTATTATGCCGAAGAATACTACCGTAGAAATAATTAGCATCTACAAAAAAGTTATGGGTAGGTTTTTCCTGTGAATAAAGAAAGAAGGTGCTTATAAAAAGTAATAAGAATGTTATTCTGTACATTTCAGCAAAATAACGCAATCTTAAAATACTTGCGAAGCAATTTCTTTAATATTGTTGCTCTTACCCATAGAATAATAATGTAAAAAAGGCACTCCAGCTTTCACTAATTCCTTGCTTTGTTTTACACACCATTCTACACCTATCTGTCTTACCGCTTTATTGTCCTTTGCTTTTACTACTTCCATAACCAATGCATCTGGCAAATCTACTTTAAACCTATGCGGAATTAAATTGAGATGTGTCTTTACAGAAATAGGTTTTAAACCAGGGATTATAGGTACTATAATCCCCGCCTCTCTACATTTTTCTACAAATTTGAAGTACTTCTCATTGTCAAAAAACATTTGAGTAACTACGTATTCTGCTCCGTTTTTTATTTTCTTTTTTAGAAAGTGAATGTCACTCTCAAAACTTGGGGCTTCCATATGTTTCTCTGGATAGCCTGCCACACCTACACAAAAATCTGTTGGGCAAGTGTTTTGAAGCTCGTCGTCTAGATAAAACCCTTTGTTAAGCGCATCTATCTGCGAAACCAAATCGCAAGCGTATTTATGACCGTTTTTTTCAGGTGTAAAATAGGTTTCACTCTTTACAGCATCGCCCCGTAAAGCCATAACATTATCAATCCCTAAAAACTGTAAGTCTATTAAAAAGTTTTCGGTTTCTTCTTTAGTAAAACCACCACAGAGTATATGTGGCACAGCATCTACCTGATATTTGTTTTGTATAGCCGCACAAATACCCACAGTTCCCGGGCGCTTTCTCACAATTTTCTTTTCCAAAAAACCGTCTTTTAGCTCTTTATAAACATACTCTTCTCTGTGATATGTAACATTTATATAGGGCGGTAAAAACTCCATTAAGGGGTCTATATTGCTGAAAATAGAATGTATATTCTCCCCCTTTAAAGGTGGTAATATTTCAAAAGAAAATTGCGTTTTCCCTTTGCCGTTTTTTATGTGTTCTGTTACTTTCATACGACCCCATTGCCCCCGAAGCGGGAATTATGCCCTCTAACTCCCGAAACGGAAATTGTGGCGGTTAAACTTTCTGGTTGGAAATTTATTATCATATCATTTTACTTTTCAGGTTGTTTATAAAAGTCCGCTTTATGGATTTAGAAAGCCAAGTTTGATTTAAGCCAGTTTGTAGCTTCGTCTAAGTTTATATTTTTTCGTTTTGCAAAATCTGCTACTTGGTCTTCTTTAATTTTCCCAATCCCAAAATAACGCGCCTCAGGATTCGCAAAATAATAACCAGAAACAGATGCTGCAGGCCACATAGCTAAACTTTCCGTGAGGCTAACACTTATGTTTTCTTCCACTTTTAACAGTTTCCAAATACTGCGTTTTTCTAAGTGATCTGGACAAGCGGGATACCCTGGCGCGGGACGTATACCTTTGTATTTTTCTGAAATTAAATCTTCATTGTTAAGGTTTTCATCTGAAGCATACCCCCAGTATTTTACTCGCACTTCCTTATGAAGGTATTCTGCAAAGGCCTCCGCAAGACGATCTGCCAGAGCTTTAACCATAATGGCATTGTAATCGTCGTGAGCCGCCATATATTCTGAAGCTAATTCTTCAGTACCAAAACCCGTGCTCACACAAAAACAACCTATATAATCTTGAAGGCCACTTTCCTTTGGTGCAATAAAATCTGCTAAAGCTATATTGGGCTTTCCAGCCGCTTTTTTAGATTGCTGACGAAGAGTTCTAAAAACAGGATTTGGGATTTCAGATTTGAGATTTGGGTCTTCAACAAGCTCAGACTGACAAATTTTTAAAGAAATATCATCGTCATTAACAGTATTTGCTTCAAATAATCCAAAAACGGCTCTCGCTTCAAATAATTTTTCTGAAATAATTTTTTGAAGCATCTTTTTTGCATCCTCAAATAATTCTGAAGCTTGCTCACCTACAACCACATCGGTTAAAATATCTGGATATTTTCCGTGTAACTCCCAACTTCTAAAAAAAGGCGTCCAATCTATATAAGGCTCTAAAAGTTTTAAGTTGAAGTTGTTAAGAACGTGAACCCCCAATTGCTTGGGTTTTACAATTTCTGAAGTACTCCAATCTATTTTGTATTTATTCTTTCTAGCTTCAGAAAGAGGCAAGTACGTTTTTACTTTCTGACGTTTTAAAAAATTATTTCTGAAAACATCATACTCCTTTTTTAAAGTGTCTTTATACACATCTGAAGTTTCCTTTTTTAGCAAATTACCCACAACTGTCACTGCGCGCGAAGCATCATTAATATGTACCACAGCACAGTGATATTCTGGGTCTATTTTTACAGCCGTATGTGCTTTACTGGTCGTTGCGCCACCAATCAACAAGGGAACCGTAAAATTTTGTCTTTGCATTTCCTTGGCCAAAAAGACCATTTCGTCTAAGGACGGTGTTATTAAACCACTTAAACCAATAGCATCTACATTTTCTTCCTTTGCTGTTGCAATAATTTTCTCTGGGGGAACCATAACACCCAAGTCTATTATCTCGTAATTATTACAGGCCAATACAACGCCAACTATGTTTTTACCTATATCATGTACGTCACCCTTAACAGTTGCCATCAAGATTTTTCCAGCGTTTTTGGAATCGCCAACTTGTGGATTTTTTAGTTTCTCTTCTTCAATATACGGTAATAGATAGGCCACTGCTTTTTTCATAACCCGTGCCGATTTTACGACTTGCGGTAAAAACATTTTCCCACTACCAAAAAGGTCTCCTACTACGTTCATACCAATCATTAAATGACCTTCAATAACTTCTATAGGTTCAGCTGCAGCTTGGCGGGCTTCTTCAATGTCTTCAAGAATATATTCGTCAATTCCTTTTACTAAAGCTCTAGTAATACGGCTTTGTAAAGGCTCTTCTCTCCACGAAAGATCTATTTTGCTTTCTTTAGTTTTTCCAATAACGGTTTCGGCAAAATCTAGCAAACGTTCTGTAGCATCTTCACGACGATCGAACATTACGTCTTCTACATGCGCTAAAAGGTCCTTTGGAATATCGTCGTAAATCTCCAACATAGATGGGTTTACAATACCTATATTCATCCCCGCTTTAATAGCATGGTATAAAAAAACGGAATGCATTGCTTCCCGAACAGGGTTATTGCCTCGAAAACTAAACGACACATTGCTTACCCCACCGCTTACACTTACATATGGCAGATTTTCCCGAACCCAACGTGTGGCTTCAATAAAGTCTATTGCGTTTTTTCGGTGCTCATCCATACCTGTTGCAACCGGAAAAATATTTAAATCGAAAATAATATCTTCTGGAGCAAACTTTACCTGACTCACTAAGATGTTATACGATCGCTCCGCAATTTCTATTCTTCGCTCGTAGTTATCTGCCTGTCCTACTTCGTCAAAAGCCATTACTATCACTGCAGCACCATAGCGTTTAATCAATTTTGCCTGCTTTATAAATTCTGCTTCACCTTCTTTTAAACTTATAGAATTCACAACACACTTGCCTTGTACCACGCGTAGCCCTGCTTCAATGATATCCCATTTGCTACTATCAATCATAATAGGCACTCGCGAGATATCTGGCTCTGCAATAACGAGGTTTAAAAAATTTACCATAGCCTCTTTGCCGTCAATTAGACCATCGTCCATATTTACGTCAATGATTTGGGCTCCGTTTTCCACCTGTTCGCGAGCTACCGAAAGTGCTTCTTCGTAATTCCGCTCTTTTATAAGCCGTAGAAACTTCTTTGAACCTGCTACATTGGTGCGCTCTCCCACATTTATAAAATTGCTTTCGGGAGTAATTACAAGGGGCTCAAGACCGCTTAATTTTAGATATCTTTTGTTATTCATTTCAACATCATATTCCATTGAGAGATTAAAAAGGTAAATTCTTTAGGTCTACATTTCCACCGGAAAGAATAATTCCTATTTTTTTGTTTTTAAACTGCTCTTTGTTTTTCAGCAAAGCCGCTAAAGCAACAGCACTACTAGGTTCTACAATTATTTTCATCCGTTCCCAGATAAGCTTCATAGCCGCAACAATTTCGGTTTCTTCTACCCTTATTATCTCCTGAACTAAATCTTTTATGATGGGAAAATTTATATGGCCTAGAAAGGTTTTTAATCCGTCGGCTATAGTGTTTGTGGTTTGGTTTCGCTCAATCTTTCCAGATTGTAAGCTTCGGTAGGCATCATCTACTGCAAAAGGTTCTGCGCCTATGGTTTTACAGTTTTTGCCTAAATATTTTACCGCAAGTGCTGTTCCAGCTACTAACCCACCACCACCTACCGGTGTGAAAATAAAATTTAAATCGGGTTGGGTTTCTAGCAATTCTGCCGCCGAACTGGCATTACCGAGAATTACATTTTTATCGTTTGAGGGGTGTATAAATGTTGCTGCTGTCTGCTTTCTAATTTTTTCCGCTTGTTGCTCGCGCGCTAGAGGCGTAGACTCAGATTCGGTTATTATTCCGCCATAGCCTTTTACAGCTTCTTTTTTTACCTGAGGTGCATTTTTAGGCATGACGATATAGGCTTTTACACCCAGGTTTTGTGCTGCCAGCGATAAAGCTTGCGCGAAATTACCCGAAGAATGGGTGACAACACCTGCTGCTTTTTGTGCTTCCGTAAGCTGTAAGATAGCGTTTGTTGCACCTCGCATTTTAAAAGCACCCATCTTCTGAAAGTTTTCACATTTAAAAAATACTTGGGCGCCAGAAAGTTTATTTATATAGGAAGATTGTAAAACCGCCGTATTGTGAACATATGGTTTTACGCGTTTACAGGCTGCCTCTACTTCTTGCTTTTCAGGAATCATACTTCAGCGTTTTTAGAGTTAAAAACCGCACGTGGTTTGTAGTTTAAAGCTACAGTTGCAATAGCTTTTATGTGCTCGGGAGTTGTGCCACAACAACCGCCAATAATATTCACTAGATTTTTTTCTAGATATTCTTCTATTTGCAAAGCCATTTTGGCAGGGCTTTCATCGTATTCGCCAAATGCGTTTGGCAAGCCTGCATTAGGGTGCGCACTTACAGCTAAGTTGGTGCGGTTAGCAATGACTTCTAAGTGAGGTAAAAGTTGTTTGGCGCCTAAAGCACAGTTAAAACCTACACTTATAAGCGGAATATGTGATATTGAAATTAAAAAGGCTTCTGCGGTTTGCCCAGAAAGTGTCCTCCCAGAAGCATCTGTTATGGTTCCGCTTATCATAACGGGTATGTCTATATTGCGTTCTTCCTTTATTTGGTCTATCGCAAAAAGTGCCGCTTTAGCGTTTAAAGTATCAAAAATGGTTTCTACTAATAGTATATCTACACCGCCGTCTATCAGGGCTTCGCATTGCTGTTTGTAGGCAATTCGCAACTCTTCAAAAGACACAGCGCGAAATCCTGGATTGTTTACGTCTGGACTCATGCTTGCCGTTTTGTTTGTTGGGCCTATGGCTCCAGCTACAAAACGCGGTTTGTCGGGTTCGTTTTTTGTATATTCATCGGCTACACCTTTTGCGATTTTTGCCGACTCATAGTTTATTTCGTACACCAAATCCTGCATATCGTAATCTGCCATGGCAATGGTGGTACCCGAAAACGTGTTTGTTTCTACTATATCTGCTCCTGCCGCAAAATACTTAGCGTTTATTTCGGCTATGGCCTGCGGTTGGGTGAGTGTTAGCAGATCGTTATTGCCTTTAACCGATTTGTGAAAATCCTTAAAACGCGCTCCACGAAAATCTTCTTCGGTAAAATTATACCGTTGAAGCATAGTGCCCATAGCTCCATCTAGGATTAATATTCGGTCTTGAAGTGCTTGTTGTATTTTATTCATTACTTGATTGTTTATTAAGGTTCAAAAAGTTGCGTGAGGGATGGAGGCTTTGTTTGAGCTCTTTATTTTTTTGAAAATAAAAATAAAAGCAAGTGCCGAGAGCCCGACCCGTTTTTGACGGGGCACGCCACAATAAAAAACATCAAGAATAGGAGATTGAAGAACCTGTTTGTTGTTATCTATTCCGTTTACTGCGGATAGAATGTAGCACCTTCCCCGACTAGGCGGGAGGTTGCTAAGACGTCATAGGGTCTATTCCCTCGGCCTTTCTTGATAACTTTAAATCATGAATATGAACTTACACAAAGTAACAACTTATATCTGTTTTATGCTAGTTTTAGCCTAAAAGATTTAGTTGTTTAGATGGATACCACACTCCATTTTATCACTTAGCTTTAAGGGATCAAAATAGTCGAACTCCAACGGTAGGTTTTTCATTAAAATATAAGCTTCTAACTCTGCATTTGTATAAAAATAAAAAGGGCTCACTTTTAAAATTCCGTCTTTGCTTAAACTAAAAATAGCTGCTGTATCGCGGTATTCTGTTTGGTTTTTTCTAATGTTGGTAATCCAGAGGTCTGGATTGTGTTTTTTAAATGATTCTTTAAAAGGATCTAATTTTACAATTTTCGCAAAATCGTCGTAATTTGAATCTCCAAGTGAAGGGCGACCAAAATTTTTGTCGATATACGCATTTGTGTATTTAGGCGAAAAGATATCGATGTTTAAATTTAATTTATCAATGAGGTACTGCGCGTGCTCATAGGTTTTTAATGTATTGTAACCCGTATCGCACCAAATAACCTGAATGTCTTCTTTAACCTTAACAGCTGCGTGTAACAAAGCTGCTGAATAAGCGCCAAAACTAGTTGTAACTACAGGTTTTTCTGAAAAGCTTAGCGCTGCTGCAATGATTTCCGTGGGGCTTTTACTTCTATATTTTTCATTGAGTTGATGTACATTTTGAGGAGTTACTTTTTTCATACTACTTATTAAGCGCATTGAGCGCATATTTTAAATCTTGTTTTATATCTTTTAAGTGTTCTAAACCTATAGAAACACGAACCAATCCATCTGTAATTCCAGCTTCGCGCCGCTCTTCTACACTTAATTTACTATGTGTTGTAGATGCGGGATGCGTTACTATGGTACGCGAATCTCCAAGGTTTGCCGAAAGTGAACACAGGCTTAAGGCATTTAAAAACGCACTTCCAGCCGCTAGCCCTCCTTTAAGTTGAAATGCAATAAGGGTACCACCCATTTTCATTTGTTTTTTTGCCACTTCATACTGTGGATGCGAAGGCAAAAAAGGGTAACGCACTTCCGAAACCTGTTCATTAGCCTCCAAAAACCGTGCTATTTTTAACGCGCTCTTACTCTGCTTTTTAACTCTTACTGCAAGTGTTTCCAGGCTCTTTGAAAGCACCCAAGCGTTAAATGGCGACAGTGCCGGCCCTGTATTTCTGGCAAATAAATAAATTTCGCGTATCAATTGTTTTTCCCCTACCGTAACACCTCCCAAGACTCTGCCTTGTCCGTCTATTAGTTTTGTAGCAGAATGGATTACAAGGTCTGCACCAAACTTTATAGGGTTTTGTAAATAAGGTGTTGCGAAGCAATTGTCTATTACCAAAAGAAGCTTGTGTTTTTTAGCAATAGTGTTTAGCTTCTCGAGGTCTAAAATGGCAACCGCAGGATTTGTTGGGGTTTCGGCATAAAGTATTTTTGTGCTTGGCGTAATTAAAGATTCGATTGTTTCTATTTCATCTATTTTAAAAAAAGATGTACTTATATTCCACTTGGGAAGAAATTTAGTAAACAAGCTATGGGTTGAGCCAAAAACACTTCGGCAAGAGACTATGTGATCGCCACTGTTTAACAAAGCGGCAAAAGTAGAAAACACAGCAGCCATGCCAGTAGCAAAGGCATAACCAGCTTGGGCACCTTCCATCGCACAGATTTTCGCTACAAACTCTGAGGTATTTGGGTTTGTAAAACGACTGTAAATATTGGCTTCCTTTTCTTCTGCAAAAGAAGCACGCATATCTTCGGCATCGTCAAACACAAAGCTCGAGGTTAAATAAAGCGGAACAGAATGTTCCTTGTGCTCACTGCGCCTCGCCTGTATGCGAATGGCTTCAGTTTCTACTTGTTTCATAATGCTTTTCCGTTTAAAACAATGCTGTAGGTTATTTTTACAGTAGCTTCCATAGTGATAGAAACTGAACAGTATTTTTCAAAACTCAATTCTGCTGCGCGTACTGCTTTTGCTTCATCAATTTTACCTTCAAGATAAATGCTTACATGTACAGCTTCAAAAGGCTTGGCTTCTCGCACTTCTTTTCTACTTCCTTCCACTTCCATGCGGTAAGAAGTAACTTCCTGCCGTTGTTTGTTTAAAATAGAAACCACATCTATTGCGCTACAGCCACCAACTCCCATTAGCAAAAGCTCCATTGGGCTAGCGCCTTTTGAGGGTTCGTCTGTTTTACTGTCTATTAATACCCTTACTCCAGAAGCACCTTTTGCTTCAAATAAATACTTGTTGTTAATTCTGTTAAGGCTAACTTTCATCTATTACGTTTTTTAGACCCACTTAGAGCCTGCCATAATGAGCAGGGTACACTATTGTAGGATTAATTTTCTTTATCGCTTAGTCGCAAAATATCGCCAAAAACACCTCTTGCTGTAACCGTAGCTCCAGCGCCAGCACCTTGTATAACAATTGGGTTGTCGCCGTAACTCTGAGTGTAAATTTCAAATATAGAATCGCTTCCCTTTAACGCTCCCAGCATACTGTTTTTTGGCACTGAGGCTAAACTTACATCTAGCAATGCCGTTGTCTCCTTAGACAAGTCGCCATGTAGATCTGCAACATAACGGAAAACAGTATCTTTTGTTTGGTTTTTTTTCTTAATCTGAAAAGGGACATCCAACTCTGGTAAACGCTCTAAAAATTCATCCTTAGAAACATTACGCAAGGCTTTTGGTATCAGGTTTTGAATGGAAATATCATCAAACTCGTTGTGTAAATCTAATTCGCGAGCTAAGATAAGCAATTTACGCCCTACGTCGTTACCACAAAGGTCTTCGCGAGGGTCTGGCTCTGTGTAGCCGTTGCTTATAGCCGCTTTTAAAACGGCACTGAAAGATCTGTCTTCTTCAGAAAAAGTATTGAAAATATAACTCAACGAACCTGAGAACACACCGCGAATACGCGTGATGTTTTCACCCGAAAGATGCAAGAGCTTAATGGTATCTATAAGCGGAAGCCCCGCTCCTACATTTGTTTCGTATAAATACTCACGCTTTTTTGAAATAAGTTTTTTCCGAAGCTCTTGGTAAAAATTTAAATCTAAGGTATTTGCAATTTTATTTGAAGACACTAAATGAAAACCATTGTCCACAAAAGTGGAATAATTTTGTACAAATTGCGAATCTGCTGTGTTATCTACCAATATTAGATTCTGTAGGTTGTTAGTTTTGGCAAAAGAAATTACATCTCCTGGTGTATAAGATACACCTGTTTTAGCTTTTTCTTCCAACCAGTTTTCACCCACTCCCTTTTGGTCAAGCAATACCGTTCTTGAATTTGCAATTGCAAAAATATTTAGCACTACATCTCTTCTTCTAGAAATCTCTTCTTTTGAATTAAAAATTTGCGTTATTAAACGCCCTCCTACATTGCCATGACCAAATACGGCTATGTTTATTTTTTTCTTTTTTATGCTGCTTAAGTCAATTCGGCTTACTGCTGAATTGTCTACTACTTGAGTGCTCATGATTTTTGTATTTGTGTTTTTTCTGAATTAAATATAGGGTTCAGAATTCCCGTCAATTGTTCGTATTCTATTAAAAAGGCATCATGGCCGTGTATGGAATTTATTTCGGCAAAACGCAGCTTGTTTTTCACAGGTTTTAATAAAGAATATGTTTCTTTTATCTCATCGTTTATATAAAACCCATCGCTGTCTATTCCTATCAAATAAATAGCTCCCTTTATATTTGATGCTAAAGTGCTAAAATCTGCCTCATCGGTTTCAATATTTGCTGTCATCAACAAGTGATTCATAAATTTGTATGCTTCTAGCTGAAAGCGTTTATGTAAAGTAGCTCCGTGATAGAGCAACCAACTTTCCACACTAAATACATCTTCTTCAGTTTTAAAACTTCTATTGAATTTCTGTTTAAAAGACTGAGGTGTTCTATAAAAAGTCATAGCATGCACCCGCGCATCGTGAACAGGATTTACAGAATTATTTAAAATCTGTTTTTGTGCTCTACATTGCGCTATCACCCAATCTGTAGCCTTCCAGTCTGTAGCTATGGGAATTAAATGCTCAAACAACGCAGGTTTTAAAACTGCCATTTGCCAAAGGATACTTCCCCCTAAAGAGCCACCAATAGCCGCAAAAACCGACTGTATTTTAAGCTGCTGCAAGCCTATTAAAAACCATTGAGCAACATCGTATACAGTCAGGTCTTTATAATTAGCTATTAAAAATTCATCATATCCATTACCAGGAATATTGAAACAAATAACAGTGTATTTATTGGTATCTATACATTTTTTTGAACCAATTAAAGCATTCCACCAGCCTTTTTCACCACTTACATTGCTGTTTCCGCTAAGGGCATGTGTAACAAGTACTACGGGAGCCGTCCCCAATTCCTCACCAAAAAGCTGATAGCTTAATGGAAGGTCTTTAAAGTGAATCCCGCTTTTACTTTTGTAAGCAGCAATTGTAAGTTTTGAAATTTTAGACATTCTTTTAATTGTTATTAGTCTTGAATAATAGCTATTGGCTGTTATGCCAATTGTTCTTTAAAAACACTGCTAAATGCCTGCTCTAAATCTGCTTTTAAATCTTCAATATTCTCCAAACCAACAGAGAGCCTCAATAAATCTTGACTCACTCCTGTAGAAGCTTGGTCTGCCACACTAAGCTGTTGATGGGTGGTACTTGCCGGATGAATTATAAGTGATTTTGTATCGCCTATATTTGCTAAAAGTGAAAACAGTTTTACGCTATCTACTACTTTTTTAGCTGTTTCATATCCTCCTTTTACACCAAAAGTCACCAAGCCACTCTGGCCTTTAGGAAGGTATTTTTGCGCAAGTGTGTAATAGGCATTATCCTCTAATCCTGGGTAATTTACCCAAGTTACTTCATCGCGACTTTGAAGCCATTTTGCAAAATTTAGAGCGTTTTCGCTGTGTTTTTTAATCCGAATTTCTAATGTTTCCAAGCCTTGTATAATCTGAAAAGCACTAAACGGACTCAAAGCCGCACCAAAATCGCGAAGCCCTTCTATACGAAGTTTTGCTATAAAAGCAGCTTCTTTTAAAGCTTCGGCATAAACCAAACCGTGATAGCCTGCAGATGGTTCTGTGAACTCTGGAAACTTACCATTGGTCCAATCAAAAGTTCCCGCGTCTATAACTGCGCCCCCAAGAGTAGTACCGTTTCCGTTTATATATTTTGTCAGCGAATGGATTACAATATTAGCACCGTACTCTATAGGGTTTAGCAATGCTGGAGATGCAACTGTATTATCTACAATAAGCGGTATTTTATTTGCTTTTGCTTCCACAGCAATTGCCGCTATATCTAAAACATCTAGCTTAGGGTTTCCTAAGGATTCTATAAAAATAGCACGTGTGTTTTCTTTCACTGCTTTGCCAAAATTACTCACCTCAGAAGCATCTACAAAAGTGGTTGTAATCCCTAATCTCGCAAGGGTTACGTTTAGCAAGTTAAAAGTACCTCCGTAGAGACTACTAGACGCAACAATATGATCGCCAGCGCGAAGTAGGGTAAGCAAGGTGGTTGAAATTGCCGATGCCCCAGATGCAGTGGTAACAGCGCCTATACCGCCTTCTATAGCAGCCAATCGCTGTTCTAAAATATCGCAAGTGGGATTGTTAAGCCGGGAATAAATATATCCAGGCTCGGAGAGATTAAAAAGGTTTGCAGCGTGGTCGCTGTTTTTAAAAACGTAACTTGAAGTTTGGTAAATTGGCACCGCTCTAGTACCTCCGTTTGCGGTTACATCGTGTCCTGCGTGCAACAAGTTTGTTGCTAATTTGTTTTGTGTACTCATTTTTCTAATTTTTTGAGTTAATAAATAGATTAAAACAAAAGATCAATCCCGAAGTAAATTCGGGACAATAGAAAAATGTTAAAAAGAAAAAATGAAAAGCAGATTCAGAAAAGAAACTGTCTTGTCGTTATCTATCATCAATTTTTGAAAATTTCAAAAATAGTTGTAGAATGTAGCACCTTCATTCCGGAGAAAGGGTTGCTAAGGCGTCATAGGGTCTATTCCCTCGGCCTTTCTTGATAACATTTCAATAAAGTTCTGAACTTTGTGAGTGCAAATATACCGTTAGAAAAATTTAATAACCAAATATTTTCCTAAAAAACTTTAAATAAAATTGCGGTTCATTTAATTTTTTTACTTTTGCCATTGAATAATTTAAGAGGAAAGATTTGACTGATTGCGACCTCTTCAGAATCGGGCTTACCGAGGATGAGATTCCACACTATCTGGTGGAATTAAAAATGCTAAAGGCAGTAGAACCTCCCTTAGGCCCCACCCGTCAAATCTTCAACAAAACAAAAATTTAAACCCATTTTATGGCCTATTTATTTACTTCTGAAAGTGTTTCTGAAGGACACCCAGACAAAGTTGCAGATCAAATTAGCGATGCGCTTTTAGATAATTTTTTAGCTTTCGATCCAGAGAGCAAAGTTGCTTGTGAAACCTTAGTTACAACAGGGCAAGTAGTTTTAGCTGGAGAAGTAAAAAGCAATACTTACCTAGATGTACAAACCATTGCGCGCGATGTAATTAACAAAATAGGATACACTAAAGGCGCTTATAAATTTAGCGGCGATTCTTGTGGTGTAATCTCATTAATACACGAGCAATCGCAAGATATAAACCAAGGTGTAGATCGCGAAAACAAAGATGAACAAGGCGCAGGAGACCAAGGAATGATGTTTGGCTACGCTACAAAAGAAACCGAAAACTATATGCCTTTGGCCTTAGATATTTCGCATAAAATACTAATCGAGCTTGCAGCGCTTCGCCGTGAAGACTCAGCAATAAAATACTTACGTCCAGACGCAAAAAGTCAGGTTACCATAGAGTATAGCGACGATAATATTCCGCAAAAAATAGTGGCTATCGTAGTTTCTACGCAGCACGATGAGTTTGATGAAGACGAAAAAATGCTCGCTAAAATAAAGAAGGATATTACAGAAATTTTGATTCCTAGAGTGAAGGAACAACTTCCTGAATATGTTCAGAAATTATTTAACGATGAGATTGTTTACCATATAAATCCTACGGGAAAATTTGTAATTGGTGGACCTCACGGAGATACAGGCTTAACAGGTAGAAAAATTATTGTAGATACTTACGGTGGCAAAGGAGCTCACGGTGGTGGCGCCTTTAGTGGTAAAGACCCTAGTAAAGTAGATAGAAGTGCCGCTTATGCCGCTAGACATATTGCTAAAAACCTTGTTGCAGCAGGTGTTGCAGACGAAATTTTAGTACAAGTAAGTTACGCAATTGGCGTGGTAGAACCTACTTCTATATTGGTTAATACTTATAACTCTTCTAACCTTAGTCTTACTGATGGAGAGATTGCAAAAAAAGTAGCCACTATATTTAATATGCGCCCTGCAGCCATAGAATCTAGATTGAAGTTGAGAAACCCAATCTATTCTGAAACTGCTGCCTACGGCCATATGGGACGTTTACCTCAAACTGTAACAAAGGTTTTTGAAAGTCCTTACAACGGAAAAATAGAAAAAGAAGTGGAACTTTTCACTTGGGAGAAACTAGATTTTGTAGATAAAGTGAAGGAAGCCTTTAACCTATAGTTTTTACAGACTGCTTTTTTAATTAAAGCCCGCTGTTTTCAAGAAAAGTTAAACCTCAAATTTTAGAAGTATATTCTAAAATTTGAGGTTTTTTCTATTGGCTAGCCTAAATAATATTGTGATTTTTCGCCTTTTGTACCGCTTCAATCTTACTGTGCACTTGTAGCTTTTTGTAGATATTTTCAATATGTTTTCTCACTGTACTAGGCGAAAGAAAAAGGTGATTGGCAATTACCGTATAACTCAAGCCTTTGCTCAACTGCTCTAAGACATCTACTTCACGATTAGAAAGCGAAATCTCTTCTTTGTCGCGCATATTCTGAATGTCTATAGGGTTTCTGAGCAATTTCAAAGTTTTCAAGGCAATGGAAGGGTTCATAGCCGCGCCCCCATTTAATGTTTCCTGTATGCCTTGGTATAAATCTTTCGGATTAATTTCTTTTAATAAATACCCATCAGCACCAGCTTTTATGGCATTAAAAATATGCTCGTCATTATCGAAAGCTGTGAGCATTATAATTTTAATATGCGGGTATTTCTGTTTTACTATTTGTGTAGTTTCAATGCCGTTTAACACTGGCATCTCTATATCCATTAAAATTAAATGAAGGTTGTGGTTTTCCTGAAGTTTTGTAAGGAGCTCACTGCCATTTACCGAGGTGTGTTTTACCGTTACATCATCAAAAAAAGAAAGTTTCTCCTTAACAGCATTTATAAGGAAGGCATTGTCATCTACTATAGCAATTTTAAGCATCTTTGGCTAATTAGCAATTAAAGACACTAAAAATACAATTTAAAACTCATTATAAAAATAGGGCAAATGCCTTATAAACGCGGTTAGGCATTTAAAACGGGGAGCTTAAGTGTTATAAAGCTTCCTTTAGGTGAAGATTCTATCTGAAGTTTCCCTCCTATCTCAGTTGCTCTTTTTTTCATATTGTTTAAACCGTTGCCTAAGTCTACTTCTTTAGGATTAAAACCTTTACCGTTATCGGCAATAATAATTTCATACTGATTTTGTTTAACAGCGATATTCACTTCAACTTTATCTGCAGAAGCGTACTTTAATGCGTTGTTTACGGCTTCTTGTATAATACGGTAAATATTCATTCCCTCTACAGAAGAAAAAATATGCGATTCACTAAGCTTAGCATCTATATTAAAAGAAAACTCTATTGCTTCTGAAGCATTCTTAGCGTGTTCTATAAAGTTGGCTATACGCGCTTGTAGATCTTCAAAAGTGATACTTTCTTTATTCATAGCCCATATAGTATCTCGCAATTCATAAATTGTTTGAGATGTAAAACTGCTGATGCTAGTTAGCTTATCACCTAATTTTTGATTGATATCTGGAAAACCAAACTTTAAATTATCTATACTAGAAATTATAAAAGTAAGTTGAGCCCCAATATTATCGTGAAGATCTCTAGAGATACGCAAACGCTGCTCTTGTAGTTTGTTTTGAGTTTCTATTTGCGATAAAGCCGTTTTTAATTCACTTTCCTTCTGAAGCTGATGGTTTTTTAGTTTTTGTTGTTTATAAAGCAAATAACCCAATAAGCCCAGTATCAATGCTAGGCCTAAACTACCGTATATAAGAGTATTTTTTCTACCTACTTCCAAATCTTTTTCGGCTAGCAGTGTACGTTGTTTTAAAATTTCGTTCTGCTTTTTTTCGGTTTCAAACTCTATATTTAAGGCAGCGATACTTTCCTGTACTTTAAGGCTATGCACACTATCTTTAACCGTTGAATATTTTTCAAAATAATACAAGGCAGAGTCGGTATTATTTAACTCTTTGTATATATCTGAAAGCATTTTGTAATTGTACTGCGTTAGGTTTTGGTATTGCTTCTTAATAGAAATAGGCAAGGATTTGTGCATAAAAGGTATTGCTTCACTCCATTTTTTTTCAACCATAAAAACCTCCCCTAATTGAGTGTAATTTTCCGCAACTCCTATAGAATCTGCCCACGCTAACCTTTGTTGTAGCGCTTTATTGAAGTATGCTCTCGATTTTGAAAAATCTTTCTGTAAGCCATAAACACCCGCTATATTACTCCAACTGTAGGGAACGCCTATGGTATCGTTTAATTTCAATTTTATCTCTAAGCCTTTATTAAAATAAAACAAAGCACTATCTAGCTCCTTATTTATTTCCTTTAAAACGCCGTAATTATTATAAATATCTTTCAGCTCATTTTCAAAACCATTAGCTTCGGCTATAGCTTTTCCTTTTTGCATATAGTAGAGCCCTTTTTTTAAATCGCGGTATTTCATACTATACCCCATTTCGGCATAATATCCGGCAACTCTATCTAATTTATTTAGAGACTCGTAAATTTTGATTCCATCTATAGCACTTTTTGTGCTTTGCTCAAATTTACCTTGATAACCGTATATCAAACTCAGCTGTGAGTAGGCATCTGCCATACCTAGCTTGTACCCTATTTTTTTTGCTTCTTCTAAATTTTCCTGAAACAAAGAAACTATAGAGTCTTGCGGAATATTTAACCCCTGAACGTAAAGATTATTTATAGAATCAATCTGTTTTTTATTCTGAGAGAGAAGATTTGTACTATTTACAAACAACAATAAAAGAAGTAGATATCTAAACATATTTTATAGCTCTATATTAGTCTGAACCACTAGGGCTTCTTGCAGGTTATAATCTAAAAAACGGTATTTATTTAAATAAAGTTTTCTGCATTCAATTTGATTTCTATTAATTGAAATAGCGTTTTCTAAAACATTTATCGTTCTATGATGCGAAACTGCTGATATACTCTTTTGATTGTAAAACCAAATAACCAAACCAATAATTGCGAAGAGAATTAGCAATGTAAAAAAAAGTTGTAAAGTCATAAGTTAATTTTTGATTCTGAACATTAAAGATAATTTTCTTTTTTAATACTAAATGTAAGGCAACTGCCTTATTTCTACAGAAATATCTAAAAAAATAAACCCCACAGTATCCTATGGGGTTTTTCTAGTCTGCAATCGCTCCTCATTTCGATTGCAGCTTGAAAAATAATCTGGTTAATAGATTACTCGTTCATATTTTTAACAATGATATACTAAGTTACAATTAAAATCAATAGCATTAACATATCATAACTTATTAATAATCATTCTATAACAATTAAAAACACCTCATTTCCAGCTGTTTTAAAATGTATATATAAAAACCGAAGACAAAATCTTTTTTCATCCCCGGTTCACGTAAAAACCCCAAATTTAAAACTGTCTAAACGTATTACTGAAAATCTACATTAAACGATCCATCAGTAATATCTTTAAAGCTACCATCGGCATTTTTTCCACGGAAATTAAATGTGCCTTTAATATTGGTAGAAGTAACTTCAGAAACTTTTATTTCTCCAGCAACACTCTCGTCATAAGGAGCTACCCAGATTTGTGCATCTGTTGGGTTTGCTATATCTACCTCAGTATAGCTAGCGTTGCCAAATACATTAGCGCCTCCGCCAATATTATAGGTACCTACCCCATCAAATCCAGTCATAATAGAAAGGGTCAGATTCCTTCCATTCATTGTATTTGATGTAATTGTTACGCTACTGGTACCATCAACATCTACTCGGATAGCAGAAGTTAATGTAACTTCCGATTTGTAATCAGACCCAGATACTTTGGCTTTAACTGTTCCTGCAACAGCTCCACCTCCGCCTCCACCATCGTCGTCTTTTTTACATGATGTTACGCTTAAGGCTACTACAGCCATGAATACAAAAATTGTTTTGTTAATTAATTTCATGATAATTGGTTTTAGTTGTCACTACAGTGTGTAAGTGATTATTTGCAATGCAAAGTTGCCCCAAGACCAACTGTTTTACAATAAGGCAATTGACGTATTCTAAAATAAAACTGTACTTAAAGTACTTTTTCTAAAATGTTATGTGTGGAAATTGTTGTTGAACCAAAGAAATCTTTGTTCGTAGATTAGTCAAAAACTTAAGGTTCTCCTCGCTTTCTGGATTAAAAGGTTTATGTCGAAGACCACTTTGTATAGTAGCTATTTCTTTTTGTAAAGATTCGGTTTCAACAGCAATCCAAACTTTAGAAAATTTCTGCCAGATAATTTCAATTGCCGTTCCGCTAGGGTGAAGCATATCTTCAGTATAAAACCTGTAATCGCGTAGTTCATCCATCATAATTTCAAACGAAGGGAAGTAATTTAGCTGAAACTCTTCAGAAGAGAATTGCCCTATAGCTTGATGAATAGCCGAAAGCAAATGCGCTTTACTCAATGAATTTTCTGTAAAACCGTCTTTTAAATGGCGCACTGGCGAAACCGTAAAGAGCAAGTTTGCCTTTGTATTTATAGTTGAAATAGCCTCAATTGTGTTTTCTATACTTTTTGAAATAGCCGCTATAGAAAGCAGTTTTTTTTCAAAATTTATCTGTGGTAGTTTATGACAATTTGCAACAACTTCATTGTTTTCTATACTGCGATACACCCATGAAGTTCCATAGGTAAACACAATATGTGTTGACGTATAAAGCGCTTCGCGAAGACTGTGTAAAGCAGTATTAAGATTTTCTATAAACTGTGCTTTAGTTACACAAGAAAGCTCTGAATGCACCTCAAAACACTTCCAAACCCCGTTGTGCAGGAATATATCTTCTTCAGAAAACAGGCTGTTGTTAATTGCCCGTTTAATTAATTTTTCAATAGAAACTGGATTGAAAATTACGCCAAAGGGATTCTGCAGATTCTGAAACTTAAAATAACTAAACTTCGCACCTATATTTTCCGAAAAACAACTTCCCAACAAAAGTGTTTTTGAAGAGTAATCAATTTGATTCGCTTCGGGTTTAAGTGGTATTTCGGTTTGAAGTTTCATTGTTTTTTCTCGCCTTTGCGGGCCTATTCTATATATTGTTTTGCCGTGGAAAGCGCTTCATCTATGCCCGCTGGATTTTTACCTCCCGCAGTGGCAAAGAAAGCCTGACCTCCACCGCCACCTTGAATGTGTTTTCCTAGTTCGCGAATAATTTTTCCAGCATCTAGACTTTTTGCCTCTGCTAATTCTTTTGAAATATAGCAAGCCAATAGAGCTTTTCCATCCTTCTCGGCCCCTAGAACCAAAAATAAATTTTCAGTTTCACCGCCCATTTCAAACGCTAAATCTTTCATACCTCCTGCATCTAAATCAATTTTTTTAGCTAGGAAATTCACGCCGTTTACTTCTTTAATTTCGGCTTTAAGATCGCCTTTCAAATTCTTTGCTTTATCCTTAAGCAACTGTTGAATTTGTTTCTGAAGACTGCTGTTTTCTTCTTGTAAACTCTCTACAGCTTTTACAGGGTCCTTAGCATTATTCAATGCTTTTCTAAGCAATGAAAAAGATTCGCTTCTATCTATAAAATACTGTTTTGCTGCATCGCCGGTAATAGCTTCAATTCTTCTAATTCCCGAAGCAACCGCTGCTTCTGAAGTTATGATAAAATGCCAAATATCATTAGTGTTCTCAACGTGAGTTCCACCACATAATTCCATAGACTTTCCAAACTTTATTGCGCGAACAGTATCGCTGTATTTTTCACCAAACAAAGCTATTGCACCTTCATCTATAGCTTGCTGATAAGGAATGTTTCGTCTTTCCTCTAAAGCAATGCCTTCACGAATTCTAGCATTTACAAAATCTTCAACTTTTTTTAACTCCTCATCGCTAACCTTAGCAAAATGCGAAAAGTCGAAACGCAAACTACGACCTAAAACCAAACTTCCTTTTTGCCCTACATGTTCTCCCAAAACATTACGCAATGCTTGGTGTAGCAAATGTGTTGCTGTATGGTTTGATGATGTGCGGCTACGCTGTTGTTTATCTACAACTGCTTTAAAAGCACTTTCTGGGTTACGCGGAAGCGTTTTTGTAAAATGTATAATTAAATTAGTCTCTTTCTTAGTATCTAAAATATAAGTTACACCCCCATCTGCCGCTTCTAAATATCCTTTATCCCCTATTTGACCACCACCTTCTGGGTAAAATGGAGTTAAGTTAAAAACAAGTTGGTACATTTCGCCTTCCTTTTTGCTTTCTACCTTTCGGTAACGCGTAATGCGCACTTGAGTTTCTAAAGTATCATAACCTATAAATTCTTCTTCATCATCTTCTTTTAAAATAACCCAATCTCCAGTAGCTACTTTTGTTGCAGCCCTTGAGCGATCTTTTTGTTTCTGAAGCTCTTTGTCAAATTCTTTTTCATTTAAGGTATAGCCTCGTTCTCTTAAAATTAAAGCCGTTAAATCTATTGGAAACCCAAAAGTGTCGTATAATTCGAAAGCCTTTTTACCAGATATCTCTTTAGTTTTAGAGATTCCAATTATGTTTTCCAGCAAAACCAAACCTTGCTCTAGGGTGCGTAAAAAGGAGTTTTCTTCTTCACGTATAACGTTTGTGATTAATATTTTTTCAGAGATAAGCTCAGGAAAAGCAGCTCCCATTTGCCCAGCTAAGGTTTCTATCAATTTATAAATAAAGGGTTCTTTTTTATCTAAAAATGTAAAGCCATAACGAATCGCTCTTCGCAAAATTCTTCGTATTACGTAGCCCGCACCAGTATTACTTGGCAATTGACCATCGGCAATAGAAAAAGCAACAGCGCGTACGTGATCTGCAATAACACGTGTAGCTATATCTTGTTTTTCATCTTTGCCGTAATTTGTATTGGTAATAGTGCCAATCTCACTAATAAGGGGCGTAAAAACATCTGTGTCGTAATTACTTTGCTTGTTTTGCATAACCATACACAAACGCTCAAAACCCATACCCGTATCAACGTGCTGTGCAGGTAATTTTTCAAGACTTCCATTTGCTTTACGGTTAAACTGCATAAAAACCAAGTTCCAGATTTCCACTACTTGTGGGTGGTCGTGATTCACTAAATCTTTACCAGGAATTTTAGCCTTTTCTTCTGCAGAACGAATATCCACATGTATTTCACTACAAGGTCCACATGGACCTTGCTCACCCATTTCCCAGAAATTATCTTTTTTATTTCCGTTTAAAATTCGGTCTTCGGGTACAAATTGTTTCCAAAGGTCAAAAGCTTCGGTATCGCGTTCTAGACCTTCACTCTCATCGCCTTCAAAAATGGTGACATAAAGTATATCTTTATCAATTTTTAATACATCTGTTAAAAATTCCCACGCCCAAGAAATAGCTTCTTTCTTAAAGTAATCGCCAAAACTCCAGTTTCCTAGCATTTCAAACATAGTGTGGTGGTAAGTATCCATCCCTACTTCCTCCAGATCATTGTGTTTTCCACTAACGCGAAGACATTTTTGAGTATCTGTAATTCGGGTGCTTTTAGGCTTGCCATTTCCTAAGAAATACTCTTTAAATGGCGCCATTCCACTGTTAATAAACATTAGGGTTGGGTCGTTTTTAACTACCATTGGCGCAGAAGACTCAATGAGGTGTTGTTTCGACTTAAAAAATTCTAAAAACTGTGAGCGTATTTCCTGAGACTTCATGTTTCTATTTTATTATTTTTTTTTTTGAGAACTAGCCCAAAACATTATTAACAGACATTTTACTGCAATCTTATACTGTAAGACTAAATGTTTCAATTATTATAAAGTTATGCTAAAATTAAGTTTTGGACGTACTAAGAAACAATTTCTATATTTGTAAAAACGTTACCTTTAATTCGCGCTAACTAACAAGGCGCAAAAATAGCAATTTTTTAATGCATGTCTAAGGTTAAATATTACTACGATAGCGAAACGCTTTCGTATAGAAAAATAGAAAAGAAAAAAGGACGAAAACTAAAGATTTTCGCTCTTAGTATTTTGGGTATGTTTTTAAGTGGCTTTTTGTTGCTTTTGGTATATATAAACCTACCTTCTGTACAAACCCCAAAGGAATTAGCGCTACAACGCGAGTTAAACAACTTAGAGCTTCAGTTTGAGCTTTTAAATAAAAAAATGGAGCAAGCACAAGCCGTTCTTGCTGAAGTTGAAGAAAGAGACAACAATCTTTATCGGGTGTATTTTGAAACCAATCCCATACCCGAAGAACAACGAAAAGCAGGTTTTGGAGGGATAAACCGTTATAAAGATCTGGAAGGTTTTAACAATTCAAAACTGATAATTAACACCACTAAAAACTTAGATATTTTAACCAAGCAGATTGTGGTACAATCAAAATCATTAGATGAAATAGCTAAATTAGCAGAGAAAAAAGAAAAACTTCTGGCCGCTATACCCGCAATTCAGCCTGTAAAAAACGAAGACCTTACTCGTATGGCTTCTGGATTTGGATACCGAACAGACCCCTTTACCAAAGCGCGAAAGTTTCATTACGGTATGGATTTCACGGCTCCTAGAGGCACACCGGTTTATGCTACTGGCGACGGAAAAGTTACACGCGCAGACAACACGGCATCTGGCTACGGTAACCACATAGTTATAGACCACGGCTATGGCTATGAAAGTCTCTATGCGCATTTATACAAGTACAATGTTCGCTCGGGTCAAAAAGTGTCGCGAGGAGACATTATAGGTTTTGTAGGCAGCACAGGACGTAGTGAAGCCCCACACTGCCATTATGAGGTATTTAAAGACGGCGAACGCATAAACCCTATAAACTTTTATTACGGAAGTTTAACTTCGGAAGAATTTGCCGAGATATTGAAAAAATCGCAAGAAGAAAACCAATCATTAGATTAATTTTCGCATCAGCCCCCCCGCGTAATAGGTCTTATTAATTTAAATTAGAATGCATATAGAATTACCCGAAAAACTCTATTACAATATTGGCGAAGTAGCTGAAGCATTTGGCGTGAACACTTCGCTAATACGTTTTTGGGAAAAAGAATTTGATGTGCTTAAGCCCAAAAAAAACGCTAAAGGCAATCGCAAGTTTACACCACAAGACATAAAAAACCTAGAACTTATCTATCATTTAGTGAAAGAACGCGGTTTTACGTTAGATGGTGCTAAAATTCATTTAAAGGAAAACAAACAAAAAACATTAGCACAATTTGAGATTATCCGTAAATTAGAAACGGTAAAAGCAGAATTATTAAAAATTAAAGAACAATTATAAAACCAACCTCATCATGAAAAAATGGATTCCCGTTTTAATTATCTTAGGAGTAATATTAATAATAGGGGGCTATATGGCCAAACTCAATAACCAATTAGTAGTACTAGACGAAAAAGCTACAGCACAATGGGCAAATGTAGAAAGCTCATACCAACGAAGAGCAGACCTAATTCCAAACATTGTAAACACCGCAAAGGGGTATGCAGAGTTTGAGCAGGAAACCCTTATACAAGTTACCCAAGCGCGTAGCAAAGCCACTTCTGTTACTATAGACCCTTCAAATATTACCCCAGAACAGCTTGCGCAATACCAACAAGCACAGGCAGGTGTAACTTCGGCTCTTGCGCGTTTACTGGCCGTTTTTGAAAGATATCCAGACTTAAAAGCCAACGAAAATTTCAAGGAATTAATAAACGAACTGGAGCGTACCGAAAACCGCATTAATGTAGAGCGCAATAGGTTTAACGAAGAAGCACGATTATTTAATACTGAAGTTAACCAATTCCCTACAAAGGCATTTGCTGGTTTCTTAGGCTTCCCTGAAAAAGCATACTTTAAAGCAGATGAAGGTAGTGAAGATGCACCAGAAGTAGATTTTAACTTCGGGAAAGACAAATAATCTAAGGGTTACATAAAAAACATAAACATGTCTAAAGTTGAAGATTTTCTTACTTCAGAAGAAGAAGCTGCCATAATTGAAGCCATTCGTATTTCTGAAAAAAATACCTCGGGCGAAATACGGGTTCACTTAGAAGCTAGTTCCATTTCTGCAGAAGAACCAAACGAACACATAGATGCCTTTGACCGCGCAGCAGAAGTTTTTGATATGCTTAATATGTACAATACAGAAGCGAGTAATGGAGTACTTATATACGTAGCCGTTGACGACCGAACTCTTGTAATTATGGGCGATAAAGGAATCAACGACATCGTAGGTCAAGATTTTTGGGAAAGCACTAAAGACATTATAGTCACTCATTTTAAAAATGGTGATATGAAACAAGGTTTGGTGGAAGGTATCCTAAAAGCGGGAGAACAATTAAAAAAACATTTTCCGTATAAAAAAGATGATAAAAATGAACTGCCAGATGATATCTCGGTAGCTTAGTTTTGTCAATAACCATTGCCTCAGCTTTTACCAAAACCCCTTAAAGTTAGTACACTTACTTAAATGACACATTTTCTACTGAAATATAAACTCCTTTTAATAGTATTTACAATTTCGCTTGTATCTGAAAGTGTCTTGGCTCAGTATGATATTCCTCCTAAGCCCGAAAAAGAAACTTCGGTTTACGATTATATAAATTTACTCACGCCTTCTCAAAAAAATGCTTTAGAAAGTAAGCTCATTAGGTATGCAGATTCTACCTCTACCCAAATAGTTTGTTTAATTATAGGCTCTACTAAAGGCGAAGATATCTCATTGCTTGGAGCCGAATGGGGACAGAAATGGGGCATTGGGCAAGATGGTGAAGACAACGGGATTGTAATAACACTTGCAAAAGACGACCGCAAAGTAGATATTAATACCGGTTATGGTATAGAATACCGCATTACAGATTTAATGGCAGAACGTATCATAAACCGCATTATGATTCCTGAATTTAAAACTGGAAATTTCTATGCGGGATTAGACAAAGGGAGTGATGCTATTTTTGCTGCCTTAAAGGGTGAATTTAAAGAAGACCGCGATTTTGGCAAGCAAGGATCACCTATTCCCTTCTTTATTGTTCTTATTTTCATCATTATTATTATATCCTTAATAAGCAAAAGCGGCCGTGGAGGTCGTGGCGGCGGCGGTGGCGGAAGCTTACTAGATATTATAGTACTAAGCAGTCTTGGCCGTAGCGGTGGCTTTGGTGGTGGTGGCGGCAGCTTTGGTGGCGGAGGTAGTTTTGGCGGCGGTGGCGGCTTTGGCGGTGGCTTTGGCGGTGGCGGCTTTGGTGGCGGTGGCGCTAGCGGAGGTTGGTAACCATATGTTACAAAACGCTTTGCCTAAGTTTAGGCAACTACAATAAAACGGAAGTCACCACTATAGATTTAAAATTCACATCTTAGCTATAAATGTGAATTTTGAAATAATGTGGCAACTAATTAAACTTCTTAAACTGAAAAGTTATTTCTTCCTAAAATAAACTGTGATTGGCACACCGTTAAAATCGAAGTTTTCACGTAGTTTATTCTCAATAAATCGCTTATATGGATCTTTTACATATTGCGGTAAATTACAGAAAAAAGCAAAACTTGGGTAAGGTGTTGGCAACTGCATACAAAATTTAATTTTTACGTATTTAGCTTTGTATGCTGGTGGCGGATATGACTGAATAATAGGAAGCATCACATCGTTAAGCTCACTTGTTTTAACTTTCTTGCTTCGGTTTTCATAAACCTCAACAGCAGTTTCAATAGCCTTATAGATACGCTGTTTTGTAAGTACCGAAATAAATACAATAGGTACATCTACAAAAGGTTCACATTGTTGACGGATGTATTTTTCGTAATCTTTTACACTACTGCTTTCTTTGTCTTCTACTAAATCCCATTTATTGGCAAGTATTACAATACCTTTATTGTTGCGTTGCGCCAACCAAAATATATTTTCTACTTGTCCGTCAAAACCTCTAGTGGCATCAAAAACCAGTATGATTACATCACAATGTTCTATAGCGCGAACACTTCGCATTACAGAATAAAACTCTAGGTCTTCTTTAACTTTACTTTTCTTTCTAATACCAGCAGTATCTACCAGATTAAATTCAAAGCCAAAACGGTTGTACTTAGTATCTATACTGTCTCTTGTAGTACCCGCAATATCTGTTACTATATATCTATCTTCACCTATCAAGGCGTTGATAAACGATGATTTTCCAGCATTGGGACGTCCTACAACTGCAAAACGTGGCAACTCGCTATCATCTTGTTCTTCGGTATCTGGCAAAGCTTTCACCAAATCGTCTAACAAATCTCCCGTACCACTACCATTAATACTAGATAGGTTATACTGATTCTCAAACCCCAAAGAATAAAACTCTAAAGCGTCATTAACTCGAGATGCTGCATCAACTTTATTGATAGCAAGAAAAATTGGTTTTTTTGAACGGCGAAGTAGTTTTGCCACCTCTTGATCCATACCGGTAACACCAGTTTCTACATCTACCATAAAGATTATGGCGTCTGCTTCGTCTATAGCTAGCTCTACCTGTTTATCTATTTCAGCTTCAAAAATATCGTCGCTTCCTTTTACATAACCGCCCGTATCGATTAAGGAAAATTCTTTTCCATTCCAATCGCTTTTTCCGTAATGACGGTCGCGCGTAACCCCGCTTATAGAGTCTACAATAGCTTCTCTACGCTGAATCAATCTGTTAAAAAAAGTGGATTTACCTACGTTTGGTCTTCCCACAACGGCAACAATGCTCATAATCTTTATTTTAAGCTGCAAAAATAGGATATAGTTGGCAGAAAAAATATTATTTTAACCTCTTTAAAAACATAATAAATCTATGCAGTTTTCTAACGAACTAATTTTACGCCCACGCTTTCGGTTAGAACGAGAAGAGTCTTGTAATCAAATACTTGGGTTGTTTGCCGAAGCTAAAAAAGCACAGAAAAATTTTATTGTTTCTAGTGTAGACAGGCATGTTTTTATAAAACTCCCAAAGAGTCAACAACATTTTTGGTCACCACAACTACATTTAGAATTGTCTGAAACCACAGAAAACAGATCTATTTTAAAAGGTTTTTTTGGTCCAAATCCAACCGCTTGGACCTTATTTATGTTTTTGCATGTTGTTTTGGCTATTTTATTTATTGCCAATGCAATCTGGTTGTACACAAATTACAAGCTGAATAACACAATTCTGCTTCAGCTCACTATTTCTATAGGTATTGTTTTAATATGGGTATTGTTATATGTTGCAGGTAGTATGGGCAAGAAAAAAGGAAAAACACATATGCATGAACTCTATAACTTTATGTTGAAAACTATAAACAGCAGTTCTTTAAGCTGAATTTACTTATTGTTATACCCAAACCTTCGCAACTGTCTATCGTCACTTCGCCAGTTTTTATTGACTTTTACGTATAATTCTAGGTGGATTTGCTTTCCAAAAAACTTCTCTAAATCTTTTCGAGCTTCAATACCTACTCTTTTTAAAGCGGCACCTTTATGCCCTATCACAATACCTTTCTGGGTTTCGCGCTCTACCATAATCACACTTCTAATGCGAATAATAGTTTCATCTTCAAAAAACTCTTCGGTATCTATTTCTACAGAATACGGAATTTCCTTTTTATAGTGCATCAAGATTTTTTCGCGAATAGCCTCATTCACAAAAAAACGTTCAGGTTTATCTGTTAATTGATCCTTCGGATAAAAGGGTGGCGATTCTGGAAGCAGCTCAATAATACGATTAAAAACCTCTGGAACTCCAAAGTTTTGAAGTGCCGAAATCGCAAATATTTCAGCGTTGGGAACTTTTTCTTGCCAAAGCGTAAGTGCTTCAGAAAGCAGTTCCTCATTACCTATGTCTATTTTATTTATAAGAAGTAGTACAGGTATCTTAGAATTGGTGATTTTATTAAAAAACGCTTCGTCTTTCAGTTCTTTTTCACCCAATTCTACTAGATACAGTAAAATATCTGCGTCTTCAAAAGCAGATTTCACAAAATCCATCATACTCTCCTGCAATTGATATGCAGGTTTTATAATACCTGGCGTATCGCTTAAAAGCACTTGAAAATCATCGCCGTTTACAATTCCTAATATACGGTGGCGCGTGGTCTGCGCCTTAGAAGTTATGATAGAAAGACGCTCGCCCACAAATGCATTCATGAGTGTACTTTTACCCACGTTGGGGTTACCAATAATATTAACGAATCCAGCTTTGTGTTTTGTCATTTTTAAGGAATTGATTCTGCAAATTTAAAGCTTAAATACTAAAACAACAGATTTGAATCAATTTTAAAACTTTCCTCTTTGAAATCCTTACTTTTGTGTAATGCTTTTTCCAAAGAAAAAAATAGAACTCGAAGAAGGAGATTATTACCTAACTCCCGAAGGCTACAAATGCTTTACAGAACAATATCACTTAAAACGCGGGTATTGTTGCGAAAGCGGATGCCGCCATTGCCCTTATGGATTTAATAAAAATACTGGGGGTAGGAAATAGCTTTTTTATTAATCGTTTAGATGCATCGACCAAAAACACTTATTACAATGACTTTTAAAGAACAACTAGCGCAAGGTATACCGTCAACACTTCCGGATGCAAAACCCTACGACACTACTATAAATCACGCTCCAAAGCGCAAAGAAATACTTTCAAATGAAGAAAAAGAACTTGCACTTCGCAATGCACTTAGGTATTTTGAGCCAGAGCATCACGCCACCCTACTTCCAGAATTTAGAGCGGAATTAGATAAGTACGGCCGTATTTATATGTATCGTTTTCGTCCCGACTATAAAATATACGCACGGCCTGTAAGTGAATATCCTGGCAAATCTGAGCAAGCAAAAGCCATTATGCTCATGATACAGAACAACTTAGATTACGCTGTAGCTCAGCATCCGCACGAACTAATTACTTATGGTGGTAATGGGGCAGTTTTTCAAAACTGGGCTCAGTATCTCTTGGTGATGAAATACCTCTCTGAAATGACCGATGAGCAGACCTTGGTCATGAATTCTGGTCATCCTTTAGGCTTGTTTCCTTCGCATAAAGACGCCCCAAGAGTTGTGGTAACCAACGGAATGATGATTCCTAACTATTCTAAACCCGATGATTGGGAAAAATTTAATGCCCTAGGTGTTACGCAATACGGCCAAATGACGGCTGGAAGTTATATGTATATCGGTCCACAAGGTATAGTGCACGGAACAACAATAACTGTATTAAATGGTTTTAGAAAAATAAAGAAAGAACCAAAAGGTGGTTTATTTGTAACCTCTGGGCTAGGTGGCATGAGTGGTGCTCAACCCAAAGCAGGTAATATAGCAGGTTGTGTTACGGTCTGCGCCGAAGTAAACAAAAAAGCTACAGAAACCAGACACAGTCAAGGGTGGGTAGATGAAGTTATTTCAGATATTAACGCGCTTTGTAAACGTGTAAAAGAAGCTACAGCAAATAAAGAAACTGTTTCTATTGCCTACGATGGGAATGTAGTTGAAGTATGGGAGAAATTTGCTGAAGAAAACATCCACATAGACCTTGGTAGCGACCAGACCTCTCTTCACAATCCGTGGGCTGGAGGTTATTACCCTGTTGGCTTAAGCTATGAACAAGCCAACGAAATGATGGCTAACAATCCATCACAATTTAAAGATGAAGTACAAAAAAGTTTATACCGTCAAGTAGAGGCCATAAATAAACACACTACAAGAGGCACTTATTTTTTCGACTATGGAAATGCTTTCCTTCTAGAAGCATCTCGTGCTGGCGCAAAGATTTACAAAAATGAAAATGGAACATTTATAAGCACCCCAAGCATTGGGAAAGAGTCTGAAGGCTGGGCCTATCCATCGTATGTACAAGACATCATGGGCCCCATGTGCTTTGATTATGGTTTCGGGCCTTTTAGATGGGTTTGTGCTTCAGGAAAGGCTGAAGACCTACAAGAGACAGATAAAATAGCTTGTGAAGTCCTGGAAGAGCTTATGAAGAACTCTCCTAAAGAGATTCAGCAGCAGATGCAAGATAATATTACCTGGATAAAAGGCGCTCAAGAAAATAAATTGGTCGTGGGTTCACAAGCGCGTATACTCTATGCAGATGCAGATGGGCGTGTGCAGATAGCTTCGGCTTTCAACAAAGCTATTTCTGAAGGAAAAATTGGCCCAGTAGTTTTAGGGCGTGACCATCACGATGTTTCTGGTACAGATTCACCCTATCGCGAAACTTCAAATATATATGATGGCAGTCGTTATACAGCAGATATGGCTATACAAAATGTAATAGGTGATAGTTTCCGCGGAGCAACCTGGGTAAGCATCCATAATGGTGGTGGCGTAGGCTGGGGCGAAGTAATAAATGGTGGTTTCGGAATGGTTCTTGATGGGAGTACTGATGCACAACGACGTCTTGAAAACATGCTTTTTTGGGATGTAAATAACGGAATAGCAAGACGCAGTTGGGCACGAAATAACGAAGCCGTTTTTGCTATTAAAAGAGCAATGCAAAACAATCCGAATTTACGGGTTACGCTTCCAAATTTTGTCGATGATAAATTATTCAATTAAAACATATAATCTTATATAATGCCCAATAAGAAATTATGAACCAAATGAAGATGTATAGTAGGGCATTCCATCTTCCTAATTTTCAAATATTTTATACAGATGAAAGCACTTAAATTTTTACCCATATGCTTACTTTTTGTTTTTGCTTCCTGTTCTACTGTTCGTGTAGCGACAGATTTTGACAAAGAAGCTAATTTTAATCAGTATAACTCCTTCGCTTTCTTTAAACCGGGAATAGATAAAGCTGAAGTTAGCGACTTAGACAAAAAACGAATACTCCGTGCTATAGAAGCAAACCTTTCAGCAAAAGGAATGTCTAAATCTGAGAATCCAAGTTTACTAGTAAGCATTTTTACAAAAGAACGTGAACGCGTAGATGTGTACAACAACAACTTTGGCGTTGGTTGGGGCTGGAGCCCATGGTACTACGGAAGTTATTACGGCGGAAGCACCGTTTCAAGAACTACTGAAGGTACTCTTTTTATAGACTTGATAGACGCTAAAACAAACAATCTGGTTTGGCAAGGAATGGGAACCGCAGATTTGTATTCTAATATCGATAAAAAGGAAGAACGCATACGCGAAATAGTTGCCGAAATTTTAGCTGAATATCCTCCGGGAGCCCCTAAAAAATAAACAACAAAAAAGGCTTTTACACTTATGTATAAAAGCCTTTTTTAATTTAAAATAGGTTATTTAATTAATATAAAACCTATGCATTATCTGTTTTGTGCATATGTATATCCATTTGTGGGAATGGAATACCAATATCGTTTTTATCAAATTCCTTCTTAATATTTTCATGCATAAAGAAATTAACTGTCCAATAGTCTTCAGTCTTACACCAAGGACGTACAGCAAAATTAACAGAAGAATCTGCTAATTCAGAAACAAAAATATCGGTGTCTTTATCATGTAAAATTTGCGGGCATGATTTTACAACTTTTTCAATAACACTTCTAGCTTTATCAATATCATCGCCGTAGCTAATGCCAAATGTCATCGGTACTTTTCTAATTGCATTTTTAGTTAAATTCTCTAGAGGACTAGCAGTAATTGTACCATTGGGAATAATGATAATTCTGTTATCTAAGGTGGTAAGTATTGTATTAAAAATACTGATTTCTGATACAGTTCCAGAATATCCATTAGTCACTATAAAATCATCAACTTTAAAAGGCTTAAAGAACAAGATTAATATTCCTGCCGCCATATGCGATAGGTTGCCCTGTAAAGCCATTCCAATTGCAAATGCTAAGGCACCAAAAATAGCTACGAATGAAGTTACTTCAAACCCAAACATAGATGCAGCACTTATAAGCACTAAACCTTTAAGACCAATAGACACTATTGCTGTTAAAAAAGGCGTGAGTGATTTGTCTACTTCTCTTTTTTCTAGGGTTTTTTTAACTTTTTTAGAAATGATTCCAGCAAGCCAAAAACCTATTATCAAGGTTATAATAGCTCCCAATACTTTAGGGGCATACCCTAATACCATTTCATAAATACTATCCATACTAAATTCCATTTATTCGTTTTTTTTGATTAGAGTGCAAAATTAAAAAAAAATGTAAGAATAATTCGTATTTTATTTCTTAATACCTTAACAGCATTGAAATTTTATCTTTCACTTTTTCTGTAGAAGGTATCATCGTTTTTTCTAAAGTAGAGTTTAATGGAATGGCCGGCATATTTTCTGAACCAATTAGCATTACTGGCCCATCAAGTTCTTGAAAACATTCCTCTTGTATCCTTCCTTGAAGCCCTCTACTAAATCCATTGTCTGAAGGCTCTTCTGTTACAATTAAGCATTTACCACATTTTTTAACAGACTTAAATACCGTCTCGTAGTCTAAAGGGTGAAGTGTTCGCAGATCGACCACTTCAATCTTATCTTGCATTCCTAATTCTTCTGAAGCGTTCATTGCCCAATGCACTCCCATACCATAGGTAATTATTGAAAGGGTTTCTTCCTCTTCTTGTTTCCAGATTTCTTGTAAGACCCAAGCCTTCCCAAAAGGTAAAATATAGTCTTCATCTGGCATTACAGATGTTGCTCCCTTTGTGCCTTTTACCTTACTCCAATAAAGTCCTTTATGTTCAAAAATTACTACAGGATTTGGGTCGTAATAAGCAGCTTTTAGCAAGCCTTTTAAGTCGGCACCATTACTTGGATACGCAATTTTAATCCCGCGAATATTAGTCACCACACTTTCCACTGAAGAAGAATGGTAAGGTCCTCCGCTGCCATAAGCACCAATTGGGACACGCAAAATCATTGAAACAGGCCATTTTCCGTTAGAGAGGTAGCAACTACGAGATACTTCTGTAAAAAGTTGATTGAGTCCCGGCCAAATATAATCTGCAAACTGCACTTCTACGATTGGTTTTAATCCTACCGCACTCATACCTACGGTAGAACCAACTATAAATGCTTCTTGTATAGGAGTATTAAAAACACGATTGTCGCCAAACTTTTGAGCCAAGGTTGCTGCTTCTCTAAAAACACCTCCTAAACGCCCCCCTACATCTTGACCGTACAACAAGCACTCTTTGTGCTTGGCCATCAATTCCTCTATTGCGAACAATGCGCAATCTACCATAACAACCTTTTCCCCTCCTTCTGGAGAACGAACACCAACTTCTTCGGTAATTTCTGTAGGTGCAAAATCGTGAGTAAATAAATCTTCTGGAGAAGGATCATCGGCTTTTAAGGCCTCATTTAAAGCCTTTCTAATTTCACTATTCGTTTCACTTTCTATTTTTTGAAGCTCTTTTTCTTCAAAACCATTATCGAGAAGTAATTTTTTAAGCTTAGGGTACGGATCACGGCTTTTTGCTTCTTCTAAATCATCGCGGTAAAATTCCATCCTAACACCAGAAGTATGGTGGTTTAATAGAGGAACTTTAGCGTGTACTAAAAACGGTCTTCGCTCAGTTCTAATTTTTGAAATCACCTCTTTAATAGTAGCATAACTTTCTTCAAAATTGGTTCCGTCAATAGAAATTGCTTCCAAACCGTTAAAACCACGCGCATACTCAAATGCATCTTGGGCACGAGTTTCGGCTGCATTTGCAGATATATCCCAACCATTGTCTTGCACCAAATAAAGTATAGGCAGTTGCTTTAAAGCTGCCATCTGAAAAGCTTCCGCAATTTCTCCTTCGGTAACAGAAGCATCGCCAAGACTACAAACTACAATCCCCTTACCCTCTGTAGGAGGGGTTTCAAATGGCAAACCTTCTCCCTTAGAGAGAGTTTGAGAGAAGTTTTCTTTATACCAAAACCCCATTGCTACACCTGTTGCTGGAATAGCTTGCATACCTGTAGCACTACTTTGATGCGGGATTTTTGGCTTATCGGCATCGCGCAAACTAGGATGACTGTAATAGGTTCTCCCGCCAGAAAAAGGGTCATCTTTTTTGGCTAAAACTTGAAGCATTAACTCATAGGGTTTCATCCCTATAGCCAGCAACATAGAATCATCACGGTAATACGGAAACGCATAATCCTGTGGTAAAAGCTGCATCCCCACAGCTGTTTGTATTACCTCATGACCTCTAGATGTGGCGTGAACATATTTTGAAACTGTTTTAAAATTCTCTTCATATACCTCCGTCATTGCCTTAGCAGTAACTAGGTTTTTAAAAGCTCTTTTAAGTATTTCTTTATCTTTAATGATATTTTCTTTTATATTTTCCATTGTTCAATTGTTGGACGGTTTAAACCACGATCACTTGCCTTGCAAGTCACACGATTCACGACCTTTCAAAACGTCTTTTTACTCATTTATTAGGATCAAGTGTGTCCTAGCTCGTGTAGTTAACGAAGCGAACGGTCGCGGTTCAAAACTTCCTTTCTACATCAAACTGTTCCATATAATCTGCAATTCTTTTTAAGAAAGAGCCCGCCAAATACCCATCTACAATTCTGTGGTCAAAGGATAATGAAAGGTACATCATCTGTCTTATTTCAATAGTATCTCCATCTTCTCGCTCCATAACTTCGGCGCGTTTTTTAATAATACCAGTCGCTAAAATTGCTGCTTCTGGTTGATTAATTATAGGTGTCCCCATTAGGCTTCCAAAAGTACCCACATTACTTATAGTAAAGGTACTGCCTTTAGTATCGTCTGCTTTCAGTTTGTTATCACGCGCTTTAACAACCAATTCATTTGTGGCTGATGCTAGTTCGTTAAGGTTTTTCTTAGCTGCATTTTTCACCACAGGAACAATTAAATTTCCTGAAGGTAATGCTGTTGCCATACCAATATTTATTTCGTCTTTTACAATAATATTTGTTCCATCTAAGGTGGAATTAATCATTGGAAAATCTTTAATGGCTTTTGCTACACATTCAATAAACAAAGGAGTAAACGTGAGTTTTTCATTGTATTTTTTCTGAAATGCCTCCTTGTTTTTATTCCGCCAGCGAACCATATCTGTTAAGTCTGCTTCTACATAGGCCGTAACATGGGGTGCGGTGCTTGCACTAAAAACCATATGGTCTGCAATCATCTGGCGCATGCGGTCCATTTCTACAATTTTTCCTTTGCCTTTATCAAATTTCAAATCGGGAATTTTAAATCCTGAAACCTCAGGAACAGCCTGTGCAAACTGAAATGGGCGGCCATTTTTAAGATATTCCGAGAGATCGCTCTTACGCAAACGCCCATCTTTTCCAGTTCCTGGAATTCGCGCCAACTCCTCATAGCTAATGTGGTTTTTACGCGCAATGCTATCTATTAAAGGCGAAATAAATACATTTTCATTTACTTTGAATGCAGTAGCATTCGAAACTTGTTTTTGTGCTTTAGGCGCTTCGGAAGCATTTTTATGCTCTACAATAGTAGTTTTTGAAGATTTTGATGTTTTTGATGTATGCTCTGCATCAGAAAGTTCCAATACAGCAATAACTTCACCAACAGCAACAACGTCTTTGGCTTTGTAGTTTTGTTTCAGCATTTTTCCTGAAGCAGGTGCTGGCACTTCATTATCTACTTTATCTGTAGCTACTTCCAGAATAATATCGCCCGCTTCAAAAGAATCGCCTTCGTTTACGAGCCAATTAATAATTGTTCCTTCAGTAATAGATTCGCCCATTTTGGGCATTTTAAATTCTGTTTGTACCATAATATTTTACACACTACAAAATTTTGAAAATAGAGTAGGTTTTACTTTTTCTTGAATTCTTGTAAGGTTTTATAAAAATCTTCTTGTATTGGTCTATTTTCAGGAAGCTCTTCTAAAGGCTCCACTTCTTTTAAACTTTCGTGACAATCTGCAGGTAATTGTTGATACAATTGTGTTCCCGCAGTTTTCCATGCTATCATTTGATCTGAAACATCTTTTATTGCTTTAGCAGGATTACCAACAATTAATTTTCTACTGGCAAACTTCGCTTCTGCCTTCACAAAACTCATTGCTCCCACTATACATTCATCGCCAATTTCGGCATCGTCCATAATAACACTATTCATACCTATCAGGCAATTTCTACCCAAATTAGCTCCGTGAATAACAGCACCATGCCCTATATGAGCCCCTTCTTTTAAAACGATACTCTTTCCTGGAAACATGTGAACAGTACAGTTTTCCTGCACATTTACACCGTCTTCCAAAATAATCTCTCCCCAATCGCCACGAATAGCAGCTCCTGGACCTATATAACAGTTTTTTCCAATAATAACATTACCTGTAACAGCCGCTAATGGGTGTACAAAGCTACTTTTGTGAATAACGGGAATATGTCCTTTAAAAGAATAAATCATATTAAATGCAAAATTTCAAATCGAAAAATTAAATATGTAAAAACACTATATTATTCAGTTTTACATAGTGTGGTTTATTTTACTTAAATCTCTTTAATGTTTCTTTTGTGAAATCACTTAACACCAATCTTCCACTAATTACAGCTCTTTCTGCCAATAATGTATCCCAATTTTCGGTGCCACTCCAAAACACTTTTTTCATCTCTTTCATAGCCTCTGGATTGTATGTACAAAGGTTTTCAGCAAAATTCTGAACAGCTTCATCTAATGCCTCTACGCTATCATACACCTCTGTATACAAGCCTTTTTGCTTTGCCCATTGGGCGTCGTAAAAGGTGTTCGCGTCTATGGCAATTTGGCTCATAGCACTCAGCCCAAGTTTACGTTCTACGGCTGGACCAACTACAAAGGGACCTATACCTACGTTGAGTTCACTTAACTTAATTGCTGCAAATTTTGTTGCCATACAATAATCTGTTGCTGAAGCTACTCCTACTCCACCGCCTACGGTTTTTCCTTGTATTCTACCTATAATAAATTTGGGGCAAGTACGCATAGCATTAATAACATTTGCAAAACCGCTAAAAAATATTTTGCCGGTTTGTGCATCGTTGATGTTTATTAATTCGCTAAAACTAGCACCAGCACAAAAAGTACGATCTCCCCCACTTTTTAAAACAATAACTTTCACTTCAGGATTATTGCCTGCGTCAGTAATTGTAGCTGCAAGTTTTGCCAGCAAATCTCCAGGCAAACTATTGTGCGCTGGGTGGAAGAATTCAATTGTTGCAATTCCGTTTTCTGTATTCTGTTTTACGTATGGTTTATCCATTGTTAAATAATAAATTATAGGTTTAATTTACAGCAATCCAAACTGTTCAAAATGATGATTTAAATGCTTTCTTTCTAGCAAATACCATTCATAACGGTTTAATTCACCAAAGACCATATTGTTTAATTTAGCTTCAGGGTTTTCTTTAAAATAGTTTAAATACGCCTCTCTCTCTTCCATAAACTTCTCTTTAGCAGTAGCGAGGTCTGGATGTTTTAAGCTATCTAAAGTATTTTCTTCTAATAGTGGGAAGCGTGAATTTTTAGGGAACTTTTTGTAGTTATACAAGCTAGCGTGAACTTTCTCTAAGATTTTTTCTGGGGTAGCAATCTCAAAATCTTGAATTTTACCCGAGCCTATTTTATAAGTGTATTCCAAGTGTTCCAACATATGTTGAGGCGTCATTATACCCCATTTTGGTTTGGCGTCTTCGGTTAACTTATTTAAAAGCTCCTGAATTTTCTCTTCAGTCATTTCAACAAAAACCTCTTGTTTCTTTTGAACCATCGTAAGTATAGTTGCAACGGCCACAAGTTCATCTTCAGCATCAAAAACCTCAACAAACCACTTTACTATTCCGCTAGGATGCTCTGCAGAAGCTACATCTCTGTCTATTTTTTGCTTACAGGTTAAACGCACATAAACCGTATCATTGTGATATAAAGGTCTTAAAAAACGACAATCTTCAAGTCCGTAATTGGCTGCAACCGGACCTTTGTTTGGATAAACAAACAAACCTGCTGCGGCAGAAATTATAAAATAACCGTGTGCGGTTCGCTTTTCAAAAATACTTCCATCTAAAGAAGTAATATCGGTATGTGCATAAAAGTGATCCCAAGTAAGGTTTGCAAAATTTATAATATCTGTATCTGTAAAAGTGCGTTTATGCGTTTTTAAAGACATTCCTGGTTCAATATCTTCCCAATGGTATTTAAAAGGGTGCTGTTCTGCTTCTTTGTATTTTGCATTGGCTTGGTAAATACCTGTGATTTCTGTGAGGGTTGTAGGCGAACCCTGAATAGCAGTGCGTTGTAAATAATGTTTTATTCCACGCATACCCCCCATTTCTTCACCTCCTCCTGCTCTACCTGGACCTCCGTGCACTAAACTTGGTAAAGGAGACCCGTGACCGGTACTCTCTTTAGCACTTTCGCGGTTTAGCACTAAAATACGCCCGTGATGTGAAGCGGCATTTATCACGTATTCCTTTGCAATTTTATCGTCATTGGTAGCGATAGAAGACACCAAAGACCCTTTTCCTAGTTGCGCTAAACTAATAGCTTCGTCTATATTTTTATAAGGCATTAGGGTACTTACTGGACCGAAAGCTTCGGTTTCGTGTACGGCCATATTTTTAAACGGATTGTCTTCCCTTAATAATATAGGCGCTAAGAATGCTCCTTTTTTAGCGTCTGCCCCAATTAGGTCTATTTTATCTAAATTGCCATAAACAATCTGAGCTGTTTTAGACAGTTCTTGAACTCGTTCGCGCACTTCGGATACTTGATCCATACTCACTAAAGAACCCATTCTAACTTCTTTTAAACGCGGATCGCCTATGGTTACTTTTGAAAGCGCTTTCCCAAGAGCAATTTGCACATCTTCAATTAAGTTTTCTGGAACTATCACACGACGAATAGCCGTACATTTTTGACCGCATTTTACGGTCATTTCATTTCTAACTTCTTTGATAAAAAGGTCAAATTCTGGGGTTCCAGGAAGTACATCTTCCCCTAATACAGAAGCGTTTAGACTATCTGCTTCCATAGTAAAAGGAACGGCTTCTTCTATTATTCGTTTATGCGATTTTAGCATTCGGCCTGTGCTTGCAGACCCAGTAAAAGTTACTACATCTTGAGATTCTACGGTATCTAGTATAGTTCTTGCCGAACCACTAATTAACTGTAAAGCTCCTTCGGGAAGAATACCAGATGCGATAATCTCGCGCACCACGGCTTCAGTTAAAAAAGAAGTGTTTGTAGCAGGTTTTACTACGGCGGGAACTCCTGCCATCCAGTTTACGGCACATTTTTCTAACATTCCCCATACCGGAAAATTAAACGCATTAATATGAACAGCTACGCCTCGTTTTGGCACCATAATATGATGCGCCATAAAACGACCACCCCGGGATAAATCTATAGGATCTCCCTCTACATGATACGATTGGTTTGGGAATAGTTTACGAAGCGAAGCATTGGCAAACAGGTTACCAAAACCGCCTTCAATATCAATCCAGCTATCTACTTTTGTCGCTCCAGTGCGGTAGCTTATCTCATAAAAATCTGCTTTCTTTTTCACTAAGTAAAGCGCCAATTTTTTAAGCATATTCCCGCGCTCCTGAAAGGTCATTTTGCGAAGTACTTCACCACCTTTTGTTCTTCCATACTGAAGAATTTCGGCAAAATCTAGACCTTCTGTATCAGATAGCGCTATTACTTCACCTGTAATAGCATCGTGCATAGGCACTCCTTCTCCCTTTCCTTCTATCCATTGCCCTGTGACGTAATTATGTAATTTTTTCATTGTTTATCCTCTTTATCTATTTCAAAAATTAACACTCGTTAACCTATTAAACCCTCTCTATAATAGCAGCATACCCTTGCCCAACACCTATACACATAGTAATTAATGCAAAACGCTTATCTTGTTGTTGAAGCTCTAAAGCTGCAGAATACGCTATACGCGCACCAGTTACACCAAGCGGATGCCCTATGGCTATAGAGCCTCCATTGGGGTTTATACGAGGGTCGTCATCTTTTAATCCCCATTCGCGGATACACGCTAAGGCTTGTGAAGCAAATGCTTCATTGAGCTCTATAACATCCATATCTTCCATTTTTAAACCTGCTTTTTTAAGCGCTTTATTGGAAGCTTCCACGGGACCAATACCCATTATTCTAGGTTCTACACCTACAACTGCAGAGCTTACAATTCTGGCAATAGGGTTTAAATTATATTTTTTTACAGCCTCTTCAGAAGCAATAATAGTAGCTGCAGCTCCATCGTTTAAACCAGAAGAGTTACCTGCCGTAACGCTTCCATCTTTTTTGAAAGCAGGGCGTAGCTTTGCCAAGACTTCTTTTGTAGTTGTGGGACGAATAAACTCATCATCCTTAAATACAATCGGGTCTTTTTTGCGTTGCGGAATTTCTACCGAAACAATTTCTTGAGCCAAACGCCCATTTTGTTGTGCCTTGGCAGCTTTCATTTGCGAATGAAATGCAAAAGCGTCCTGATCTTCTCGAGAAATATTGTGTTTTTCCACCAAGTTTTCAGCCGTATTTCCCATACCATCTGTACCGTACATCTCGGCCATTTTAGTATTTACAAACCGCCAACCAAAACTAGAGTCGTACATTTTTGAATCTGTACCAAATGCTTTTGAAGGTTTTGCTATTACGTAGGGTCCACGCGTCATATTTTCAACACCACCAGCGATAAACAAATCGCCATCACCAGCTTTAATTGCACGGTTAGCGTGAATAATTGCTGAAAGCCCACTGCTACAAAGCCTGTTTACGGTTTCACCAGGAACATTTACTGGTAAACCCGCTAGCAAAGCCGCCATTCTAGCTACATTGCGATTGTCTTCTCCCGCCTGATTTGCACAACCCAAGATTACATCATCATAGGCTTCTTTGGGGATAGTTGGGTTTCTCTTTACAATTTCAGCTATCACTAAAGCAGCCAAATCGTCTGTGCGAATAGTACTTAATGCTCCTTGATAACTCCCTATTGGGGTTCGTATTCCGTCTATTATAAATGATTTCATTATTGATTGTTGATTGTTGATTGTTGATTGTTGATTTTACTAGTTCTAAAATCGTTTATCAGCAATCGTTAATTTAATATTTCTGCAAAGGTATCTCCTTGTCTTATATCACCAGATTTAAAACCTTTCATAAACCACGTCATACGTTGTTCTGAACTACCGTGTGTAAAGCTATCTGGGATTACATCGCCTTGCATTCTTTTTTGAATCGCGTCATCACCTACAGCCTTGGCTGCACTTAAAGCTTCTTCTACATCTCCTTCTTCTAGATATTCTTGATTGTAATGTGCCCAAAGTCCAGCGTAGAAATCTGCTTGAAGTTCTAGTGCGACAGAAAGTTTGTTTGCTTCTACTTTATTGGTTTGTCGCTGTAGTTGCGTTACTTTTTGTGATGTTCCTAAGAGTGTTTGCACATGATGACCTATTTCATGAGCCGTTACATAGGCAATCGCAAAATCGCCTCCTTTAGCGCCAAAACGAGTTTTTAATTCATCAAAAAAAGCTAAATCCATATAGAGTTTTTGATCTGCAGGACAGTAAAAAGGTCCTGAAGCAGAACTCGCATTACCACATCCAGTACTTACAGCATCTGTAAACAATACCATTGTTGGTTCTTTATAATCGCCTATATTATTATCTCTAAAGATTTGATTCCAAACGTCTTCAGTATCTGCTAGTACAGTACCCATAAAACTTCCCATTTCTTTTTCTTGTGCAGTAAGCTCTCTTTGTTCTGTTTGTTGGACTGTTTGGCTATTGCCAATTTGCTCTACTAAAGGAGCGAGTTGTTGTCCTGTTTCGCCACCAAAAAGTTGTAGTGCGAGAACAATAAGCACTACTGCTATTCCGCCACCTGCAGCAGCTTTACCCTTACTCATACCTCGGCGATCATCGAGGTTGCCGCTTTGTCTTCTACCTTGCCATTTCATAATTTATATTTTCGTTTAAAATTTATTGTTAATAATTCACCTTTAAACTTACATACGTAAATTTATTTTCATTAATCTTTTTACTCCCAATCTTTACTAGTTCTATAAACCACTCCTTTAAAAAGCGCAACTAGTTCATCCCCTCGTTTTACTTCAACAATATTAAACCCTAATTTATTATTTACTTTTTCTATAACAGACTCTGCTGTTAAATAATCTCCTTCGTTTAAGGCTTCTATATGATTTATAGATGTTTCTATAGAAACCGCATACTTGCCATGTGTATTTGCCGCAAAGCCGAATGCCGTATCTGCCAGGCTGTAACTTATACCGCCATGAGCCTTATTCATACTGTTTAGCATTTCTTTACGTATAGTCATCGCTAGCTTACAACGGCCTTTTTCAACTTCTAATACTTCAATGCCCAGCCATTGACTGAAAGCATCTAAAGACAACATCTTAAGAGGTATGTCTTTAGGCGGTAGGTGGTGGGGTGTAGGTGGTGGGATAGCCATGGTGATTATTGTTTTTCTATTCTTTATAAAATGATTGCTCGTAACGAACTAATCATCTTTGTTAACTCTGTTAATAGTTTTCTATTTTCTTCATTGTCTTCATTTCTAATATAATTTCTTAGAAATGCCTTAGAACTACAAGAAACGCATTCGTGTGCGCTATGCCAAGCGTTTCCCAAATAATTGTAAAACTGACGATCTGTTCCACCAGAACCTTCAGCTATATTTAAAGCTATTGAATCTGCAGCTCTTTTGTATTGTGAGCTCAGCTCAAACCTTTCTTCATTAGGAAAATTTTTCACTTGTTTATTCACTATTTCTCCAAAAAACATAGCTTTTTGATAAATAGAAAGATCTTCAAACTTAAAATGATACTTAGATTCCATCTCTCTTAATTTTCCTACTACCTACCGCCTACAACCTCTAATAAAACTTCCTTCCTTCTTCATTCATTTTGCGCAATAAAGGTGAACAACGGTATCTATCTTCGTGATATACACTGTAAAGTTCATCCATTTTATGTACGCACCAATCAATTCCTTTTTCGTCTGCCCAAGACAACAATCCTTTGGGATAATTCACCCCTTTTGTCATAGCATTGTCAATATCTTCTGCCGAAGCAATATTCCAAAAAAGAGCATCTGCAGCTTCGTTTATAAGCATAACCAAGATTCTCTCAACTATTTGTTTTTCTTTTGCTTCATCTGTATTTGGTGTGGGGTTTACAGCTCCTTCTGAATAATCATAATATCCCTTGCCACTTTTTCTACCTAGATAACCTGCTTCCGAAAAGCGTTTTTGTGTAAATGAAGGTTTGTATCGCGGGTCAAAATAAAAAGCTTCAAATACAGTTTCTGTAACTGTGTAATTTACGTCATTTCCAATAAAATCCATTAGTTCAAAAGGGCCCATTTTAAAGCCACCTTCATTTTTCATTGCAAAATCGATAGTCGCAAAATCTGCAATTCCTTCTTCAAAAATTCTGAGTGCTTCCCCGTAAAAAGGACGCGCTACGCGATTAACTATAAAACCGGGGGTGTCTTTTGCTACAGCTACTGTTTTATTCCATTCTTTTATTGTTTTAGCTGAAATAGCAAGGGTTTCTTCTGAAGTTTGAATTGCAGGAATTACCTCAACCAATTTCATTAAAGGTGCAGGATTAAAAAAATGAATCCCAACACAACGCTCAGGTTTTTGTAACGATGAAGCGATAGATGCTATTGACAGCGAAGAAGTGTTTGAAGCAATAATACATTTATCTGAAACAAACTTTTCTAAAGCAGAAAACACTTGTTTTTTAATGTCGAGATTTTCAACAATTGCTTCTATTGTAAGGTCAGATTCTCTTAATTCTTTAAGCGAATTGACATATTTTATGTTTCCTTGAATGCGTTCTTTTTCTTCGGAAGTTATTCTTCCTTTCTCCACCAAACGATTCATTATTTTTTCTAGAGAAGCTTTGGCTTTTTCTAGCGCTTCTGTATTTGTATCGTATAGTTTTACAGAACATCCGGCGGTGGCTGCTACTTGCGCTATCCCACTGCCCATTGTTCCACTTCCTATTATACCAACGTTATTGATTAACAATTGCTGATTATCTATTTTTGATTGTTGCTTTTCCAAATTATTAAATATTATTTTTTTGTGAAGCTGATTAAATACTAGCTACAAAAATTGAATTTAGTTCGTTGTTTTCTAATAGTAAAGCGTTAATTATTTCCCTTTAAAATTAGGTTTTCTTTTGTTTACAAATGCATCTACGCCTTCTGCATAATCTTCACTTTGCGCCGCTTCTATTTGTAATTTGCTTTCCATATTTAATTGTTCTTCTAAGGAATTTTGCATAGAATTATTTAACAATCGCTTTGTTAAACCCAATGCTTTGGTTGGCATATTTGCCATAGTTAATGCAATTTTATTTACTGTTTCTTCAAAATTTTCTGCAGCAACAGTTTTATAAACCATACCTAGTTTTTCTGCTTCTTCGGCAGTTACTTTATCACCCAACATCATTAAAGCTGAAGCTTTTTGAAAACCTATTAATCGCGGCAAAAAGAAGGTGCCTGCACTATCTGGAACAAGCCCTATTTTACTAAAAGCTTGAATAAAACTTGCGTTTTCGGAAGCAATAACTACATCACAAGCTAAAGCAATATTAGCTCCAGCTCCAGCTGCAACGCCATTTATAGCTCCAATTACTGGCTTTTCTATTGCGCGAATACGAGAAATAATGGGATTGTAATGCTCTTCAAGAATTTTTTTAAAACCAGGGTTCAGCTCTGGCGAAGTAACTTCTTTTAAATCTTGACCCGCACAAAATGCTTTACCATTTCCGGTAATAACAATTGCGCGAACTTCTGGGTTCTTTTCTGCAGCATCTAATTCACTTTGAAGCAGTAACGCCATTTCGCGATTAAAACTATTAAAAACCTCTGGGCGATTAAGCGTTAAGGTGGCGATGTTATTAGTAATTGTTTTTAAAATTGAGCTCATTCTTTATTTTATTGATGATTGCTAATTAATGTTTGCCGCTTTTTAAAGTTATGTTATTGTTCATTTTAATTCATAAATCTGCAAACGACAATCGTTAATCACTATTATTTTAAACATTTAAAGTAATCAAATGGTTCTTTACAGTCTTCACACTTAAAAAGTGCTTTACAAGCTGTAGAACCAAACTGGCTTACTAGTTGTGTATTTGTACTTCCGCATTGGGGGCATTTTACCATTCGCTTTGCACCGAGCAACACCTCTTTATCGTGAAGCTCTGAAAGCGGTCTGGCAATTCCGTAGGCTTCCATTTTTTGCAGCCCTTCTTCACTTATCCAATCTGTAGACCAGGCTGGAGATAAAACTAATTCAATATCCACCTCTTTTCCTATTTCTGAAAAAGCCTTTTTTAAGTCGTCGCTTAATACATCCATTGCAGGACATCCTGAATAAGTGGGACTTAGTTTTATATAAATAACACCTTCTCTTTCTACAGCTTCGCGAATTACACCCAAGTCTAAAACTGTAAGCACAGGAATTTCTGGATCTGAAACAGTTGATAGTGTTTCGATTAAATGACTTTCGATATTTAAACTTTCAATTTTCAATGCTAAATTTCCAATATTCAATTATTTTTTTGCTTTTGCAGTATTTATACTTTTAGCGAAAATTGCCACTAACTCTTATAATATAATAACCATTGTTGAAGTAACAAAACCAACCTTTTTTTCAGTTCTAAAATCTGCTATCAACATTCGTAAATCGTTACTCTTTTTACCAGTTCATATTAGGATAGGTACGTTGCATATATTGTAAATCTGCAAGCAAATACCCCATATGTTCTGTATGCACTCCTTCTTTTCCACCTTTTGTGAAATAGTTATTTTCTGGAACTGTTAAGGTTGCTTCTTGCAATAGTTCTGTAACTTCTTGGTAATATTTTTCTTTAAACGCTGATACATCTACACCTACACCTTCTTCAGACATTGCTTTTTCGGCTTCAGTCATATAAAACAGCTCATCTGTATAACGCCATAGATAGTCTATTGCTTCCTGCATTTTTTCATTACTCTCTTGTGTACCATCGCCCAATCGTTTTACCCAATCGCTAGAAAAGCGTTTGTGGTAACTAACCTCTTTTATACTTTTTTTGGCAATAGCAACAAGTGTTTCGTCTGTGCTGTGTTGTAAAGCATCAAGCAACATATAATGATATACATCAAACAAAAACTGTCTTCCTATAGAATATCCAAAATGTGTATTGGGTTGTTCTACCAACAAACAGTTATTGTATTCTCTTTCAATTCTTAAAAAAGCAATATCGTCTTCGGTTTTATTATTCCCTGCGATTTTTGCGGCATACTGATAATAACTTCTTGTTTGCCCTAACAAGTCTAAAGAGATATTAGTAAGTGCTATATCGGTCTCTAAGCTTGGGCCGTGACCACAAAGCTCACCCAATCGCTGTGCGAGAATTAGAGAGTTATCTGCTATTGTTAGGATGTAATTATAGAGGTTGGTCATTATATTGTTTTTATAAATCGAAATCGAAACTCAAATCGAAATCGAAAAGCATTCAACTATATTTTTTTAAATCGAAATCGAAACTCAAATCGAAATCGAAACTCAAATCGAAATCGAAACTCAAATCGAAATCGAGCGTATTAATTATATTTTTTTATAAGTGTAACAACGATCTTTATAAGTTCTTCATTTTCATTTTGCATTGTTTTTACATCATCAACTTTTATTAAACCAGCTTTCACTTGAATTTTAAAATTTCTATGTGACTCACGTAATTCTTTTAAAGTTATTCTCAATTTATTTGCCCTATCTTTATCTGATCCTGCTCCTTCAAACTCACCAAAATTTAAGGCAGATGAGCAAGCAGACCTAATAAGTTGCTTTGCCAAATAATCTGCAGCAAAAGATTTTGGAGACTTATTAAACAACATCACCACTGAGGCTGCGAAATCTTCAAAACGACTATCTAAATTATAATTTTTCATAATCAAATTTATTTCGTTTTCTCCCGATAACTATCGTTTTCGATTTCGTTTTCGATTTCGTTTTCGATTTCGATTTCTCCCCTCTACATATGCTTCACCTCATCTGGCAAATCGTAAAAGGTAGGGTGGCGGTATACTTTGTCTTGCGCTGGCTCAAACAACTCGCCGTTATCTGCTGGGTTTGAAGCTGTAATATGCTTGCTTTCTACAACCCATATGCTTACTCCTTCATTTCTACGGGTATACACATCGCGTGCATTCTCTAGAGCCATTTCGGCATCGGTCGCGTGAAGGCTTCCAAAGTGACGGTGCTCTAATCCATTTTTACTGCGGACAAATATTTCCCAAAGGGGCCAATTTTTTTTATTTTCAGACATTCGATATAAGATTTGAGATGTTATACTTAAGATTTCAACGTTTTTATGACGCTTCAGATCTCAGGTCTCACATCTATTTTAACTTGCTTTTGCTACTTTTTTATTTGCATTTTTTTCTGCGTGTGCCATTGCAGCATCACGAACCCACTCGCCATTATTCCAAGCATTAACACGAGCATTCATTCGTTCTTTATTACAAGGGCCGTGACCTTTTACAACTTGCCAAAATTCATCCCAATCTATTTCGCCAAAATCATATTGCCCTTTCTCCTCATTCCATTTTAAATCTGGATCTGGAATAGTGAGCCCTAGTAAGTCTGCTTGTGGAACCGTTTGGTCTATAAACTGCTGACGTAAATCGTCGTTACTTTTTCGTTTTAACTTCCACTTCATAGACTGTTCTGTATGAACAGACTCTGCATCTGTAGGTCCTAGCATCATTAAACTAGGCCACCACCAACGGTTTAACGCATCTTGAGCCATCGCTTTTTGCACTTCGGTACCGCGACATAAGGTTAGCATAATTTCAAAACCTTGACGCTGGTGAAAACTCTCTTCTTTACACACACGCACCATAGCACGCGCATAGGGACCAAAAGAAGTATTGCATAGCGGTACTTGGTTTATAATTGCTGCGCCATCTACTAACCAGCCAATAGCACCCATATCTGCCCAAGTAACTGTAGGATAGTTAAAAATAGAAGAGTATTTTGCTTTACCACTGTGAAGCTGTTCGTAGAGCTCATCTCTAGAAACCCCAAGCGTTTCGCAGGCAGAATACAAATACAGACCATGGCCTGCTTCATCCTGAACCTTTGCTAAAAGCGCAGCCTTTCTTCGCAATGATGGCGCGCGAGTAATCCAATTACCCTCTGGAAGCATCCCTACAATTTCTGAATGCGCATGTTGACTTATCTGTCTAATATGCGTTTTTCGGTATTTTTCTGGCATCCAGTCTTTAGGCTCAATCTTTTCGTCGCGGGCAATGCGCGCTTCAAATATCTCCTCTAGACTTCTACTAGGCACAGACTCTGTGTTTTTTACTTCTTTGTTACTCATGATATTGTTTTTATACACCTACAAGGGTTTTGAAACTTTGAAAAAATTTTCGACATCCTTAGGTATCTTATACATCAAAATCTACTTTTACTCTATCTGAAGTAGGTACGGCCTGACAGCTCAGCACAAAGTTTTGAGCTACTTCCTTTTCTTCTAAAGCATAATTTATTTTCATCTCTACGCTTCCATCTATAACTTCGCATTTACAAGTGCTGCACACCCCTCCTTTACAGGCAAAAGGTAAATCTGCTCCTGCTGCTAGTGCCGCATCTAGTATGTTGTCAAAGTCTTTAGTCATTGTAAACTGGAATTCTTTACCTGCATCTACAATGGTTACTTCTACCCCTTCTACATTTTGTTGCGCCAATCGTTCTGCTCGTAATTTATCTTCTTCGGTTAGGCCTGTTACAAATAATTCAAAATGAATTAAATTCTTTGGCAGTCCGGCTTCAACTAAATAAGAACTAACGTAATTTACCATTTCTTCTGGCCCACATAAAAACACTTCGTTTGTATCTGGTATATCAATAAAATTTTTGGTGAGCACCGCCATTTTTTCATCGGTAAAACGACCGTTAAACAATTCGATATCACGGCGTTCTTTAGTGAGAAAATAATAGATTTCAAGTCTGCCAAAATATTGATTTCGCAACTGCTCTAATGCTTCCTTAAAGATAATGGATTTTGCCGTTCTATTTACGTAAAACAGCTTGCAAGTTGCCTCTGGCTCTAGAGCCAAATGTGCTTTAAGCATAGAAAGCACAGGAGTAATCCCGCTTCCTGCCGCAAAAAACAAATAGTTCTTGGCCTCATCTGGTGTTGTTTCTACACCAAACATACCGCTTGGCTCCATAATTTCTAACAGGTCTCCAGCTTGCAACTCGGTGTTTACATAGGTTGAAAACTTACCGCCTGGAATTATCTTTACAGCTACTTGCCATTCATTGTCCAAAGGACTAGAACACAAACTGTAGGAACGACGCGTATCCTCACCGTTTATATCTGCCTTTAATGTTAAATGCTGTCCTTGGCGAAAACTAAAGGCTTCTACCAAGTTTTCGGGTACGTCAAAAGTTATTACCGAACAATCATCGGTTTCTTTATAAACGTCTTTTACTTTTAATTTATGAAATTTAGCCACGTATTTTCTGAAATTAGGATAACAAAACTAACGTTTGTTAGTTGGAATTGCAAATTATTAACGACCTCCCTTTTTTCATAGAAGATTGTTAAGTTAATACAATCTCTTAACGCTATTGTTAAGTTACTTTTAAAAAAAAGTCTATCGCCTTAAACAATGCCTTTTAAAAGGACTGTAACCATATCTTTTTTTAAAATATTTACATCTAGCTTACCTCTTTTCTGATACCATAAATACAGTGTACGCAGTGTAGATAGAATTGAAAAAAGAACGACTTCGGGATGGTTGGCTTTTATTTCGCCAGTATCTATTCCCGTATTAATAATGCTTCTAAAGTTTTCTTCATAGTCTTCTCGCATTTTTACATAGGCTTTAAGGTCGTCTTTTTCTAAGTGCATCCAGTCGTTATTTAAAGATGCTAAAGCTTCAGAATAATTTACAGTGATATCCACGTGAAGTTCTATAACTTTTTCAACTTTCATAAGTGCAGAGCTATCTTCTTCTACCACATTTCTCATTCCATCAGTAAACTCTTCAGCCACTTTAATAATGATTTCTGAAAGTATTTGTTGTTTTCCATTTATGTGATTATATAGACTTGCAGCCTTTATATCCATTGCCTTCGCAATATCTCTCATAGAAACTGCTTTATAGCCTTTTTCGTTAAAAAGGCGAGAAGCGACCCTAATTATTTCTTCTTTTCTACTAAGTGTTTTCATTGTTGCTGCAAGATATAAATTTTAAGGCTGAAGTAAGCTTCAGTTTATCGCATAACAAAAACAAATACTACACAAACTACTTTCTATGGGTAGAGCGATAATTTTTAAATTCAAACTCCTTACTTTTGAATTATGGAAATTACTATTGAAACCAACGAGTTGCTGGATCGATTGCCCCCGCACTTAAAACAATACATTAAGCCTCAAAACTATGAGCAATACACACCCATAAACCAAGCAGTATGGCGTTATGTAATGCGAAAAAATGTAGATTATTTAAGTAAAGTTGCACACGAAAGTTATCTTGAGGGGCTTAAAAAGACAGGAATTTCTATAGATGAGATACCGTCAATGTACGGCATGAACCGCATTTTAAAAGAAATTGGCTGGGCAGCAGTGGCTGTAGATGGATTTATTCCTCCAAATGCTTTTATGGAGTTTCAGGCGTACAAGGTTCTTGTAATTGCAAGTGATATCCGTCAGCTTGAAAATATAGAATACACTCCAGCGCCAGATATTATCCACGAAGGTGCTGGTCATGCGCCTATTATTGCAAGCCCAGATTATGCCGAGTATTTACGCCGTTTTGGCGAGGTAGGTGCAAAAGCTATTTCTAGCGCACACGATATTGAAATGTACGAAGCCGTTCGGGAGCTTTCTATTTTAAAGGAAGCCGAAGGGGTTTCCCAAGAAATAATAAAGGTAGCCGAAGCTAATGTTGAAGCACTTCAGAATAAAAAAGTAAAGCCTTCAGAGATTTCATTGATTAGAAATTTACATTGGTGGACTGTAGAGTACGGAATGGTGGGCACGGTAGACAACCCTAAAATTTACGGCGCCGGACTGCTTTCCTCTATAGGCGAAAGTGTATGGTGTATGAAAGATGAAGTAAAAAAAATACCGTATTCTATAGATGCGGCTTATCAAGATTTCGACATAACGAAACCGCAACCTCAACTTTATGTCACTCCAGATTTTGCTTACTTGCAGGAAGTATTAGAAGAATTTGCAAATACTATGGCTGTTCGTAAAGGTGGTTGGCGAGGCCTTAAAAAGCTTATAAAATCTAAGCAATTAGGAACTATAGAAATTAGTACTGGGCTTCAAATAAGCGGTCATTTTTCGCGAATGATAAAAAATGAAGACAACGAAGTAGTTTATTTTGAAACCAAAGGTGAAACAGCGCTTTCCTATCGCGAAAAAGAAGTGATAGGTCATGGGGTAAGTAGACATAGCAATGGTTTTCGATCTCCATTAGGTAAACTAAAGGGTATTAATCTCGCTATTGAAAACATGGGGCCTAGAGACCTACAAGCCTATAGTTTTTACGACGGAAAACCCATAGCCTTCGAGTTTGAAAGCGGCATTACCGTTGAAGGCTTAAACGTTACGGGAATGCGTAACCTCAGAGGCGAATTGATGCTTATTCAGTTTAGAGAATGCACTGTAAAGTATAAAAACGAAGTGTTGTTTACTCCAGAAATGGGCGATTTTGATATGGCCGTGGGTAAAGAAATTGTTTCTGCTTTTGCTGGAGCTGCAGATTACAATTCGTTTAATTTAGTAAACCACGTTTCTAATAGTGAAACCATACGGGTAGAACTTTCTGAAACAGAAAAGGCTTTAAACACACTTTATAAAGAAGTTAGGGAGATTAGAAATGAACATTCATCTTTAACCAAAGAAGTAGCGGAAAGACTAGAAGTAATTTTTGAAGTTTTAAAAGAAAAACACACTAGCGATTGGTTGCTGTCTTTAGAAATTTATGAAATAGTTGTTAAAACAAATTCGGTTTTTTCTGAAGCTATTTTAAAACACCTTTTACATTTAAAACAACAAAGACCAAAGGTGGCGCATTTAATTGAAGGTGGTTTAGCACTATTACACACAAACACAGAGCAATTAACAAATTAATTAAAGAGTTTCCCGGCTTTACGGGCAGTATATATGGGATTATTAGATTTTTTATTCGGAAACAAAACAAAGAAAATTCAAGATTTTAAGAGCCGTGGCGCGGTTATACTAGATGTTCGCAGTAAATCTGAATACGACAACGGTGCTATACCTGGGTCAAAACACATTCCACTTCAAAGTGTTTCTTCAAAAGTGAATGATATAAAAAAGTGGAACAAACCTGTAATTACGTGTTGTGCTAGTGGTATGCGTAGTGCGAGTGCTGCTACAATTTTAAAAAGTAATGGTATAGAAGCAATGAACGGTGGTGGCTGGTTTAGCCTGAGTAAAAAACTATAACTTTAAAGTGTTTAGATCTTTTTCTTCCGTTATTGCATTGTTATTATAAACCAATGTCCAGCCCATAGAATGGGTTAATATATATATTTTCTGAAGTTCAGAAATCAGTCTGTTTTCGGCATTGGTACGCAGCTCGGAAGCTTCAATTTTTTTGCGAAGCGATTTCTCTACACGTTGCTTTATCTTGTTGTAATCTGCCGCTGTAAACTGGTTTAAATACTCCTGACTTACATCGTAATATTCAATATTAGGATTAATAGACAACTCTGGCTCCGGGATATTTGTAATAGACACTGTTTTTGTCACTTCGTCTATAGAGGTTGTTACCTTACTTAAATCGTATGCTATACTAGCTTTGGCATTTACTACAATCAGGGCTTTTTTCTCTGCATCGTATAAGCCATACATCATTTCTTTGCTATCGCTAAAGCTAAAAACCTGGGCATAGCTACCTTCGGTTACAATAAGCTTACCCACATTTTTCAATTCTTTCTGAATAAGGGCTGAATTAGCTTCAAGTGTTTCGCGATTATCTTTTTTATTTTCAAAATAACGCAGACCAAACACAATTACGAAGGCGATAACAATTCCGAGGAAGACGTTTCTCATAGTAGTCATTTAATTTCGCTAAGCTATGAAATATAGTGATTAGATTTATACTCTTACATACTTTCGCAAAAGTAATATTACAATATTACTATGAGCCCCTACCAACATTAAGCCTAACACCTCTTTTAAAGAGTTTTTAAACCAAAAAAAAACTTTAAGCCCTTACCTACAGATCGTACTTAACAACAAACATTACAATACGAGGCATCACAAAATATTGCGAAGTCGTGTTGTATTGATCACTAAAGCTATCGTTATTTATAGCATCTGTATCTAATATATTGGTAGCTTGTACCGAAAACTCCCAAGGGCTATCTCCTTTTTGATAGTATAAATTTGCGTTTAAGAAGGAGTAGGTATTCTCTATAGTTTTAGCATCGTTTGTATAGTTGTAGTAATCCCATTCAGCGAAAAAATTAAAATCTTTCAAGAACCTAATATTCACATTTGCGTATGGTCTGTTCGTAAAATAAGTCTGCTCTATACCGCCATTGTCGTAATCGTTTTTTATAAAACGATAGCCAACCTCAAAGTTTGGAAAAGTCTTAAAATTACTCTGCACGCTAGTGTTATAATTTTGTGTAAAACTCTGGCTTTCCTGAATCTCGTTATTAATGGTATTGTTTGTTGAGCTATACACCACATTTGCATCAAGTTTAAACTGAACCTTTTTTATGGTTTTACTAAATCTTCCTGCCGCTGAAAACGTTTCGTCAGGAAAATTACTGTCAAAATTCACAGGGCTACTCACTTGATTAATCCCCACCAATTGGGTAGTTGTTTTTATGGCATCAATCTTACGGGTGTAATTTATATTTCCACCAATATTTGTGTAATTAAAAAGATTAAAGCTAAAATAAGTTAGGTTATAGCTATGCGAAAGTGCATTTTCTAACTCTCTATTACCGCGGTAAAGACGGTTGTAATTATTAAAAACATAGGCTTCTGCATAATCATTTACGTCGCTATATTCTGAAGTTACAGCATAATTAAATCGTAGATTTTCGCTTTTCTTAAGCTCTAGAATCACGTTTACATCTGGCAAAAGCATCCAATCATTTTGAGTGGCAGTAGTACCCAGCTGTTCATTTTTTAAGTTGTAATTATGAAGCGTTACACCTGGTGTAAATATAAATTTACCTGTTTTTAATTTATAGTGAAGACCCAAAAAAGCATCTGTAAAAGTATAACTTACATCGTTGGTAAAATCATCATCTGTAAAGGTGTTTTGCGAACCATCTGTTAGTAATTGAAAGATACTAGAGTCAAACTTTTGATTGCTATAGGTGCTTCCCACGGTAAAATTAATGTTACTCACATTATTTAAAACGTAGTAATAATCTACCTTGGCGTCCAGCTTATTGCTAATTACTTTCTTATTTTGATTAATATCGTACCTAGCGGCTTGCTCAAGAGGGTCAAAAATATCCGACCCACTATTTAATGGATCCTGTGGATCTATAACCGTAAAAACTCCCCGAAACGGAATTGAATCTTGAATAGCGTTGTAAAATGGATCTTCGTTTTGATACAAATGCTGCACTTTAGCTGCAAAGATATTTTTATCGTTTAGAGTGTAATAAATATTAGCATTCTGACTTAAAGAAAAAGGCGTGTTTTCTTTTACTTCGGAAATATCATTTTGGTTTCCACCTACTATAGAAATAGTAGTGTCGCCTTCCGTTTGCTTAGACGTTTTTACCAAGGCGTCGTAGTCCAGCTGAAAGCTAGTAGTAGGTTTATACACACTACTTAACTTAAACATTGCTAATTGGCTACGCTGATCGTTTACGGTATTAGTGTTTTCGGTAAGCCCCGAAACTATATATTGACGAATACTATTATTTACGATATTGGTTTTATTATCGCTCAATATTCCAAAACCACTTACATCTAGCTTGTCATTAACAGCATAACTAAAGTTTCCAGCTATAAATTTTGCATCAATACGGTTTGCGCGATCGTTTTGCGATACTGCGAAACCAAGATCACTATCTCTAATACTAAAATTTGTTCCGCCGCCTCTATTAAAGTTCTTAAAACCACCTGTGAAGTTAAAGTAGTCTCTAAAAGTAAAGGGAACCTCGCCTATATTATTAAAATCTGTGATAAGGTTTATACTGTATTTTGGGCTGTAGTAAAACAGTTTAGGGTGTACTAAATATCGCCCATCATCGGCTCCATATTCATCGGCAACACCTGCACCAGCAGTAACTTCACCAAACCAGAAATTCTTTTTCCCCTCTTTTAATTTTATATTAATAGCTACATTATCCTGGTCATTCCCTAGGCCACGCATCTGGTCTACCTCGTTATAGTTTCTAAGTACTTCTACTTTATCTACCGCATCTGCAGGAATATTTTTAGTGGCTAATTTACTATCGCCATCAAAAAAATCTTTCCCTTCAACCATTACTTTAGAAACCGTTTTACCTTCCACCTGTATTTCACCATCATCATTCACCTCCACTCCAGGGAGCTTTTTCATTACATCCCCAAGTTTACGTTCGTCGCCATTTGTAAAACTATCTGCGTTATAGACTATCGTATCACCCTTTACGGTAACCGGCATTTCGTATACTATCTCTACATCGTCTAGCTGGTTTTCTTGTGGGTTGAGTGTAAAATCTAACTCTAAACTTTCTGAATTAGCAGAAACTTCTAGCGTTCGCTCTTTGGTTTCATAACCTAAAAAACTAGCTCTTAAAACATAAGTTTCTCCTTTAGGTAGATCTAACTGATACTTCCCTTGGTGATTTGTAATTCCGTAAGATTCTGTAGCGCCACTGGATTTAACGCTTGCAATTACATTGGCAAACTCTAGCGGATTGCCAATACTATCTTTTATAGCTCCTTTTACTTTAATGCTCTGGGCAGAAAGTGAAAAAGAAGAGGCCAGTACTAAAAATATTAATATTTTTTTCATCTATACAGCCTTATTAACCTCTAGGACCACCTCCACGACGACCATTACCTCCTCCTGGACCTCTAAAGTTTTCACGAAGCTCTTCTGTTTTATCTTTTACAATTTTTACGTATTCCTCGCGCGATACTTCTTTACCTTTTTTGGGAGCTTCAATTTTATCTGCCTCTTTTGGGTTCATTACTATTTTTGAACATAAAAGTGTTGTTCTGTAAAAATTAAGTTCCAAAATAAGACCGGGAAGACCAGCGTATTCTCCTGGGCCATTGCTTACCGGAATTTGAGGTGTAAACCAAGCCGTTACTTCTACTTCTTTAGGAATTTCTATCATATCCATTGGGTCTTCAGATTGAGTAGTATCCTTTTTTACTTCAGCTTTTTCTCTCTCACCTCTTCCTCCTCTATTTCTTGGACGTGCCATACTAAAGTCGTTAGGATCAACCGCTTTAATTGCAGTAGCTTTAAAAGCAACATACTGCCCTATTTGCTTAGATTCTTTTGTGATTTGCCAGTCTAAGTTTTTTATAGAATCTGTCACTAAAAATTGTTTGCCAAAAAATTCGTTTTCTTCAATTAACTGGCCTGTTTTTAAATTTTTATACTGAGCACCCGGAGTAAAACTACTCATCATCATTCTAAAGCCTTGGTTTCCAGGAGCAGCATCAAGCTTCTCTTGTTCTTTATAGATTGATTCGTCTTTGGTAAAAGTTAAGATATAGGTCTTTTCGAGCATGCTTTTCATACGCTCGGCAATCATTTTTTTCATTTCTTCGGTAAGCTCACGATTACCGCCAAATCCATCCATATCTACCGTAGTTTTAGACTCATAATAGGCTTGCCCACTAATGTTTTGAGCATTTATACTGAATGAAAAAAGCAGTGAGAAAATTAGTATATATTTTTTCATGAAAGTTTATTGATGTTTACTAATAAGGGTTAAAGTAGTATGACTAATTCATTTAAAAATAGTTTAATTTAAAAACACAATTAACACACATTAATATTAAGACGAACTTAAACACTAACTGTTACATACTTTTGGTTTAGTTAAAAGTAACATTTTTGTAACTTGCAGACTTCTATGAAACTATTTGTTATACTTTTTCTTACTGTTTTTCAGTTTAGCATTGCACAAAGCCTTGTTTCTGTGAGCAAAACGCCATTGGTTGCAGACACCTTTATTGGTATAGATAGTTATAAAAACACTTATTTTATAAAAGACCGTGTAATCAATAAACAGGGACCCGATGGTAATTTTCTTTACAACGATTTACAATTGGGAAAAATCACTTCTGTAGATATTATCAACCCATTAAAGGTGGTGGTATTTTTTCAAGACACAAATACGGTTGTTTTACTAGACAACAAGCTAAGTGAAATACAACGGATTAATTTTAACAACCTACCTCAGTTTTTAAATGTAAGCACAGCCACCAATGCGGGTAGTAATAGTCTTTGGCTCTTTAATGTAGACACCCAACAGCTAGAGCTTTATAACTATGGTTCAAAGCTACAAACAGTAGTGTCTCAGCCTTTCCCCGGGAAATTACTTTCGCAGGCGAGCAACTTTAATTACTGTTTTATCTTAACCGAAAAAAAATTACGCGCTTTTAATATTTACGGAAGCTTATTAAATGAAATTACTTCGGAAGGCTATGATCGTATAATACAACAAAATGAGAACCTAATTGCACTCAGAGAAAACAAACTGTTTTATATTCCAGATTTCCCCAAACACAACAATACTGTAGAACACAAAACCACAGCTCTTAAATTACCCGAAATAACTATTAAAGACTTGCAGCTTACCAATGAATTCCTTTATATTTATGACGGCGAAAATTTGCTCACTTTTAAACTAATCATCCCAACAAAATAACACGTATGCACGTTGCCATTGCAGGAAACATAGGTTCCGGAAAAACTACACTTACCCGTTTATTAGCAAAACATTACAAATGGCAAGCTCATTTTGAAGATGTTGAAGACAACCCCTATTTGGATGATTTTTACAATCAAATGGAACGCTGGTCTTTTAACTTACAGATTTACTTTTTAAACAGTCGCTTTCGTCAAATTCTCGATATTCGTGAAAAAGGAAAGAGTGTAATTCAAGACAGAACTATATACGAAGACGCTTATATTTTTGCGCCAAACTTACACGCGATGGGCTTAATGACCAACCGCGATTATGAAAATTACCGTTCGCTTTTTAATCTTATGGAAAGCGTAACCGAAGGGCCAGATTTACTTATTTACCTGCGCAGTAGTATCCCTAATTTGGTAAGCCAAATACACAAACGCGGACGCGATTACGAGAATTCTATTAGTATAGATTACTTAAGCCGTCTTAACGAACGGTATGAAGCCTGGATACACGGTTATGACAAAGGCAATCTCATTATTTTTGATGTAGACAACATTAATTTTGTAGACGATCCAGAGCATTTAGGTCAGGTAATTAACAAGATAGACGCCGAACTTCACGGTTTATTTTAGGTTTTTAAAAAATAAAAGGAGGTTCTTATTTACAAGCTCAAGAATATTGCGTTATAACTCACTTAATAAAACCCATAGTCCGAGCGTGAGCAACGGCTTCTTTACTATCTTTAACCAATAGAACTGGCACGGTTTTATAGTTTTTAAACAATGCTATAACACGTTCCATTTTTTTCTTGTGGTTTACGTTTCTCAAGTAGATAGCAAGTATACGACCAGGATGTGCTTCGGCTATTTCTAAATATATATCTGGGTCGTGCTCACCACTATCACCAATTAAAACAAACGGAAGTTCAGGATACGTTTTTAGTATATTACTTATCTCTTTTTGCTTCTGAGGTTTTTCAGCTTTATACTTTTTTACAAATGGATTGACAAAGTCGCGTAGTAAAATAGGTCCTTTTGGGAAGCTATTTTTCTTCAGAAATACTTCTAAGTACAGATACAGATTCCACGGACTGTGACTTACATAAAAAACAGGATTAGAATCGTTTTTAGAAATCCCTTTTTTTAAAAGCTCATAAAAATCTGAAGCTCCTTCAAGTGGAATTCTTTTTTCTGGTTTTTTAAACAAGGTGTTTTTTACTACTTGCCATTTAAACCGAGACGTAATTCCCGTATGGATAATAGTATCGTCTATATCACTAATAACACCGTATTTTGAGGCTTTTGAAGGAATTAATACTTCGCCTAAAAAACTGTTTTCTTCTTGAATTTTTCGACCAAAAACACCTTCAGCAAACGAAATATTGTATTGTAGCCACCCTTCAGAATTTGTAAGAGGCAGTAAATTATCTATTACAGTATCAATTAAAAAATAACCTTGTGAGTCTGTAACAGTTTCAATAGTTCTGCCGTCTGAAAGTTTTAGTATAAGCTTTGTGTTTTTAACTTTATCGGTCTCAAAGCGTTTCCAACTATTCCAAAACAAATAGAAAAACCCCGATTTGGAAAGATCTATACCTTCATCCTGAATAGCCCTACCCTTCACATACAAATGATTTGAAGTGCCGTAACTAAGAAAAGTAACAATCTTTACAGGATCTTTTTTAAACATAATTTAATGCTATTTCAATATTTGAATGAAGCTTATAGCTACATTCACAGAGATGAGACACTTCAAAAAGCACAGAAGTAAACTTACTCCTTCAAGATACAGATTTTGTACACAAACAAGAAACAGTTTCAAAAAACAAAAGGCCGCCTAATAATTATGTAGGCGACCTTTTAATTCTATTAAAACACTTAATAAACCGTGGGGCTTATTATTCGTTTATTATTTCATTTAAACGCTTTGTAACTACAGCTAAAGGCGCTTTATATGATTTGTTTTCGGTTTTAACCTCACCATTTTTATAGTTATCTACAGTAATTACTTTTGCAATAACCACCCCTTCACCAGCATTTTCATTTAGGTTAATAGTAATAACGCGATTTGCTTCTTCACCATTAATTAAAACAGCTTTTTCAATTACTTGGCTGTTGTTTTCGTCTAAGTTTAAGGTTGTTGTAGAACGACTAACGGTAGTTACAACACTATTACCTATATTATTTACTATAGTACTCGAGTTGCTATTTTGAACTGGCACTGCTTTAGTAGTTACAGCTTCAACACTAACAACATTAACGCTTTCAGTTGTATGACCTCCTAAAATAGGTGCAATCACCAAACCAACTAAACAAGTAAGTTTAATTAATATATTCATAGATGGTCCTGAAGTATCTTTAAATGGATCACCAACAGTATCTCCGGTAACGGCTGCTTTATGTGCATCACTACCTTTATAAGTCATCTCGCCGTTAATCATTACACCTGCTTCAAAAGATTTCTTAGCGTTGTCCCAAGCACCACCGGCGTTGTTTTGGAATATTGCCCACATCACACCACTTACACACACACCAGCCATATAACCTCCTAATGGCTCAGCGCCAAAAAGTAGACCTATAATAATTGGTGTTATGATAGTAAGCAAACCTGGAAGAATCATTTCTTTTAAGGCTGCTTTTGTAGAAATATCTACACATTTTGCATATTCTGGAGTTCCTGTTCCTTCCATAATACCTGGAATTTCACGGAACTGTCTACGTACTTCTTGTACCATTTCCATAGCTGCTTTACCTACAGACTTCATAGCCATTGCAGAGAAAACTACTGGTATCATTCCTCCTACAAACAACATAGCAAGTACATCTGCACGGAAAATATTAATCCCGTCTATTCCTGTAAAGGTTACATAAGCAGCAAATAAAGCCAATGCTGTTAAGGCAGCAGAAGCAATTGCAAATCCTTTACCAACGGCAGCTGTTGTATTCCCTACAGAATCTAATATATCTGTACGCTCACGTACGTGTGGCTCAAGCTCACTCATTTCTGCAACACCACCAGCGTTATCGGCTATAGGGCCAAAGGCGTCAATAGCAAGTTGCATAGCAGTAGTAGCCATCATAGCAGAAGCAGCTAGAGCTACCCCGTAAAAGCCAGCAAGTTCGTATGAACCGTAAATAGCAGCAGCAAACAACAATACTGAAGCAAATGTAGAGTACATACCCACTGCAAGACCTGCTATAATATTTGTTGCAGCACCGGTTGAAGAATTTTTAACAATATCCATTACCGGTTTTTTACCTAAACTAGTATAGTATGCGGTCACAAAAGAGATTAATGCTCCTACGGCAAGACCAATACAAGCAGACCAAAATACATTTATAGATGCGATCGTTTTATAACCTTCGCCAAAAAATTTCATATTCATAGTCTCTGGCAACATCCAGTCTATTAAAAACCAGCTTGCGATTAACGTTAACGCAATTGCAGCCCAGTTACCAGTATCTAATGCTTTTTGAACCTGAGGTTCTTTAGCGTCATTGTTTTTAATACTTACAAAGAAAGTACCTAAGATTGATGCTAGAATACCTACACCAGCAATAACGATAGGTAAAAGAATAGGCCCCATATTATTAAAGCTATCTGTAAATGGAGCTTGTAAAGACATATCTCTAATAACGTAGTTACCCAATACCATTGCGGCAAGCACTGTAGCGACATAACTTCCAAAAAGATCTGCACCCATACCAGCTACATCTCCTACATTATCACCTACATTATCTGCAATTGTTGCAGGGTTACGAGGGTCGTCTTCTGGAATTCCAGCTTCTACTTTACCAACAAGGTCTGCACCTACATCGGCGGCTTTCGTATAAATACCTCCACCTACACGAGCAAAAAGAGCAATACTCTCGGCGCCCAAAGAAAAACCTGCAAGTGCTTCAAGAACGATAGTCATTTCTGCATAAAAATTTGCAGGCTCGCTACCAATAAACTGACCTACAAAAAACAGGAAGAACAAACTCAAACCCAATACTGCAAGACCAGCTACACCAAGACCCATAACGGTACCACCGCCAAAAGAAACTTTAAGTGCCTGTGGAAGACTTGTTTTTGCCGCTTCGGCAGTACGTGCATTTGCATCTGTTGCAATACGCATCCCGATATTACCGGCTAAGGCTGAAAAGATAGCTCCACAAATAAATGCTGGTACTATCATCCAGCTTGTAGACTCTACCAATGTAGAAACCACGAAAAGCAATACAGCAGCAATTACTGAAAAAACTAAAAGTAAACGGTATTCAGCATTTAAGAACGCGAGCGCACCTTCTTTTATACTTTTTGAGATAAACTGCATACGTTCGCTACCCGCAGATTGTTTTTTTACCCAGCTCATTTTTACGAGCATAAATAAAAGACCTAATACTGCTAAAGCAATGGGAATAAAGATAATGTTCTGTTCCATTATATAATTGTTTTTAGATTGGTTAAAATTTTGCGACAGTAAAAATAGGGAAATGTATTGGGATACGAAACAGTAAAATTAAATGCGCATCTCAACCTAAAACAAGTCTGCAGTTACTTATCATATTTAACATAAAATACCTACTCTTTTAATTAAAGTTATAAAAAATCTGAAAGGTTTTAAACAAAACAAGGACTATCCCTAAATATTTAAAACACCTATATGAAATCATTATTTCTTAGTTCATTCCTTGTTTTTTTAATTTCTTCTACTGTTTTTTCACAAGAACAGAAGGAAATTCGCAATCTAAACAACAAAATTGCTATTCAGGGGTATGATCCTGTAACCTACTTTACAAAAAGCAAAGCTATTAAAGGCAAAAAAGAATTCTCTGTTATTATAGACGGAGCTATTTATTACACATCTTCAGAAGCAAACAAAGAATTACTCAAAAGTAACCCAGATAAATACCAACCTCAATACGGTGGCTGGTGCTCTTATGCTATGGGGTACGACGGTAGTTATGTAAGTATAAATCCTGAAAGCTTTAAAGTTACAGATGGCAAATTATACCTGTTTTATAAAACCCTCTTTTCAGACACATTAAAAAAGTGGAATGAAGACGAAGCTCAACTAAAAAAGCGAGCTGATATAGATTGGCAAAAAAAATTAAAAAATTAAATGCAAATACTTAATAAATAAACAGATATAAAATGAAAAAACTTATATATTGGTTGCTTGTTTTAGTTCCTGCTATCATACTTTTGCAAACCTTATTTTTTAAGTTTAGCGGAGCTCCAGAATCTGTTTATATATTCAGCACATTGGGAGTTGAACCTTATGGACGTATAGGTCTTGGATTTATTGAACTTATTGCAGCTGTTTTGTTAATAATACCAAAAACATCACTATACGGAGCTATACTAGGAGTAGGACTAATGGTTGGTGCTATTGGGTCTCATGTATTTGTGTTGGGAATAGAGGTTCAAAATGATGGTGGCACACTGTTTTTATTAGCAATTATTACATTAATATGTTGTTCTTCCTTTCTATTTTTTAGAAAAAAATTAATTTAAATAAAACTAAAATAAATGCTTTTTTCCTCAGTAAAAAACAACCTTGAAGAATTAAAAAAACTAGCATCACAATTAACTTCAGAAGCCTATTCTAAACCTAGTCTAGAATTAAGCGGCGCTTCTATTGGCGCGCATTACAGACATATTATAGAAATATATTTGTGCTTGCTAAACAATTACCAAACAGGAACTGTAAACTACGACTGCCGAAAACGGGATATGGAGTTACAATCTAACCCTAAGATTGCCGCAGAAAAGTTAACTTTGATACAAACTATTTTTGAGCGCGAGGACAAACCACTACTCTTAGAGCAAACTCTAAAGGACGAAAAAATTACATTTCAGACTAATTATTTTCGAGAACTTCTTTATAATCTTGAACATAGTATTCATCATCAGGCATTAATAAAAGTGGCGCTTCAATCTAGCACAAATATAGAAGTGGACGAGAATTTTGGAGTTGCGAGCGCAACAATTGCCTATAGAAAAAAATGTGTGTCATAGTTTTTGAGTTATGAAACATCAAAAAACAGCAATTTTTTGGCATAAACTTACCCATTGGGAATATTGGCCTATGCATATAGTCTACTTCCCTATTTACTTGCTTTACGGTTACTATTCTATACGCGCACGTTCTATTTGTTTTTTTAACGCAGTAAATCCTTCAATTAAAAACGGAGGACTTGTCATGGAATCTAAAAAAGAGATTTACGATTTAATTCCGCAGAAATACTATGCCAAAACAATACTCATAGATCCTTCTGTTTCTTCTGAAAAATTACCAAAACTCCTTAAAACCGCAAACTTAAACTACCCTATTATCTGCAAACCAGATATTGGTTTACGCGGAAGCGCGGTTAAAAAAATAAATTCGTTTAACGACCTAATCGCATATCATCAAAAAGCCGATTTTGAATATTTAATACAAGATTTTATTGATCTTCCGGAAGAAATTGGTGTGTTTTATGTGCGTTTGCCACATGAAAAGAAAGGGACAATAACAGGTATAGTTTCAAAAGAATTTGCAACTGTTACAGGGGATGGCACAGCGACAATTGAAGAGTTAATTAACAAAGTACCTCGATACCAAATACAATATAAAACACTTCAAAAAGAGTTTGGCTCAGAATTACAGAAAGTACTTGCTAAGGACGAAAAATTTAATTTAGTACCCTACGGCAGTCATTGTAGAGGTGCAAAATTTACCGATTACAGCGCTATAATAACGCCACAACTTACTAAAACCATCAATGAGGTTTGCTTACAGATACCCGGTTTTTACTACGGAAGGCTAGATATTATGTACAACACCGTTGAGGAACTTGAACAAGGAGAAAGCCTAATGATCGTAGAACTTAACGGCGCTAAGAGTGAACCCACTCATATTTACGATCCTGGGCATTCACTATTTTACGCTTGGAAAACACTGGCAAAACACATTAGGTATATGTTTAAAATAAGCCAGATAAACCACAAAAATAAGGCAGCAGCTTATTTAAAAAATAGCGCCGGCATTCGTGAAATGCAGGCGCATTATCTTCAAAATAAAAAAATTGTAAACTTTTAGTTTAAATACTAAACTTACCGTGTACCTCTGTGGTGTCTTTATAACGTTGTACACATTGATTGTAAATCTCAATAGCTTCTTTTACGTCGCCAAAACCTTCTACGTCTACTTTTTTGTTTTCCAAATCTTTGTAAACCTTAAAAAAGTGTTCTATCTCTTTTATTAAGTGTGGGTTTACATCTTCTAAATCATTAAGCTGGTTCCAAATTGGGTCTGACATAGGTACGCAAATCACTTTTTCATCTGGTCCTTTTTCATCGGCCATATGGAACACACCTATAGGCTTCACTTCCATTACACACATTGGGAATGTAGGCTCGCTACCAAGCACCAATACGTCTAGTGGATCGCCATCTAAAGCAAGTGTTTCAGGGATAAAACCGTAATCTGCAGGATACATCATACTACTAAAAAGCATTCTGTCAAAACGAATTTTCTTTAGCTCAAAATCGTATTCGTATTTATTTCTACTCCCTTTTGGGATTTCTATCAGTACATCAAAAGTCTTGTTCATAATCTTATAAAGTTTAAGGGGTGCAAAAATAGTGCTTTTTATAGGTAAAAGCATTACCATAAAGCTTTAAATAAATTAAATTATTAACTCATCTTTTGGAATAAAAAAAAACTCACTAAGGAAGTGAAAGCCGCTACTAATATGCTTTATTAATTACTACGTATAGTGATTAATAGGTTGAATTAAAAAAAACGCCAAACTCTTTTTATATACTTTTTAAGAAACTTACCTCAAAAATATTAATCAAAATATTAAATTTAAAGAACTAATAGACTCAAAAATTGTCTTTTACACATAGAACAGTTGTTGAAAAACCCCTTGTATATTTGTGTTAAAACTTCTGAAAAATACTCCTCATTTTTTTTTATGTCTAGTCTTGAGAATTTGTATTTTCACAAACAAATAAAATTTATGGTGCTACACCATTGCTTTAGCATAAAACAAACCAATAAATTAAACTGAAATCATTTTATTAATACAAATGATCAATAATATTTTCTAATGCAACTTAATTTTAAAGTCCTTATATATTTTATTACTTTAATTCAATTAACAGGCTATACACAAAACAACATACGGAATGAAAAATTTGAAGTTATTCAACCTTTAGAAGAAAGGATAAATGAGAACCAAAAGTTAATGCTAACAGACCTAGAAGCAGCAAAAGCCAATATAGACACACTTCTAGAAGAAGCGATAAGCACAAAAAACAAAAAGGCAGAAATGCTTCTTCTCGCCAATAAATGCAGGTATAATTTTCAGAAAGAAGATGCTTTTGGTTTAGTAGAAGCTTCAGATGTATTATCAAAAAAAGCTTTAGAATACCAGGATAATCGCATGCAGGCTTTATCTAAAATGTACCTAGCAGAATCTTTAAAGTTTAATCATCTCTTTGAAGACGCATTGGTCGAGTTAAACAATGCCTTGTTTATACTCAAAAAAGAAGATAGCCTCAACTTAAAAGTAATTAACACAAAATCTAATATATACATAAGCTACGCAAACACCTATTCGCAATTAAACAAGCCCAGAACAGCGGTAAAAATGATGAAACTGGGAGGCAAAGAATTCAATAAGGTTCCAAAGGGTGAGTATCGCAATTTCTTAAATTACTTATATCATTCTAATCTTGGTATTTATTATATGGAATACAATCAAGATTCTACTGAATACCACGCACGCCAGTCAATTCTACTAAAACCCAAAGACTTAAAAAAAGGCGATGTTATTATGCTGCGTAACTATCTATCCTTAGGAAGGGTTTACGCTCAAAAAAAAGAATACGAAAAAGCTATTGAGTTTCTTAACAAATCTGAACTATTAGCCATAGAGATAGGTGAGAATGTAAACCTTAAAGAAACCTATAGCACCTTTATTGAAATTGCTGAAGAAAGAAACGACGAAGAAGCATTTGAAGAATACAACAACAGGCTACAATCTTTAAAACTAGAGCAATATGAAACAAAGAACAAATCTTTACATCAAATTATAGAAAAAAGAAAACTGAAGCAAAACGAATTAGACAATCAAAATCAAAGAGCTTTTTATCTATGGATATTTGCCATAATAGGTTTTTCTGTTATTGTTATTGTTATTTCTATAAATATATACAGAAACAAAATACACTCTAAATACGAACAATTAAGTAAAGAATACCTACAAGAAAATGAGATATTAGAAGAAGATAAATTAACTATTTACAATGAAGTTATTGAACTTGTTAAAAAAGACGACCCTGCTTTTATGGTGAGTTTTAATAATGCATTTCCAAGCTTTACAGATAATTTATTAAAAATAAACCCAAAACTAGCAAAAGGAGAAGTTGAATTCTGCGCACTATTAAAATTAAATCTTACAACAAAACAAATAGCTCAATACAAATTTATTCAACCTCGAACTGTTCAAAATAAAAAATACCAGATCAGAAAAAAATTAAATATCCCCAATGATGTAGATATCTATAATTGGATACATGGAGTTTAAAATTTATACGTCTTTTCATTTTTTTTTAAAACGCTTTTTAGCAAAACCCCAAATTTATAATAACACCCAACTTCAGTAAATTTCACCTACTATCTACAAGTCATTTTTCCTTTCCCAAGGCACATTTCTGCAAAAAAACTTCTTTTTGTAAAGGTATTTTCACCTAAAAAAAGCACTATTTAACTCAAATAGAAGCAAACATCCCTTTTCCCACTAATTAACTTATAATCAGTGTTTAAAGCCAAACACAATACGTCTAAAAAGTTAAAAAAACTACATAAAGTAGCTTTTAAGTATGTGGTTTTTTGGCATAAATAGGCATTCAAGCTATAATTGTCTTCTGTAAACTAATATGATATTATTTTTTTTTAACTAACAAAAAATCATCTATGAGATTAAAATACAACCTTACTTTTTTTCTTCTTTGTTTATTATTAACTAACGTTATTAATGGTCAAGAAAAAAACATGCACAATGATGAATTTTCAGGAATACACTCACCTTTAGACAAAACAAATGTTCCATATACCATTAATAAAAATGAAAAGAATTTAAAAAGAACAAATACGGCTTCAGCAATAAATATAAATCAAAACAGATTGGTTTACTGTGATGCTGTTTTTAGTAGCTGTTCAGATTATATTGAAAAAGTTATTTTTTCAGATATAAACAACGATAGTGAATGCGAAATAGGTTTAAGTGATTACACAGATCAAGTTGGTTTAGTAAAAACTGGAGACACTTATACAATCTCTGTTAGAAACCACGCTCTTTCTTCGCAAAATGTTTTTGCATTTATAGATTGGAATCAAAATGGCACCCTAAACGATGCGGGAGAAGTTTATACAATCGCAACGAATGTACACCACAACGGCCCTCACACTAAAGAAATTGAAATCCCTACAGATGCTGTTCTTGGAGAAACCAGAATGCGAGTTATTTTGCAATGGAACAACACAAATCCAAACCCTTGTATTGTTTACGGTACTGGTGAAGCAGAGGACTACACCCTAAATGTGGTAGACGAAATACCTATTTTACCTGAAGATTGTTCACAATGGGTTCCTTCATTTTATGATTTCACAGGTGGATTTTTTATGGGCGATAATAATCAACATTTAGCCATTGACATCAATATCCTTCCTGAAAGCAGTTTTGAGATAAACACTATAAAACTTCAAACCTTAGATAAAGCCACAAACTTCAGCCTTGTTTTTTACGACAATAACGCAAACAATCTTCCAGGAACTCCCTTTTTAACTTTAAATAACGTAGGCATAATTGACGAAGAGTTTTTAGGGCAGGGAACAGATTACGAATACTATGTATACACATTAGATATCTCTTCAGATAATGTTTTATTTCAGGGCGATCAACAAGGTAGAAAAGTATGGATGGAAGTACTAACAGATGCTACTGCATGGAATAACACAGAAAACTCAAAATTAGGAAATCATGGAGCTTACTATCATGATAATTCGGATGGGTGGGGTTATACAACAGGTAATGAATTTGTTTATGAATTAATTGGAATTTGTCTTGGAGATCAAATTCAAGATATTGAAAACAACGCATGCGAAAATGCGCTCCCTATATATTGTGGTTCGTCTATAACAGGCACAACCGTTGGTGCAGATGACTTTGGAGGAAACAGTTCTCCTGACGTTTTTTATACCTATACAGGCAATGGTCAAGCAGAAAACATTGGACTTTCTTTATGTATAGGTACAGAATACGATACCCTAATAAGAGTTTTTACAGATTGCAGCTTATCAAATGAAATTACTTTTAATGATAATTTCTGCTATGCTCGTTCTGTAGTCAATTTTGTTTCTGATGGCGTTTCAACTTACTATATAATGATAGAAGGAGCTTACGAATCAGAAATAGGTGACTTTACATTATATGCAAGTTGTTCACCAATACCTCCTCAAAATGACACTCCTTCGGATGCCATTTCTCTAGAATGTGGTGACAGAGTTCAAGGCAACAATGTAAATGCTACTAATTCGGCAGCTAATACTGCTGGAGATGTGTTTTACTCCTATACAGGTAATGGCATTGAAGAAGATATAACAGTTTCACTTTGTAGCATATTTACAAGTTATGATACTGAAATTAGAGTTTATGACGATATAGGACTTACAAATGAAGTTGCCTTTGTAGATGATAGCTGCGGTTCATTTTCTGAATTAACTTTTTACTCAGATGGTGTAAAAACTTATTACATTATGATTGAAGGCTCAGACAGTGAAGAAGGAAACTTTGGTTTACACTTAACTTGTTGGGATTACACTCCATATTGTAGCCCACTAGATTTCGTGAATATTGAACCCATTACTAATGTAGAAATCGCTGATATTGCTAATAGAAGTAGCGCAGCTCCCTCTAGTCCGCCGCATGAAGTGTTCACTAATATATCAGGTAATATGAGAAAAGGTGAATCTTACCAAATCACCTTAGAAGGTTTTACAGGCGTAGGTGGTGAATGGGAAAATTTCTTTACCGTTTTTATCGATTGGAATCATAACAACATCTTTAATAATACTGGCGAAATGTTTGAAATTGGCTCAATCATTAATTCTACAGGCACTGACGGCAAACAGCTTACAGGTACTATCACAGTGCCTGAAGACGCTCAATTAGGCACAACAGTTATGAGAGTACTTAAAAACTATGAAGTGTCTCCAACAGATCCATGTGCAGACTACGGCTACGGACAAGTTGAAGATTACACTTTAAATATTATGGACGCGCTAGGAACTGAAGACTTCACTAAAAACAAAATTAGCTATCACCCAAATCCTGTTGGGGACATAATAAACATAGAAAGTGAAGCGCAATTATCTGAAATTTCTATTTATGATATTTCTGGAAAGTTAGTTTACACAGCTTCTCCAAACACAGATAAAATACAAATGGATTTATCATTTCTCTCTAAGGGTATCTACTTGGCTAAACTAATGACAGCGCAAGAAGTTCAAACCATTAAGATTATTAAAGAATAAAAATTAACCAATTTTAAACTAAATATAATATGAAACTCATTTATTTAATACTGGCCTTAACAATTCCCTTGGTAGGTTTTGGCCAATCAACTTCCTGTAATATAGATTATCCCGGAAACGATTTTGAAAATGCAGAATTTGGCTTACACCTAAAACATATAGCCAATGATTTTGACATAGCAGAAGGGTCTATTATGACTATAGAAAAAATAATTCCTACTATAGTTAATAATATTAGCTCAGCAGACATCTTTTTTTACGAAGACAACAATGGACAACCTGGAGCTGTCATCACTTCATTTGCTGGTGTTGTCCCAACATCCCAAACACAAGTAAGCAGCAATTACAACCTCCCTTGGTACGAAGTAGAGTTAGACCTACCTAGCACTGTAAGTTTTGAAGGACTTACAGGTGGCTCAAAATACTGGGTTGGTATGATTGTTTCTCTTGGTACAGATGCGTCAAGTAATTTTTGGGAAGTAAGATCTAATGGTCCAAATGCTATTATGTATAGCTCTCTTGATCAAGGCGCTACTTGGACTCCAAACCCATCAAATTACGACGGTGTTTTTGAACTAATTGGAAGCTGTGGTAGCCCCGCTTCTACAGTACCTTGCCAAATTAATGAAGCAGGAAACGATTTTGAAAATGCTGAATTTGGTTTACACTTAAAACATATAGCAAATGATTTTGACCTTGCTGAAGGAGACATCATGCAGATAGAAAAAATAATTCCTACTCTCGTTAATAATATAGGTACAGCAGACATCTATTTTTACGAAGACAACAATGGACAACCAGGAACTGTTATCACTTCATTTGCTGGTGTAGTTCCTACATCGCAAACACAAGTAAGCAGTAATTTTAATCTTCCTTGGTACGAAGTAGAGCTAGACTTACCAACTACAGTAACCCTTGAAGGGCTTAGTGGTGGCTCAAAATACTGGGTTGGAATGATAGTGTCTCTTGGTACAGATGCAACAAGTAATTTCTGGGAAGTAAAATCTAATGGAACTACAGCCTTTATGCATAGCTCATTAGATGGAGGCGCAACATGGACTCCAAGCCCATCAGGATTTGACGGTGTTTTCCAAATATTAGGTGAGTGTGTTGAAGATATTACACCTTTGCCATGTGAGATTACAGAAATTGGAAATGATTTTGAAAATGCAGAATTTGGCTTACACTTAAAACATGTTGCCAATGATTTTGATATTGCCGAGGGTAGTACTATGTCTATAGACAAAATAATCCCTACTATAGTTAACAATATTGGAACTGCAGACATCATTTTTTATGAAGACAACAATGGACAACCAGGAACTGTTATCACTTCATTTGCTGGTGTAGTTCCTACATCGCAAACACAAGTAAGCAGTAATTTTAACCTTCCTTGGTACGAAGTAGAGCTAGATCTACCTAGCACTGTAACCCTTGAAGGGCTTCCAGGTGGTTCAAAATACTGGATAGGTATCATTGTATCTCTTGGTACCGATGCAACAAGTAATTTCTGGGAAGTAAAAACTAATGGAACTACTGCCGTTATGCATAGTTCTCTAGACGGAGGCGCTACTTGGACTCCAAGTCCTTCAAATTTTGATGGTGTCTTTCAATTAATTGGAAATTGCATTGGCGACATTGTAATTGAAGATGATTATTGCCTTTTTGATGTTAATGTTGATGTCGCTCCAATAACGCTAGTTTCATTTGCAGGCATAGACAATATAACTTCTGCAGATCCTACTGCTCCAGCTCATGAATATTATTTAAATACTCAAGGAGATGTTGAGCAAGTAAGCGAGTATACCATAAGTGTTGAAGGAAATACAAATGGCAATTTTACTAGTTACTTTAGTGCGTTTATTGACTGGAATCAAAATGGTATTTTAGACGATGCAGGAGAAGTATATGAAATAGGAACTATAACAAATTCAACAGGTGTAGACGGTCAAAATGCTTCAACTACAATTACTGTCCCTATTAATGCAGCTACTAATAGCACTCGTATGAGAATCATTAAATCTCAAGATTCGTATTCTTTAGACCCTTGTAGCTCTGTTGATGTAGGTCAAGCAGAAGATTATTCATTAACAATTAATGAATTCCAGGACATCTATTGTGATGTAGATGTTGATATTAACGTTAACCCAATAACTAGAGTAATCTTCTCAGATATTGATAATACTAGCTCCCCAGACATAACTTCTCCAAATCATGAATATTTTTTAAATATTGAAGGAAATGTCGAAAAAGGAAATGCCTATGAAATTAGTGTTGAAGGAAACACAGATGGTACCGAAACTCAATACTTCACAGTATTTTTTGATTGGAATCAAAACGGTGTTTTAGACGACAATGGCGAAGTTTACGAGATAGGTACTATAACCAATTCAACGGGTACTGATGGACAACAAGCTACAACAACTATTTATATTCCATTAGACATACCTGTAGGAAGCACACGCATGAGAGTAATTCATTGGCATTTTGAATATGCTGACGATCCTTGTCAAACAATTGCTTTTGGTCAAGCTGAAGACTACACTATAAATGTTTCCGAATATATTAATCCATATTGTGAAGTCGTGATTACTGATACTGTAACCCCAATAACAAATGTAACATTTGCTGGAATTACAAACGCTTCATCTGCCGACACCAGCAGCCCTGCTCAAGAAATATTTGTAGACATTAACGCTAACGTAGCTCAAGGAAATCAATATCTTATTAAATTAGAAGGATTTACAGATGGAGACAACACCCATTATTTTACAGCATTCTTTGATTGGAACCAAAATGGCATTTTAGATGACGCTGGTGAGGTATATAATTTGGGTACTATCACAAATTCTACTGGAGTTGACGGCATAGAGTTAGTAAAAAGAATTGATGTAACAACTGATGCTCTTTTAGGAGAAACGCGCATGAAAATAATTAAAAGTGCAGATGGTTACCCATTAGACCCCTGTGGGGAATACACTTCTGGCCAGGCAGAAGATTATTCAATAACTGTTTTTGATTATTGTTTGCCAGACATCCCGTTGAAGGCACCAATAACTAGAGTAATATTTGCCGATATAGACAATAGCTCTCCTTCAGACCCTTATACAACTCCTAGTTATGAACCATTCTTAGATATAGAAGCAAACGTATTAAAGGGTGAAACCTATGATGTAACCCTACAAGGTAATCCAATATGGGATATGTGTTTTACAGTTTTTATAGATTGGAATCAAAACGGCAATCTAGACGATGCTGGAGAAGTTTACGATATTGATTGCGTAGGTTGGGTCCCAGGAGGAGGTGATGGTGAGTTAGCTCTTGGAACTATTGAAGTACCCTTAGACGCAGCAACCGGAAAGACAAGAATGAGAGTTATAACGAACGCAGACTCTGGATACCCCTTGGATCCTTGCGGTTTTTACTATTATGGACAAGCAGAAGACTATACTGTTGTTGTAAGAGAAAACCCTCTACCAGATTGCGAAATAGAATGTCCTGATGACATCCTAGTTGAAATTCCATTTGGACAATCAAGCACTGTTGTAGATTATTCTGTTTTATTTAACTGCGACAATTCAGACGATGTAGTATTGCAAATAACAAATGGACTTCCATCTGGTTCAGAATTTCCAGTTGGAGTAACCACCGTATCATTCAACATTGAGCATGAAGGTGAAGTTATAGATACATGTGAGTTTACTGTAACGGTAGACGATATATTAAATACAGAAAATTTTGAAGAAGACACCTTTAATATATACCCAAATCCGGTAAAAGACCTATTAAATGTTTCCGCTTCTAAAAACATAAACACAATTCAGATATTTGATCTAGCAGGAAAAAAAGTGTTTAGTGAGAGCCCTCGTAACAACGAGGCTCAAATAAACCTGTCTAGCTTAGTAACTGGTGTTTATATCGTTAAATTAATATCAGACAATTCCGTTAACTCCCTTAAGTTAGTTAAAATGTAAAAACGGTTTTCATGGTTTAGTTAATAGTTAGTAGTAAATACCCCGGCCTAATCACCGGGGTATTTTTTATGTTTTAATAGTTACACCTATATATATACCCAAATAAAAATTAGTCTTAGTTTACGATGCGTCATATCTACTTTGCTCATTCATGTCTATATATAATTAAAAAAATGCTATAGTAATACTAAGCCATTACTTTGCTAAAGTATAATTTCACTGGTTCTCGATCATCAAAAAATGGAGTAACCAGATAATTTAACTGTTAGTATTGACGCATAGTATTTGCTTTGATTCATTGTCTATTAAGTGTAAAATAAGGCGAAAACTCATCTTTTATAAACATATTGTTTTATATATCTTTGACTGTTTTTTACACTCCCCAAATAACCGTTAATAATGAAAGAAATTTTACTTAGACTTTGCATTTTTTTAATTTCTACTACTCTTATTAGCCAGAACGAAAATACCTCCAAAGCTTTCGACAGTGTTTTTTACCAAATTTCAGTAAATATTTCATCATCCAATCCACCAAAAGCGATGCTTTTAGCAGATTCTCTTTACAATTATTCAGTAAATGGGAAGCAAAAACTCAAAGCTTTAATGCTAAAAGCAGATATTTTAGAGAAACAGGAAAAACGGGGAGAAGCAATTCAGCATGCTCTTAAAGCATTAAGTATTGCTGAAGAAGAAAACGATTTTAATTTTCAAGCTAGAATATATGGTTTTCTATCTACACAGTATAGAACCATAGGGTTTTTTGATCAGGGGAAGTCTTCTCTTAAAAAGGGGCTCGCAATTAGTTCTAAAATAACAAACAAAGAGCAAATCCCTAAGTATCGTGCTATGGTAGATCAGGAACTAGCCGAATATGCATTGGAAGAGAAAGGTTACAATAAAGCAATTGAACATCTTGAAATGGCTTTACTGACCTATGAAAGAGAAGAAAATGAACAATTTAAAAACTTCTTTGTCGCTAATAGTAAAGAAATGTTGGGGCGTGCTCATATGGCCTTAGGCGAAAAAGAAACAGCTCTTGAAAATTTTTCGGAAGCAAATTTGGAAATAAATAAAGCAGATGCAGGTAACACCCTTTGGGCCGCAGTTATATATCAAGGATTAGGAAACTCATTTTTAGAAAATAAACTACTAGACAGCGCGGGAGTATACTTAAAGAAAGCCATGGTAATTTCAGACCAAGGAAAACACACTAGTCTAAAGGAAAGTATATACAAAAGTATGGCCGAATATTACAAAGCCGAAAACAAAACAGACAGCTTTTATAAGTATAATGAAAAATACAACGAAATTTTTGAAGAGAACAAAAACAAAAAGAAACAAATTATAAACAGCGCCTACAACACATTAAATAAAAATCCTGAACAAACAGTTTATAATACTAAATACCTCCTTATAGGTATATTCTCTCTACTAGTTGTATTCTTAATCTTTTATTTTAATAAGAAAGGACTTTTTTCCATTGTAAAAAATGGAAAAGATACGCCTGAAGAAAAAGCTAATCAACTTGTTCTTCCTACAAAAACTGAAGAAGATCTTTTAAAAAAACTAAATGAGTTTGAAGCATCAAATGAATATTTAGACAAAAACATGTCCTTCTCCGTTTTAGTGGCACAATTAGGCACCAATGCAAAATACCTTAGTTATCTTATTAAGCATAATAAAAATAAAGACTACAACACTTACATAAACGAATTGCGCATCAACTATATAGTTAAAAAACTAAAAACTGACCCTGATTACTTAAACTACAAAATTAGTTACTTAGCCGAGGAATGTGGGTTTTCTTCTCACAGTAAATTCTCTGCCAATTTTAAAAGAGTGATGAATCTCTCCCCTTCAGAATTTATTGACAGCCTGAGAGATTAAGCGATTAAAAATATTTAAAAAATTAAATCTACACTGTATTAATTGTAATTGCGAAATGGCATTTTACAATTAATACAGTTCCTTATTATATATTATAGATATTCTCAAGGTTTTCTTTTAAGAAAATACTTCCCTCCTTAATAAAAAAACCTATTCTCAATTGCATTTTTTAGCCGAACAGTATTAAACTAACGATAAACGGAAATTGCTTTGAAAATTCACTTAAACTAAATGGCTATGTTAAAGAAATTTGCAACAGCTTGCATATCAACTGTTTCTACGCTGTCCATTTGAAGGAAAACAGCCACACAACCCCCTAAAACACTCCGACAAACCCACTACTTTAGCACGAAATTTAAAGGGGGGTATTTTCTGTTGACTCGCGTCATATTTCTCTTCCAAAACATTAAAATTTATCTGAAATCATAATTATTTCATTTTAACACCAAGAGTAAAAATTAAGAAACGCTACTACAAGACTACATCATTATGAAAAAACTAGTACTATTTTTAATCACCACAGTTCTACTGCTGAACCTGTATCAAGCAAAGGCACAAGTGGGTATTGGCACAGATATGCCAAACCCATCTACGCAATTGGAAATAATATCTTCAAACAGAGGTATAATGATTCCACAGGTTCCTTTAACTAGTAATACAGATCAATCTACAATTACTGCGGGCAATCTAGAGAGTTTATTAGTTTACAATATAAACACCAATGCTACACTAACCCCAGGATATTATTATTGGTATCAAGGAAGCTGGAATCGATTGCTTAATGAAAATGATCTACCAGACAATATTGTTTATTGGGATGTACAAAATGGCCAATTTACATATATAGACGAAAATGGGGATGTGCAAATAATAGACATAGCCGATTTAGAAACGCTTACTTTTTTAGGGCTTAACACAGATGGACATACACTAGAATATACTGACGAAGACGGTATTGTTACAAGCATAGACCTAGAAACAGTAATAGACAACTTCGAGACTGTTACAACTATTGTTGACAATGGCGATGGTACTTTCACTTATACAGATGAAGATGGAAACACTACTATAATAGATGTTTCTAACCTTGAAACGCTTACATACCTTGCGCTTAATCCTGATGGAAAAACATTAGAATATACAGACGAAGACGGTATTGTTACAAGCATAGACCTAGAAACAGTAATAGACAACTTCGAGACTGTTACAACTATTGTTGACAATGGCGATGGTACTTTCACTTATACAGATGAAGATGGAAACACTACTGTAATTGATGTTTCTAACCTTGAAACGCTTACATACCTTGCGCTTAATCCTGACGGAAAAACATTAGAGTATACAGACGAAGACGGTATTGTTACAAGTATAGACTTGGAAACAATTATAAAAAATCATGAAACAGTAACCACGCTTGTAAATAATGGAGATGGCACTTATACTTTTACAAACGAAGATGGAGTTACAACTATAGTATATGTTGTAGGTGATGTAGTAACTAATATTCAGAATCAAGGTGATATCTACGATGAAATACTAAACATTATAATTGCAAATTCAGATACATTAGTTGATAACGGCGACGGTACTCTTACGCATACTACAGTAGATGGAGATGTTGTAACTTTTAAAGTTACACAATCGGGTATTGGAGATCCAATTACCGTTAATCCAACAACTGGAACAGCTGGTGATATTTATGTAGATGAATCTACGGGAGATATTTGGTCTTACGACGGTACAACTTGGGTACAACAAACAGGTTTAGATATGGATGCAGATGCAACTGTAGATGCTTGGATAGATGATGCTACCAATGAGCGTATTCATTTAGGAACGCTAAGTGATGGTACTACAGCCAGACCCGTTGGAACTAACTTTCAAATTGGTGACAATGGACATGTAGCCATGGGAGATGCCGATATTGACGATGGAAATTCTGCTTTTATCTCATATGGCTTTAATAATGTTGAAAACATAACCGAAGTTGATAAGGTTATGTACGCGTCTTCGAGGAATGAAATAAACTTTAATGGTACTGCGAATAGTGGTGCTTCCCCAATTGTTTATAACTCCTTGCTAACATCTATAGTAAAAGCAGGAAACCCTCAACCTTTTTCAGCTTTAGTAGGACAATTAAATAGAGTTGAGTATTCAGGTTCTGGTTCTGGTTCTATTACTGATTTATCAACATCGATTAATCAAACGATACTAAAATCTTCATCAGCTATTAATGTATCAAATGTATCAGGAACAAATAACAATATAGATATTAGTGGTGGCGCACATAATGTGACTGCCCTTAGAGGAACAAATAATATAATTCAACTTAAAGGAAATACCGCTACTATTTCAAATTTAATTGGTAGTAATGTTTTTCTAAACATAGATTCTCCTACTACTATTACAGATTTACAAGCAACATCTGTGACACTGACAAACTCTAAAGGGAATATCGAAAATTTATACGGTTTTAATTCAAGCATAGCGAATAGTGGTTCTGGTTCTATTACAAATGCTTACGGATATTATGCAAATTTTAATACCATAGGAAGTAATACAATTGCAAATTCATATGGGTTTTATGCTGCAGGAGGCGCTGGATTTGCAACTAACCACTATGCTTTAGTAACAGAACATGATGCAGGTAATGTTGGTTTAGGTACAATTGCACCAACGAACCAATTGCACGTAGTTGCAACAGAAGACCCTGTTAAATTAGAAGGTTTACAAGCTGGATCAGCAAGTGATAAGCTTGTAGTTGCAGATACAGATGGTGTTTTAAAAACAGTAGATGCACAAGCTTTACAATTAACTTCTAGCGTAGCAGCGGCGAATTCAGATGTGGTAGTAACATCAAGTGTAACCGATAATAACACCGAGTATTTAGTAGCTGTGAAAGCCGCAATGCCTAAATTCTTTTATATGCCAGCAATTATTTTTGATACATCAGTAAATGGAAGTTTTACAAGAAACTTACACGCAGAATATGAAGCGCAATTTACTGGAACAGGCAACCCTACATTAGTGAGTAGTACTGGAGCAACTAATGCTATTCCAACCCTTCCAGCAACTGAGTTGGAATATCATATAACATATTATGATACAGCTGTGTTTGCAAACTTGAGTATTGATGCAAATGGAGTACTTAGTTACGATATTATTGGTAATGCTACAGATGAATCTTATATGACTATTGTATTTGTAGTTAAGTAATCGTTTTATTCTTGCTTGGTGTTGATAATTCTTTGATGCCAAGCAAGTAATAAACTATGCTAAATAACTTTTATAAAAAATATTCCTTGCTAAAAGAGATGAATAATAAAAGTATTTATAGCCTAACCCAAGAACAACTGTAAGTTGATTATAATCAATAATATTTTTCAAAATATTAATAACAAAATCATATGAATCCGTTATTACATTTAATATTCAAGGACTTTTATCTAAACCTTCCTTTAGGTGCAAAACGACAATTAGAATATTATTCAGGCGTGCTTAAAGAGAATAATTTGCTTGAAAAGGCAACATACTTGCTGGCTTGGATTCTACAGTTGTTTGCAACCAACAAATTAGAGGTTCAAGGGCAAAGCAATATACAAAATTTCAGTTTGCCTAAAAGCTTTTTATTTTCTGTTCTGCTTTGCCTCATTAGCATTAATACTTATGCACAAGCATGTGTTACACCTCCTACTTCTGGGAATTTTACTTTTGCTTCTAACACAAAAACCTGCTTTACTCAAGATTCCACTTTGGGGGACATCACAATTGAAGATGGAGCAGAAATTTATATAGAACCTGGTGTTGTTGTTATAATTCAAAACAACGTGTCTTCATCTGGAAATATTAAGATGAACATAGAAGGTACTTTACAGTTTAGTAATGTTACTAGAATAAATGCAAACGTTGAGGTTGTTATATCTGCTACAGGAACTTTAAGAAGTGGAACTTTAGGGAATGCCGATTTCGCATTGCAGGGTAATGGTACCAATACCATCATAAATGATGGATTAATTGCATTTGGAGTTTTAGACTTTAATAGTCAAAACGGCTATTCTATTGTAGATAATAATGGAACCATGGAGATTAACGCCAATGTTAATGTGGGTGGGATAGTTCATTTTAGAAATAAAGGAATTTTAAATATAGGTAACAGCTACAACTGTAAAGAAACTACTGTATTTGTTAACTGTGGAACGATGACATCTGGCAATGGCTTTAATCTAGATGGTGGGCAAGTTTATAATTCTGGAGACTTTATTGTTCAAGGCGGAAATATAAATTTTGGTAAAAATTCGGCGAAGTTTGAAAATACCGGGTATGTCTATATTCAAAACGGGTCACTTCTTTTAGGTGGAAATGGGAGTGAATATTACAATGAAGGATTAACCGAAATAACAAATAATATTCAAAATGATGGAGATTTAAAAGGCCCCGAAATTGGTTCAGGAAAATTAGGCTATATGTCTTGGGGAACTCCCGCTGTTATGAATAGTAGCTCTATTGGTCCAAATCTAAACTTTAAAAATACAAATGGAGCTTCTACCCAAGGAGCAATGTTCAATAATCAAAACCTAAATTTTGTTTCACCTATATACTATGATTGTATTTCCTCTGGTAATTGCATAGCCCCACTTATTACTGCAGGGGAATCTTGTAGAAATCCTGACGGAAGCCTAAGCATTGTGATTAGTGCTATAGACGATGATTACAGCACAAACCCTACAACTGCAGGACAAACTATTAGTACGCCCGTAACATCAAATGATACTTTAGATAATCAAGCGGTTGTTTTAGGAACCTCTAATGGAGAAGTTTCTATTACCAATGTAACTGGAGATACTGTAGCCCTTATTCTCGATCCTATAACAGGAGAAGTTACGGTTAGTTCTACTACTACACCTGGCACTTATACCATAACTTATACTCTATGTGAAAATGGTGCTTCGCCTGCAAATTGTGACACTGCAGAAGTGACTGTGGTTGTCCAAAATGAAATTACTGGAGTAATATGTACAGAAGAAGTTTCTGGAGAGTATTTTCAATGGAGCGAAAGTGGTAATGGAGTCGTTACAAAAACCATAACACAACCAGGTACAAATGGTGGCTTTCAATTCGATATCTATGAGTTAGATAATTCCTTTAATATGGAAATAAATGGCGTTTTGTTAGCGACCTATGAAATTGAATTCCAATCTAATGGTACTCCAGCTCCTGGAATTAATATTGAATTTGAAGATGGAGATCAATATGAAACAAATACTAGTGGAGCCATTTGGCAGTTGCGAGGCACTCAAGAGAATCCTTTAATTAGAGTAACAATTAGTCCTACTGGTGAAGTTAAAATGTATGGAAGTAAATCTTCAGAAGGTGAATTACACCCCTTACAATTCAAACAAAATGTTAGTCCTATTAATAGCTTTAATACCATTCCGTGGAACACAAATACAGACAATACAATTATTGTAACTCAAAATATAGTAGGAGCTACTGTAATGGATGGTTATGGAAGTGGGCTAAACATCGTTGATTGTGAAACCTATACTTTAGAGAAAGATGGAGTATTCAATGATGAAAATGGAGATGGCATCGCACAACAAGGAGAAACAATAACTTATACACTTACGGTAAAAAACAAGGGGGATATAGATATACATAACCTGAAATTGGAAGATCCAATGTTTAACGGACTAATAACTGTTAGCCCAACAGGAGATGATAATAACGACGGAATTCTAAATATACAAGAAGAATGGGTATATACAGTTGTATACGTAGTTACCCAAGTAGATATAAACAATAAAGGTGTGTATAACCTAGCGGTTGTATCTGGAAAAGATGAATTAGGTGCCCAATTAGACCCAGTATCTTCTGTAGATCCATCTCCATTAAACCCTTCCGACCCTATGTTTGATCCAAGTAGAGAACACCATACGTTTGTACCTCTTAAAAGGCCTAGTTTGCTAATCACAAACCCTAATATCTATCATAAAGTAAAACGCAATTAACAATGAAAAAACATTTATTATTTATAAGTACTTTCCTGCTCTTTACTTTCACTGTTATCGCTCAGACCAGTAATCAGGGTACTCTTTATGTTAGTGAAGACACTCAGTTTTCAACGGTAGAACGTTTTAACAATCTTAAATCTGGTGAGTTTTATAACGATGGTGATACCTTTATCTACAGCCATTTTAATAATGATGGAGATTTAGATTTCTATCAAAACACTGGCACAACATTTTTTATAGGCGCGGCAGACCAAAATATTAGTGGTACCCAAACCAGTTATTTGTACAATGCATATTTTGACAACACCAGCAATACAGTTCCCTTCCTATTATCTGGAAATGTTGAAATAAGTGGAACTGCAGATTTACAGGAGGGAATAATTGACAACGATAATTTTGGGGGTAGCATTACTTTCAACACCAATGCCAACCATATAAATACTTCAGATTACAGTCATGTGGACGGTCCCGTTAATAAATTAGGCGATCAAGAATTCACCTTTCCTATTGGAGATGGTGGCTATTACCGTTTTGGCGGTATTTCGGCTCCTTCAAATTCTGACGCAAACTTTGAAGCTAAGTTTTATTTTGAAAACTCAAACAATCTCTATACGCATTCTTTAAAAGCTGGTGCCATCGAAGAAATAGACAATCAGGAATATTGGACTATTCAAGAAAAAACAGCAACTGATGAGGACGTACTCATTACACTTTCGTGGCGAGATGTTACCACTCCACAATCTATGATTGCAGCCGCCCAACAAGATGCACTTACTATAGTGCGCTGGGATGAAGCAAGCAATATGTGGGTGGACGAAGGTGGCGCAATAGATATAGACAACCAAACCGTTACCACAGCAGTTGATAACTATGGGGTTTTTACTTTTGGACGTTTAAAACAAGACGTTGTACTCACGGGTGGGCTGGTAGTTTATACTGCGGTAACACCTAATGGCGATGGCGTAAACGATTTCTTCTTTATAGACAATCAAAATCCAAATATCAATGACATCCACGTCGAAATTTACAACCGTTGGGGTGTAAAGGTATTTGAAACAGATAATTATGGTGACGGAGGCAATGTTTTTACCGGTTATTCAAGCGGTAGGCTAACCATTAACGATTCAGAGCAACTTCCCTCCGGTACTTATTATTACATTTTGGATTACCAATATGGTGATTCAGGCTCAAATGACAGACACAAACAAGCTGGGTTTTTATACCTAAGTGGAAACTAAAAGAATCCTCATGAATATTAAAACATCAAAACTATTATTTTTTATACTATTGAGTTGTTTGTTCTCCAACATCCCTGAGATGGAAGCCCAACAGGACTCCCAATACACTCAGTATATGTACAACACCGTTAGTGTAAACCCGGCCTATGCAGGTACTCGTGGCTCCTTAAGTATGATGGGCATTTACAGAAATCAGTGGGTTGGTCTTGACGGCGCCCCAGAAACCCTGAACTTTTCGGTTAATTCACCTATTGGAGTTCGCGGGGTGGGCTTAGGACTAGGTTTTACCTCCGATAAAATTGGCCCCTCTTCAGAAAGTATTATTACCGCAGATTTTTCATATACTATTGATTTTGCCGAAAGTACAAAACTGTCATTTGGAATTAAAGGAGGTATGTCTTTATTAGATCTAGACCCTAACAAACTCCTAATTTACAACCCAAATGATTACGATCTTTCTCAAAAATCCCTTAGTTCACCTATAGTTGGTGCCGGTCTTTATTTGCATTCAGACAAATGGTATCTTGGATTATCCTCCCCCAACCTATTAGAAACAGATCATTACGACGACGTTCAAGTGTCTACAGCCACCGAAAAAACACATATATACTTTATAGGAGGCTATGTATTTACCCTTAATTCTAATTTAAAATTGAAACCTGCAGTCTTGGCCAAAGGTGTTATGGGCGCTCCCCTTGCCGTAGATATTTCGGCAAATGCCCTTTTATACGACAAAATTAACTTTGGCCTTGCCTACAGGCTAGATGCAGCAGTTAGTGCTATGGCAGGATTTCAAGCCAATGATAATATAATGATTGGTTATGCCTATGATTATGACACCACAGAGCTGGGAAATTACAATAGTGGCTCCCACGAAATCTTCTTAAGATTTGAATTAGGAACCAAATTACGAGCGAAAGTAAGTCCTCGTTTCTTTTAATTTTTAAAACGTATAATCAACAGATGAAAAATAATATTACTAGCGCTATACTGTTTTTATGGATTGTAAGTTTCTCGGGAGTTTCAACAATAAACGCCCAAGAAAGAAAACTTGCAAAAGCCCACGGAGACTATGAGCAATATGATTATGTAGATGCCCAAAAAGTATATTTGGCAGTTGTAGAAAATGGTTACGAATCTGAAGAAGTGTTTACCAAACTAGGCAACAGTTTTTATTTTAATGCCCAGTACGATAAAGCTGTAAAATGGTACCAACGTTTATTTTCATTTACCCAGGAACCTTCAGATTCTATAGTGTTATTAAGATATGCCCAATCACTTAAAGCCACAGCAAACAACAAACTGGCAAAGAAATACTACAATGCATATCTATCTAAAAAAGGAACTAACCCAAATGTAAAAACAGCTATAGACTACCAAGCCCTTATTCAACAAAATTCAGGTAGATATCAATTAAAGGCTATTGATGGCATTTATGATGAAAGCAAAATCTCTTTTGGACACAGTAAGCTCAATAATAAATTAATCTATGCGTCTACTAACAAGTCTGAAAGTTTTATCAATACTAAAAGTGCGTGGGATGGACTTAGCTTTCTTTCATTATACGAAGTAGAGCTAGACGAACAAAACCAAACTATTGGTACCCCTAAGGAATTAAAAGGCGCTTTAAATAGTAAATTTCACGAGTCCTCCCCTATTTATACTAAGGATGGGAACACTATGTACTTTAGCCGAAGTAATCTAAGCTACAAAGACCGAAAAAACGATCAGAAGTTAAAAATTTACCGCTCTAAAAGGGTGGATGGCAAATGGCAAGAAGCCGAAGAATTAAATATTAATAGCGATACCTATTCTTCTGCACACCCTGCTTTAAGCCCAGACGAAACTAAACTTTACTTTTCTTCAGACAGACCTGGAGGCTTTGGAGAGTCAGATTTATATGTTGCTCCTATACAGGCAGACGGAAGCATTGGTAGTGTAGTAAATTTGGGAGATAAAATAAATACTGGAGGAAAAGACACCTTTCCTTTTGTTACTTCAGAAAATGAACTTTACTTTTCTTCAGACGGTCATTTTGGCCTAGGTGGTTTAGATGTGTTTTATGTGAAAATAAAAGAAAACGGTTTTGGCAACCTCCTCAATATTGGCGAACCCGTAAACTCCTATGCAGACGACTTTGCCTTCGGTATAAACCATACTAGCAAAAGAGGCTTTATAAGCTCTAATAGAAGCCAAAAAGAAGGCGAATTTGTCTACGACAATATCTATTCCTTTATAGAAACAGCACCTATTCAAGACCCTTATTTAGCTGTAATTGATGGCTATGTACTAGACAAGCAAACAGGAAAACCCTTGGCACTTGCCAGTGTTACTTTAATAGATGCTGAAGCTGAAGTTTACGCTAAGCTAAATACCGATGAAAAAGGCTACTATAAAGTAGAGACAAACAAGTTTGAATCTTATTTTATAAAAGCAGAAAAAGAAGGCTATGATACAGACGAAAAAGTTTCTCAAGCCAACTTAGAAACCCAGCAAATAGATTTTCAATTACAACAGAACAAAGTTGTTCTTGAAGAAGGAGTTGATTTAGCAAAAGTGTTGAATATTCCAATTATCTATTTCGATTTCGACAAATCTAATATCCGTCAAGATGCTCAGGTAGAGCTCGAGAAAGTTTTTGCAGCGCTAAAGCAATACCCTCAGTTAAAACTAAACATACGCTCCCACACAGATAGTCGTGGCAATGACGCATACAACAAAACACTTTCTGAACGCCGTGCCCAAGCAACGCTAAATTACTTAGTAGAAAAAGGCATAGACAATAGCAGATTAAAATACGAAGGACTTGGTGAGCGCGAACTAGTTAATAATTGCAGTAATGGAGTAGTCTGTACTGCAGAGGAGCATCAAAAAAATAGAAGATCTGAATTTATAGTAATTAAATAAAGTACTGTTCCCCAATTTTAATTCCCCTTTTTCTAGAATGACCGAAGCTTTGCCTTCGGTTATTCTTTTTTATATACTTTGATGGTTTATTAACATCACCACAAAGAACTTACTTTATTTAATAAGATAAATGTAAAACGGATTAGAAATATATTATTAGCAAACAAAGCTAAAATAATAACAATAGAGGTGTTATTTATCGAGTTTTGTCGTTAAAATTTGTTCGTTTGTAGGAAATCACTTAGTTTAGTTTGCAAATGAGTTTTTAGCACAGCTTACTACATGCTTTAAACAACACTATATTCTCCCCAGCTAAAAGTTATAATAAAACAAGAATGGTCAGATGGCCTATTTAATTTTTTGATTAATTGTTTATTCAATGTTAAGTATTGATAATTAAGATAATTTTATTGAGCATTAAACTTTAACCTATACAAAAAGCTGCTATTTTTTTAATAACGGTTATGTCAATTAAGTTGAAAAAAATAAAGTGAAATTAGCTTTGCGGTACTGTTATGGTTTTTAAAAGATTTGTTTAATGTAAAGGAAGTTAGATTTTTGGGTAGGATTGAGTAATAACAATTACTTATAAAATAAGGATAATCTTGTATAACTTTAATAGATGTATTAAAATATAAAAAAATAACGACTACCGAAGCAGTCGTTTAGAATTTTCTGCGGCTTATAGCCTTGTTGTGAATTGTCTTTCAGAAAGACGAATATAATAAAAATATAGAATATGACAAAAATTGGTTTGGATTTAGGAAGCTCTTCAATAGGTTGGGCGATTAGAAAAGATGAAGATTTTTCTAAAAAAGGAGTAATTATATACACTTCAGGAATGGTAAAAGGCCAAGGGGGATATAGTTCTCCTACTAGAGACAGAAGGGAAGCACGTTCTAAAAGAAACTTGATCAGAGCTAGGAAATATAGAAAATGGGAGTTATTGAAAGTTTTATGTATAAACCAAGAGTTTGTCCCGCTTGACTTAAAAGAATTTGAAACTTGGAGCAAATATAAAAAAGGAACAACACGAAAATTCCCTGAAAATAACAACTTCTTAAGTTGGCTAGCTTGTGATTTTACATATACAGAAGGAGTCAAATATAAAAATCCTTATGAATTACGAGTAAAAGCTTTAGATAAAAAACTTACTAAACATGAGTTTGGAAGAATTTTATACCATATTGTTCAAAGAAGAGGATATAAAGATATTGGAGAATCTAATCAAGAAACAGAAACTCAGATAAAAAGAAGAGGCGAAAGTGGTTTTCAAGAAGCATTGGATAAAAATAGAACTATAGCTGAAGCCTTAACTAATGAGTTTTTGAAAAAAGGTAAAAGAGCTAGAAATGAATATCCTTATCGTGAAGAATATCAAAAAGAGTTGGAATTAATATGTCAAGCACAAGGATATGACATTTCTAAAAAAGGAAAATATGGATATTATAACCCATTTGTTTTGAGTTTGTGGAAAGCTATTATTTGGCAAAGACCATTAAAAACACAAAAAGGAACTATTGGTAAATGCACACTTGAACCTTCAAAACTTCGAAGCCCAATCTCGCACCCAATATTTGAAATTTCTAGAGCTTGGCAATTTATAAATACCATTAAATTTTATGATAAGGATGGAGAAAAACAAACTTTATCTCAAGAACATAAAAATGAACTTTACAGTGAATTGTTTATAAGAAAGGATAGCTTTAAGTTTGAAGATATTAGAAAGTTTATTGACAAAAAACTTAACCGTAAAACAGAATATAATTACCCAATTAGTGAAAAGACAGGGAAATATGAAACAAGTGTTTCAGGAATGCCTTTCTGTAATGGGATTATTAAAATCATAGGGAAAACTGCATTTCAATCTTTAATGGAAATTGAAAATTATGATATTGGTAATGCACCAAAAATAACAAATGACTATTCAATTTTAGATATTTGGCATGCAGTATTTAATTTTGATGAAGAATATCTTGAAACATTTGCTCTTGAAAAACTTGGAATAGAAAATATTGAAGTAAAACGTAAAGGCGAAAACATATCCCTCTCTCCACTTGTCATTCTTAAAAAGAAGTTAGGAACTGGATATGGAGATTTAAGTTTAAAGGTGTTGAAAAAAATTGTTCCTTTTCTAAAACAAGGATATTTATATAATGAAGCTATTATGTATGCAAAGCTCCCCGAACTTCTTGGACTGGATTGGGAAGAAAAAAAAGGTGCGATTTTAGGAATAGCAAAAACCTGTAATAAACAATATAATTGACATAAAATGATTGTAGGCATCACCAATAATCTAATTGATACTTACAAAGGAGAAGTTGAAGAATGGAGAAACGTCGGAACACCTATTAAAGCGTGGAAAGACTTTAATTACACATTAACTGATTATGACACTAAAGACGTTTCTAATGCTTGTTCTAGATATTTTGGTGAAGAAAGTTGGCGAAAAAGAGGAGATTGTGAGGAGATTATTACAGAAGTGGGTAATGAATATCAAGAATTTTTCTTTGACCCGAAAAGAGCATATCGTAAATCACCTACTTTAACCGACTTGTTTAAAAACTCATTACAAGAAAACGGTTTTAAATTACATGGAGAATTATACCATCATTCCAAACGGAAAAACATATATGGCACGGTGGTTAAAGATAAAAAAACAGGAAAAGAGATACTACCAATTCCATTAATTGACAGTATCAAAAACCCTATGTTCAATAAATCAATGAGTATTTTAAGACGGTTAATGAACGAACTGATTATTAATGGAGAAATAGATGAAGATACAGAAGTGATTGTTGAATTGGCAAGAGAGTTAAACGACAACAATAAGAGGGCGGCAATTGAACGCTACCAAAATGAAAGACGTGCCAAAAGGGAAAAAATAAGAGAGTTTTTAGAGGAGTTCAAAGAAAAAGAGAATCAATCATTTAATGTTGAAGACCGCATTCGTGATTTTGAATTATGGAGTGAACAGATTTTTGAAAAAACAGATGATTCAACTAATCAAAAAGCAAAAGAAATTCTACGTGAAAAAGATGCAGTTAAGCGTTACCAACTCTGGATAGAGCAAAAAGGCCAATGTATGTATACTGGGAAAATGATTACTGTTTCAAAATTGTTCACCAATCAAATAGATATTGAGCATACTATACCAAGAAGTCTTTTACCTGATAATACTTTAGCTAATCTTACTGTTTGCTATGCCAAATATAATCGAGATGATAAAGGTAAATTGATGCCTTATTATTGTGAAAATTTTTCAAAAGATATAGATGGGGTTGGTACGGCAATACTACCTCGTTTATCGACTTGGAAAAAAACAAGGGATAATTATAAAGGATTGTATGAAAGTAGAAAAAAACCATTTGGAAACGAAGATGAAGTCAAAAAGAACAAACGTATACAGGAGAAGCATTACTTTAAAATGCACTACGATTATTGGCGAGATAAAATAGAACGTTTCACAACTAAAGAAATAAAAGACAGTTGGGCAAGACGGCAATTAGTAGACACACAAATGGTCAGTAAATATGCACGTGAATTTTTAAAAACATATTTTAAAAAAGTTGCCGTTCAAAAAGGAAGCGTAACAGCTCAATTCCGCAAAATATATGGTTTTCAAGAAGAAAATGAAACTAAAAGCAGAAATAAACATACACATCATGCCATCGACGCTGCTGTTTTAACCCTAATACCCGTTAACAGTAGTAGAAGAGATTCTATATTGAACAAAACTTACTTACTACAAGAAACAGAAAATAAACAATACACAACTAAACCTTTTTCTTCTTTCAACTCACAAACATTAATCAAAGAAATAGAAAACCAGACACTCATTGTTAATTATGATAAAGATAAAATCTTACAACAAACTACTAAAAATATAAGAAAGCGTGGTAAACTTCAATATATAACAGATTCTCATGGAGAATTTATTAAAGATGCAGTCGGAAACAATATTATAAAAAAAGCACAAGGTAATACTGTGCGTAGCACACTTTATAAACAAACATTTCTCGGGAAAATCAAAGATGTTGAACGCTATTCAGATGGACAACCTATTAGGGAAAATGGAGATTGGAAATATAAAACTGGGAATGATGAATTTATGTTTACAGAGCGTAAACCACTAAAGGATGTACTTTCTAAAGTTGAAGATATTGTCGACCCTATTATTAAGGAAATAGTAAGAGACAAAAAAGATAAAGCAGTTGACCCACAGGGTAATAAAATAAGACATGTTCGCGTGAAAGCCAAAGCTGGTCAAATTGTAAAAGAGCGCGTTAATTACCGTTCAGTACACGATCATAAAAATTATTATTATTCGACTGCAGGCTCTATCCCTTATGCTATAATGTTACAAAAAAGCTTCAAAGCCAAAATTGAACGAAAAATGATACCGGTTGCTTCCTTTGAAATAGCTAAAATATTTAAAATCCATAAAAAATTCACACCCGAATTATATGTCGAAACTTTTCACCCTGAATTAAATACCTTTTCGGATATAAAGTTATTAAAAGTAGGTCAAAAAGTACTTGTATTGAATAGTGATGACGAATTTGATTCGAGAAAAGACATTCAATTTCAAAGAAATAGGTTATATCGCATCACTCAATTTAAATATGACGGCAGTAAAATTATGTTACAATATCACCTTGAGGCAAGATCAAAAGCAGACATTGACAGTCAAATCAAATCCTTAAAAAATACCATTGTTAAACAAAAAGAAATTGAATTAGGCATTCCATTGATTAAAGAAAACACTACAATTCAAAATGCCACAGATAGAAAAAAAGACTTTCAAAAGCGGTTAGATAATTTTTCAAGACGTTTAAAAAAAATAGAAGAAAAGTCTAACAAGGAAGTTGCATTATCGATAAAAAATGAAATCGAGAAATATAAAACTGAGTCTTCCTCTATAATCATTGAGGGACAAACTCCCATTCTAGGGTTAAGTAAAAAAAACTGGGTTTTTCTTTATGAAAACTATGATTTTGAAGTAACAACAATTGGAGAAATAAATTTCTTAAGCTAAAATGATAAAGCGCACTCTCTTTTTTGGTAATCCCGCCTATTTAAGCACTCGCAACGAGCAGTTGGTGGTTAACTTTCCCAATAACGAAAAAGAGGAAACTACTCTACCCATAGAAGACTTAGGCTATGTGGTTTTAGAAGACCCGCAGATTACCATTACCAATGGCTTACTGATGAAGCTAGTGCAAAATAAAACTGCGGTAATTACTTGTAACAAACAGCACCTCCCCTGCTCTCTTTTGCAACCGCTAGTAGGGCATACAGAACAAACAGAGCGCTTTCGCCACCAATTAAACGCCAGTGTACCCTTAAAGAAAAATTTATGGCAACAAACTGTACAAGCTAAAATTGAAAACCAAGCGGCACATTTAAAAGCCAGGAATAAAGACGATTTAAAACTAAAGCGATGGGCAACTCAAGTAAAAAGTGGGGATGCAGACAATCACGAAGCTTATGCAGCTGCCCATTATTTTCAAAACATTTACAATGTATTAGTCCCTCATTTTAGCCGAAACCAATCCCGTTCTTTAACGGGAGGCATAGCCCCAAACAATTTATTGAATTATGGATACGCTATATTAAGGGCCGTGGTGGCAAGGGCGTTAATAAGCAGTGGTATGTTACCTTCGGTGGGGATTTTTCACCGTAATAAATACAATGCCTTTTGTCTGGCAGATGATATAATGGAACCCTATCGACCGTATGTAGATGCCGTTGTTTATGAAATTTTGGAGACGGGCGCAAATGTAGAAGAGCTTACTACCACGCTAAAATCACAACTTTTACAAATACCAGCACTCGATGTTTTTATAGATGGTAAATGGAGCCCTTTGATGAATGCTGTAAGCAGAACTACTAGCAGTTTATACGATTGCTTTGAAGGCAGTAACCGGAAAATTCTGTATCCGCAATATATGGCAAACAGCCCCTAAATGATTGACCAAAGTAATTTTACACGATTAAACCAATACCGCAGTATGTGGGTACTTGTATTTTTTGACTTACCTACCGAAACCAGAACAGAACGCAAAGTGGCTGCTCGTTTTCGCAAAAACCTAATTGACGATGGCTTTACTATGTTCCAATTTAGTATTTATATGCGTTTTTGCGCTAGTAGAGAAAACAGTAGTGTACATATTAAACGCACAAAGAACAATCTGCCAAAAAAAGGCAAAATTTGTATTATGCAAATAACCGACAAACAATTTGGTATGATGGAGCTCTTTCACGGACAAAAAGAAATAGAACAAGAAACCCCTTCAAAGCAACTGGAATTGTTTTAGGATTCAAAAAGTATAGTCTAGCGTTCTCACTAGCTAACTTAAGCGTTTCATTTTTTATTCCCAACAAAGCGATTAAAGCACAGTATACCAGATTTTTAGAACCGGTATACTGTGAATAATCACCTAAAATACAATTCTGAAAGCAATTCACAACTACTTCTTGTTTTTCGCCACATTCGCCGTTACTGTGAATAATCACCTAAAATACAATTCTGAAAGCAATTCACAACGTATTAGAACATCGTTAGTTTAATTTATTTACTGTGAATAATCACCTAAAATACAATTCTGAAAGCAATTCACAACTTATTCCAAGCGATATGTCCATATCTGCTTACTGTGAATAATCACCTAAAATACAATTCTGAAAGCAATTCACAACTCGTATTCCGCCTTTAAAAAAATACCTACAACTGTGAATAATCACCTAAAATACAATTCTGAAAGCAATTCACAACCTTTCTCCCAAGCCTCATTAAACTGGTCGCACTGTGAATAATCACCTAAAATACAATTCTGAAAGCAATTCACAACTGAAAAGTGGGTAAAACAAAGAGGCTCAATACTGTGAATAATCACCTAAAATACAATTCTGAAAGCAATTCACAACTATTCTTGTGTTTTCTAATCTCTTTAAGTTACTGTGAATAATCACCTAAAATACAATTCTGAAAGCAATTCACAACTTGAGCATCACAAGCTGGACATCTTAATTTACTGTGAATAATCACCTAAAATACAATTCTGAAAGCAATTCACAACAAACGCAGATACATAAAGTAGTGGCTTGCACTGTGAATAATCACCTAAAATACAATTCTGAAAGCAATTCACAACCTGGATTAAACACCTGCCCACTTTTACCTAACTGTGAATAATCACCTAAAATACAATTCTGAAAGCAATTCACAACTTAACATACTTAATCTTCTTGTTTGTTAAGACTGTGAATAATCACCTAAAATACAATTCTGAAAGCAATTCACAACAGATGGAACTAACTGGTATGTAAAAGGAGAACTGTGAATAATCACCTAAAATACAATTCTGAAAGCAATTCACAACACGTAACGCCTTTTCAATTAACCCAAGTGTACTGTGAATAATCACCTAAAATACAATTCTGAAAGCAATTCACAACAATTTCCTTTGTTTCCTCGTAGTGCTTAAACTGTGAATAATCACCTAAAATACAATTCTGAAAGCAATTCACAACTCGTATTCCGCCTTTAAAAAAATACCTACAA
>JBLXDA010000007.1:0-94364 GCA_048264505.1 Aequorivita sp.
CGTGAACTGCGTAGGGTCTTGAGCACCCAATATAGCAACATCATTGTCTGTTAAATTAAAAACTCCTGCCGTAGTACCATCATCACACTGAAACATATCTGGTGCTGGATTGGCAATGGGTTGGGGTCTAAAAGTTATAACTACTGGATTACTATCTACTCTACATATACCATCTACAGCTTCAACAGAATAAATACCATCAGTTAATACTGTTAGTGTAGAGTTTGTAGCACCAGGAATAGGAGCTCCATTTCTAAACCATTGAATATTAAACGGCGGATCTGTTACACCAGAATCTAAAACAACAGGGGCTCCAATACAAGCTGGCCCTGGAGCAAGAATAATACCTGCTGTACTTAAGTCTACAGCATAAACAAAATCATTATTAGTTTCATCGGTTTCTGCTACAATTCCAGTTCCATTTCCTATATCATCTATAACAGCAATAAGGTCGAAATTGTTTGGTGTAGCTACAGGAATGCCTAATGTAATCGTTCCACTTTCTGAACCTCCAATAGCCAATTCTGTTAAAGTCATTGATTGCCCTAGCAAAGCCGGAGGGTTAATCCCGTCATCTAAATAAAAAGCAATGGGAGTATTAGAAGGAAGTTCATTAGTACTATTTACATTATATACAGTATAATTTACATCAATATCATTATTCTGGCAGAGCACCCCAAGGTTATCAATCTCTATAGTTGCATCTGGCAACTCAGAATTCACACTCGTTATTACATTGTGAACCATTATTAAATCTGCTGCAGATTCCAACCGTATGGGTATGGTTGTTTGTCCAGCGGTAACAATTCCACTTAAGTCGTAATAATCTAAATCCATATTGTAATTCGTCGAGGAATTGGTATATGAATTTGTACCATTAAATGCGTTATTAGCTGGATTAAGCGCATTAGACATTACAGTTCCATTTATAATAAGCTGCTCACCTGTAGCAAGAGACGCATCACCTTCCCAGGCTAAAAACCCAATTTTTGAAAGTCTGTCTGAAGTAATATCTATACCTGTAAGAAGAATATCTAAAGGTGGATCTGTTCTTGAAACAACTTGCAATCCATCGTATAGACTAATTTGATTTAGGAGAAGTGACGGATCTTCATATATCACATAAATAGCCCAACCGCCAAAGTTAGTTCCGCAATAGCTGGGCAACAATGACTGAACATCCAAATCTGAGAAGGTGTATGTACCATTTCCGCCTGCTGCTATTATACTAGTTACATCGGCATAAGCACCAAAATAAGGTTGTCCATTAAAATTATAAGCAAATGTTCTTTGAGCACTAACAGGAGTACTGTTTAGAGCAACATCAAAATCACCCGCACCTATAGAAGCCCAATAAAGGTGTGCTGAAACCAAAGTTGTACCTGGCCCCAAATTAAGGGATTCGCTACTTTGCAAAAGCATATCGCAAAAACCACTATTATTTTCTCCTGTGTTTAAAGTGTTCCCTACAGCGGTAAAATCATACCTACCATTAAACTGCTGAAACAAAGACACAGCTTGTGAGAAAACGAAAAACGGAAATAAAAAGGCTAGAAATAGTATTAATTTTTTCATAAATCTGGGTATTACAGTGCCAAATATATTGAATACATTGTTTTTCTTTTTATATTTTTGCAAAAAAAACAAGTAAATGTCTCAATTTAACATAGAAATTACACAAACTTCGAATCCAAGCATCGTTAAATTCGTTGCTAATTCCTTTATAACACACTCTACTAGCTTTGAGTTTAAAAATATAGATGAGGCAAAATCAAGTCCTTTAGCACAACAACTTTTTTACCTTCCATTCGTAAAAACGGTATATATCTCACAAAATTTCATCGCAATCGAAAAATATAGCATTGTAAATTGGGAAGATGTGCAACAAGAAGTTGCAAATTCTATTTCCGAATATTTAAATTCAGGCAAAGAAGTTATCACTGAACAGGCTAATACTAAAAAGATTCCTGTTAGTATTTATGCCGAAAGCACACCTAACCCAACAGTGATGAAATTTGTTGCTAACAAACCATTAGCTACAGGAACATTTGAGTTTAAAAACATAGACGATGCTGTACATTCGCCATTGGCAAAGGCATTGTTTAGCTTTCCATTTGTAAAAGAAGTTTTTATAAGCGCCAACTATGTTTCTATTATGAAATACAACCTTGCAGAGTGGCAGGAAATATCTATGGAATTGCGTGAGTTTATTCGTAAATTTATTGAAGATGGAAAACCTATTTTAAACGATGAAATACTAAACATCACAAATACTGCTGAAGCCACCGCTACTTCAAAATCTTCTACCCCAAAAAGTGCAATACCTCATACCGAATTAGAAAAAGAAATAATAGCTATACTAGACGAATACGTAAAACCAGCTGTTGCTAGTGATGGCGGCCATATACTTTACGACTCCTTTAACGAAGAAACTAAAACAGTAAGGGTTATACTTCAAGGCGCTTGTAGTGGATGTCCTTCTTCTACTATTACTTTAAAAAACGGAATAGAAACCATGCTTAAAGAAATGTTGAACGGCCAAGTAAACGAAGTAGTTGCTATAAACGGTTAGTAAGAGTTAAAAAAAGCAGTCTAATTATTATAACAGTTCAATACTGCTTCAATTAACTTACTAATATTCAGTTTTTGTTACACTATTTTCGATATACCGCATTAAAAACCGTTTTATACCGTCTATACTTAATTCTTTTAACTTATTCTTCGGACTAAATATTTTAAGATAGTAGTACTTTAGAGCCTAATAGATTTCTAACCTTAAAAAAGAATAAGTATTATGGCAGTATTAAAAGTAATTGAAGTACTTTCAAGTTCAACAAAAAGCTGGGAAGACGCAACCAAGAACGCAGTAAAAGAAGCGTCTAAAAGTGTAAAAAACATACGTTCTGTTTATGTAAACGAACAAAGTTGTGTTGTGGACAAAGATGAAGTTACTCAATTTCGCGTAAATTTAAAACTCACTTTCGAAGTAAAATAAACAATTCAACTACTTCTATAAAAAAATACGCTTTTGGCATTTCAAAAGCGTATTTTTATATATTTAACCCATATCATGCGACTCGTATATGCATTTATAGCGTTACACATTTTGTTTGCCTGCAATTCTTCAAAAAGAAAGACCGTGGAAACTCACAACTTCACCAATGATTTAATTAACGAAACCAGCCCGTATTTACTACAGCACGCGCGCAATCCAGTTCATTGGAAAGCTTGGAATGAAACCGTATTACAACAAGCTAAGAAAGAAAAAAAACTGATGATAGTGAGTATTGGGTATGCGGCTTGCCACTGGTGTCATGTTATGGAGCACGAAAGTTTTGAAGACAGCACCGTTGCAGCTGTAATGAACAAAAACTATATTTCTATAAAAGTAGACAGAGAAGAAAGACCCGATGTAGACCAAACCTACATAAATGCAGTACAATTAATGACGGGTAGCGCTGGCTGGCCATTAAATGTGGTTTGCTTGCCAGATGGCAGACCTGTTTGGGGCGGCACTTATTTCAAAAAAAACGACTGGATAGACGCCTTGGAGCAAATACAACAACTCTATATTAAACAACCCGAAAAACTAATTGCCTATGCCAACCGTTTAGAAGAAGGCCTTAAAAGTATGGATCTCGTAAAGTTGAATACAAACGATACAGATTTTAAAAACTTTCCGATTAAAGAGATTGTAGCTAGCTGGTCTAAACAATTTGACAACAGAGATGGGGGCTTTAAAGGCGCTCCAAAATTTATGATGCCTAATAACCTAGCGTTTTTGTTACGTCAATCGGTTTCAGAAAACAATTCAGAATTGTTAAGTTTCACAACACTTAGCTTAGATAAAATGGCTTATGGCGGTCTTTACGACCAACTAGGAGGTGGTTTTTCACGATATAGTACAGATGAAAAATGGCATGTGCCACATTTTGAAAAAATGCTTTACGACAATGCGCAACTGGTAAGTCTTTACAGCCAAGCTTATAAAGCAACAAACAAAGCTCTTTACAAGGAGGTTGTAGAAGAAACCCTAAGTTTTATAGCCCGAGAAATGACCAACGAACAGGGCGGATTTTATTCATCCTTAGATGCAGACAGCACTAATAAATCTGGAATCCTAGAAGAAGGTGCTTATTACGTATTTACTTCGGAAGAACTACAACAGCTTTTAAAAGACGACTTCAATATATTTAAAGCCTATTACAACATAAACAGCTACGGAAAGTGGGAAAAAAACCACTATGTTTTAATCCGAAAAAAGACGGATGCTGAAATTGAAAAAGAATTTGGCATTACTTCCGAAGCATTTCAGCTTAAAAAGAAAAACTGGAAACAACTACTACGCTCCTATCGCAATAAAAGAGATAAACCGCGTCTAGACGACAAAACCTTAACCTCCTGGAACGCTTTAATGCTACAAGGATATCTAGAAGCATACAAGGCTTTTGGAACACAGGAATACTATGATGCTGCTGTAAAAAACGGAACTTTTATCGCTAATAATCAAATAGGTGAAAACGGCGCTTTGTTTCATACGTATAAAGACGGCAAAAGCAGTATTAATGGGTTTTTAGAAGATTATGCATTTAGCATTAGCGCTTTTATAGAGCTGTACCAAATTACATTAGACGAAAAATGGCTCTCCCTTTCAAAAGAACTCCTAGACTATACGATTGAAAACTTTTTTGACGCAGAAAAAAACATGTTTTATTTCACTTCAAAAGAAGACCCCGTAATAGTCACCCGGAATATTGAATACCGCGATAATGTAATACCGACTTCAAATTCTGTAATGGCAAAAAATCTTTTTCTGCTTTCCAAATATTTTGAAGATGTAAGCTATTTCGACATTTCACGTCAAATGCTTAAAAATGTTTCAGAAGAAATAGCGCACTACCCAAGCGGTTTTAGTAATTGGTTAGACTTACTACTTCACTTTAAAAATACATTTTACGAAGTGGTGGTTACAGGATACAATGCAAAAGAAGTTATGAGTAACTTAAACAAAGAATACCTTCCAAACACATTAATTACTGGCAGTGAAACAGAAAACAAAGGACCGCTTTTTAAGAATAGATTTGTTAAAGGAGAAACACTAATATATATTTGCAGAAACAACAGCTGCAAGCTACCCATTAAAGGCACAAAAATTGCAATTAAATCAATCTTGTTAAACCTTGCAGATAATTAATTCGTATTTTTATAAAACACATTAAAAAAAAATAATGAAAAAGATAATAACATTAGCTTTAATAGCTTTCACTAGTATTGCTGGATTCTCACAAGCCGCAAACAATAATTACGACATGTATTCTAGAACCATAGACATAAACCAAAAATCGCTCGCATTTGGACTTACAGAAGCTCAATTTGACGCAATTAAAGGGGAAGCCTATGCAAACACAAACTTTCTTCAAGGTACTATTTATCAAGGAGACCAAGCGATAAAGACTGAGGTGCCTATGCGCTACAACACCTTTGCAGACGAAATAGAGATTAAACAGTACGCCTCAGATGTAAACTATAGTGCATTAATAAAATCGCCAGATATTTTTGTGAAAATTGTTAAGGAGATATATGTTTTTGTACCCTTTAAAGGTTCTATAGAAAAAGGCGGCTATTTTAATGTTTTAAGTGATGGTAAAACGTACGACCTCTATAAAAAAACAAAATCTGAGTTTAGAGCACCAAGAAAAGCTGAAACAAGTTACCAAAAAGACACACCTCCATCATTTGTTAAAACATCTACCTATTACTTAGTTCAGAATGGTACTTTTTTAGAAATGCCTAGAAGCAAGTCTAAGATTCTTAAAATGATGGACAGTAAAAAAGCTGAAATGAAAAAATTTATAAAAGACAATAACATAGATCTTGACAATGAAGTAGATTTAACTAAAACTATTAAATATTTTGATTCTCTTTTATAAGATAGCTTGGAGTTTTTAAAACATATAACACCATTAAAAAGCGACAATGAATTTGTCGCTTTTTTTTTACACTCCCTTTTAAAGAACAAATGTTTTTTAATGTTTTGATATTTAAATATTTACAGTTATATTTAAGAGTATTTAAAACTTTATAGCTATGAAAAAATCAATTCTTTTTATAATATGCTTATTTATTAGCACACTTTGTTTCTCTCAAAGAGAATTCAACAATCCTAATGCAGGAAATTCAGGTGCCGCAAACAGCAATTTCGACATATATACCAGAAGTATAGATTTAAATGAAAAAGCATTGGCCTTTGGGTTAACAGAAGCAGAGTTTAATGCAATTAAAGAAGAGGCGTACTCAAACGCTTCATTTATTAACGGCAATATTTATCAGGACGAAAATCTCATAAAAAGTGGAGTTCCTATGCGTTTTAACGCTTATGCAGACGAAATTGAAATAAAAAACAATCCATCTGATAAAAAATACGGCGCATTGACAAAAGACCCCAGTATTTTTGTAAAAATCAATACAGACATTTATGTGTTTTTCCCATACGAGGGTTCTAATAAAAAAGGAGGGTATTTTAATGCCCTAACAGACGGAAAGACCTATAGTCTTTACAAAAAAACTACGGCTAAATTTATGGCTCCTGAAAAGGCAAAAACTTCTTATCAAAAAGACACAAAACCTTCATTTAATAAAACAACTAAGTATTATTTAATGCACAATGGTACACTTTTAGAATTACCGACAAACAAATCTAAAGTGCTTAGTGTAATGGATATTAAGAAGAATGAAATTAAGCAATTCATTAACGAGAATAAACTTGATGTAGACAAAGAGGAGGATCTTATAAAAATAGTTGCGTATTTTGACTCTCTTCTATAATAAGAATGATTAGCCTAACATAAATTCCTTTAAGTAAAAAGGCTCAAAGTAAGCGACATTTTCTATGTCGCTTATTTTGTTTTTAGCCTCGGCTAATTGTCCCATAGCAGCAGCACTGGGATAAATATCATTTATAAAAACGGCGTTCTTATGCGTGCAAATAGCTTCAAATTTACTAGCTCCATCGCCAACAAAAATTGTTTTGTGTTGGTCTAGATATTCCTTAAACGAATCTTCGTTTAGTATTTCAGCTTTTGTATCGCGTATTTGTTTCTTTTGGTCATTAAACACAGCAGAATACACCTCCATCCTTCTAGCGTCTAGCAAGGGTATGAAATAACAATTCTCATTTTCTATTTGCTGAATAAGAGTTTCTAATGTTAAGATTGAATATAAAGGAATGTCTAGGGCAAAACACAAACCTTTAGCTGCAGAAACACCTATACGAAGCCCCGTGTAAGAACCTGGGCCTTTACCAACGGCAATAGCATCTAGTTGTTTTTTATCAATATTCGCTTCCTTTAAAACCTCCTCAATAAAAACGTGAAGCTTTTCGGCATGACTAAACTTTTGCTTGTTTTCTTCGCGAATTGCTTTTAGCTCACCGTTAATTGCAATAGCAACCGAACAATTGGTAGTAGCGGTTTCAAGACATAAAACAACAGCCATTATTAATCTTTTTTATCTGTTTTAGGCGAAGCTACTTCCACCTTATCACCTTGTTTTAAAGACTTTGTAACGGTATTGTAAGGCCCTGTAATAACAGTTTCACCTTCTTTTAAACCTGAAACAATCTCTATGTTTGAATCGTCTTGAATTCCAGTTTTTACAACACGCATTTTTGCAAGCTCTCCTTCTTTTACATATACCGCTTCAAATTTTTCTGTACTTGCGGTTGAAGTCTCACTTATATAAGGTTTTTTAGAATCTGTAGTATCAGATTTTATAACTATGGCGCTTATAGGCACACCAATAATATTTTTCTTTTCATTTGTTATAATATCTACTGTTGCAGTCATTCCTGGTCGGAAAGGTGAATAACTTTCAGGTTTGCCTTCAATTAAATCTTTATACGACTGAGGAACTATCCTAACTTTTACTTTAAAGTTAGTAACCTGATCTGCAGTAAGTGTACTTTCGGCACTGTTTGCAATCTCGGTAACTACCCCTCTAAATTCACGCTTAAGGTAGGCATCAACCTCAACATTTGTAGAGTCGCCTACAGAAACTTTTACTATATCGTTTTCGTTTACATCTACTTCTACTTCCATGTTTTGAAGGTTTGCAACACGAACAATCTCGGTTCCTGCCATTTGTGCGGTACCTACAACTCTTTCGCCTAACTCAACAGATAGCTTAGAAATTGTACCACTCATAGGTGCGTAAATAGTAGTTCTAGAAAGATTATCTACAGATTGTTTAACATTTGCCGAAGCGCTCTGAACGTTATAATACGCAGCTTTTGAATTTGCCACTGCCATATCGTAATCTGCTACAGATTTATCCCAATCTGATTTTGAGATCACTCCTTTTTCAAAAAGTGATTTATTACGATCGTAATTAAGTTTTGCGTTTTTCTCACTTGCTTGTGCTTGGGTTAATTGCGCACGTACATTTTGCAAACCAGCTTGCGATTGGCTAACTGCTGCTTGTATAAGATCTGGATTTATTTTTACAAGTAAATCTCCCTTTTCTACAGTTTGTCCTTCCTTTACGGGTAGTTCTATTATTTCTCCAGAAACTTCAGACGAAAGGGCCACTTCTACTTCAGGTTGAATTTTTCCTGTTGCAGCAACAGTTTCTACAATTGTGATAGGCGCTATTTCGGTAATCTCTACCTCTTTAAAATCGCCTGTTTTTCCAAACCAACCGGCTTTCTTTCCAACCAATAGAAGAACAATAAGTAATACTACGCTTACAAGAAGCCAAATAAGTGTTTTTTTCTTCATCATTAAAATTTTAATTCGCTTGCCGGAACACCAAAGTAAAGTTCCAAAACTTTTAATTTAAAAATGTATTCAAATTTCGCTCTATTTTCTTCAATCTTAGCATTGTCGTAGCGCAATTTTGATTGGCTAAAATCGAATGCATTTGTCAGTCCTACATCATATCTATCTTTAGCGTATTGATACGCTAACTCCTGAGATTTTAAAGCTACAGTTGCGGCCTCATACGCTTTTAAAGCGCCGTTTGCATCTACGTGAGCTTGGTATACATTAGACTCTAAATCTAACTCTGCCTGCTCTAATTGATACTCGGTATTCTTAACGCGAATTTTATTTCTCTTTACATTACTGCTAACTGAAAATCCATTAAAAATAGGCACATTCAGCTGTAGACCATACCCTATTCCATCGTTAAGATACAACTGGTCTACAAAGCTAGCATTAAGAGGATCATTATCTGCATAACGTGTATTATAACCAAAAAACGCAGTTACTGTTGGGTAATAAGCACCTCTAGAGATTTGCAAATCTTTTTCTGCTAGTTCTAAATTTTTCTGAGCTATTTTTACTTCAGAACGCGTTTCTTTAGCGCTATTTATTATCTCTGACACATCTTTATCTGCAATACCACCATCTATAATATTGTATTCTTCGTCTGCTATATCAAAGTTAGAATAATCTTTTATTAGAAGAAGTTGTGCTAGGCTAATTAAAGAGATTGTCACCGTGTTTTCTGCAACAGCTATTTTTTGTTTCTCTGAAGAACTTGTCGCTTCAATTTCTAAAAGGTCTCCTCTAGGAAGCACTCCAGCTTCTACAAGATTATTGGTTCTTTCTAATTGCTCTAAGGTTACTGCATTTTGAGATTTTGCAACTTCTAAATTTGCTTTGTTTAGCAATACCTGCAAATAGGAATTTGCTACGGCAAGTGCAATATCGTCTTTCATTTTATCTAAACTGTACTGAGCTGCTAATCGCGATAATTTAGCTCGCTGAAGCTGGCGCACATTTTGAAGACCATCAAAAAGAGTTAAGCCTGCGTTAATAGCACCAGATGCAGAACCAAATGTCGTGTTTTCAAGCTGGTTGTTTGTTGGGTTTAGACTAAGACCCGTATTTTTTGAAGCACTTGCATTTGCATTAATAGAAGGTAAAAAATTACCAATAGCTTCGGTCTTATCTATGGCTGCGTTTTCTAATTCGAGCTCACTCTGTTTAACCGAAATATTATTTTCTAAAGCATGATTTATACATTCCTGAAGTGTCCATTGTTTGTTTTGTCCATTTACAGAAATGGCAAGTATCAAAAAAAGGAAAGGTACTACTATCTTCTTCATAAGTTTTTCTATTGCTGAATTAGTCTTTTGCATGGTCATTGCGTTACAAAATTTATAAAATTAAAAATACTACCCTCTAGCTGCAGCTCCTCCAGAAGGTTTTAATTGGTTCCAAACCTTTATATTATCTTCCTTAGAAACGCCGCTTTTAATTTCAACATCTATCCCGTCACTAACGCCGAGTTCTACATCTCTTCTTTCAAATTTTTGCTCACCAACCATAACTTCAACAAAAGGTTTTTCGGTTTCTGCATCAAATTGAACCAAAGCCTCTTTAATTGTAAGCACATCTTCTGCTTTTGCTAGTATTATAGACGCATTAGCGCTTAATCCAGCACGAATAAAAGTAGTAGTTGTATCTAGATGCTTCATAGTTCCTTTAATCTCAAACTGTATCGCACCGTTTTCATCAACTCCTTTTGGCGCAATATAATCTAGTTCGGCATTAAATTTTTTATCTGGTAGCGCCCCAACAGTTATTTCTAACGGAAGGCCTTCTTTAATTTTACCAACTTCACTTTCGTCTACTTTTCCTTCAAAAATCATTTTGTCTACATCTGCCAAAGTAGCGATTGTAGTTCCATCGTTAAAATTGTTTGCTTCTATAACTTGATTTCCTGTTTTTACGGGTATATCTAACACCATACCCGAAACCGTAGCACGTATTTCGGTATTTGCAGAAGCTCCCATTCCACTTGTTGTACCCGTTTTTACAATATCGTAATTCTGGCTTGCTGCTGTAAGCCCTACTTGTTCTTGCTTAAGTCTTTGCTGAGCTTGGTCATAAGACAGTTGCGCAGTATCAAATTCATTTGCAGATATCACTCCTTTTTCAAAAAGCTCTTTCTGACGGTTATAGATGTTTTTTTGGTTTTCAAATGCAAGTCTTGCAGTTTCTACTTGTGTGCGGATGCTATTAATATTGCTTTTCGCACTGTTTAACGTAGATACATTTGGCACTACTTTTACTTTTGCAATTAAGTCGCCAGCTTTTACAATCTGTCCTGCTTCCACAAAAATTTCATCGATAATCCCAGAAATATTTGGCTTTATAAGCACCTCTTCTTTTGGCACTATACTACCTGTAGCCACAGTTTTTTTCACGATAGTACCCATAGAAGGGGTTTCGGTTTCGTATACAACTGGATCTTCTATATTTTTTGAATAGAGCCAATACATAGAACCCACAAAAAATACTGCAATCGTGACAAGGATGATTATGGTTTTGGTTTTTTTCATTTTATTGATTGTTGAAATTATATTTTCTACTAAATGGTTATTGTTCTTATTGTCTAAGTTACACGCCCAGGAGCGGTAAATGCTTTACTTTATGATATGTTAGCGCTAAAGAAACACAATGTGCTAATTCAGACTCGGGTAATTCTTCATCGATTTTAAAAACAATCGCTCTGTTATTTTCAAAATTGAATTTGTCTTTATAAATCTCCTTAAAAGTAGGAACCAATTTTGAAGTACATTTAAAATAGACTGCATACTGTTTTGGCGATTTCTGTTTCCAATCTATACGTACCGTACTTCCATTTTTTGTTACATAACTAGGTTCTCCCCACTTTAAAGTTTCTTCTAGCTGTTCTATTCCAGTTGTATTATAAGCCGTATTTAAAATTAATTTTCTTAAACAAAGCATTTGTTGCTTTACCTCTTCAGGGTAATTTTCAAAAACTGGTTCTACTCTAGGATCGCGTACTAATTCCATTAGCTCATTCTATCTTATTCCGTTCTTAACGCTTCTACAGGTTTAATTTTTATTGCATTTTGAGCAGGAATCAATCCAGCTAAAAGCCCAGAGACTATAAGTATTGTTAACGCTACAAACACCACCCCAATATTAACAGAGGGGTTTATAAACATCATTTCGCTTGTATCCATACCGCTAAGTTGATAGTTTACAAGCCACAGTACCGCAGTTGCCAAAATGATTCCCGCCATACCAGATATTATTGTTAAAAATATAGACTCAAGCAATATTTGTGAACGAATACCCCAAGGTGTAGCCCCTAATGCACGGCGAATACCTATCTCTTTGGTACGTTCTTTAACAACAATCAACATAATATTACTAATACCTATAATTCCTGAAAGCAATACTAAAATACCTACGAAATACGCTACAAAATTAAGCGCAGTAAACAAGCCGTTTATCTTGCTGTATTCTTGATATAAATCGAAATTACCAACGGCGCGATCATCATCGGGGTTTATAGTGTGGCGGTTTTTTATCACATCAAAAATTTGCGATTTTAAAGCGGTTATTGAAAAGCCATCTTGAGCTGTAATAGCCATCCAACCTACAATATCGCCCATATTAAACGCTTGCGAAAAAGATGTAAAGGGAACGTATATTTCCTTTTGCATTTCTTCGGGGTCGCCGTTATTTCCTTTCTTTTTATAAGTACCTATAACTAAGAAATTAACTCCGTTTATTTTAATGTACGAGCCTAATACTTCTTCATTAGGTGCGTATAAAGCACTCTGTACTCCACTACCTATAATTGCTACTTTTCGATTTTCATTTATATCTGAATAATTTATAAACCTCCCTGAAGTAATATCCATTGGTTGTTGCTGAATAATCTCAGGGTAATCTCCATAGACATTAAAGGCACCAGTCTGAAGTCCTCTAACCACATTATTACTACCTCTAAAACCTCCTAATTGGTTTCTAGGTGAAACAAAACGCAAACCGGGAACACTTTGCTTTATTGCTGGAACATCGTCTGTTTTAAAGTTGTATCTACGTCCTTTAGGCAAGCCTTTATAAGGTTGCGAGGCAGTTTGTGCCCACATAAACATAGAGTTTGTAGCCATACCGTTAAAACCTTGCTTGATCCCATTTTCTAATCCGTTACCAGCAGCGAGTAAGATTACCAAAATAAAAATACCCCAAAGCACCCCAAAGGCTGTCATTGCAGTTCTAAACCAGTTACTGCTTAGGGCTTCTAATATTTCTGCCCAACTATCTCTGCTGAATAATTTACTCATCGCGTAGGGCTTCTATAGGTTTAATATTTGCGGCTCTATAGGCTGGAAAGAAACCAGCAACTGCACCAGCTACAACTAGTATGACAACTGTAGTAATTGCAACTGAAAAATCTACTGAAGGATTTCTAATGTAATCTGTTTCTATAAAAGGCCCCACTAACTGAAGCAATACCAAGCCAAATAAAAGCCCAACAAAACCAGCAATAGCAGTTACAAATATAGACTCGTGTAATATCATCCCTATGATAGACCAGGGCTCAGCACCAATAGCCTTTCGTATACCTATCTCTTTGGTACGTTCTTTTACAATTATTAGCATAATATTACTCACACCAACAACCCCTGCTATAATGGTACATATTCCTACCCCCCAAAAAAACCAATTTATCATTTTATTAAGGTCATAAAACCTTTTGGTGTTTTCTAAGGTGTTATTTACAAATACAGCTCTTTCGTCCTCTGGCGCAACGGTATGCTTAGCCTTTAAATCTGCTTCTATCTGTGCTGAAAATACTTCAGAAGCAGCGAGAGCATCTTCATATTTATCGTGTTTTTCTATAGTAAAGGCAAGCGATCTAAGTTTATCTCCTGCGTTATACACACGTTGTGCTGTAGTTAATGGTATAAAAATTCGGGTTTCTTCGCGTTCTCCCCCTGGATCTGTATAAACACCTACTACTTTAAATTTTATCCCCGCTATATCAATATATTCCCCTAGGGCATTTTTCCCTTTAAATAAATCTAGAAATACTTGATTGCCTATTACCGCGTTTTTTTCAAATGAATTAAGATCGTTTTGGTTTATATATCTACCAGCAACCAAAGTTTCATTTTCTAGAAATTGATAATCGCCACGAACACCTTCTACCCTATAGCTTCCATTTTCATTTTTATAGGTTGTTAATTGTCCCCATCTACTAAAAACTCCAGATTTAAGCACTAATTTATCCTTGTTTTTAGCCACCGCCATATCGTAATCGCGATTGTCCATTTCAATTAACCTTCCTGGATTTAAGCCTTTATATTCTATAGAAGTTACATTTGTCCACACGCTAATACGATTAGTAGCGTCGTTTTCAAATTCTTTTTCAACGCCATTAGACATTCCTTGTCCTATCGCTAGAAGTATAACCAGGATAAAGATACCAGACGCCACAGAAAGCCCCGTTAAGAATGTGCGCAGCTTATTTTTGCGAATTGCTTCAAAAATCTCTTGCCAGCGTTCAATACTAAACATAAATCTCGCTTTTTGCTCTTACTTGGTTAACTTTAGAATCGTCTATTATTAATCCATCTTTAAGGTTTACAATGCGCTTGGTCATATGCGCTATATCGTCTTCGTGAGTAACAATTAAGATTGTTTTTCCTTCGTCATTAATACCTTGTATAAGCTCCATAACTTCATACGAAGTTTTGGTGTCTAGTGCACCTGTAGGCTCATCTGCAAGCAACACCTTAGGGTCGCTCGCTAAAGCACGAGCAATTGCTACACGCTGTTTTTGACCTCCTGAAAGCTCATTTGGAAGATGAGAAGCCCAATCTGCTAGACCTACTTTTTCAAGATAATGCATCGCTTTTTCTATGCGAACGTTTCTTTTTTCACCTTGATAATAAAGTGGCATAGCTACGTTTTCTAATGCAGATTTGTAATTTATAAGGTTGAAGGATTGAAAAATGAAGCCTAAGAATTTATTGCGATAACGCGCAGCAACCTTTTCATTTAAATCTTTTATAAGTGTTCCATCAAGTGTGTAAGTACCTTCATCTGCTTCGTCTAGGATTCCTAAAATATTAAGCAAGGTTGATTTTCCCGAGCCCGAGGAACCCATTATAGATACCATTTCACCTTCAGAAACAGTGAAGTTAATTCCTTTTAAAACATGAAGCGAATTTTTGCCCATGCGGTACGATTTGTGAAGGTTTTCTATAGCTATCATGTTGAAAATTGTATGCTTACAAAATAAAGGGGAAATCCCTGACTTAATGTGAAATTCTTGTTAAGACTTATTTTTTTTTAATGCTTTTAATCTACTATAAGACTTCAGAAGCGGTGAAGTGTTACAGTGTACATAAAAAAAATTACAAGGATTTTTGCTCGCGAGCTTTTTTTCTACTTCTGTAGATAGCGTACCCTATTATACCTATTAGCAAATACGGGAATATCATTAAGTAAACAATACCGTTGTTAATGCCTTTTGCTGTTTGCCCACCTTCTTCACTTTCTAGAACGGCACGACACATTGCGCATTGCGCTTCAGCGGGAAGAACAATAATTACTAATAGCAGAACGGTTATTACTATTTTAAGCTTCATAATTTTAATAATAAGGAGAAATCATTAAATACACTATCACTCCCGTAACGGCAACATACAACCACAACGGAAAGGTAATTCTCGCAATTTTTCGGTGCTTGTAAAACTGCCCCGTAATACCCCTTACATAAGTTATTAACACAAAAGGGATGACAACTATAGATAGTAAAATATGTGTTATTAAGATGAAATAATAAATATATCTAATAACTCCTTCGCCTCCAAAAGGAGTTGAATCTGAAGTCATATGGTAAGTTACGTACATACCTAAAAACAAAACCGAACAAAATATTGCGGTTTTCATTAAACGTTCGTGTAGCTTCCGGTTTCCTTTTCTAACTTGATATACTGCTAAAACTAATAAAATGGCTGTAATTGCATTTATAGTAGCATAAATTGGCGGTAAAAACCCAAGTCTTTCTACGCCAGGAATTCTTATGGTAAATAAAACAGCAACAGCAAGCGGAATTGCGATGGATAGTATCCAAATCCAAATGGTGTATTTCTTTGAGTCTTCTGCTTGATTTTGCATAGTTTACAACAGTTTTTTTATGTCTTCTTTAAGCATTTGTATCCCTTTGTCATCTAGACCGTCGTAATAAATAATTGGGTTGTCATTTTCATCTTTACGAGATCGTATATTCCCTTCTTGGTCTATTAACGCAAAAAAACCGGAATGCTCAAAACCACCTTCAACTTCACTTGCTTCCCCTACATATAAATTAAAACCTTCATTAGCCAATTTATATATTTGCTCTTTATTTCCCGTTAACAAATGCCATTGGGGTTTTGTAATTCCTTTGTTTGCTGCGTATTCTTTTAAAACCGCTGGGGTATCGTGCTCTGGATCTATACTCAATGAAGCTATAGCTACTTTTGGGTTTCCTAAAAATTCATTTTGAATTTTTAGCATATTCTCTGTCATTATAGGGCAAATAGTTGGACAGGTAGTGAAGAAAAACTCAACCACATAAACTTTGTCCTTAAAGCTAGCATTTGTAACAGTCTCTTCGTTCTGATTTGTAAAGCTGAAAGCTGGTACTTGCCCAATAGTATCAAGTTCTGGCGCGGTAAGTGTATTTATAATTTTAGGCACCGCCCAAATACCAAAAACCAATATAATGAATGAAATACCTATGTACGAATAATTATTTTTCATTTGCTATAGATTCTATTTATAAGGTTCGCCTATATTAAATAGACCGTTCTTTATTATATTTTTTTAATGCTCTTCTGTATTCGGCAAGCAATACTTTTACATCATCGCTCATCTTATTGTTAATCTCTGCAATTGTACTGGAATCAAACCCATACATAATAGCTTCATCACCATCTTCATCGCGACCACGGAGGTTTCTTTCTTTATCTACTATAAATACATAGGGTGTAGAATAGTTAGCATCTAATTGTATATTAGACTGTAGAGATTCAAATACTTCTGTTATACTTTCTGGAGTGCCAAAGGCAAAAAACCAAGCATCGGTTGGCGCAATTTGTTCCAGCTTTTCATTTATCTTTCTAGCTTGCTCTTCGGTTCCTTCAGGTAAAAGAATAACAAACTGGAACTCGTTAAACTGATGATTTTTGGTGTAAATTTTATGCGCTAAATTATAAGCGTATGCGCGATGCACTTCTAAATCACTTCCGAAGAACCCTAAGACAGTAATATGATTCTCTAGCCGAACAGGTTTTCCATCAAGTGTTTTAAAATTTTCAAGCTCAGCAACAGTTTGCGTAAGCACAGGTAGTGTAGCAAAATTGTTTTTCCCCGAAGCAAAAAAAACATAAGCCGTAATAGGCAATAAAAACAGTATACCGAGTACTAAATACTTCTTCATTTTACATTTTAATTAAGCTACCTCTAAAAACTCGCAAGTAGTTTTGCAAAAATAAACGCTAAAAGGGGGTTTAGCAATGTTTTGGCTGTTAATTTTATCCATAAAAAAACCCTCATAAAGAGGGTTTGTATTTTAAATTTCAGAAACTCTTAAAAATCGAATTTTATAAAGCCAGATTTGTAAACTTCAAAGATATAATCTCCTTCTATTAATATTAATACTACTAGGTAGGATATCAAAAATATAGAAGTCCATATTACCGCTCTACGCAAGCCTGCTGTTTCATCACGCATGTGCATAAAGTCCCAAGTAATATAATACGCTTTAACAATAGTAAGTATTATAAACACCCAGTTTAGAAGCTTTAATGCTAAAAAATGTGTGTCTACTAAAAATGCTGGTCTAATTATACCAAGAGCTACTTCAATTATAGTAACAATAGAAAGGAATGCAAATACACCCCATATCTTACTGACATTAGATTTAAACTTTACAGTACCTCTAAAAATTGCTAAATTATGTTCGTGTGCCATTTTTTAAATTTTGAATATCTAAACAAGGTAAAAGAAAGTAAATACAAATACCCATACTAAATCTACAAAGTGCCAGTAAAGTCCAACCTTTTCTACCATTTCGTAGCTACCACGGCGTTCGTAAGTACCTAAAATTACATTAAAGAAAATTATAATATTGATTAAAACTCCTGTAAATACGTGGAATCCGTGGAATCCAGTAATAAAGAAAAAGAAGTCTGCAAATAAAGGATGACCGTATTCGTTATGACGAAGGTTTGCACCTTCCACAACCAATTGTCCATCGTTTACAAGTTTAGCGATAGATTCTTCTCTAGACAGGACAATAGGGTGTCCGTTTTCGTCTTTATGTTGAACTCTTACTAATAAATTATCATTAGCAAGGAAGCCTTCTTTTACTTGATTAAAAGAAACACTTGGTAAATATTCGGATTCACCTTTAAACCAGATACCGTCTCCAGGTTCTTGTTCTACACGATCTTCTGCAGTCAATGCCGCAAAATCTCTAAGAGCAACACGCTCTCCTTCTTTATCTAGAAACTGGATAATCTGCCCTCCTTTAGTTTCTACCGCACCGTAATCTCCTTTAATAAAGGTAGCCCATTCCCAGGCTTGTGAGCCCAAGAAGACAACACCTCCTATTACAGTTAAGAACATATAAATAATCACTTTCTTCTGTTGCATTTTATGGCCTGCATCAACGGCAAGCACCATAGTTACAGAAGAAAATATTAAAATAAAGGTCATTAACGCCACATAATACATAGGTGCTTCTACACCATGTAAAAAAGGAAAGTGGGTAAATACTTCGTCGGCAATTGGCCAGGCATCTACAAATTTGAATCGTGAAAATCCATAAGCAGCGAGAAATCCTGAAAATGTCAAGGCATCAGAAACGATGAAAAACCACATCATCATTTTGCCATAACTAGCTTTCAGCGGATGGTTTCCGCCTCCCCAGGTTTTTTCTTCAGTACCTGTTTTAACAACAGTAGCTTCCATAAAAAGAATTAGGTTTTAAAATAAAGGTTCAAAAATACGTTTAATTTTTATTTAACGAAATAAATAAATAAAAACAGATAAATCCATACTATATCTACAAAATGCCAAAAAGTTGCAGCGAGTTCAACGCCAAGGGTTTTACCGTTGCTATATTTTTGTTTATAATGATTATAAATTACAACTAAAAGAGAAATTAGCCCTGCAAACACGTGAGCAACGTGCAATAAAACAACCAAATATATAAAGGAGGTTGTAATACTACTTGTAGGTCCTGTAAAATTATAGCCGTTTTCAATTATTTCTGAAAAGCCCTTAAACTGAAAAACAACAAACAAAACTCCTAACACAAAAGTAGAAACTAATAACAGCATCCCTAAAGTGTTAGCTTCTTTTTTAATAGCCTTTAAAGCAAAATGAATTGTTGCACTACTCACTACTATTAGTACAAGACTAATGTAGAAAGCCGTAGGTATTTCAAAATTCGCTATCCAGTCTGGTCTTTCCTTACTTACCACATAAGCACTCGTAAGACCAGCAAAACTCATCGTTAAGCTAATAAGACCAAACCAGAGCATGTTTTTCTTTGCTCTATTTATCTTTAGCTCCTCACTTCCTTGGGTTAAATCCATCTTTATTATTTCTTAATAGTTACCTAAAACACAATAGTTTGGTTATCGTATAAATTTATCTGCAACATAAATAATTTGCAACAATGTAATATAACTAACGCTAGCAAGCATAAGCTGTTTTGCGGTTAATGCGGTTTTCTCTCTATACAATCTAACTGCATAATACATTAATCCTATTCCTAACAATCCTATTAACACTGCCGAAACTGGGGTTATATAGAGTTTTCCTGTAATTCCTAATACAGGAATAAGTGAAACTAATACGGTCCAAAGCGAATATAAAATTATTTGTGTTGCTGTTCCCTTATCGCGTTTGCCATTGGGAAGCATAAAAAATCCTGCTTTTTTGTAATCATCAAATAAAAACCAACCTATAGCCCAAAAGTGTGGAAATTGCCAAAAAAACTGTATCATAAACAAGGTTCCGGGCTCTATACCAAATTCGCCTGTTGCTGCCACCCAGCCTAACATAAATGGGATAGCACCAGGGAATGCACCAACAAATACAGACAAAGGTGTTTTTGTTTTTAAAGGCGTATAAAGGCTTACATACATAAATATGGAAATAGCCCCAAACATAGCTGTAACCGGATTAATACTATAAAGAACTATTAAACCAACAACAGTTAAAAGGCTAGCCAAAATAAAAGCAGAGCGCACAGACATCTGGCCAGCTGGTAGAGGCCTATCCTTTGTACGATCCATAAGCGCATCTAAATCTTTCTCTATAATCTGGTTGTAAACATTAGAAGCACCAACCATACAGTATCCACCCACACACAATAAAAAAAGTGTGAAAAAATTAATTGTATCTGCTCCTAACAAATAACCTGCCACCGATGAAAAAACTACACTTACAGAAAGCCTAAGTTTTGTTATCTCGGTGAAATTCCGGATAAATGAAGCGTTGATAGATTGTGATTGTGTTACGGACAAGCTGTTTTATTTTAAGCGCTGCAAAGATACGCTTCCTGTATTTTCTTCACAATATAATATTGAGAATCTTATGCTTTTATTTTCAGATTTTTTAGTACATTAATCCAAATTTTTAACAAACAAGACATGATTTCAAAAATTATCTTAAATACCTTCTTTTTATTCTCAGTTTTAACAACTTTTTCGCAAACAGACACGGGAAAAAAAATGCATACGAAGCTTATAAAAGTGAGCAATAAAGTTTATATGCTTCAAGGGAAAGGCGGAAATATAGGGTTAAGCTTTGGAAACGAAGGCATCTTTATGATTGATGATCAGTATGCAGATGGGATTGAGCAAATTCAAGAAGACATAAAAGCCGTGAGCGATAAACCAATTAAATTTTTGGTAAACACACATTTTCACGGAGACCACACTGGAGGAAATCAAGCCTTAGCAGAAAACGGTACTGTAATATTTTCGCAAGACAATGTACGTACACGCTTAAAAGAAGTGTTGCAAAATGCAACAACCAAAATCACAGAAAAATCACTTCCTGTTGTAACCTTTACAGAAGACCTTAGTTTTTATTTTAACAGTGAAAAAATCTTTATTTTTCACGTTCACGAAGCACATACAGATGGTGATGCAATGGTTTATTTTACTCGTAGCAACGTTTTACACACTGGCGATGTTTTCTTTAACGGTAAATACCCATATATAGACACTGAACACGGCGGTAGCCTAAAAGGAGTTATTGCAGCGCTTACCAAAGCTTTAACCGTAATAAATGAAGACACTAAAATTATCCCTGGCCACGGCGATATAGGAACCCCAAAAGACCTTCAAAACACTATAAACATGTTAGAAACAGTTTATAAACGTATGAGCACTAAATTTGTAAGTAGAAAGACCGAAGCCGAAATTTTAGCATCAACAGAGCTCACTGAAGAATACGACGAACAAGGTTTTGGCGAAGGTTTTATAAACACTGAAGCCTTTTTAAAGATGGTTTATAGTGAAATCTCTAAAGAACGTAACCACTATAATGACCTAGACGAAAAAAACAAGGCAGCTCGTGAAAAAGTTGAAGAAATGATACGAAAGAGCAAAGAGAAAAAGGAATAAACTTAACCTATTTTTAAAAATCGTAATACCAGTTAAATAAATCTGTTCTTATACCAAAATTAACCCAAGTAGTCTGATTTTCAAATACTGTTTCGGTATTAACTTCTGGACTAAAATCTCTATAAATAAGGCTACCATAAATTTTTAAATTGGTAGCCGGATTTATTATATAACCCGCTTGCACTTCGGCGTGAAAAAAGTTTGTTGTATTTCCTTGAGCTAGCTCGTTGCCTTCTTCAGAAACACGATCATCTTCGGTACCATAAATATTTCCACCGTAGAAAAAGGAGTCTTCTTCTGTATTAAATTCAAAGCCTCGCTTAGCAACTATAAACTTAGCATCTGCATAGATTCTTCCCTTTTGGTAGCGTGCAATTCCAATAAATTCTGAAAAATTCGCCCCCAATGTATGCGCCATAGACTGATTGTTATGCCCATAATTAAGTACCACAGTATTGTGAGAGTATGTATAAGGACGCACTCTGTTGTACTCTCCTTGTAAATACAGATTCTTTAAACCAAAGGCATTGTAATATTTTAACCCTAATTGATAACCCGTTTTATTTTTATAACTTCCTTTTCCTCCAAAAACATCACTGGACGAAAATTCGTCTATAATAAGTTGCCCGTATAGATTAAGCCTATCGTTTATCTTGTATTTTGTTGTTAAACCAATAAGCGCATTACCACCTCGAGAGCCTGTTGAAAATTCAATAGCCCTATAAAAGATGATAGGATTTAAGTAATTCACATCAAAACCACGACCGTTGTCATTCTGCCAAATTACAGACTCAAAAAGACCTATATTAAGTCTTTTAGTGATATTGTAACTTAAGTAATGATTAGCCATATATTTTGTTCGAAATGATCCGTCTTCAGTAACTTCTGGACGCACATCGCGTAGCGACATCCAGGTATTGGTGTATTTTAATTTCCAAAATGTTGTATTAATTTTAAAGAACGGATAAGAACTTGCATTATCACTAGTTAACAAAGAACGATATCCATCGCCTAAAAAGGTTTTTCCATGCCCTAGTTGAATATTGAAATACTTTGAAGGCGTATACGATATATGTCCTGTAGCTATAGGGTAATCATAAGAATCTGTATTAAACTCCTTTGCGATACCGCGGCCCGGTATAATTGCTGGATTACCACCATCTGGGCGTATAGACTCTGCATAGCGATTAAAATAATCTGCAAAGCGACCTTGACTTTCATAAACAACACCAAAGAAACTAATTTGTTTCCCTATCCCTCCTTGGGTATACACCAACCTGGTATTATTATAAGTATCTATGTCTGCTCCTGTATCTTTACCCGCTTGTAGGTCTACCCCAGCATCTAGTGTTAGCCAATAATCCTCCCCTTTAATAGTCACTAGGTGCTCATTCCAAAGTTTACGTCCAAACCAAGAACTTTTATCTTTTAATATTTCTTGATTGGCAGCTTCAAAATCATAGTATTTATTTACTTCGGAATAGATATATGGTTTTTGAGCTGTATGATTGTTAAGCCCTACCCTATTTAATGCTGGGTCAAAAAGACTGTAGTTATGGTGAGAAAGCGGAATGTTTATATTACTACGATACTCCTCATTATTATACGGAAGGTTTTTAACTTGGTCGTATTCTTCGGTTAACAGCTCTCGTTTATCTATTTCTTGGAGCTGCTCAGCTAGCACTATACTTTTGCCTGGCGCCACTAAAGGAATGGCTATAGGTAGCGTAAACTGCACATAAGCAGGGGACCCATTATAAGTTGCAGGGGTAATTTGCGGAAGTGCCTCAAACACTCTACTCGCTTCATTTTTTAATTCGTCGTAGATAGCATCTACATAAAGCACTTTAAAGTCGCCTTTTTTGGTTACTTCAAAAAGAACATTCACATTGCCTTTATAATTTTCAGCAAAGACAATTTCAGGCACTTTAAAATTTTCAAATATGAATTGCTGCAGTGTGTTATCAAAACAATTTTCTAGCGCATCGACCTCTGCATTTGCACATTCTTTAAAAACCGGATATTTTTCATATTGAGCCGAAGGCTGTTGAGCCATAGAAACTAACGAAAAACCGAAAATAAAAAGATAGATTAAATGTCTCATTGAGCTTTAAGTGTTTTAGCCCGAAAGATACCACTTTTTTGGAACGTCAAGATTCAAAAAGAGCTCCTATTGTAATAAGAGCTCTTTTTTAGTGTGTAAAAATTATTAGTAAACATTAAAAACAATGGGAACTGTATAAATAACATCTACATTTTTATCTCCTTGTCTTCCGGGTTTCATAGTTGGTAAGTTTGCAATTACTCGCTGTGCTTCTTTTTTTAAATTAGCATTATGAGAGTTGGCAACAACTTCTGTAATATAACCACTTGCGTCTATCTTAAATTTTACATAGATTTTATGCGCTTGGCCTGGCTCGAGGTCTTCCAACACAGATTTTCTAAACTTACTATTTATAAAATCATTTATTTTTGAAGACATACAATCTATCTTTTCGTTATTAGAAGCAAGAGATTCACAACCTGGATACACCGGTACAAACTCTACATTTAACAAAGACTTTGTTTCAACAGCTTCCGTAGGAGTTTTAGTAACAGCTGGAGTAGCAACTACTGGAGCTTCAATAACGGGTGCATCTGTTGGAGCAATATTTGTTTCTATTGCAGGTGAATCGTCTTTTTTAACATCAAAAACCGAACTACTCACTACCGTTTTTGTAGGTAATGGTTTTACTTCAACCTTTTTTGGTTGCTCTATAGGTTTAGGTTTTTCTATGTCTAGAACGTAATCTATCATAGGAGGATCCTTAACTGTAGTTGGAGTTATATATCTTGAGCTTGTCTTTTTGTACTCAAAGTTTGTTTGCATTACAAAAAACACAAATAACATACTCACAATAACACCTAATTGAAAAAACAACCGTGAATTCCACTTAATGTTAATTTGCTTTTTAAACGCTCTTTTGTTTATAGTATTCTTGGCATCTGTTTTCATAATTAAAGTGTTTTAAAAGGTTACACTTATAGTATAACAATTGCTATGCCAAAACAAAAAAAACCCCGTCTTTAGAGTAAAGACGGGGTTTTTTAAAAATATAAATTTCTCTATTGAATATCGAATACGATAGGTAATGAGTACAATACCCCAACTGGTTTTCCTCGTTGCATACCAGGAGTCATATTAGGTAATGAATTTACCACATCTGTAGCTTCTTTTTCAAGTCTTGGGTGTGGCGCACGAGCACGAACACCTACTACTTTCCCACTTTTGTCTATTTTAAACTGAACTGCTATACGTTGTCTTCCTTCTAAACCAAGATCTGACGCTAGGTTAGAGTCGAATTTCTTGTTAATGAATTCACTAATTTTAGAAGACATACATTTTTTCTTTGCATCGTTTCCTTTTTCTTTTTCACATCCAGGGTAAACTGGTACGTTTTCAATTACTGCGAAAGGTACATCTGCAATTTCCTCTTCTACCACTTCTTCTACAATCTCCTTAACCTCTACAATTTTTTCTTCTTGATTGGTTTCAGTAGATTCTATAATGGTTTCTTCCACATCTTCTTCATCTTCAATAACGTCAATCACCTCTGGTGCTGGCGGTGGTGGTGGCGGTGGTGGTGGTGGAGTAAACTGTTGCGTTAGTGGAACATCTTCCTCTAATTCATCGCCTAGGTCGAGTTGGCCGTAGTCGTTATCAGATTTATCATAAGATTTCCATTCAATTGCTTGCCACGCAAGAAAAAGCATTACAACCATACCAAGCTGAAAAAATAACATGCTTCTACGGCTTACGTCTGCTTTCGGATTTTTTTTGGGTTCCATAATAGTGGGTTTAACTTGTTGCTAAAATATAGAAATTATCGTTTAATTTAAAACTTAATTAAAATTTTAAGCAATTAATTTATTTTTTATGCTTTTAAAAAAATAGATTCCTAGTACTGAGCCTATTAAATTTGCAGCGACATCAAAAATATCTGCACTGCGGTTATCTGTAAATAACCCTTGAATAATCTCAACTATTATGCCATAAAGCAATAATGAAACTAAGAGGGCTAAAATCCACTTAGTGTTAAGTTGAAAGTCTTTTTTTAAGTATAAATACAACAACCATACATTTGCTAAGATAAAGTATATAAGCGCATGAATTACTTTATCTGCTCCTGGCAATCTTGTATTTGGTAGATCTTGGCTCGGTAAAAAAAACAATATTGTTATAACAGTACTGTATAATACCGCTATAAACAAAACCGTTTTACCCTCCAATAATCGCTTTATATGCATCTGCATCTAATAATTCTGCAAGTTCTTCAGGGTTTGAAAACTTCATTTTAATCATCCATCCCTCTCCGTAAGCATCGCTGTTTACCTTTTCTGGCTCAGATTCTAAGTTTTCGTTAAACTCAAGAATTTCTCCAGAAAGTGGCAAGAATAAATCTGAAACTGTTTTTACTGCTTCTACAGTTCCAAAAACCTCCCCAGACGCCATTGTATCGCCTACAGTTTCTATCTCTACATACACTATATCGCCAAGCTCACTTTGAGCAAAATCTGTTATTCCAATAGTAGCAATATCGCCATCAACACTAATCCATTCGTGATCTTTTGTGTATTTAAAATTAGTTGGTACGTTCATAATAATTAATAATATATGTGTTTTTATTTAGTTTCCAAAGTTATACCTTAAAGTGAAACCACTTCTAATAGTTGTCTGTGGGAATGCTGTAGAAATAGCATATTCAGAAAAGGTATGATCGTAATAGAATAAAGCAGTTAAGTTTTTACTCAATGCATAATCTACTGAAAGTTGTGCACCGTAAATAGTCTGCCCTGCAGTAGTTTGATTGTTTAATAAATCTAAATACCTAACTACAGTAATATTATCTCTTCTAGAAAGATCTAGCTTAAAGTTTAAATCACTGGTGATTACAGATTTTTTGCCTCCAAAGTTAGTTCCTATTCTAAGATCTTTTATACGATACCCAAAACCAATAATGTATTCGTTTCCTTTAATTTCAGTTAGCAAGTTATTTGCAAAACTTAATGATAAAGCGCGATCCTTACGCATTTCGGCAAGTATCTTAATAGAGTTTTGCATTTCAAAATCTATTCGTAATAATGGTGAAAACTGCTCTGTTAAGTTTACGTTAGTCAATAAGGTTTTAACCTTAAAGTTACCTGCTTGATCTACTGCTTCAGGATTGGTAGTATCGTAATCTAGGTTAGACTGAAACTGATTAACAGTATAACTAGCACGATACCCATGGGCAAGTGAAAAACGTTTAAAGTTTTTCTTAAACCAAGGAATGTTCATTAAACCGGTGTACTTAACATCCCAATTAGGAAGTGGAATATTTCTAAAAATTCCGGTTTTTTCTTTAGAAGCATTACTGCCTTTATAAGCCGCAAGGAACGACGGAAGCAATACATCCTGACTGTTACGTCCAAAACCTACTGGGTAACCTAAACTATCTCTTGGAATTGCTCTTCCTTGATAGTGTTCTTCGGCTAAACGGTTTGCTACGGTTAATCTGTTGTCTTTAAAATCGTCAAAGGCTGCAGAACTATTTTCATCACTAGCACTAAATGCTGTTTTAATTAAAACCGTAGATATATTAAAGTTTCCGAATGTATTAGGTGTTAACGATCTGTATAATTCATCGCTTACAATATAGTTTTCAGAATAGTTTTCAGAATAAATCCTGCTTCCATTAATGTCTATTGTTAAATCGTTAATTGGTTCTAGATTAGCCTGAATATCCATCTGGCGACTTTCTACTTCGGTATACTGCTCGTTAAATTCTGGATAAAGTGTAAGCCAGCCTTTTCTTGCCGCTAACTCTCTTACGTCTGCTTGACTACCAAACACAAAACCGGTTGATGGCTTTAAGGTTCCTATAAAACCAATAGATGGCAAATAACCCGGCAAGTAAATACCGTTGTTTTCTTGATAGTTAAATTGTACTTTCTTAACCATAGTAGCTAAGCCAATAAGCGAATTTATGGCTTTATCGCCAGCGTTTAAACCACCACCTGCACCAGCACCATTAGCTAAAAGTTTTGGTGAATTAGAATTATTTTTTGTCAGTGAATTGTTATTCTCTTTTTCTAACTTTCCTTCTCTACTTTCTTTTTTATCATCTCCATTAGAATTATTTCCAGATGATTTTTTAGGCTTGCTCTTCTTAATTTTCGTAAGTCCAATATAACGGTAAAACCCATTCATATCTAGACTAGAGTTAATTTGATGCGTACTAGCATTCTGAATAGAATTACCTAAGTTGTACACGTTTGTACTTCCATCACTCAACTCTATTTCTATTTCGTTAAATTGGGTACTACCACGCTGCCACTGGTAATCGCCAGTATAAGAGTAGGTAGCTCTAAGGAATTTTAAGAAAGGGAACTTGTTAAATGGTAAATCGTAATTTAACTGAAGCGATTGAAAATGCTGATCTGGACTACCCACATCAAAGAAACCATCCCAAATACCAATATCATTGTTTACCAAACCACTATCGTCTAGATAATTGTTTACAATCATATTATTTGAAGACGTAAAGTTAAAACGCAACGACTTCGTTAAATTATGGTTTATGGTGTACTGCCAATCAAAAAGATAATTACGTTGGTATAATGTAGGCAGCCCTATATTTCCTTCTAATAGGTTTATTTCTCTAAATTTCTGCTCGTTGTACTGACGTGTAATATTTGAGCTTACCGAAATATTTGTAGGCAGATAATTAAAGTTGAAATCTTTCATAAACTGCCAGTATTTACTTCTAAATAAAGAATCATTCTTTTTAAAAGGCTCAACTGGTTTTGCCGTAAAGTTGTAGTTATAGGTTCCACCTACACGTACATTTTGTTCAAGTGCATCTTCAACTTCAAAATCGTGGTGATCTGTCTGGTTGTATGAGAAGGATGCTGTAAAGTTTTCTACATCATAAACTCTTGGTTTTTTATCACCAGTTCTTTCTTTTCGCACACCTATAAAGTTTACACTTTGGCGTTTGGTATAATCTACAGCCTGATTTTTAATTCTATCTTTTTCGGCTTCATCTGCTGCATTGTCTAATCTTGCATCAAGCTCTATATCCTGAAACTCGGGATCGTATTGAGGTGTAATAAGCTCTTCGGAACGTCCGTAATTAAATGGCAATTGAATACCCCATTTTTTCGGAAGTAATTGTCCTAAGTTTACATTAGTAACAACTCCGTATTGTTGTAAGTCTTCACGACTACGCTCATTAGGACCTTGTTCAATTGAGCCAAAACCAACTGTACTACGTTTACCTGTAGCACTTACGGTAGCAAAGTCTGCAATATTAGCATCCATATTAACAACTGCAGCCCAACCTCCTTGGTTTTTAAGCTCAGACATTCTTAGCTCGTTAAACCAAACCTCTCCACATAAATCGCTATTGGTACTGTTTTTAACACCAAGCATAATGGTTCTAACATTCCCAAAACTAGGATTTCCTTTTATACCTATCGTAAGTTCGTTATCACCTCCAGAAATTCCGCCTTCAAGTTCAGATTGTGTATAGTACACAACATCTGTAGAGTTTAAAGGGGTTCTGGTTTTTACTTGCTGTAACAACTCTAAAGGAAGGTTTAGCCTATTTACTTCTGGCCAAATTTCTTCTGCGCTTGTCGCTCCAAAATTAGTTGGATTCAACGGAATTTGAACTTCGTAATAGTTGTTTGTTAAATCGTTCCCCAAACGCATAAAGGCTACTAAATCGCCATCGCCAAGTGCTGTTTCGTTTTGCAAAGATTCTGCGTGTATAAACATTTCCAGATATTTATACTGGCGCATATCTACATTAAAGTTTTTATAAACCGAGCGTCCATCATTAGGCTCTAAACCGCACACACGCATAGCAAGAGATTGCTCATTTTCGCGTATAATACTGTTGTTATTGTTTAATTCTTCACGAATAATTCCAGGTGGAAGTCTGTAAGGTATTGGCTCACGGTTTTCGTTTTCTTCTATACTTACCGCTTCTACTTCAAATAAAGTGTTGTCGTTTGAAGGGTCTTCAAAAGTTACATCGTCTAATGTTTTTTCAAATCGTCTGTAATCTCCACGTACTAATTCCATAGTACCAAAACGCAATACTGTATTTTCTGAAAATTGAGAAAGGAACATACGCATAAAACGAATAGACCTAAAGTCTGAAATTCCATTTATTGCTTGATCAGGTTCACTAATTGGAATTTTAAACTGAACCCAACGTACTGGTATCACACTATTGTCTTGAGTAGTAACATCTAGCTCCTTAACATCTGTAATATAATCGTTGTTATCCCTACTCATTCCAGGGAAAACAGGAACATTATATTCAAAATAGCTATCAATCGTGTTCATAGTATTGTCACGATTAATATCTTCTACATCGGGCTGGGTTGTACTACCGCGATTGGTATTGGAAACTTCTACTGGAGAGTTACCTTGTGTTCCATTATACTTTAAATAACGTTGTAAAATATCACCTTCTGCCTGTAAGAAATATTGGTAATCATCATTCGCAGGATCTTCAAGACCGCTAAAAGCACTAAATTTAGCTGCTTCAGCACTATTATCTAAACCATCTAGCCCTATATCTTGATTAATACGCTCTTGCCCATCTGTATCAAAAGTGTATACTAATGATTGATTTGTAGGCACTTTACCCCAATTAGTGGTGGTGGTATTAGTATCACCTCCATCATCTGGAAGACCATTTTCGTATTGTTTTCTTCCGTCTTTTAAGACATCTTCAGAAATACTTCCTAAGTTGAAATTAATGGTACCTCCGTTATTTCCTGATGTTTCATCATAAATAAATGGATCCATCACCCAAAACTGTATATACTCAACATTAGATTGTTCAAAATCTGTAGTGGTAAGTGCTCTCATTATTCCACCAAAACGATCTTCAGGATTTGGAAGGTTGTTTGTTCCTGCTGCCTCTGGATTAAAGTTGTATTCCCCACGAGTACCTGGGTAATACGCTAAATCTAAAGTGAATAATGCCTGTGTTTGCCCTTGAATAATATCTTGGTTCGGGAATATTTCATCTCTAAACACACGACGTGTAAATGGCGAAGAAAGATCTTCATCATTTATACCATCTGGTCGTTGTCTACTGTAAAAAATAGGATCTATAGTGTACCAAGCAAGTTTTGCACGGTTGTAGTTATACCCTAAATTATCGTTGGTTAGCTCACCGCCAAAACCTACTGGTGTACTAGAAAGTGACCAACTATTAGGTGTACTTATATCATTTCCTGTTTGTGAAGATTCAAAATCATCAATATACACCGTGGTTTTTCCATTTAAGTCTGAAACTTTAGGCGCTCCAGGGCTTAAATATGCAAACTCACCTCGTAAAGAAACATTAGACTCTACATCTGTATCTATATTAGGAAGTTTATTAACCATTCTTGTAAGGAAAGGAACCTCTGTAGAATAATTAACATTAGCACCGTAAATAGTGTTGTTAATTGGTTCTACGCCGTAAGAAGACTTCTGCGTTAATGGACGCTCGTTAAGATTTAAATACGTAGCACCAATTAAAAACTTATCGCTAAACTTATGCTCTACATTTAAACCAGTAAATCGCTTGCTTTGTTGTCCAAAAAGTGAATTGTTCTCTGTGCTTACAGAAATAGGAATATTACTGTTTAATAAGCTAGGATCTATAATTTGTACTTTCCCTAATTGATAGTTTACGGTATAATCTACTCCTTCTACAAGTGTTCTACCACCTGCAGTAACAGTAACCGATCCTTGCGGTATATTAAAAGCACCTATAGAAATACCATCTGCTCCAGTAGATTTATAACTACCTTTTAACTGAAACTTATTCTTTTCACTTTCCTGTTGTTCTGCTTGTGTTTTTGTACCCGTATAAAGTGTTCTAAATACGTATTTAGCCTGATTAGGGTTATAGGTTTCAGGCATACTATAGGTTGAAGAAGAAGTAGGCAAACTCAACTTTTCAAATAAATGCTCTCCGAAAGGCTCTACAGTTGTAAATATAATTCGACCGTTTTGAGAGTCTACAGTAAGACCTGGAAGAAAATCGAAGAAACCATCTCCTCCTTGTTGCGGATCATTATTAAAATTAAGCCTGTCTAGACTAAATACATCTAGAAGTATTTTATCTTTTACATCTGCAGGTAATTCTGCTCCCGCTTCGGTTAAATAATTTAAAGGTGAAGGATCTGTGTAAAGTATATTCAGTTTAAAATCTTCTTTTTCTAATTGATACGCTCCAATTGGATAGATGTTTTTCATCATCAAATTCCAAATAGGTTGCTGAACATTTGTTATACTACTCTTCAAAAGTTTTACAACTAGGTTTTGAGCAAGTCCAGTTTCTTCAGGATTTGTTGTCCCACCTGTATTAGGTATTACACCGCCATTAGCTTCAACCCCATCACTAGAAAATTCACCTACTTGGTATACTTTTCCATTTACAGTAAACTGGTAAGAAACCGCTAACACTTCGTCATTTGTTAAACGTTGGTTTAGCGAGATATAACCCAGTTGCGAGTTTAAAATATATTCGCTAGGCTCTAAACGTCTTGCGTTTTCAAGGCTTACATAATCTATACCTTCACTTACTTGCACCCCAGTAAACCCTTGACGTACAGTTGCCACATCACGAATAAGTGGGTTTAACAATGTTTGTGCTCCCCCGTTAATACCGAAAGGATTAAAATCGTTGTTCGCGTTATCTGGATACGCATTTCTAGTGGCATTTACAAAGCCACCTGGAGGCGAATTTAAACCAATATTCAATGGGTTAGATTCACCTATATCTTGTAATGCAACTATGTTTCTTACATTTTCTGTACGGCTAGTACGGTTTGTAATCCACACTTCCATTCTAGTAACCTGTACGTTACTATTTATAAATGGATATTGCTCTAATGCTCTATTGTAGTTATCTCTAAAGTAATGCGCTAAGAAGAAGTGACGGTTATCGTCGTAATCTAAAGCAAAAACCTCAAAATCTGTAATGGTTGCACCACCTTCGGCATTTACGGTTCTGGTTTCAGACTTTTGTTCAGAGAAAACACCTGTAATGGTTGTCTTTCCAAACTGAAGCTGTGTTTTAACACCAAAAAGACTTTGCGCCCCCTGAATCAACGAACTGTTTAGTGGCATACTCACGTTACCCACTTCAATTTTTTGAATAATATCGTCTTCCGTTGGAGTGTACTCTAACTTAATCTGGTTTTGGAAATCGAAAGTGCTTTCGGTATCGTAATTTGCGGTAACCTGAAGTCTTGTTCCTACTTTAGCCAAAAGGCTTAAGCTAATACGTTGGTCAAAATCAAAAGAGAAATTGCTTCTGTTTTGTGGTGAATACGCTGGATTGTCTTGTTTGGTATACAGCAATCCTAAGTCCATTTCTACCGAACCTTGTGGTATTACTTCAATAGCAGTTCCACCAAAAATAGATTCAAAAAAATCTGAATTCACATAAAATGTAGGCAGCAAGTTTTTCTGTTGTTCTTCAGAACCTTCTTTACGACCGTCTGCTGCATCAATTTTTTCTTTGAAATACGCCTTCATCTGCTCTTCTTGAATAAGACGCTGATACTCCTGAGGCGTAAGAATAACAGGATAAGTAATATTAAAACTACCCAAAGTCTGGGTGTAAATATACCTGTCTGTTATAGGATCGTAGGTATATAAATCCTGTATACTAACGGGGGTTGGAAGATCCATCCGTCCCATTTCGTTTCCTACTGCTGTTGAATCTTGTGCCAGCGAAACATTGCTGAACATGATTAAACTTATTATTACTAAAAGCTTGAAAAAGCTACCCTTATTAACGTAATTTTTTGCCTTCAAATTTTACAAATTTTTTAAAGCTTGTTTAATAATCATTTCTACCGAAGCCTCTGGATTCTCTTTCACAATAGAATCTATTACTTTCTCAGACTGCTTGCGAACAAAACCTAAGGTCTCCAAAGCAGATAACGCTTCATTTTTATTAGTATTGCTCGTACTGGCAGAAATAGACGACAAACCGTACACTTTTAAAATCTTATCTTTTAAGTCTAAGACTACGCGTTGTGCGGTCTTAGCTCCTATTCCTTTTACAGATTGTATAGCTGCTATATCGTTAGTTGCAATTGCATCTACAACTTGTCCTGGCGCCATTGAAGAAAGCATAGCTCTAGCCGTACTTGCTCCTACCCCAGAAACACTTATAAGCAACCTAAAAATTTCACGTTCCGCTACACTTGAAAAACCATATAAAATATGTGCGTCTTCCCGAACTTGCAAATGTGTAAAAAGTTTAACATTTTCAGCTTGGGGAAGTTCAGAAAAAGTATGCAAAGAAATATTGATAAAGTAACCTACTCCACTGCATTCTATCACTACGTTGGTTGGGCTTTTTTCTACTAGCCTGCCCTGTATATGGGTTATCATGTGTTAACGAAAACTTAAAGGCTCAAATATAGCATAAATATTTACAAATGGCATTGGGGTTTTAGTGAAAAATATTAAGAGTGAATTACGGAGGTAAGCTCAATTAGCTTTTAACTGTTTTTTATGCTCTTTAACAAAAAAATGTCTCTAAAAATTGACCCGTCTATATCGTTCTTGTTAGCCGTTGGGAGAAAACCAAGCTGTAGTCCCGGAAGACAATCAGCTATCAACACACAACCCCTGTACAAAATTGAATAGACAACCATCAACCAGCAACGTTCTTCGCTCTTTTCTCTTTTTGTTGCGCATCTACAACAGCCACGGCAGCCATATTAACTATTTCTTCTACACTAGCACCTAATTGCAGTATATGCACCGGCTTACGCATCCCCAACATAATAGGACCTATAGACTCTACACTGTTTAGCTCTTTCAATAATTTGTAATTACTATTTGCCGAATCGAGGTTTGGAAAAATAAGCGCATTTACCTTCTTGCCAGCCAATTTTGAAAACGGAAATTTCTTCTGAAGCATTTCCGGGTTTAACGCAAAATCTGTTTGTAGCTCGCCATCTACTATCATATCTGGATTGCTCTTGTGAAGCAAGTCTACGGCCTCACGTACTTTTGTAGCATGAGGATCTTTAGAGGATCCAAAGTTAGCGTACGAAATCATTGCTATTACAGGCTGTAAACCAAACATTTTCATAGTGTAATTGGTCATTTGTGCAATCTTAGCAAGCTCCTTTGCTGTAGGATCAATGTTTATAGAAGTATCTGAAATAAACAAAGGTCCTCGTTTGGTAAGCATCAAGTTTGTAGTTGCTACTTTAGAAACACCTTCAAACCTACCCACAGTTTCAAAAACAGGAAGTACTACAGATGGATAAGAACGCGCATAACCCGAAATCATACAGTCTACATCGCCTTCACTAAGCATCATACCCGCAAAGTAATTGCGTTCGCGCACAAGCTTTTCTGCTGTGTATAGAGAAATACCACTTCTTCTTCTTTTTTCCCATAGTTTAATAGCGTAATGCTGTAGCTTGTCTGCCTCCTCATCACTTTTAGGATCTATTATCTCTAGGTCCGCATCAAAATCTATTTGCTCCATTAGCTCAAGAATAATTTCTTTTCTTCCCAATAAAACAGGGATCCCAATACCTTCTTCTAACACAATTTGAGCGGCTTTTAATACATCTAGATGATCTGCTTCGGCAAAAACAATACGTTTAGGACTTAACTTTGCGCGGTTTATTAGCAAACGAATAATTTTATTATCGCTACCCATACGCTCGTTTAGCTCATCTGTATATTTCTCCCAATCTGTAATCTCTGTTGTTGCCACACCACTTTCCATAGCAGCCTTTGCAACTGCTGGAGGTACGGCAGCAATTAAGCGCGGATCAAAAGGTTTTGGAATTATATACTCACGCCCAAAAGTGAGTTTGGTTTCGCCATATGCAATATTTACTTGCTCAGGCACAGGCTCTTTAGCGAGTTCTGCCAGAGCTTTAACGGCAGCCATTTTCATAGCTTCGTTAATTTTTGTTGCGCGTACATCTAGCGCACCTCTAAAAATAAACGGAAAACCAAGTACGTTGTTAACTTGGTTAGGATGGTCGCTACGTCCCGTAGCCATAATAATATCCTTACGTGTTTTAACAGCTAAATCGTACTCAATTTCTGGATCTGGATTTGCCATAGCAAATACGATAGGGTTTGGCGCCATACTATTAAGCATTTCTGGCGACACTATATCTTTAACCGAAAGCCCCACAAAAACGTCTGCATCTTTCATGGCTTCCTCTAAGGTATCTATCTTTCTATGGGTTGCAAACTCGGCTTTTTCTTCAGATAAACTATCGCGATCGTCTCTAATAACCCCTTTGCTATCTAACATAACAATATTCTCTGGCTTAGCTCCAAATGCCTTGTAAAGCCGAGTACAAGAAACCGCTGCTGCTCCAGCACCACTTATTACGATAGACACATCTTCTATCTTTTTTTCTGAAATCTCTAAAGCATTGAGTAATGCTGCCGCCGAAATGATAGCCGTACCGTGCTGGTCGTCATGCATAACAGGAATATCAAGCTCCTCTTTTAATCTACGTTCAATTTCAAAAGCTTCGGGCGCTTTAATATCTTCTAGGTTAATACCCCCAAAAGTAGGAGCTATGTTTTTTACCGTAGCAATAAACTCTTCTATGTTTTCTGTGTTTACCTCAATATCGAAAACATCTATATCGGCAAATATTTTAAAAAGCAATCCCTTGCCCTCCATAACTGGTTTTGAAGCTTCTGGACCTATATTTCCCAATCCTAAAACAGCGGTTCCGTTAGAAATTACCGCTACTAAGTTTCCTTTATTAGTGTATTTATAGACGTTATTTACATTTTTTTCAATCTCAAGACAAGGCTCTGCTACGCCAGGCGAATACGCCAAACTAAGGTCGCGTTGGGTAGAATAACTTTTAGTGGGAATAACTTGTATTTTCCCTGGCTTCGGCTTTGCGTGATACAAAAGGGCTTCTCTACGTTTACTTTGCTTGCTCATATATTGATACTGTTTTATTAGTGTATTTATGTCTCTGCGAAATTACTTTTAAATATAAAAATTAATATACCGCAACTAACAAAGGTATAAGGTTATCTTTAATGAAGAAATTATAAATGCTAATCTTTTATGAAGTTTATATTTCGTGTTAAGCCAGAATATTTAGTGCGTTTTACAGCGCTTTTTTTAAATATTTTCTGAAAAACAGCTTCAGTAATTTCTTCCCAATCTTTTTTACTCATCGATAAAAGCTCTGGATGAGGGTTAAAAAGTGGTTCATTATGAGGCTTACTAAACCTATTCCAAGGGCATACATCCTGGCAAATATCACAACCAAACATCCAATCCTGAAAACTTCCTTTATGCGAAGTAGGAATTTCGTTTTTCAATTCTATCGTAAAATAAGAAATACACTTACTGCCGTCTACTACTCTATCTGAAACTATTGCCTGGGTAGGACAAGCGTCTATACAAGCAGTGCAGCTACCACAATGGTCTGTTACGGGATTGTCGTATTCTAAATCTAAATCGACAATTAATTCTGCTATAAAATAAAATGAACCTTGTTGTTTTGTGAGCAGATTACTGTGCTTACCAATCCACCCCAAACCGCTTTTTGCAGCCCACGCCTTATCTAAAACCGGCGCCGAATCTACAAAGGCACGTCCGTGAACATCGCCAATTTCTTCTGAAATAAAATTTAGCAATAGCTTCAGTTTATCTTTAATAACAAAGTGATAGTCTGTACCATAAGCGTATTTAGATAGTTTATAACTTTCTGAAGTTTGTGTTTGATCAGGGTAGTAATTCAGCAATAAAGAAATGACACTTTTAGATCCCGGAACCAGCTTTGTAGGGTCTAAGCGTTTATCAAAATGGTTTTCCATATATCCCATTTCACCTTGCATATTCTTGTTGAGCCAGTTTTCTAACCTTGGTGCTTCTTCTTCTAAAAAGCTAGCTTTGCTTATACCACAAGAAAGAAAGCCAAGGCGTTTTGCTTCGGCTTTTATAGACTGGGTATATCTAGCTCTATTTTCAATCATACTTTACCTATAATTGAATTCTAAAATAGCGTTTTTTGGTTTTAATGTAATAAGCGGTTGTATTTCTATAGGTGTTTTCTTTTCTTCAATTTTATACTTTTTTACAATTTCGGCAATCGCTAGCACCATTTCATACATCGCAAAATTATTTCCTATACACATACGCGGACCCGCTCCAAATGGAAAATACTGACCCGAATATTCGCTGGGCTTTACATTGTAAAACCGCTCTGGCATAAACTTCTCTGGCTGCTCCCAATATTTAGGGTTGCTGTGAATTTCGAGCACTGAAAACAATAGATTAGAACCTTTTGGAATAAAAACACCTTCAAATTCATCGTCTTCTTTATTAACGCGGTCTATGAAATAGGCAGGCGGATAAAGCCGTAAGGACTCCTCTATCGCACTTTTTGTATACGGACAGTTTTTTATAAAATCTAATAAGCTTTCAGAAGTATTTGTTGCATTAATTACTTCGGCATAAATTTTTTCTTGTACCTCTGGGTTGCGTGCCAATAATTCGCAAGTAAAAGTGAGGGCGTTTGATGTAGTCTCGTGCCCTGCAGTAAACAGTATTAGTATTTCATCTATAAGTTGCTCGTCCTCCATTGCGCTTCCATCTTCATAACGCGCATCTAGAAGCATATCCAGCAAATCGTCTTCACGTTTTCCAGAATCGCGACGTTCATTGACTAGTTTTTTTAAGATTTTACGTGCGGTTTCTGTTTCGGCTAGATGTTTATTAATTTTTCCGCTCCACTTAAACCACCATCCAAAATAGGGCTGACGCAGCTCTTTTACCAACATTCGCTGGGCAGATTCTGTGATATACTGAAGCCGGTTAATCTCATCTTGATTTACAGCACTGCTAAAAAGCGACTTTACAACGGTCTGAAAAGCAAGGTCGTTAAAAATTGGAAATACCGCGATGGGCTTAGCTACCTCTATGTTTACAAGTTCGGTTTTAATGGCATCTAGAACCTTCCCCAATAGATTTGCCAACTGTTTTTTATGAAATGCAGGTTGTATAAGTTTGCGTTGTTTTTGCCATAATTTCCCTTCAGAAGTTAAAAGACCGAAACCTACATATTTAGACAAATCGCGTGTTTGAATTAAGGATTTTGTGTAGTTTTTATGGTTTTTCTGAAGCGCGTATTGAGCAAAACCCGGATTTCTAGAAAAGATTACAGAATTTCCAAAACCTAATTTAAGCCGAAAAGTATCGCCTTTCGTTTCAAAATTTTTATGATGAAAAGGCAATGGGTTTTTAAGAATTTGAGTAGCATTAAACAAAAACCTAAATGTAGAAACAGCTGGAATTATATTTTTTTCCATACTGAGTGTTTTAAAAAAGTCCGCCTTGCGTTGGGCCTTTTAGTTTTCCTAGATGTTTATAGGCAGCTTCGGTTACTTCGCGTCCTCTTGGGGTTCTCATTATAAAGCCTTGCTGGATTAAAAAAGGCTCATACACCTCTTCTATAGTTTCGGGGCTTTCAGACACCGCTGTTGCGATAGTAGAAATACCCACAGGACCACCTTTAAACTTCTCTATGATAGTGGTGAGAATCTTGTTGTCCATTTCATCTAACCCATGAGCATCGACGTTTAATGCGTCTAAGCCGTATTTAGCTATTTCAACATCTATTTTTCCACTACCTTTTATTTGAGCAAAGTCTCTTATTCTGCGTAAAAGGGCATTTGCTATACGTGGTGTTCCACGACTTCTACCGGCTATTTCTATAGCCGCTTCCATTGAAATAGGAACTTGTAGAATTCCCGCACTACGCTGAAGGATGGTTGTGAGTAATTCGGTAGAATAATACTGCAACCTAGATGAAATACCGAAACGAGCGCGCATAGGAGCTGTAAGCAAGCCTGAACGCGTAGTTGCGCCCACAAGTGTAAACGGGTTTAAATTTATCTGAACTGAGCGCGCATTAGGCCCAGATTCTATCATAATATCTATTTTAAAATCTTCCATAGCAGAGTATAAATACTCTTCAACTATAGGGCTTAAACGATGTATTTCGTCTATAAAAAGCACATCCCGTTCATCAAGGTTGGTAAGCAGTCCTGCAAGATCACCAGGTTTATCTAACACAGGCCCCGAAGTTACCCTTATGTTTACACCTAACTCGTTAGCGAGTATGTACGCCAAGGTTGTTTTACCCAATCCCGGAGGGCCGTGAAAAAGAGTGTGATCTAAAGCCTCATTTCGCAAGTTTGCAGCTTTGACAAATATCTGAAGGTTCTCTAAAGCCTTATCCTGCCCGGTAAAGTCGTCAAAACTTAAGGGACGCAATTGCTTTTCTATATCTAGTTCCTGTGAAGAAAGATTTTCTCCACTGGGATCGAGGTTTTCGTTCATATCACAAATATAACAAAAGGCGTGTTAGTGTAATCTATTTTATGAAAATGATAGTGAACAGAAATTTTTAAACAGTGTTATAGTGATAAATACAATAGTTTAGTTAAGCTAAAAAACAAAAATTAGCATAAAAAAAGAGGCCAACCGTTAGGCTAGCCTCTTATAAATAAACAGTAGATTCCTCACTTCCTACATACTTATTAACTCAATACTGTAAATATAAAATAAAAAAATAAAAAAGTACTACGTGGTAACACGTAGATACAAAAAAACCCTTTCTTTTCAGAAAGGGTTTTTTATATACTTTATATAAACTATTAATGGTCTAATTCGTCTTCATTATCTTGAAGCGGAACGTTTTGCGGAATAAAATCCTGACCAGGTATAACGTAATCTGTTTCGTCTCTATTTAGTTTACTGTAGTCATAAGACCAACGATAAACGTGAGGAATAGGACCATCCCAGTTACCGTGGATATGCTTAGTTTCTGTAGTCCATTCTAGCGTTGTTGCTCTCCAAGGGTTTTTAGGACCCATTTTTCCGTAGAAAATTGAATGGAAGAAGTTATACAAGAAAACTACTTGTACCGAAATAGTGATAATAGCAAAGACAGTCATTACAACATTTATATCTGCTAGGTCGTCAAAATAAGGGAATGCGGTATTGCTATAATATCTACGTGGCAATCCAGCCATACCCACAAAGTGCATTGGGAAGAAAATTCCATAAGCTCCAATAGCTGTTACCCAAAAGTGAATATACCCTAATTTTTTATTCATCATTCTACCTTGGAACATTTTAGGGAACCAGTGATACACACCAGCCAATAAACCGTATAAGGCAGAGATACCCATTACTAAGTGGAAGTGAGCTACCACAAAGTAAGTATCGTGTACGTTAATATCTAAAGCACTATCTCCAAGAATAATTCCTGTTAAACCACCTGTAATAAATGTTGAAACAAAGGCGATAGAAAACAGCATAGCCGTATTCATCTGAAGGTTTCCTTTCCAAAGAGTAGTAATCCAGTTAAATGCTTTTACAGCAGAAGGGATTGCAATAAGAAGGGTTGTAAATGTAAACACAGACCCCAAGAAAGGATTCATACCTGAAATAAACATATGGTGTCCCCAAACAATCGTTGAAAGGAATGCAATAGCAAGAATAGAGGCAATCATCGCACGATAACCAAAAATAGGTTTACGCGAGTTTGTCGCCATAATTTCTGAAACTAATCCCATTGCTGGAAGAATTACAATATATACCTCTGGGTGACCAAGGAACCAAAATAAGTGTTCAAATAATACTGGCGAACCTCCTTGATGGTGTAATACTTCACCTGCAATATAAATATCTGAAAGGAAGAAGGAAGTTCCAAAACTTCTATCCATTATAAGCATTAATGCTGCAGATAGTAATACTGGGAAAGAAACAACACCAATAATAGCAGTTACAAAAAATGCCCAGATTGTTAAAGGCAGTCTAGTCATAGACATTCCTTTGGTACGCATATTAATTACCGTTACTATATAGTTTAGTGACCCTAATAAAGAGGAAGCAATAAAGATTGCAATAGACACTAACCAGAGTGTCATTCCAGCTCCAGAGCCCGGAATAGATTGTGGTAAAGCACTTAATGGTGGGTATATTGTCCATCCTGCAGAAGCTGGACCCGCTTCAACAAACAATGAGCAAAGCATGATAAAACTAGACAAAAAGAACAACCAATACGATACCATATTAAGGAATCCTGACGCCATATCGCGTGCTCCAATTTGCAATGGAATTAAGAGGTTACTAAAAGTACCACTTAATCCAGCAGTTAACACGAAGAAAACCATTATGGTTCCGTGTATGGTAACAAGTGCTAAATAAACACTAGGATCCATAACTCCATCTGCGCCCCATTTACCTAAAAATATTTCATAAATGGTAAATTTATGGTCTGGCCATGCCAGTTGCATTCTGAATAATAAAGACATCAAAATACCAATAACCCCCATAAACAAACCTGTAATAAGGTATTGTTTAGAAATCATTTTGTGGTCTTGGCTAAAGATGTATTTAGTTACAAATGTTTCTTTATGATGATGCCCGTGATCGTCGTGATGATCTTCTACTGCGTGGACCTGTGCGTTTGCTGACATATCTATTTAAGCTAATATTATTTAGTTTCTTTGCTAAGTTGTTCTCCTAGTGTAGGCTGTTCTGCCAACCAGGCGTTGTAATCTTCTTCAGATTCTACTATAATCTTCATTTGCATATTATAGTGGCTAATACCACAAATTTTATTACACAAAAGTATATAGTCAAATTCATAGGTTTCTAGCGCTTCTTCACCTGCAGCTGCAAGTGCAACGCTTTTCTCTTTTCGTATTTTATTAATATTGGCAACTTTCTCAACAATAACATCGTTATTTCTCATATCCTCCGTTGTAACTGTAGGAGTAAATGCAAATTGAGTTATCATCCCTGGCACACAGTTCATTTGTGCTCTAAAGTGCGGCATATATGCAGAGTGAAGTACGTCTTGTGAACGCATTTTAAGCAAAACCTTTCTACCTACTGGCAAGTGAAGCTCAGTAACTATCTTATCATCTTTTCCATTAGGATCTGCAGGATCTACACCTAGTTGGTTTACACCTTCTATTAGTCGAACGTTTGCATCTCCAAGGGTGTTATCTTCACCGCTGTAACGAGCTTTCCAGTTAAACTGTTGTGCGTAAAGCTCTATTACTAATGGGTCTTCATCTTTATCGACATTCATTATATCTGTCCAAGTAAAAAGACCGTAGATAATAAGTCCTGCTAATACAATTACAGGAATGATAGTCCAGATAAACTCTAACTTATCATTATCTGCATAAAAAGTAGCTTTTCTAGTTTTGTTTCCTCTGTAAATGAATGCAAAATAGTGAAGCAACCACTGCGTAAGTATACCAACTATAAAGATAATGACCATAGAGATCAACATCAGGTTGTCAATTTCTGCTCCGTGTTCTGAACCAGATTCTGGCAAGAGTACATCGCCCCATAACCAAAAGGTTATAATGGCTAGTATATAGATAAAAGCTAAAAAGCCCATCATCAAATAACCATTGAGGTTATTGTCCTTATCCGAAGCTATTTCGGAGTTAATTGAAGGCTTCCCTTGTGCCAATTGGAATATTCTGCTCATTTGCCAAACAGAAACTCCAAAAAGAATAATTACTAATACAACTAAAAATGCGGTCATCTTAAAATATCTTCTTTAAACTAATGATTAAAAATGGTAGTTTTCACTTTCTTTAATAAACGGATCGTTTTCCGGTTTTAGCGAAACTTTTCCTAATCCTCTTCCCACCACAAAGATGAAAAGACCCAAGAAGAAAAGTAATGCTCCTATTTCTGGAATTCCGAAGCCCCAATTATGGCCAACTGTTGATGGCATTACTAATAAGAATACATCTATATAGTGACCTACCAATATAAATACAGCGGCTATAACAACAAACCAAGGCACTTTCTTAAAGTCACTATTCATTAGTACTAGAATAGGGAATACAAAATTAAGTATAAGCATTCCGAAAAACAACGTATTGTATTCCTGAATTCGTATAATAAAATAAGTTACTTCTTCAGGGATGTTTGCGTACCAGATTAACATAAACTGGCTAAACCATAAATATGTCCAGAATATACTAAATGCAAACATAAATTTTGCTAAATCGTGTAAGTGTTTATTGCTTACAAACGGTAATAAGCCTTTGCTCTTTAAGTAAATAGTTACTAGTGCTATTACAGTAATTGCAGACACAAACATAGTTGCAAAGATATACCAAGGGAATAGTGTACTGTACCAGTGCGGCGTCATAGACATAAACCAATCCCAAGACATAGTAGCTTCTGTCGCTAAGAAAAATGCTAAGAAGATAACAGATATCTTAAAGTTCTTTCTATATGCATCGTAATTATTTGCTTGTGCTTGTGCTATAGAGTTTTTTCTAGAGAAGTGACGGTATAAATTCCATCCTAAAAGGTAGATTACAGCGCGAACTACAAAGAAAGGGAAGTTTAAATATCCAGATTTTACTTGTAGTATTTTATCATTTGCTACCAATTCTTCGTTTTGCCAAGGGAAAAAGTGCGTTCCTGCAAAAACAACTATAAGGAATACAATTATAGAACCAGGCAATAAATAACTCGTTATACCTTCCATTACTCTATACAGCACTGGAGACCATCCTGCTTGTGAAGCGTATTGAATAGCATAAAACACTAATACTCCAAGTGCAATCATCATAAAGAAAAATGCAGCAACGAAAGTTGCAGACCACGGTCTTGTTTGCATTTGGTGTAACACATGCTCTTCGTGTGAAGATGCTCCATGACCTTCAGGTTTTAAATCTGTAGCGTGTTCCATAGCAGCTTCAGAGTAACCTTCTTGCCCACGTGCTTCATCTACAAAATTTGTGGTGTGTTCATCGTGGCCTTCCGCAGCATGCTCTTCACCGTGATGAGCACCCTGTTGGGCTAATATTTCTTTAACATCTTCTATAGTTTTTGGTGTTGTAAGAAAACCATAGGTTATCCCTGCAAGGCCAAGTACCATTATAATGATAGAAAACAGTTTTAATTTACTGGGTAGCGTATACATATCTTTAGCTATTCTCTTTAATTCCTTACTTAATTTCTTATTCGGTAGCTGTAGTAGCTTCCATATTATTTTCTTCTGAAGTAGTTGTTAGTTCTTCAGCAGCAGTTGTACCTTCAGCGGCAGTTGCAGTTTCTAGAAGTCCAGGCTCACCGTTTAAGGCAGCTTTTAAATCCATAACATGCATTGTAATTTGCCAGCGTTCCTTTTCGTTAACTTGAGCAGCATACGAACCCATAGCATTTAAGCCATATGTTTGAACGTGAAAAACACCTCCATCTACTATAGTACGTCCTGGATCTGCATAACTAGGTATACCTAAAAACTTTTCGCGCTTTGCTAAGATTCCTTGTCCATCACCTTTATCGCCATGGCATACTGCACAATAAACTGCATAGAGCGCTGCTCCTGTAGTTAAGTTTTCTTCAGTAAGCTCGTAAGGGTTTTTAAGTTCTGCTTTTGCAAGCTCTAAACCTTCCGTAGTATTTTCGTAATCATAAGGAGTATACCCACGTGGCACCGTATTATCTGGTGGCAACATAGCAGCTTGCTGTCCTGGAAATACTTCATATTCTCCATATGTTTCATAGCCAACAGACTCATACATATTTGGAAAATACTGATAATTTGGTTTTTTATCGTTAAAACAAGAAACCATGGTTGCAGAAGCAATAATGGCAATTCCTATGTTTATAAATGTTTTCATATTAATGGTCTTGCTCGTTTTCAATTAGACTAATTTCCGATGCACCCGTATCATATAAGAACTTGGTGAGCTTATCCACATCGTGGTCAGCTGCATCAACTTCCATTAAAAAATGGTCGTCCGTTGTGCGTAAATCTGGATTTTCAGCTTTTTTAAATGGCCATATTTTACTTCTCATATAAAAAGTTATAACCATTAAGTGAGCTGCAAAAAACACAGTAAGCTCAAACATAATAGGAATAAAAGCCGGCATGTTTTCATAATATGTAAAACTAGGCTTACCCCCTATGTTTTGAGGCCAATCTTCTATCATCACAAAGTTCATCAATAAAACTGCAACACTCAATCCTGTAAGTCCATATAAAAATGAAGTAATTGCAATTCTAGTTGGCGCTAATCCTACAGCATGGTCTAAACCGTGTACTGGGAAAGGTGTAAAAACCTCGGATATATGATAATTTGCGTCACGAGTCTGTTTAACGGCATGTAGCAACAGGTCGTCATCAGTATAAATAGCGTGTATCTTTTTTGAAGCCATGATTAGTTATTGTTTTTAAGCGTTAGCGCCTGTCCAGCCCAATCATCTCGTTTGGCCCTTCCTGGGAATTCACTTATTATCTCGTCTAATAAATCGTATTCGCGGTCTGTCATTTTACTCACCTGATCAAAGGTAAATATGCCAAGCTGATGAAGTTTTTTCTCCATTACTGGACCAACACCACTAATTTTCTTAAGATCATCTTGCTGCTGAGTTGCAGGATCAAAAGACCCAATTCCACTAAGCAAGCTATCTATATTAGCTTTATGTGTTTCAACATCTACTTCACTAGTTTCGGCAACAACTTTTGCTGCAGGTTTAGCTGTGTTTGTTGATGCAATTACGTGACTGTGGTGTTCTCCGTGCTCTGCTCTTAATTTCTTAAAAGATTCACCAGAAGACTTAAGTATTGTTTTTACTTCAGCTTGTGCAATTACCGGGAAGGTACGTGCATATAAAAGGAACAACACAAAGAAGAATCCAATGGTACCCATAAATGTTCCTATATCTACAAAAGTAGGTTGAAACATAGTCCATGAAGATGTTAATCTGTCTTTACTTAAATCGATAACAATAATATCAAAACGCTCAAACCACATCCCGATGTTAATAATTAAAGCTACAATAAAGGTCCAGATAATGTTTCTTCTTAATTTTTTCACCCATAGTGTAAGTGGCACAATTAGGTTACAGATTATCAATGCCCAGAAAGCCCACCAGTAAGGTCCTGTTGCAGCACCAAAAGAAAGGTAAGTATAGTTTTCATAAGGTACACCAGAATACCATCCTATAAAATATTCTATTAGGTATGCTACAGTTACAATACCACCTGTAAGCAAGATTACTTTATTCATATACTCAATATGAACAATAGTAATATAGTCTTCCAGATTAGAAACTTTACGCATGATAATCAATAGTGTTTGTACCATTGCAAATCCAGAGAAGATAGCCCCCGCAACAAAGTATGGCGGGTAGATCGTACTGTGCCATCCTGGAACTACAGAAGTAGCAAAGTCAAAAGATACAATCGTGTGTACAGATAGTACTAAAGGAGTTGCCAAACCTGCTAATACAAGAGAAACTTCTTCAAAACGTTGCCAGTCTTTTACACGACCACTCCATCCAAAACTAAGGATACCGTAAATTTTCTTTTGGAAAGGGCTTTTAGTCCTGTCGCGAATCATCGCAAAATCAGGAAGTAGACCTGTCCACCAGAATACTAATGATACAGAAAGATACGTTGAAATTGCAAATACATCCCAAAGCAAAGGCGAGTTAAAGTTAACCCATAACGACCCAAACTGGTTAGGAATTGGCAATACCCAATAAGCTAGCCAAGGACGTCCCATGTGAATAATTGGGAACAAACCAGCCTGCACTACCGCAAATATGGTCATTGCTTCAGCAGAACGGTTTACAGCCATTCTCCATTTTTGACGGAAAAGTAATAATACCGCAGAAATTAGGGTTCCTGCGTGACCAATACCTACCCACCAAACAAAGTTGGTAATATCCCAAGCCCATCCTATGGTTTTGTTCAATCCCCAAACCCCAATTCCGGTTGAGACGGTGTAGATTATACAGCCTAGACCCCATAAAAAGGCTACTAGCGCAATGCTAAAAACAATCCACCAAGATTTATTGGCCTTTCCCATAACGGGCGCCCCAACATCTACACTGATGTCATGATAGGACTTCTCTCCCAGAACCAATGGCTCTCTTATAGGTGCTTCGTAGTGTGACGACATATTTAATTCTTAAATAATTGGTTTTTTATTAATTTTTTATGCTTCTGAGGTATTCTTAATTATAGCTTGATAGAAAACATTTGGTTTTGTACCTACATTTTCTAACAGATGATACATACGTTTATCACCTTTTAACTTTAATACTTCAGAATCTTTATCATTTACATCCCCAAAGACCATAGCTCCAGTATCACAAGCTCTTGAACAAGCTGTGTGGAACTCACCGTCTTTTATAGCTCTTCCATCGCGTTTAGCATCAAGAATTGTCTTTTGGGTCATTTGGATACACATAGAACATTTTTCCATAACTCCACGAGAACGCACTACCACATCTGGGTTTAGTACCATTCTACCAAGGTCATTGTTCATGTTGTAATCAAACTCATCATTTTCATTGTACAAGAACCAGTTAAAACGACGCACTTTGTACGGACAGTTGTTTGCACAATAACGAGTTCCTACACAACGGTTATACGCCATATGGTTCTGACCCTGACGCCCGTGTGATGTTGCAGCAACAGGACAAACAGTCTCACAAGGAGCGTGATTACAATGTTGACACATTACAGGTTGGAATGCAACCTGAGGGTTTTCGTAAGAAGGTACTTCAACCGCTTTATACGAATCGAAAGTAGGAAGATTTTCAAGCATTTCTACTTCTTCTTTAAACGAATCGCCAGCAGAGTAATATCTATCTATACGCAACCAGTGCATATCACGGAATTTTCTAACTTCTTCTTTACCTACAACAGGAACGTTATTTTCAGAATGACAAGCGATAACACAAGCACCACATCCTGTACAAGAGTTCAAATCTATTGAAAGATTAAAGTGTGGTCCTACAGTCTCATCAAATGGATTCCAAATATCAGCATTTTCATCACGAACCGATAATGGACTGTGATCATAATCTGTTACAGGAACTGCATTCCAGTGATCTTTTCCTTTAGTATTAAAAATCTCTAAGGTAGTTTCCTTAATAATATCTTCGCTACGTCCAGCCATGGTACTTTGCAATTGTACACAAGCAAACTCGTGCATACCGCTGGCCTTTTCTATGCTTACTTTTTGAATGTTAGAGAAATTCTGGTAAAGCGCATAAGCGTTAACTCCTGTTTGCATTTCTTTCTGAATTGCAGCAGTCTTACCATATCCTAAAGCCAAACCTACAGACCCTTTAGCCTGTCCTGGCTGAATGATTACAGGAACTTTTTCAACAACTACATCTCCTAACTTCACATTTACATAACTTCCGTCTAATGCGCCATTAGCAACATGCTCATTAACTAAGCCCAATGCCTCTGCATCTGCTGCAGAAACAGTAAGGTAGTTATCCCAAGATGCTCTTGTAATAGGATCTGGCAATTCTTGCAACCAAGGGTTGTTTGCTTGTTGACCATCACCTAATCCTGTAGAAGTATACAAAGTAAGGTCGTAACCTCCTTCTTGTGCAAAAGAAGCTAAAGCACCGTTTGAAGTACTTTCTTCCATTACACCAGCGCCTTCTGCAGCAGGAGCAACTTGCTCCATTACTACATCTGCACCACTAACAGTAAAACCGTCGTGAAGCGCCTTACTCCAAGAACCACCATCTAAAACTGAAGTAGTCCAAGTATCTTTTATGTAATCGTAATATTTTTGTGTGTTTCCAGTCCATAACAAGATAGCATCTTGAAACTGGCGTGTATCAAATAAAGGACGTATAGTAGGCTGCGTTAAGCTGAACGTACCTTTTTTAATTTGAGTATCTCCCCAAGACTCTAAGTAATGTGGAGTTGCAGCAATCATTTTTGCTAAAGAAGCGGTAGCATCTTGCTTCATAGCAAAAGCTAAGCTCATTTCTAATTTCTTATACCCTTCAGCAAACTCCTTTGCATTTGGCAATGAGTATACAGGGTCTACACCTACTGTAATTAACCCTTTTACACTTCCAGAAATTACACCGTTTACCACACTCATAACATCGGCACTACTACCTTGTCTTATTAGCAATGGCTTGTTAACGTCTACAGCTTCACTATTTGCATTAAAGTTTAATGCTAACGTTTGCGAAGCAACATCTGGTAAGTTTGTAACTAGTAAAGCTTTGCTTCCAGCTTTTTGTAGCTGTGCTTTTGCTTTATTTACAGCATCAGCAATATTTTCAGGTAAACCTGAAGTACTACCACCTGTTAATGCTTTTAATATTTGTAATTGTTGTGTTGGTGTTGCAGGCACACGCTTATCTGCCTTACCACCAGTTAAAGTTAAGTTTGCTTCAAACTGAATGTGGCGAGACATTTTTCCATTTTTAGGAACACGTCCCTGAGCATACGATTTACTATAGCTTCCACCTTGCCAATCTCCTAAGAAATCTGCTCCTACAGAAACAATTACTTCAGCTTTTGAAAAATCGTAATCTGGTAAAGCACGCATTCCGTATTTATTCTGAAAAGCATCTAAGGCTCCAGAACAAGATACAGCATCGTACACTACGTGGCGTACATTAGGATATTTTGTAGTAAATTCTGAAATTAATTTTGAAGTAGATGGACTCGCAAATGTCTGGGTAAGAAGTACAATATCCTTCTCTGCCATCTCATTCATTTTTTGAGCTACAGCAGCATCAAATTCTGACCAGCTCACTTCAGCGCCATCAAGCATTGGCCCTGTTAATCTATTTTTATCGTATAATGAAAGTACAGAAGCGTAAACACGTGCATTTGCACTTCCGCCATTTTCTGCTAAATCATTTCTCTCTATTTTTATAGGACGACCTTCGCGTGTTTTTACCAATACATTGGCAAAATCAAACCCATCCGCCATAGTTGAAGCGTAATAGTTTGCTATTCCAGGTACAATTTCATCTGGCTGAACAACATACGGAATAGACTTCACTACAGGACCTTCACAAGCAGCTAAAGTAGCCGCCGCAGTGGTAAAGCCCACGTATTTTAAGAAATCACGACGCGTAGTTGAAGAAGCTTCCAATGCTTCTTTATTGCCAAGAAACTCGTCTGTAGGTATTTCTGTTACAAACTCATTTTCTTGTAGCGCCTTCACAATTGTGCTGTCTTCTTTCAGCTCTTCAACACTTTTCCAGTATTTCTTGTTTGATGCCATATTGATTATTTACGATTTTTGATGTACGATTTTAAATTTTTATAATTTTCTTGATTTACTCCTGTTAACCTAAATTAATTCAATCGTAAATCGTATATCGCAATTCTAAAATTTTAATTAGTATTTGATTAATTCTTTTTGAATGCTTCTTTAACTTTTAAAGAAATATTCTTAATAATGACATTTTCCACATTCCAATCCACCTAATTCGGCGATTGTTAACTTCTCAACACCGTATTTTTTTGAAAGCTCTTCGTGTATCTTGGCGTAATACTCATTGTTCTCCAAGTCTACATTAGTCTCTCTGTGACAGTTAATACACCATCCCATTGTAAGTGGCGCAAACTGTTCTACAATTTCCATTTCCTGAACTTCACCGTGACAAGTCTGGCAAGCAACACCTGCAACAGTTACGTGTTGTGAGTGGTTAAAGTATGCGAAATCTGGCAAGTTGTGGATGCGAACCCATTTAACAGGCTCTGTTTTACCAGTGTACTGTTGGTTATCGGCATCCCAGCCAACGGCTTTGTATAATTTTGCGATTTCACCGTCGTAAAATTCTTTAGAGTGATCTGCAGTTGCAGTTTCTGGCGCAACTTCAGAGATGTTTTTATGACAATTCATACAAACATTAAGTGATGGAATTCCCGAAGTCTTACTCTTTCTAGCAGAGCTATGACAGAAATTACAATCTATCTGGTTATCGCCAGCGTGTATTTTATGCGAAAAATGTATTGGTTGTACTGGAGCGTATCCTTGATCAACACCTACCTGCATTAAATAACCATAAGCTAAATACCCTGCACTAAGCATTAAGAATATTGAAAACACCAATACTAAAAATTGATTCTCAATAAATGCCTTCCAAAGCGGAGTGCGTTTTTCTTTCTCTTCGTAAACTACGCCATTTGCTTCAGCAATTTTCTTAAGTGTGTTTGTTACCAAGTAAAGCATAATAACTAACAACAAGAATATAAGTGCTAATGCCGCTATCACTAAAGTATTAGAAACCGAACCGCCATCTGTAGAAGCAGGCCCCGTTTCAGGACCAACAGCAACAGTAGGCTCAGGCTTAGGCTGACTTGTATACGCTAGTAAATTATCTATATCTGTTTCAGAAAGCGCAGGGAAAGAAGTCATCACAGACTTATTGTTTTCTTCAAACAACTTAACTGCTAATGCATCGCCAGAAGCTATTAGACCTTGACTGTTCTTAATCCATTTGCCAAGCCAAGCACGATCATACTTTTCTGCAACTCCTCTAAGTGCAGGACCTACAGCTTTTTTGTCTAGCTTGTGACAAGCCGCACAGTTTGCTTTAAAGAGAGATTCACCAGCAGCAACATCTCCTCCAGTACTAACAGCAGCATCTGCTGGAGCATCTTGCGAATAAAGAGTCGTCGAAAAAGTTAGTAAAAACACTAACAAAAGAAGTGGCAATTTTGAGCGGAGATGTATAAAATTCACCTTTTTCATCTATTGATTATATTGTTTTTTAGTTGATCTGTAAAATTCGCTTTAAAATCATTCCGAAAAATCTCGAAACTCATTGGTATGCTTATTTTAGTACTAATAATTATTTTATCTTCGATGGTTTGGTACAGAATTAGTTACGTAAAAATGCTAATTAAAACACTAATCAAGTACCCAAATAAAGCCACAAAAGTACATTATTAAGTCGATTTTGAAAATGCAAATAAAGTGTTAACTATTAATTTATATTAGTTCTAAATAATAAATTGCAGCTTCACAATGTTATTAAGTTTTACCTTTGCACAAAAGAAACAGAACTATGAATTCAAAAACATTTTCCAAAACAGTAGTAGCCAGCGTATTAATAAGTTTTCTTAGCATTAATAGCTTCGCACAAAGTGCAACTGTGACTGTAAATGTAGATTCAAAAATAAATGAACTACTAGATTTGAAGAAAGATTTGGAAAAGGAAAATAAACTTTCAGACGGTTACACCATTCAATTGTATTATGGCGAACTTAATAAAGCAAACCAAATATTGCGTAAGTACAAAACAACTTATGGCAATTGGCCAGCTTCAATAGAATACGAAACTCCTAATTACAAAGTTTGGGCTGGAAACTTCTCTAGCCGAATAGAAGCAGACAGAGCGCTTATTGAAATTCAAAAAAACTTTTCATCAGCTTTTATCCTAAAACCTGAACGCAGAAAATAAATTATCTTTTAGTATTTCTGGAGCTTGCAAAGGCAGCTCGGTTCATTTTTTCGTTTTTGTATATAGAGCCTAGCTCCTGCTTCTTTGTTGCACCGCCAAACCAATTTTTCACCCTGTTGTAATCTAAGTAATAATTCAACCTTAAGGAAAGGCTGTTAAGCTGCGGTTCTTCAAATAAGTTTGAAAAATTGTTAGACAAATTAACACGTGATTGCTCCACATAGCTATCCATAGTATTTCTGTAAAGCAATGTAAGCTGACTCCCTGGAGCAAACCACCAAGAAAAACGCAGGTCTATATTCCAGTTGTTATAGGTAGCGTTTTTATTTTCGTTGAAAATTGTGTTTTCTAGTAACTCACCATCATCTTGTAGAGTTAAAAACCGACTGTATTCCACTTCCGAATAGTAATGGCGGAAAGACAAATTAAGCGCCATTTTATTGTTGAAAATATATTGCGACTCTAATGAATTTACAATGGTATTTCTGTCGCGTTGCCCAAAAATAATGGCATCGTCATCAAAACTCACAAAGCCTTCCTCTTTATCTGAAAGGCTAACATTAGTATTTAAATACACTTTAAACTTATCTGAAACTCTGTACTGTGGACCAAACTGAAGTATTAATGTACCACGTCCTTTTTCGTTGTATTTATACCAATCTACAGTACCGTCAAAGGCTAGTTTTTTTCTGTAATCTGTAGAAAACCAACCCCAAACATCGTAATAATCTGGCACTTTAACATACCTGCCTTCTTCTCTGGGTTCGTAAATATCATTTGTGCCGAAAGGAGTCATTTCAAACCCACCGCCAAAACCCAAAAACTCCTTGGTAGTAAAGCTTGAATTAAAATTAAAGTTGAAATTACTGTAAAGATCTGTTTTAAGCCTACGGGTATAATTTAAATTGAAATTTAAATACATATTGTTTAAAAACCCTTTAGGCTGAAGATACCTATAGCCGTAATACCCGTAATAATTTATAAAATTTGTTTCACTAGAATACCCAAGGTCATTTATATCATAATCTAAGGTTCTAAAATTAATTTCGCCAGACAATCGATGCTTTCCGCTTATTTTTGAAACACCCGCTCTTCCTTCCATTCCAAACTTTGAATCATCTTCAGAAACATAACTTCCTTCGGCGTTTGCATAATATTTATAAGTGTTTTCTTTATTGGTAACATCCATATAAAGTCCAGTAACATTGGCGTCTCTAAAATCGCCTTCGCGAATTACATTTGTGTTTACAAAAGAAACCGAAGAATTATCGCCAAAGCGTTTGTCAAAAACCAAAACGTTGTAATTAGCTAAGGGCTCAACTAGTTCTTTTCTTGTTTCGTTTGTTTCGGTGTTTTTAACTGTGGCAAAGGTTCTTTCGGTAAGGGCATTAAACACTCCAATACCAAGGTTAGCATCTGTTCTACCCGAAATTTTAAAGGCGTTTATTAAATCTACTGAAGCTGGACTTTCTGTTACTTCTTCATCGTCTAAAAGATTAGGACTTCTGGAAGGATAGCCTCCTACTCTTCGCGAGTAAAACAAATCACCTTTTGTAAAAAGCTCTGTTCCTTCAGTAAAAAAGGGTCTGTTCTCTTCGTATTGCACTTCAAAAGCTGAGAGGTTTAATACTTCAGCATCAAATTTTGACTGACCAAAATCTGGAATTAAAATCATATCTAAGGTAAAAGCGTCATTAATACCGTATTTAATATCCATACCACCGTTAACAATTGTTTCGGTATTGCCGTCATAATTATTTACATAAGTAGAAATATAGGGTTGAAACGAAAGACGTGTAGGTGATTGAATGTTTTCTATCCCGTGTATTTCTCCATCATAAATAGAGAAAGCACCTTTTTTATTGTCTATAGGGCTCCAAGAATAGCGGGTTCTAGCTCTTCTAAATTCGCGTTCCATATTCAGCCCCCATTCCTGGACATTTTTATTTGGGAATCGCACTTCAGAATAAGGAATAAATATCTCTGCCACCCAGCCAGTATTGGTAATTTGCACGGCGCTGTACCAGATTCCGTTCCACGAACTGTCTTCATTTTCGTTAGTCATCTTGGCGTCGTATTGCACTCCTGCTGCAGTGACAATAAACTGTAAACTTTGCTGCCTATCGTTATAACCATTTAAGAGAATAAAGAAAAAATCGTCATTGCCTATACCATCTCTCTCTGTGAGTTCTTTTAAAATTTCATCTGGATTTGGGTCATTCATCGTCGCCCCAAAGTAAATCCCCAAGTTGTCGTAAACAATCTTAACCTCTGTACGTAAGCTGTCTGGTATAGGTCTTCCGTTGTTGGGTTGGCGTTCTACAAAATCTGTAGCAATAGGCGCATTTTGCCAAGCGGCATCGTTTAGAACACCGTCAATTTTTGGAGCTTCAGTAATTCTAGGAATGTCAATCTTTTTCCTGGGAATACTATCTGTAGTTTGTGATAAAGACACGGCTCCTATAAAAAGGAACACAATGACAAAACAACTCTTTATATTGAAATTCATTTGGCATAGTTTCTATAAAAGACACCCATCGAGAAACAATGTTACACCAAATGACATAAAAATGATAATTACACAAAAAAAAACGACCTAAAAGATTGTCTTTTAGGTCGTTTTAAAAAATTAATATGTTGTACTGTTATTTCAACTTTTTCTTAACAGCTACTTCTTGGAACGCTTCAATTACATCGCCTTCATATATGTCGTTGTAATTTTTAACTTGAATACCACAATCGTATCCTTTTGAAACTTCTTTAACATCGTCTTTAAAACGTTTTAATGAAGCCAGCTCTCCAGTATAAACTACCACACCTTCACGGATTAAACGAATACCAGAGTTTCTAAATATTTTTCCGTTCATAACCATACATCCGGCAATGGTACCAACTTTAGAAATCTTAAATGTCTCTCTAATCTCAGCTGTACCAGTAATTTCTTCTTTCATTTCTGGCGAAAGCATACCTTCCATCGCATCTTTTACGTCGTTTATAGCAGCGTAAATGATTGAGTAAGTACGGATATCTATTTCTTCCTTATCTGCAATTTGGCGTGCGTTACCCATTGGGCGAACGTTAAAGCCTATAATAATTGCATCTGAAGCTGAAGCAAGCAACACATCACTTTCAGTAATAGGTCCTACCGCTTTATGGATAATATTTACTTGAATTTCTTCAGTAGAAAGTTTTAATAATGAATCTGTCAACGCCTCTACAGAACCATCAACATCACCTTTAAGGATAATGTTTAATTCTTTAAAGTCGCCAAGTGCAATACGTCTTCCAATTTCATCAAGAGTAATATGACGTTGAGTTCTTACAGACTGCTCACGCTGAAGTTGTGTACGTTTAGTAGCAATTGTTTTTGCTTCGCGTTCATCATCAAACACGTTAAACTTATCACCTGCTTGTGGTGCACCGTCTAAACCTAATACAGATACAGGTGTTGATGGGCCAGCAGTAACAACGTTTTTACCACGTTCGTCTTGCATTGCTTTAACCTTACCTGAATGTTGTCCTGCAAGCACATAATCTCCAACCTTTAAGGTTCCACCTTGCACCAATACCGTTGAAACATATCCACGACCTTTGTCTAGGAATGCTTCTACTACTGTACCGTTAGCTTGGCGGTTAGGGTTTGCTGTAAGTTCAAGTAATTCTGCTTCAAGCAATACTTTTTCTAGTAATTCTTTTACACCATCTCCAGTTTTTGCTGAAATATCGTGCGATTGTATTTTTCCACCCCAGTCTTCAACCAAAAGGTTCATACTTGCTAATCCTTCTTTTATCTTATCTGGATTTGCATTGGGTTTATCTATTTTGTTGATTGCAAAAACTATTGGCACACCTGCAGCTTGTGCGTGGCTAATAGCTTCCTTAGTTTGAGGCATAATATCATCATCTGCCGCAACTACAATAATTGCAAGGTCGGTTACTTGAGCTCCACGAGCACGCATTGCGGTAAACGCTTCGTGACCTGGAGTATCTAAGAATGCAATTTTCTGACCGTTATCTAGTTCAACACCATAAGCACCTATATGCTGAGTTATCCCTCCAGACTCACCTGCAATTACATTTTCCTTACGGATGTAATCTAGCAACGAAGTTTTACCGTGATCTACGTGTCCCATTACAGTAACAATAGGCGCACGAGGTTTAAGATCTTCTGGAGCATCTTCTTCACGCTCTATAGATTCTTCTAAATCTGCATTTACAAACTCTACTTCATAACCAAATTCGTCTGCAACTATACTTAAAGTTTCGGCATCTAGACGTTGGTTCATCGTTACCATCATTCCAAGACTCATACAAGCCGAAATAATTTTAGTAACTGGCACATCCATCATCGTTGCCATTTCGTTTGCGGTAACAAACTCTGTAACTTTAATCAACTTGCTTTCTGCTTCTTGTTGTGCTAGTTCATCTTCAGATTTTTGACGGTGGGTATCACGTTTCTCACGACGATACTTAGCCCCTTTTCCTTTAGATGATTTCCCTTGAAGTTTTTCTAGGGTTTCACGTACTTGTTTTTGTACTTCTTCCTCGCTAGGCTCTTCTTTAGGTGTATTTGCACGTGCTTTTCTTCCAGGACCGCGATTGTCTCTAAAGTTATTTCCTCCACTTTTAGGAGTTTCTTTACTTATACGACGACGTTTTCCTTTTTTATCTTTATTAGCGTCTGCTTTTGGATCTTTTTTCTTCTCAGGCTTTTTAAACTTAGTAAGATCAATTTTTTGACCTGTAAAATTAGGGCCATCAAGCTTGCGGTATTGTGTAGTTACCGTACCATTATCTACCGGAATATCATCTTTTGGCTTTTCTGCCTTAGCAGGAGTAGCTTCTTTCTTTTCAGCTACAGGTTTTGCCGTTTCTTTAGCATCTTCTTTGGCAGGAGTTTCAGGTTTTGTAGTTTCTTTTTCTACAACTTTTTCTTCCTGAACAGGAGCAGTTTCTTTTTCTACTTTCTCCTCTTTACCCTCTTCAGGTGTTTCAGCAACAACCTCAGGTTTTTCGACTACAACTTCAGGAGCCTTTTCTTCTTGCTTAGGTTCTGCAACAACTGGTTTTTCTTCAGCTTTAGGGGCTTCTTTTTTAGTTTTACCAGCATCTAGGTCTATTTTACCTACTTGCTTAGGACCGTCAAGTTTAGCCTCTGCTTTTATAACACGCGAAGCTTCTTCTTTTTTCTGCTTAACTTCAAGTTCGCGTTCGCGTTCTAAACGCAATTCTTCTTTCTCTTTGCGTTTTTCCTCACCAACTTCTTTAGAAGCTACTTTTTTACTTTTGTCGGTCTCAAACTCTTCAAAAAGAACTTTGTATTCTTCATTGGAAATTTTAGTGGTGGGACGCGCTTCTACTTCGTGACCGTGATCCTTTAAAAATTCCACAGCACGATCTAACGAAATATTAAATTCGCGCAATACTTTGTTTAGCCTTATCGATTTTTCTTCAGCCATAAATGCTTTTTCCTAATTTGTCTTTTTAAAAAATTTGGATAAATGTAGTCAAGTTTCAACTACTCTTCAAATTCTTCTCTTAATATATTTATTACATCGCGGATTGTTTCCTCTTCTAGATCGGTACGTTTTACCAAATCGTTGATGTCATGCTCTAATACACTCTTAGCGGTATCCAGTCCAATTTTATGGAATTCTTGGATAATCCAGCCTTCAATTTCGTCTGAGAATTCTGTTAATTCTACATCTTCTTCTGCGCCTTCACGAAGCACATCTATCTCATAACCTGTAAGTTGACCTGCAAGGCGAATGTTATGCCCGCCACGACCAATTGCCTTACTCACTTCTTCTGGACGAAGAATAACCTCAGCGCGTTTTTTCTCTTCATCTATCTTGATAGAAGTTACTTTTGCAGGGCTTAAAGCTCGCGTTATATAAAGGTTAAGATTGGTAGTGTAATTTATTACATCTATGTTTTCATTTCCTAATTCGCGAACTATTCCGTGAATTCTGGAACCTTTCATACCTACACAGGCTCCTACTGGATCTATACGATCGTCATACGAATCTACGGCAACTTTTGCTTTTTCGCCCGGTATACGAACAACTTTTTTTACGGTAATTAAGCCGTCAAATACTTCTGGTATCTCTTGTTCAAACAATTTTTCAAGGAAAATTGGATTCGCACGAGACATAATAATTGTCGGTTTGTTTCCTTTTAAGTCTACACTTTCAATAATTCCACGAACGTTATCGCCTTTTCTGAAAAAATCTGAAGGAATTTGTTTTTCCTTCGGAAGTATTATCTCGTTGCCTTCATCATCTAGTAAGATAACGGCACGGTGACGTATGTGGTGAACTTCGGCGGTGTAAATTTCTCCTTCAAGATCTTTAAACTGCTTGTATATGATAGTATTATCGTGTTCGTGTATTTTTGAAATAAGGTTTTGGCGCAATGCTAAAATAGAACGACGACCAAGGTCTATAAGTTTTACTTCTTCAGAAACATCTTCACCAATTTCAAAATCTGGTTCAATTTTTCTTGCAGCCGTTAGCGAAATTTCTTCGTTAGGGTCTTCCACTTCACCATCTGCAACAACTATACGGTTTCTCCAAATTTCAAGATCTCCTTTATCTGGATTCACAATGATATCGAAATTGTCATCACTTCCGTACTTTTTCTTAAGTGCGTTTCTGAAAACATCTTCTAGTATCGCCATTAGCGTTACTCTATCTATTTGTTTGTCGTCTTTAAATTCTGAAAAAGAATCGATTAGTGCTAAGTTTTCCATATCAATCCAATTAAAATTTTATCATCACTTTTGCTTCCATAATATCTGTATAAGGCAGGGTAGCCTCTTTTTGAACGGTGACTTTTCCTTTACCAACTGGTTTAGGCTCGCGCGCAGACCATTTTAAAGTAAAGTTGTCTTCGTTAGCGGCGATTATCTCGCCTTCAATTTTTTCGTCGTTTTTAGTTCGTATCTTTAGGCTTCTGCCTAAGTTCTTTTTATACTGTCTTGGCAATGTTAACGGTTCTGAAGCACCTGCCGACATCACTTCTAAAGAAAAATCAACTTCTTCTCGGTCTAGATTATGCTCTATAGCACGACTTACAGTAATACAGTCTTCTACCGTAACGCCCTTATCGCCGTCCAGGATGACCTTAATGTGATTATCTTCAGAAATATTTAGGTCGATCAAAAACAGTGAGTCGTTTTCATCTAATGCACTTTTAAGCAGTTGTGCAACTTTTTCACGCATCATTTTAAGCTATAAAAAGAGGGGACTTTAGTCCCCTCAGATAGTATTCGTATCAAATTCTGTGCAAATATACTATAAATTTTAATATTATAAAAACCAAGGCTAAACGATTTATTTTTTGTAATTTAATAGTTGAAATAAAAATCAATCTCAACTCCTTCTTTTATGAAACATATACTCGTTCCTACAGATTTTTCTGAACAAGCTGAAAACGCTTTAAAAGTAGCTATAACCATAGCAAAAGAACACGATAGTAAAATATTTGTACTCCATTCTATGGAAATACCTATGCATCTTACTACTTCTGGTGACACTGGCAGCTTACCAGAGTCTTTATACTTCATTAAACTTGCAGAAAAACGCTTTGGAGACCTTAGAAAAACACCATACGTTCAAGGAATAAACCTTCATGAAACTATTGGTCATAATGAAATATACGAAGACATAGAGACAGCTTGCACTAAAAACAATATAGATCTTATTGTTATGGGGTCTACAGGCGCAAGTGGCTTTAAAGAAATGTTTGTAGGTAGTAATACCGAAAAAGTTGTAAGAACCTCTAGAACACCTGTGTTAGTTATAAAAAATAATCACCCAGAATTTAAAGTTGACGATTTTGTTTTTGCTTCAGATTTTTCAGACGAAGGTAGAAACGCTTTGTATAAAGCTCATAAATTTGCCAAAGACGTAGGCGCAAAAATGCATTTGCTCTTTGTAAATACCCCTGCCGACTTTAAAACCTCTTCTCAAGCTCAAAAAATAATGGAAAATTTTGTTCAAGGTGCCGGTGTAGAAAACTTCACATTAAATATATATAACGACACTTCTGTTGAGAAAGGAATTCTCAATTACGCTAAGCATATAAACGCACAGCTAATAGGAATGGGAACCCACGGACGCAAAGGGATCTCTCACTTCTTTAATGGTAGTATAAGTGAAGACATGATAAATCACGCCAATATGCCTGTAATAACTTTTAAAATTTAAAATCACTAACCATATTTATATTCGCAATTAAAGCCTGTGGTCTATTAGATCTACAGGCTTTCTGCTTAATGGCGGAAAGCGAAGCTTCTGTATTTCTTCTGAAGTAGCAAACTCAAGCTTTGGAGCTACCCGCAGCTTTGCTCTAAAGTGATCTTTTATTTCTAAAAGCAATTCATCGGAAAGTGCTTCTGAAGCAATTTTTATAAGTATTTCGTCTGTCCCTAAATCGTTATGAGAGATTTCAATTACATAACTGTCTATAGCCGAAAAATTATTCAAAATATTATACATAGCTGGCGGATAGAGCGTAGTTCCTTTGTATTTAATCATCTGTTTTTTACGACCAACAACAGGGCCTAGTCGCAATGTATTTCTTCCACAATTGCAACCATCATTATAAGCTTGTACCATATCGCCTGTTTTAAAACGCAATAACGGCATAGCTTCTACCCCTAAGGTTGTAATTGTAAGTTCACCTACTTCACCAGTAGCTACAGGCTGATTATTTTCATCTAAAATTTCTGCAATAATTAGCTCTGGATGGTGATGCCCTCCATTATGCGTTTCACATTCGTTAAAAGCAGTACTCATTTCGGTAGAAGCATAAGTAGAAAACAATTCGATATTCCAGTCCTTCTTAATTTTTTTAGCCAAAATATTAAGCGAAAAATCCTGTTCGCGTATAGGTTCACCTATACAAATAGCCGCTTTTACACTTGTAGTAGTAAGATCTATATTGTGTTGTTGTGCGTATTCCACCAACTTCAACAAAAAGGAAGGCACCGTAATTAAATAGGTAGGTTTAAACTTTTGAATGGAATCCCACTGCAATTCTGGAATACCAGAACCTACGCGTATTATACCTGCACCTAGCTTACGGGCGCCCAAAAAATAGGCCATTCCAGCCATAAAACGCCTATCCATAGTAGTCATTAATTGCAAGGTATCTTCATTACTTACCCCACAACACCCAAAGGAAATAGCTTCGTTATAAGCTAATCGGTCTAAATCTGCATCGGTTAACGCAAAGGTAACTGGATCACCCAAGGTACCCGAAGTAGTTACATAATCTATAATTTTGGTTTTGGGAACACAGATAAAATCGTCGTTGTACTTTTGAAGCTCGTCTTTTGTGGTAACAGGAATTTTATGCAGGTCTTCCATTTTATTAATTTCTGAAACCTCAATCTTGTTTTCTTCGAAAAAACGCTTGTAAAAAGGAGAATTCGTATTTAAATACTGTAGTGTTTCTCTCAGTTTCTCTTCTTGAAAGCTTTTAATTGCTTCTGAAGATGATTTTTCTATTTCTGGAATCATTCCTTTAATGGTTTTCTTTATTTTTTTCTGCGCTTAGAATACTATAAATCATAAAACCTTAGCGGTTTAACTTCTTAAGGTATTTTTCTATGCGCTCTCTATCTGGGACGGTTGTTATTTCTTTTGTTAAAGCTGTTTGAAAAGCATTTCTGGCTGCTGCATTGTAATTTTTTTCAAAGTAATACTTTCCTGTTAAATAATACGCTTTCCAATACTCCGGATTTTTTTGCTGCAAGGCAAAGAAGGTTTTATCGGCAATAACTTCTTTGTTGTCTATTGCTTTTTCAACATCTCTTTCTAAAATTCGGTATTCTTCATAATTTTTATATTCTTCAGAATAAATAAATGGGTCTTCCGCTATATTTTCATCTGTACTAGCTACAGTTGTAGTTAGTTGTCTCTCTTCGGCGTTTTTAAAAACTTCATCTAATTTATAAGCTACAAATTCACCTAACTGATACGGGTTTGAAGAAATCCATACTTCTTTTTGCTCGGGTTTAAAAACAATACCATGATGTGCCAAAAGCTGATTTAAGGCTTTTTCGTTTCCATAACCTATCTCTTTATCTGCTAAGCCGTTTTTGTTTCGCAATACAGCAACAGCATCTTCTACATCTAGTTTGTTATCTTCTTCTATTAACTCGTTCATTCTGTTAAAGCGATACATAGAATGGCTTTCTTCTATCCATTGGTTGTTGCGATTGTCATTTTTAAAGGCATCGCTCTGAAAGTGATTGCTACACACTAGCTTATCTGTATTTTCAACCTCATACACCCCAAAATTATCTGGGGCTACTTCTATTATTGCTGCTTTTTTATCTTTTGCACTACTTACAAAAATGGCTTCAGACACGAAGACTTCTCGCTTTTTGGCAATTGCTATAGCCTCTTCTATAGTAGAAGCGTATTGCAAAATCTCTCTGGTAACAATAGCAATAGGTGTTTTTGCTACTAATGGAATTTCAGACTTGCCGGCATTAATGGTTACGGTTAAACCCTGATCGTTCATACCAGAAACAACGCCCATCATTCCTCCCCAAGTAACCGACATAAACTTATGTCCTTCTGAAGGGTTTACAAATGCGATGATTTTTTCTTTGGCAAAATCGTCTCCAGCATAAAAGTCAAAATTACGTCCTACTAACATATTTCCATCTACAGTTTTATCGCCCCAAACGGCAAAAGAAGAACAGCCTACCAACATTAAATCCTGCATAGCATGACCTATATCGTGAGCTCCGTGTAGATAAAGCAAGCGCAGATACGGATCGCCTATCTCGCCAAAATTTGAAGAAGAATACTGTGAAAGCCCATATATTTCGGCTTTGTACTCTTCTGGTATGTGTAAATACATCTTGCGATTATACCAGGCTAAAAATTTGCGCAATATGTATTGTTGCGTTTTTGAAGGCACTAAGTCTTCAACTTTATTAAAAAAGATAGCTTCTTGCTTCTGCATTAAATCTTGGGTTAAGCTTCCCGTAAGTTTTCCTATTTGCAATGGGTTTCCAGCAACATAAAGCTCCCAAAGACCTTGTTTGTTTTTCAGAAAAAAATTATTGTCGGCAACAAAAGTGCTGTCGTTAATTTTAACTTTTTGAGGAATACTTGCCTCATAGACACTTACATCTGGCCTGTTGTGAAGCGATTTAGAAACACCACAGGAGCTTAGAAAAACTAGTAGTACTGCAAACGCAAAAAACCTCTCCCAGTATTTCATTTTAACTAGTTTGTTTTTTCAGTTTCAGAATACGCTTATTTGTTTTAGTAAGGGTTCTTTTCTCTTTGTAGTCTATCCATTTTTGCCCAAAAGACTTGCGCATTATATTTTCAAAATGACGCATTATAAATACATTGTAAAGCATATTCACAAAACGCGCTGGATGACGTGGAAAAGCGCGTAATGTCATAGAAAAACCACCGTCTAGATATTTAATATAATGCCAATAACCGCTAGGCATATACAGCGCGTCTCCGTGTTTCATTGTAGCTTCTAGCCCTTCTAAATACTGAAGCGCAGGAAATTTATTATAATCTGGATTATCTAGATCTACGGTTTCTAAATTATGAACCGCAAAAGGTATTTTATATAGATATTTGGTTTGTTTAGGCGAAAAAAGAGTCACTTGTTTTGTGCCGTGAAAGTGAAAATGCACCAAATCTGCCAAATCCATATCGTAATGAGGTAATACTTTAGAGCCTTCACCCCCAAAAAAGAGAACAGGAAGTCGTTTAAAAAACTTTAATCCTATATCTGGGTATTCAAAATCTTCTAACAGACTAGGTAGCTTCACCTTTAAATCATAGAAAAAAATACGCAAATCTGTCGGTTTGGTTTTAATCAAACTAATGTAATCTGCCATTTTCATTTCTGTTGCAGGTTCGGCAGAATTTTGCTTTCCTTTTGTAGGCTCATTGTTGTAGAGCGGCACTATTTGTTCGCCTACCTGTTGCTGGATATAATCTAAGTTCCATTTTTGGTACGCCTTCCAATTATCTGTAAGGCCTTCTATTAAAACAGGTTTCTGGGGTTTGTAATAGTTCTCAACAAAATCCTTTTTCGAAATATTTCGGACTCGTTCAATAAGTGTTGTTTTGATATGTCCCATAGCCAAAAAGCATTATGTTATTTCCTCCTTTTTTGTGGCTTTTAATATTTTATTCAGCAGATATTCGCCTCCTAAAATTTCCGAACAGGTTACCACACCACTTATGGTAACCCCCAAAATACCGTGCATATTTAAACTTTGACCGGTAAAATATAAATTTTTGACTTTTGTTCGTGGGGAAACAAACGACTTTAACGGATTGTTTGCGTCTTTAACATAACCGTACATAGAGCCGTTGTTGCAGCCTATATAATCGCGGTAAGATAAAGGGGTAGAAGCGTAAACAGCCTCTATACAATCGCGCAAATTAGGGAACTTTTTCTCTAGTTCCTTTATGATAATTTCAGATTTATGGGCTTTAAACTCTTCGTAGGTTTGTCCTCTATCATTTTTTTGAGCGGCCGTATTAAAGGTATCTAACCAAGGTTCCATTTCATCAAAACGCATATAGGTCATCACCGTAATATTATCGCCGTATTCCTCCATATTCTTCTTTATGCCCATAGAAAGCATATAGGCTTCAGGCCAGCTCTCCTGAGTGTAATTATGAACATCCCAAATAGATTTAGGATTTTTAAAATGATAGTAATTATGGTTTAAATACTTAAAGGTATTTGGTTTTAAAACTAAATAAAGGCTGAAGGCTGCAATCGTGCTTTCTATATTTTTTATACGACTTGTATAAGATTTCCTAAAATTTTCTTGCCCTATCATTTCAAGTGTCATTTTAGGGTCTACATTAGAAATAAACTTATCTGCGTAAAAGGTTTTACCATTTGCAGTTTTTACAGCAGTTACAAGGCCGTTTTCGGTTACAAATTTTGTCACCTCGTGGCGCTTATAGGCCTTCCCTCCTTTTTCGCGAAAGCGTGCCAATAAAGCTTTTGTAATCTGACTTCCGCCATTTATACAACGGTAAGAGCTCTCTATATACGAGTTTACAGAAAGCGCGTGCATATAAAAAGGGGTGCGATCTCCTTCGCCTGCATACAGCAAATTACTACCTCCTAAAACCGCGCGAAGTTTTTCGTTTTCTGTGATTGAATCTATAAATTCTTTAGCTCTTATTTCAAAAAGTGAAGTGTTTTCGTAATAGGGTTTCCCTAGTTTTAATCCGTAAAGCGGAAAAAAACTACAGGTGTCTTGCATTTTTTTACAATAGGCTTCTATTGCATCTTTTTCTTCGGGGAAATCCTTAAGCAGTGTTCTCTTGAAATTTTCATAACCTTGTGCGTGCTTGTATTCCTTCGGGTCATCATCAAAAGTGATAACATCAAAACCGTCTTCATCCATCTTTTTTAGGGTGATGTCGTCTAGTATATCTAAATACTTAAAATAACTGTATAGGTTTTGCCCTTCAGAAAGGCCGCCTATATAGTGTACGCCAGTATCAAAAATGGTTTTGTCGCGCACAAAAGTTTGAAGGTTCCCACCAAATTGTTGATTCTTTTCTAAAACGCAAACACTATAGCCTTCTCTAGCAAGTATAATTGCCGAAACCAGTCCCCCTAGACCGCTCCCAATGATTACTACATCATATTTTTCACTCATTATACTTTGTTTCCCGTTGATTTAAAGATACTAATATTTGTATTTCCATACACTTTTTGATAGCCTAAGGTAATACTATTTTCACTTTTAGTTGAATTAGCCTCTTTTAGCAAAACTATCATTTTAACATTAAGCTGGGGTGTTTTTAAAAGTATTTCTGAAAGCAATTGCTCTGTTGAAATTACTAAAACATCTACACTAGAAGGAAGATTTGTTGCTATAGAATCTGTAAAATAAAGCTTCTCGTACTTTTTTGTGATATAACTATGCTGAAGCATTGTTCGGGTTTCATCGTCTTCAATAAAACTGTAAATTTTTCGGTCTGGCCCGTCCAGCTTCAAAAGAAAATCAAGCTGACCATCTGCTTCAGAAAAATGACTTATAACACCGCTTTTAGGTAATTGGTTTAAAATTTCAAAGTATAGCTCTTTGTTTTCTTTTAAATCATTTTTTACGTTTCTATAGCGCGTATCGCCTTTATAGCGGTATTCTTCTAAAACAATCTTATGAAAATAATCTGGGCCTTCAATAGTTTCGCGTAGTTTGGCAAATTCGGCTTTAAAATGCGTCCCTATTTTCTTGGCTTGTTGGGTGTGGTTTTCACCAAAAGATTGGTCTTCGGCTTTTATTCGCTCCAGTATTTTAACGGTAATACTCCCATCTTTTATAATAAAGCTCCCCTTCGGGTTAACCTCGCTATTTCCGTGAATTATTACAGGGAGTATATCTAAATTAAAATGATTTGCCAGATAGAAGGCTCCTTTATGAAAACGCTTCACCTTATTGCTAGTGCTACGCGTACCTTCGGGAAAAGCCATTAACGAATAACCTTGTTCTATTTTTTTCTGAAGGGGTTCTAAACTGTTTTCAATTCCGCTAGAAACTGGATAAAAATCTGCGCGTTGCACCGCTTTTCCAAAAACAGGCGAATTATACACCCAGTCATTCACAAGAAAGCAAATTTTAGGATGTAACATTCCTATCGCTAAAATATCTAGGAAAGAAGTGTGGTTTGCAATGATAATCGCTGGTTTCGAAAAATCTTCACCCACATCATTTATCACTTTCTTCTTTACAAACGGATTGGTATAAAGCACCGATTTCATAAACTTGGCAATCAATTTGTGAAACCAACCCATTTTAATCTTTTTGCTGATTGGCAATAGTGGCATTAAAGTAACGCTATTGAGCGAAAGGCTTAAACCTCCTAGTCCAAAATATCCAAAAGAAAACAGTGAGTGCACAAACATTCTCGGCGTTATAGGGCGTTTTGTACTGCTACCTATAAACAGTTTAAAGAGCAAGGGCTGCACAGTAAAAGCCGTTATCATAGCCGAAAATATCCCTATTATAGAAACTATAGAGATAGAATACAAAGCTGGGTGTTTTGCAAAAACCAATACACCTACGCCCAATATGGTTGTTAAAACCGAAAGCATAATAGAGGTTTTGTGAGTAACCATCACTTTTTCGCCTGTGCGTAGCTCTTTAAGCAAGCCTTTAGTCATAAAAATACTGTAATCTACACCTAAACCGAAGATAAACGTGGAAATTATAATATTGAAAATATTGAATTGAATATTAAAAAGCCCCATAATTCCAAGGGTTAAAAACCACGTAAGAAATATAGGCACAGCAGTAACTAACGTAAGTGAAAAACTTCTGAAAAAGAGAAACAATATAAAAAGCACCGTTAGTAAACAGTAGCCTATTAAACTGTTAAAGTCGTTCTTTAAATGCCCTAAAAAAGTCTCGTTCATCTCTTGGCGGTCAATTACAAGCGTATTTGGAATCTCCTTAAACACCTTTTTTATTTGTGAAGCATTGTCGTCTTCAAGTTTTATAAGGGTTGTAATAGTTGTAAAATCTGCTTCGGTACTTATGTAGTCTTCTAAAAGCACCGCAGGTATTTGCTGGTAATCTTCAGGTTTTAGCGCTTTAAAATCATTCTCTAAAAACGTATAAAAACTATTGAAAGTCGTGGGTTTAAAGCCTCTGTTTTCGCCACTGCCAATTAGGTTAGCCTTAATGCTGTCTTTTCTCTCTTGGCTCCAAAAGGCACTCCATTCGTCTATTTTTTTGCGTTGATCTCGTTGTGAATGCACCAAAGCACCAATAGAGCTAAAACTACTTATGGTTCCTTCCTCTTTTAATACTTCCAGAGTTTCGTGTATAGAGTCATTAAGCTGAAGGGTGCCTTCTACAGATTTACCATAGGTTGCTAAATAGACAGATTTTGATGAAATATCTGTAAGCTCGTCTAAGTGTTGCAGCGCCATTTGCATTTCTTCAGACTCGTAATTAAGTTTAGAAATATCTTTGTTAAACGCTACATTTTGATAGGTAAAAACGCTAATTGCCAGCACAAGGCCCAAACCTATCAACAACCATTTACTCTTGTGAAAAGGATAGTCGGCAACTTTGTCTAAAGCGTTAATTTGCTGTTTACGCGAAAGCGGGTTTTTATACACCAACGGAATAAAAAAGAGTGCAAAAACCGAAGCACCTAACACGCTAACCGCAGCAAAAATCCCTAAGTCTTGCAGCGCCTGAGAATCTAAAAACAACAGACATAAAAAAGCCAAAGCAGTGGTTAAACTACTCATTAAAATAGGCTCACTAACGTCTTTATACAAGCTCGCTAATGTTTCATTGTTGCGGATATGGGTTAATATATGTAATGAATAATCTAGAGTTACACCCAGTAAAACCGAGCCTATACCCAAAGATATAGCCGAAATTTCTGTACGTATTAAAAAGAGCAATGCCACGGCTAATAAACCTCCAAAAATAGTAGGTACAAATAGCACTATAGGCACATAAAGCTTGCGGTAAAAAATGATAAACACTATAATAAGCAAAGACATTGCTATACCTACAGTAAACTGAATATCGCCTTTTATTTGTTTCGCATTGTCTACAGCAATCAAGGCAGCACCAAAATACTCACTACTCACCTTCCCTGAGTATTGGTTGTTAAGTGAATTTTGAAGCGCGTACAATTTTTCTGAAAACACTGTGTTTTCTGCCGTTTCACTACTTGCAAATTTCGGACTGATAAAAAGGAGGATATTTTTTTCGTTGCGGCTTACTAGAAAACCATCTTTTAGCACAAAATCGTCTGCAACGCCAAGCTGTCTCAGTTTTTTTAAAGCTATAAAGGAAAGTCCCAGTGGATCTTTTAAAATAACTTCTTTTGAAACTATACCCGAAGGCGAAATAAGGGTTTTATAATTGGCTTCGGTTATAGCCGAAACACTATCCTTCTGAAGCTTTAAAGCAATGTTTTTATAGTCTTCTTTTTCTAAAAACAACGGCAGATTATCATAAACAAAATTCATTGTTTGCTGCAAATCGTCGTCGTTTACCTTCCCTCGAATATTTTTAACATAAGACCCCGCATTAACCGTTAGGCTGTCTAAAAATTGAGCAGCGTACTGAGTTAATTCAGAAATAGCTACTGAATCTTCCCGGTGAATATTTACAATTATCTTATCGGTAAAATTTACAGTATTAAGAACTTTCTGTAAATCCTGTGATTCTTCATTTATAGGAATCAGTTTTGAAATATCTTCTTCAAACCGAATTTTAGAAACCAAAATACCTAAACCAACAAACATTAAAAGCAGTACTATAGCACTGCCCAACCTGTGATTTTGAAGAAATTGATAAATTTTAAAAAACCGTTTACCCATTATTTAGAATCTTTTTTCTTTCAAAAAATGTTAAGAAAACATAACCTAGGAGCCCACAAATAATAGCCATAGAAATTGAAAGTACCAAACTACCAACAATATAAGATTTTAAATATTTCACCAGCTCTATACTTGGATCAATTTCACTTAAAGTGAGTACAAATTCTTCACCTATAAGCCAACCGCCTATTTTTAAGCTGAAATAAAGTATAAAGGGTATAAATGGTGGCAGACTTACATTTGAAAAAGCAAAGGAAATTACTTTGTTTAGATTAAATAAGAGCGCCAAAAAAATAACGGTAACGGTATGAAAACCCCAAATTGGCGACAGCCCAATAAAAACACCTAATGCAATAGAAAGCGCTTTCTTTTCGGCAGAATCTTCACTACCTAGAAGGTCTTCCATTAGGAATCTCTTAAACCCTTTTTTTTTTAATTTCCGAAATAGGTTTCTCGGTTTTATATACAAAAAAGCCACTAACACAAACCAAGTATTTAAAATACTTATGCGTGTAAAGTCTTTAAAAGGTCTAAAATGTGAAACCCTATCTTCTAGTTCGTAATGAATTTTAATAGGAATGTTTTTAACTTCTATTCCACTCCAAGCTGCCTTTACGATTGCCTCTATTTCGAACTCAAATTTGCGCGTGTGAAAATTTAAATCTTTCATCGCAAAAAGCGGATACAACCTAAAACCAGACTGAGTGTCTTGCAGGCGTGTTCCTGTTTCTACCCAAAACCAAAAGTTTGAGAATTTGTTGCCAAAACTGCTCTTTTTTGGAACGCCAGTCTGCGTCATATTCCTAGCTCCTATAAGTAGTAAATCTTTGTTTTTGCTTTCTTCTAAGGCTTCAATAAACACAGGGATATCTTCTGGAAAATGCTGCCCATCACTATCTATAGTAATTGCATAGTGATAGCCCATACTTTCGGCACGCTTAAAACCTTGACGCAAGGCATTGCCTTTTCCTTGGTTTTTTGAAAGATGTATCTGCTCAAGCTCTGTAAACTGAGTTAGTATTTGTGAAGTAGCATCTGTAGCCCCATCATTAACTACAATAACAGCATCTGTATATTCCAAAACTCCTTCTAGGAGCTGCTGTAGTGTTTTGCAATTATTATAGGTAGGAATAATTACACAACATTTCAGGGATTCAAATTTTTCTGAAAGTAGTTTTGGACTCATTTGGGCATTTTAACCTCTGTGTCTCTGTGGTTTATTTTGCACCACAACGGCACAGAGAATACTGAGCAAATATAAGTTTTAGGAATTAAACTTGTATTGAAGAATTCGTTTTGTTTAGAAAATTAATCCTTTTAAAACATTGCTTTTTCAGTTTCTTCAAAACTTTTAGAATTCATCACAAAGTTTTTAATAGCCTCTTTTAAAGCTGAAGAAGAAACCGCCTTGTAATTACTCATTATAAACTGCTTGTCTTCCTCTATGTTTTTGTGATATCCTAAAAAGCGCGGTGAATTTTCCTGTACACTTAAACGCAGGTAATGTATTTCAATATTTGAAGGCTCAGCAACAATAGCGCTTTCAATTAATGAAACCCCATCTTTAAAGTAGTCTTTCTTATCCTTTCTAGATTTTGCAAACTTTGCTTTTATTGTAGACACAGCTCCTTTGTATGCCGCCAAAATAGCTTTACTGCTAGCAGAAACACCCTCAAGTTCATCGTATAGTCCTGCGTTTATTTCGGCATTTTCTACTGCTTCTGGGTAAACTGCTCTAAGCCTGTTTACATCTTGTGCGTTAACAGCCATAGAAACAAAAAGCGCTATAAAGAATAAATATTTCATCAATCAATAATTTTAAAAGTTGCGCTAAGCTTTAAAGCCACAGTATCTTCAAAAGTAGTTGTGTTTTTAACCTTTACTTCGCCGTTTTCTTCGGTAATGGTTAATGCAACAGCTAAATCTGGATTTTTATCTGGGTTTATTAAAGCCATAAACTTTATGTTTGAAGAAACCGTTAAAAACAAATTCTTCCCAGTGGCCGTTTCGGTTAATTCTTTTATAATCTGAATCATACAAACACCCGGCATAACAGGATTTCCAGGAAAGTGACCTTTAAAAATGTTATGGGCATTGTTTAAATGAATCTTTGCCAAAATACCGTCTTCAGTATTTTCGGTGGCTTTTACCGTATATAATCCTTCAATGAGCATATTATTCGTTTTTAAATTTATCTAAAGTTATCGCTAACTTTATATTGTCGTGGTTTATACTAATTGCATCTGCAATGTTTTCTTCGGAAGCTGTAAATGTTATGCTTACTTTTTCCTTTGTTTTGGTAGTGTTTACAATCTTTTCAAGCGCTTGGGTTTTCTCATTTAAAAAATAAAAATTAAACCTATCGTCGCTTAAGGTTTTATAAACCCTATGGTTTTCAGATTCATAAACTTCATATACTGAAGCGTTTTCCTTCACCAGTAGACTAAAGTCGTTTTTTAGGATATTTACTATAAACTTCTTGTCTAAGTCTTCGATTACATAATGCGCAATAAAGTTATCTCCTTCAAACTGAAAATCAAACAGTTTACTGCCAAATTCTGTTGTAAAAACAACGCGATGGTTGTTGGGACCCATTTTTTTAACGATTAAAATTCCACCAAAATTTTTGCGGTAAACTTCAATCTTAGCTTTGTACACATAGTCTATCTCTTCATTGGCAAAATAGGGATTTTTAACCTCTGTTTTACTAAAATGAACCTGTCGTAACCCTTCTGTAGTTGGCAACGAACAGGAGGCTAGAACAACTACACATAAAAGACTAGTTATTAAATACCTCATCAATAACAGCAGTGTTTAGGTTGCGATTACTAAAAACTATACGCGTAAAATCTTGCGAAGGTTCAACCATTTTTACTTCGTAAACTTGGGCGTCATCTTTGTTAAACAACAACTCAAAAGAAGCGATATAACCCGCTATTTTTTTGTCCTTCGGAATAAAAACAGCCTTGTGATATTTTGAAGCCTTATAAAATGTAACGGTAAAATCGTCGTCGTTAAACATATTTCCCTTTACACTATTTACAATTAACTCATTAAGCTTTTTAAACAACTTACTATTGCCAATATCCACTTTACTTTTAGTACCTCCGTCGTTAATTAACAGTTGTTCTTCCTTAAAAATAACACTGTATGTATAAGGCTTAGTGTATTCCCACTTCACCAAATTTGGTGCTTTAAACACCATTTTACCTGATGTTTTTACATCATCTGCTAAAAAATCGAGGTGTTTGTACTGTGTAAAATCGGTTTTTATGGTTTTTGTGGCTTTCGATGTTGTAATTACTTTCTCCTTAAAAGTGGCAACTTCCGAAGCATTCATAGCCGTTTCTTGTGCCTGTAACACACCACAAATAATAAAAAACAGTAAAAAATATTTAGTACGCATAAGCTTCTATTTCAAGTAAACGATCCACTGGAACCGACTGTAAGTTGTGAGATTGCAAAAATAGCAATAACTGTTCCAATACAATAATGGTTTTGGCAGCGCTGTCGTGGAGTAATATAACATCACCTTTTTTTAGATTGGTTGTAATTCGCTTTAAAATTTTTTCTTCAGAAAGCATAGTCGTATCTAGACTTCGCTTACTCCAGCCTATAGAAATATGTTTCGTTTTTTTTAAAGCTTTTTTAATATTGGGGTTGGTAACACCAAATGGGGGTCTAAACATATTTAACTCTTTCCCCGTAATGTCTTTTATAAGTGAATTTGTTCGTTGCAATTCTTCCACTACATTTTCTGAAGAAAAAAAGCCAAAATTCTTAGCGTGTGCATAAGTGTGATTACCTATACTGTGTCCTTCATCTAGTATTTGTTGAACTAGTTCGGGGTGTTTTTCGGCATTCTTACCAATTAAAAAGAAAGTAGCCTTTGCCTGGTATTCTTTTAAAAGCGCTAAAACCTTTGGGGTGTATTCTGGGTTGGGGCCATCGTCGAAAGTGATGGCTACGTGATTATCTGAAGTTTTGTAATTGTGATTTAAAGACTCAAGGTGATAATTGAGTTTTATTTGAAAAGAGCCAATTGCCGTTATAACTAACCAAATAAAAATGAATACTACGTATAACCAACCAGGAACATCACCAAAAAAACCACTTACAACCATAATAGAAAATACGGTCAAAGCCAGTGCGTTTATGGTGTAAAACCTCAACATTTTTTTAGTAAAACTAAACTGTGATTTTGACCTCGATATTGGTTATAACAAAGAACAGTGCCTATTTGAGAAGGTTTTTTATCGTTAATCTTTACAACTTCAGGAATTGTTTGGGTCTTTACTATTTTTGAAGCAAGCCAAAGACCAAAAGCAGAAACGGTATTGTTTTCGCCTACTAAATGCTTGTAATAAACCTGTTGGGTATTGTTAAAAACACCTTCTGTAAGCTGATTGTAATACCCGTCAAAATCTACATCGCCATTGTTGCCTAAAACAACAAGATCTATATCTGAAACGCTTAAACCATTCAACTTTAAAAATTCTTCAATTGTATGGGTTACTTTGTCTTTTGCGAGTGAATTATAGGTTTCAACAGCTAATAATTGCGCATAGCAGCTTTTTTGTTTTTCGTTTGAAACCACAAAAAAGTTAGCTCCTTCACTAAAAACCGCACCCGAAGTCTGCGCATTTAAAACCTCTGAAATACTTATGTCTTCAGCTTTTATGTGATTAATTACGCGGTGAACCTTAGTTGTATGAGCTCCTAATTCCTCTACTCCACCAACCAATATATGCTGAGCTTCGTCACTTTTAAGCTGCATTTTTGCGTCTAGCAGCGCAGATTCAAAAGAAATAGCAGCGTGAACATAGGTAAAATTATACGCCTTGCATTCCATTCCCAATGCAATTTGTCCTGCAACTGTATTATGGGTGCTTTGTATAAATGAGGTTGGTGTAAGGTATTGCTCGTTATTGTCTATAATAGCACTCACAAACTTTTCCGAATCTATCATACAACCCATACCTGTGCCAGTAATTATAGCATCTACAGTATCTATGGCTGCTTCTTCCATTGCAATTTTAGAAGCTACAACGCCCATTTTTATCCCTTTTGCCATACGGCGAGCAGCAGCCGGCGGAATGTACTCTTTGTAATTAGGGTCTTGAACAAAAATCACACTATTGTTATAAGCTGAAATTTCGTCCAAAAAGACTGAATTATCAAAAGTTCTTTGAGGCGATATAGAGGCTACGCTATTTATATATACTTTCTTCATTAGGCTTCTTTTGAAAAAATAACTGTAGAACAATTACCGCCAAAACCTAAGGAGTTTGAAAGTACTGTATGCAATTCTTTGTGTTTTAATTTTGTTTCTGGAAGCAATGAAAACTCTTTCATTGGAGTTTTAAAGTTCAGGTTAGGATAAATTATATTGTGCTGAAGCGCCAAAACAGAATACACCGCTTCTATAGCTCCAGCCGCAGCCAAGGTATGTCCTGTATAGGCCTTAGTAGAACTAAATTCTGGAATTTCCTCTCCAAAAACACGAAGTATCGCCCTTCCTTCCGAAAGGTCATTATTACCGGTTGCCGTACCGTGAGCGTTTATATAATCTATTTCTGATGGTTTTAAGTCAGCTATTTTCAAGGCTTTTTCCATAGCCAAAGTAGCACCATCCCCATTATCTGAAGAAGCTGTTTGATGATAAGCATCGTTTGCATTACCATAGCCTTTTACATAAGCCAAAACAGTTTTGTTTTCGGCTTTAACCACTTCTTCACTTTCTAAAACCAGATATGCCGCAGCCTCACCAAGATTTAATCCTTTTCGGTTTTCATCAAATGGAGTGCTGTAAGTATCGCTTAAAATCATTAAAGTTTTAAACCCATTAATCGTAAACTTTGACAAGCAATCTGCGCCACCTACGAGCACTCTGTCTAGTTTACCAGATTTTATAAGTCTTGCACCAAGCATAATAGCATTAGCGGCAGAAGAGCAAGCCGTACTAATAGTAGTTACAAAGCTTTCTTCTATTCCTAATTGTTCTGCTATTTTTTGAGAAGAATCGCCTGCGTGGTGACTTTCAATGTATTTTTGAGGCGCTTTTTCGGTAAGGTATTCGTAATAGTATTTTTCGGTCATATCCATCCCGCCTACACTAGTGCCAGAAACTATACCTGTTTTGTATTTTTTAATATCGGTTATTCCTGCATTAGCAATAGCTTCTTTAGCAGCAATCGCCCCAAGTATTGCGGTACGCGAATAGTTATTATCCGCAGGAAGATTGAGCATAGCCACTAGCTCATCGTTGGTGTATTTTACCTCTCCAACCATAATTTCGGTACGCTGAACGGTATCAATATTATCTACGCGGCTTATCCCTTTTTTTTCGGTTATAAGCGCCTCGTAATTTTCCGCTACATTGTTACCTATAGCAGATATTATACCCATTCCGGTTATGGCTACGCCTTTACTCATTTTTATTATTGCTTGATTATAAAAAGTATAGGTTTACACAAAAAACCTAATTACTATAGAAGTTGTTGTATTGTAAACTACTTAGTGCGATTTGCCTCTATATAATCTGCCATTACTTGTACAGATTCAAAAATCTTTTTCCCTTCTTTTGGGTCGCTTAAACGAATACCGTAATCTTTGTCTAGCATCACGATTAGTTCTAATGCATCTATAGAGTCTAACCCAAGACCATCGCCAAAAAGCGCATCGTTATCTGCTATTTCATCTACAGAAACATCTTCAAGGTTTAATTGTTCTATGATTTTTGCCTTTAATTCTTGTTTTAATTCGCTCATAATGTTTTGTATAATCTGGTTATTTCTTCGGTTTTATGTTGTATTTCGCCATTTTTTTCAACTAAATAGAGAAAAGCTTCGCTCTTATTCTGGTCTATATCTACCCAACCACAGAGTACTTTTTCTGCTTTATTGCTCTTTAATAAACTGCTGGCGTACAGTTGCAAATGTTCTGCATTAAAGCGTTCAAAGATAAAAAAACTATTTTCAGAATACAGCTTGTGTTTAATACTTATCTCACCCAAACAGATATTAGGCAAAGTGTATACAAAAACTGCTGGACTAGGAAAATACGCCTCTGCATTTTCTATTGCCGCTTGGTGCTTACGGTCTGTATCTAAACTAGATGCTTGGTTTGAAAAAACAAGCGCTATATTGTTTTCTTCCTCATTTAAGTTCTCTTCTTTCAGCAATAAATCGGCAGCTAGAAAGGCTAGTTTACTAAGGTTATCCATTTTAAAAAACTTAGGATAACTTGTATTAAAAAACTTATAGGCACTCTTTATAAAAACGGGGAAGTCTGGTTCGTTTTCACCTTGAAGGGTTTCTTCTTTATAAAGCAATTTGCCATTTACCAAAACCGATTGGTTTTTAATATGGCAAAAACTTTTTATATGAAACTTCTCCATTAATTTTTAAATTTTTACAAAATTAGACCTCGTGTTTTTAATGAGATGCAGCAGTGCTTTTTTTACAAACTAACATAGTGTGATAATGCCCTATCTGAATATCTTCCTCTAATTGCAAGCCTGCTTTTTTAAGTAGTTTTATAAAAACGCTCGCCGGGTACATTTTACTGTTTCCGTTTGCGAGTACTGTAAAATAAAGAGAGGTTGCTTCTAAGATAAACTGAGAAGCTTTAAATTCTTGTCTGTCGGTAAAAGTTTCTACTATTACTAACTGAGCATCATCATCCATAGAGGCAGCACAGGTAGAAAGTATTTTTAAAATTTCATCTTCAGAAAAACAATCTAAAAACTGACACATCCAAATAAGATCTGCACCCGTAGGAATTTGCGGGTTTTCAGACAACCAATCTATAGGGTGACCTTTAATTCTATCTTTAAAACCATTGCGCTCGGCATTTGCTAGAGCCATATTTAATTGCCCAGGCAAATCTACTATAGTAACCTGCACATCTTGGTTGTAATTACAACATTTTACAGAGAATTTCCCTGTATTTCCACCTACATCAAATAGTTGTTTTGGCTTAGTTTCAAATATCTTTACAAGTGCTTCATCAAAAATATTATCGGAATAATGATGGTCAAAATCAAACCACGATTTTTGCTCATTAGGCTGTAATTGCGACAGTCCTTCATAAATTGTGTTCCATTGCCCTAATTCTTTTAGGCCTTCAGGTTTCCCTGTTTTTATAGAATCGTTTAAATGAAAAAGCCCTTTATAACACACATCATGAGTAAAATTAAGATTTACGCTTGTCGTGTTATCAAAGTTCAGAAAATAACCAACTTTAGTAAGTTCGTATTTTTCAGCTTCATTCTTGCTAACAATATTTGAGGTTTCTGCAATTTCTAAAAGAACACCTACTCCATAATTGCTCAATGAGAGTTTCTCTGAAATCTCATCTGCAGTAGGACCACCTTGCTTTCTGTTTTCAAAAATATAGTCCAATATTCCAAGTTTCCGCAGCGATACTGAAGCCTGAAAAACAAAAGGAGCAAAAGCGATGCGATGCGCTTCCTCTAGAGCTTCTAGAGCATTTAAATTTTTTGTGGTTGATTGCATATTTGGTAGGTTATTTAGTTTTTTTTAAAAATTATTGCAGTATTACATCCACCAAATCCCGAAGCTGTTTTTAAAAAAACGCGCAACTGTTTAGCTGTAGTTTTACTTATAACATTTATATTTTTTGAAACCCCAAGTTCGTTAAAACCTTTGGAAATAAAAAGTGTATTCTTTTTTAAAGCGTACATACCCACAATGGTTTCCAATAAACCTGAAGCACCTAAGGTATGTCCAAAAAATCCTTTTAAGCTATTAAGAGGAACATTTTCCAGCCCCAACCTATTAAAAGCGATGGCTTCCATCTCGTCATTATAGGCTGTTGCCGTTCCGTGAGCCGAAATATAATCTATTTGGGTAGCGTTTAAATTTGCTTCGTTCATAGCAGCTTTCACACTTCTATAAAGTCCCTCGCCTGTTCGCGATGGTCCCGAAATATGGTTGGCATCATTACAGCTTGCGTCTCCTAAAACTTCTACAGCTTCTGCTACAAGATTTTCTGAAGTAGATGTAACTAAAACACTGGCTACTACTTCGCCTAAATTAATACCAACCCTATTTTTATCATAAGGCTTACAAGGTGAAGCCGATAAAGCTTGAAAAGAATTAAAACCTGAAAGTATAAATTTTGTCACCAAGTCTCCACTACATATAAAAATATGGTCATACTTTCCTGCAGTTATAAAACGCTTGGCAACAGACACAGCCATTACGCCAGAAACACAAGCGTTAGACACTACAATTGCTTCGTTTTTAAAACCAAAAAAGTTTTGTATCGTCTTCGCTAATTCGCTTAAATAGCTTCTGTCTTTAGGGAAAGTACTTTCTGTTTCTAGTACGTCTATATTTCCTTTAGTAGTAGAAATAATAAGTCCCACTTTTTCGTCTAGTGGAATATTAGCACTTTCTATTACCTTCTTTAAAGAGAGAATCATCATTTGCTCCAGCTTAGTGAACTTAGCTGCTGTTGCTATTTCATTAAACTGATCTGCTATTACTTTTGAAGAAAGCAAAGAAGCACAAAAGGGTTCTGGCAAACGCGAAACATCTGTATGCTGCTCTAATCCTGAAACACCTTTTACAATATTATCAACCACCGTTTCGCTATCAAAACCGAGATTGCTAAAAATATTGTTATATGAAAGGTATGTTTTCTTCATTGTTTAGAGTCCTAAGTTCTTTTTCCAATTTGCAAAAAACGCTGGAGGTGTTAGAGACAACTCCCCTTTTTCATTTAAAAAAACCTGAACCGTTTCTCCCAAACACACCAATCTGCCTTTAGGGTCGAAAATACGGTATTGAAATATCATTTTTGCTGCTGGCGAATCAATAAAGGTGGTTTTGATTGTCGCCACATCGCCATAGCGCAAGGGTAATTTATGTTCACAAGAAGATTTTACAATGGGCGAAGTATACCCATTAGCTTTCTGTTCTAGGTATGAAATGCCGTGTTCGCGTCCAAATGCTTCGCGTCCATCTTCAAAATACTGAATATAATTGCCGTGCCACACTATTCCCAAGGGATCGGTTTCGGTGAAACGCACACGTATTTTAGATGTAAAGCTTATTTCTTTTATAGTGTTAGACGGCATTCTTTTTTTTGTTATATAGTATTGCAATAATGACTGTTATGAGGAAGAACAACAATAATAATGAAATTTCTGGAAGGATTTTAACAAAATCTACATTTCTTAAAAACACATCGTAAAAAGCTTCTAAGCCCCAATTCATTGGAGATACTTTAGAAACTAGTTGCATAAATTTTGGCATTACAAAAACAGGTACCCAAACCCCTCCTAAGGCAGCCAATATAACTACCGAAATTGCCCCAAAAGGCGCGGCTTGTTCCTGAGTTTTTGCAATGGTTCCCATAAGTAAACCTAAGCCTATTGCCGCCAGACCAGAAAAAAACGCAACTACATATAGCATTGGCAACCTGCCAGATACATCTACCACCGGAAGATCTATTAGCGGAAAAAAATAGATTCCCACTAAGAGCATCAATGTAAACTGAAGCAAGCAAACAGCGAGGTAAACAATAGTTTTCCCCCCTAAAACCGTAGCATAACTTACAGGATTAGTGCGTAAACGCACAAAAGTACCTTGGTTTTTTTCTTTTACTAAGTTGATGGAAAGTGGCACAATTATAAAAAATATTGCAAAAAGAGCCCAAGCAGGTACATTGTGTTGTGCCGAGTTTGGGATGAGCTCCTGATTGTTTTTTGTAGGTAAAATTTCTTTAAACGTTATAAAGCTTTGAGTGTCGAATATAGACACTGAATCTTCTACGCCTAATTCGGTTTGGAATGCTCTGTAAATACTTTCTGTTTCAATTTTTGAAATCATTTTATCGATTCCGTTTTTAACTGAAGTCTTAAAACTCAACTGTGTTGCGGGATCAAAATACAGTCGTACTTCTTTTTGCGAAACACCTTCTTTGGAAAGCCCTGAACTATTTTCCTCTATGCCAAATTTTGAAAGAATACCTTCCACATTTTGATCTACCTTTTGTTGAAGCGAAGCCGAAAGTTCTGCTGGAATTACAATAGCTAGCTGATACTTTCCTGAAAAAACAGCCTCTTTAGCGTCTTCCTCAGAAGATTTTTGAAGTATCTCAAACGAGTTAGACTCTGAAAGGTTCTCTATAATGCTTTTTGATATTTCACCCTTGTCATTATCTACTAATAACACAGGAATTTTAACATCACTAATAGTTTTAAAAGTACTGTCTTGCACTAATGTTATTACAATCAGCAACAATAAAGGCATAATAAAAAGTATGGCTAGTCCTCCTAAATCGCGACTTAGCAATAACAACTCTTTATATGTGGAAGCCCATAGTTTATGCATAATCACGAAGTGCATTTCCTGTTAAAGCTAAAAAGACGTCCTCAAGGTTATGAGCGCCATTATGGTTTTTTATCAATTGTGAAGGGACTCCTTTTACAATAATTTCACCTCTATCTATAATAGCAACCTGTGTACAGAATACTTCGGCTTCATTTAAATGATGCGATGTGTACAAAATTGTAGTCCCTTGATTATTTAGCTGCTGTAGATAGTCTATAATAACATTTTTAGACTGTACGTCTACCCCCACTGTAGGTTCGTCTAGAAACAAAACCTTAGGTTGGTGAAGTATCCCCGCAATTAGATTTACACGGCGTTTCATACCACCAGAAAAAGTGGCTGTTTTTTTATGTGCAAATTTTGAAAGCCCCATTACATCAAGGTGCTCATTTATAGCATTTTTAAGAGCCTCTCCCTTAATACCGTACATACTTCCAAAATAAATTAAATTCTCGTAAGCCGTAAGTGTTGGGTAGAGTGCGTATTCCTGAGGCACTATACCTATTTGCTGTTTTAATTGGCTTTTGTGTTCTTTAAAAGTTAAGCCGTTAATTGTAAACGAACCCGATGTAGGTTTTAAGAGTGAAGTTAACATAGAGATAAGCGTGGTTTTTCCTGCGCCATTTGGCCCTAACAAACCATATATTTCGCCTGCTTCAACCTTCAAACTAAGGTCTTTAACCGAAAAATCTTCGGCGCCTTTGTACTTCTTTGAAAGTTGGTTTATCGTTATCATTATCCCCCCTAAATCTCTATTTTATACTTAGTAGTTTATTATCTAAGAAGAGTTGTTAAATAGCCTTTTTCAATTTCTTAAAAAACACTTTTTCTAAATCGGCAATATTGTCTAGTTGGTCTGCAACTTTATTATAGCTATCAGTTTGCGCGCTTCGGTTTTTATAGATGCGTGAAGCTTCAAGAGCAAAATCGCGCCATAAATCGCCAATTTCAGTCATTTCTTTTGAAAGCGCTACTAAGTTTTCATTTTTAAGCATTTTGCCAGACTCCTGTAAAAAAGCTGCATAGATATAGCGAAAACCTCCGCCTCCTGTTCCTATCTCTTCTTGCATACGCACTACTTGCCCTAAGTAATGGTTTGCCGTTTTAATTCCTTTTTGCTTAGGCCATTTACGTATTAAGCCTGCTATTTTATGTATGCCTTTTACCCCAACATAAGGTACTGGCGCTAACATTGCCTTACAAGTGTCTTTAATACCTTTTACTATAGCGTCTTCTAACTCTAACTTCTCGGGAAAGGCTATAGGATAGTACATATGTCCTTTTGGAGCAAAAGCGCCTTTGGCAAAACGCACTTTTTCAAGCTCTTTTTCAGTAAGGGAAGTAACAGTTTCCATTACGGGATCGCTTATTAAATAACGATTGTCTTTTTTGCCGTAAACCACCATATTGTGGGCGTTGAAATGAAAACGGTATTCATCTGGAAAATACACTAAATTATACACTCCAACCTGCAAGCCTACCGGATTGTTTTTTTCGAGATTTTCATCCAGCCGCAACTTGGCATCTTTTGGGTTTCTGAATTTTTCGCGTTTCATTTTTACGCCTGTACGTTTGGCAAATTTCTTAAAAATATGCCCAGGCAGCGCGCGGTAAGTAATTACAGGAGCGTGATTTACTTTTAACAAGGGGATATAGCAAAATAGTAAGCCGCTTCCAATTCCAAAAACCATGGGTTCACTCACACTAAAACCATTGTGTTTCATAAGGTTTGAAACCACTCCGTTTTCACAATGTGCAGATTGATGGTGGGTAAAGTTTATTTCCATTATTTTGAAATGTTCTGAAGTTCTTCAACTGAAATATCAAAAACCTCAGCGTATTTATTTAGGGTTTTAGTGCTTAATTTTTTAAAAACAGAAGGTTTAAAATGACGTTTTACACGCCATTGCCAAAGACCTACATAACTCGCCAATATACCTACATCCATTTTATGCAATTCCATATAGTACTCTATTGGGCTAGTTTCTCCTGCAAGCACACGATTTTTTGCATCGTTAATTCGTTCGTTTATGGCATCAATGGCATTGTTTAGAGCCACTGTTTTGGGCTCCCACCCACTGCTGTTTTCTGTGGTATACTCTCCGTTTTCGTCAACGGCATAACAGAGTTCTTTAAAATTTGCAGATTCTAAGTTGCTTTTATCCTGAGGCACTTCACTTTTCTTCATATATCAAACTTCGTGTATTAAAAAATTCATGGTAGAAGATACAATTAATTTTTCGCCTAAAAAGCTTTGTGCTTCTAAGCTACACATTGTTACTTCGCCAGTATCAAATCTTGAAAGTAATTTGGCCTTTGTAATTATTGTATCGCCAAGACTAGGAAGCTCATAAATTTCAACTTTTTTTACAGCGCTTATATAGCCCACTAGTTTATTGCCTGTGCCTTCTAAATCGTCTTTATCAAAAAAACTCTGCCCCACGACACCAGATGCGGCTTGTGCGGCGTTTTCTATAAGGCCTGCTTCAGAAAGTTTTCCTTCTTTTAAAAAAATACAGTTTTCGGTTATATGAAATTGTGTGGCTACAGAATTATCGTCTATTTCTAGAACAGAAGTAACCATAAGCATTGGCTCGCGATGCGGCAGAAAATTAGAGATATCTATATTTGAGATGTCGGTATTTTTCATTAATTAGCCAATACAGTTTTCATCTCACTAGACGCAATAATTTTTCCATCGCATTTAGTTTCAGCAGTTACCAAAGTAACTCCCATTATATCGTGCAGTATAACGACAGTTGTTTCTAGTTCGCTCCCTAAGTGAGGGAGTTCAAAGATTTCGGCTTTTTTTATTGCGCCTATATACCCCGTGGGAGCATCTTCTTCTTTTAAAAAAAATTGATAGCCTGTGTAAAGGGCTACCGTTTGCGCCATATGCTCTATGAGTCCTGGAGCAGCAAACTTATTGTTTTGTAAAAAAATATTTGTTTCGGTAATGGTTAAGCCAGCAACTACTTTTCTGTCCTCAAAATGAAGTAATTTATCTACCATAACAAATGGAGTTTTCTGCGGAATTAATTTCCCTAAAAAGTCTACATCCGTTATTTTATTGGTAAATAGTTTCATTTAAACAACAGTTAAATAGGCGTATGAATATGCAAAACGAGCACTTTCGGGTACCTGAAGAAATATTTTATCTCCTTTTTTAAGCTTGCCAGAATGCACTAATTCTTCCAGCATTAAATAAATTGACCCTGCACCTACATTACCAACCTTCTGAAGGTTTAAAAACCACTTTTCCCAAGGTAAATGCAAGCCTTGATTTTCTATTTCGTTATAAAGGTTTTCTTTAAAGTAGTATGATGAAATATGTGGCAGGTAGTAATCTATATCGTCTTCGGTAATATTGTGTTTAGCCATTGCGGCTCTCATACTTTCTACTCCTTTTTTTAGGATGTTTTCGCTCAACAATTTTACATCTTGTTTCATTGCAAAGAGCGACATTTTACCCCAAACCTCTGCTGGGTATTCGCTCCAAGGCTTTAGGCTGCCATCTTCTAGCTTATCGCCACCTGCATACATACAAGTTTCTAGCTCGAAGGCATAGCTATAGCCTTCCATCCATTCTATTTTTAAAGGCGTTTCTCCTTTAGGCTCGCTTTCTAATAAAAATGCTCCTGCCCCGTCTGAAAGCATCCAGCGCAAAAATTCTTTATTAAAAGCAAGTATTGGGTTTTCGTCTATTTCTTGTAAATGTGAAACCTCATCTTCAAAGATATCCGATTTCATCCATGAGGATGTACGCTCAGAGCCTGTACAAACGGCATTGTTTACTTGATCAGATTTTATGGCCATATAGCCGTATTTTAAGGCATTCATACCGCTACAACAAGCACCAGATGGAGAGTTCACTTCAAGATTCCCATTTTTTAAAAAACCGTGTACCATAGCAGCGTGGCTTGGTAAAATTTGGTCTGGGCTTGAAGTACCACAGGACAGTAACTCTATATCGTTTTTATTAAAACTCTCATCGCATAATGCTTCAACTGCTTCTGCTACCAATTGGGCATTATTATGCGTTACGTTTCCATCGTTATCGATAGCGTAATACCGTGTTTTAATTTGATTGTTTCTAAGGATTATTCTTCTAGCCTTAGATGTTTTACCGTTAATAATTCCAAGTTTTTCTTCCATGGAATCATTATCCACAGCTTCATTGGGCAAAAACTTCGAAATTCTTGTAATGTATACGTTCTTCATTAATTGTGCTTTAATGCAACAGATGAATAATATGCTTTATCCCTTTGTATTTTACGATACATTGGGAGATAGGTTAACAAAAATACAACAAATACTATTGGGGCTATAAGCCATATTGCAAATAACAAATAATATTTAAAAAAAACGAGCCATTTCTTTCTTTCTTGACCTTCTTTTTTAATTAAATGATTAGCCCATTTAGTAAAAACAACATTTCCCCGAATATCTGTAGCTATAAGTGAAGGTTCTACTTTTACAGCACCTTCTGCCAATAGGTTTTCTTGCAAGTTAGCATAGTCTGTTTTTAGTAAAGCATCCTTTATAGTTGTACCAAAGCGAGTTGCCGCTTGTATGTCTTTATCAGAAACACCAGGTTTTGGAAATATCCCCAACATTTTGGTTTTTTTACCCCCAATTAACCAATGGACTATTGTAATAACACTTATATGGTTAAAACTTCGGTCTACCAATGCGATGTTTCCTACTAATTTTGCTTTGTTTAAAACTAGTAATTTCTTCACTTTCTCTTGCGCCATAATCCACATATTCCTACTTGCAGAAATGGTAACTACAGCGGTATTTTTAAGCAATGTTTTTGCTGCTTCAGATTTTAAAAATGAATTTACGGGTATCGATGGAGTTAAATACCAAGTGGTATATCCTAAAATTACTAAATCGTACTTTTTAGCGAGTATTTCTTCGGGAATACCTTCTAATGGAACAGCTATTTGAAGAAATGTTTCGGGAAATACGCCATAGAAGTCTTCTTGTTTCCACGGGAACGGATATTTTTTCTTCGGAATTATTTCGCAATATGTGATGTTTACATTTTCATCTGAAAGTGTGGCGGAAACATTTTTAAGTATATCAAAAAGCTGACCTGTCTGCGAATAATAAACTACTAAAACTTGCTTCATTTCTTAGTCTTCTTGTTATTGATCTATGCTAAACTTACACTTTTTTAGTTATCATCCTTCTTAGTGATGCTAGTTATCTTTTTCCCAAAAATCAAAATAATTAAACCATTGTAGCGGATACTCTTTAAGCATCCACTCTACACTTTGAGTATATTCTTTAAGCAGCGCTTGTGCATCGCGGCTTTTTACTTTTGCTTGACGCGAATAAAGGTGGTAATGTTTGTTTGTCTCCTTCATTACATACACAAACAATACCGGCACATTAAGTCTACTTGCCAACAAAAATGGTCCAGCGGGAAAACTTGCTGTTTTACCCATTAAAGATTGTTCTAATACTTTTTGCCCTTTCATATATCTATCTCCCGTAAAACAAACTAATTCTCCATTGCTAAGGGCATTGTTTATTTCAAAAATATGAGACATATCTTCTTTTACTAAAATAAATTTTATATTGGAACGCAGGCTAACCTTTTCCATATACTCCTTTATATTTTTATGCTCGGCATCTGTAGTTACAAGACTTATTTGCGAGCGTGTATCTATTTCTTCAAAGAAAAATTCGGCTATTTCAAAGTTACCTATATGGGCACTAATCATAATCCCACCTTGTTGTTTATCTAGGAGGTTGACTATGTTTTCAACCCCATCACATTCGTAGGTAAACTGATTTTTAAGACCTGAGGAGATTGCAGCCTTATCTATAATGGTTTTACCAAAAGTATAATAACTTTTATAAATGCTTAAAAGACTTTTAGGAACTGAATAGTTCAATCTTTTTCTGAAATAATAATAGATAGACCGAGTGCTCTTCCCTGCAAAAAACACATAGTACAAGGCAACAAAATAAAGCAATCCATAGGCAGCGCGAACACCGAGTTTACGTATAAAGAATATAAAGATTTTATACCCTAAAACGGTTCCTTTACTCTTGCCTTCCCATTCCCCAGCCATACCTATTTAGTGCAGTTTCAGGCTACCTTTTTTTCAATGAGGTCGTAAAAATCTTGGAGTGTTATTACATTTATAAAATCTTCACCTGTCAGTTTTACACCAAAATTAGCCTCTATAGCAACCACCAAATCTACAAAGTCTAGACTATCTAGTTCTAAAGTTTCCTTTAAGTTTGCGTTTGGCTCAATGTCTTCTGTTTCCACTTCAAACTCATCTACTAAAAAGTAGTTTATCTTCTCAACTATAACTTCTTTATTCATTTTTAATGTATGCACTTTTTAATAATTAATGCGGAATTGGTACCCCCAAACCCAAAAGAATTGGACAAAAATACATCAATTTTTTTGTTTAACGTTTTGTTAACAAGGTTTAATTTTGAAGCTGCCTCATCTGGTGTTTCAAGATTTATGTTTGGCGCAATAAAAGAGTGCTCCATCATTAGCATAGAATAAATTACTTCGCTAGCACCTGCCATCCAGCATTCGTGACCTGTCATAGATTTTGTTGAACTTACACAAGGGCCATTTTCTCCAAAAACATCTGTAATTGCAAGTGCTTCATTTGCATCACCAACTGGTGTAGAAGTGGCATGTGCGTTTACATAATCTATTTCTGAAGCTTTAACATTTGCCTGTTCCAGCGCCATTTTCATCGCTCTTGCAGGACCGTCTACGTTAGGTGTTGAAATATGCTCCCCGTTAGAAGAAAACCCATATCCTATAATTTCTCCCAGAATTGGCGCACCGCGTTTTATAGCGCTTTCGTAGCTTTCAATAACTAAAGTAGCAGCACCTCCACTAGGCACAAGTCCGTCACGGTTTTTATCAAAAGGGCGACTTGCCTTTGAAGGTTCTTCTTGGGTTGAAAAAACACCCAAACCATCAAAACTACCCATCGCTAGTTCATTAATCTCTTGTGCTCCACCAGAAACTATACAATCTTGCAATCCATTTTTAATTAAAAAATACGCCATCCCAATAGAATGAGAGCCACTTGCACAAGCGGCGCTTATTGTAAAGTTTATGCCTCGCAATTTAAAGATAGTAGAAAGATTCATGGTAACTGAAGAGTTCATAGCCTTAAAAATTGCTCCTGAACCTACTAAAGTTGTATCTTTCTTTTCGCGAATTTTGTCTACAGATTCTATTACAGACTTTGCGGTACTATCATTACCGTAGAGAATCCCCACTTCGTTTTCGTCTAGAAATTGTTGGTCTATTTTAGCATTTTTTAATGCTTCAAGAGTTGCAGCATATGCATAAGCTCCTTCCTCACCAAGGCTAACACGTTCTCTTCGCGAAAGCTGTTCTTTTAAATTAGGCTCTTCAACCCAACCCGTTAAACTAGAACGATAGCCAAACTCTTTGCGTTTCTCGTCTGAAATTATGCCAGATTTACCTTGGTATAAGGATTCCTTTACTTCCTGCAGGTTTTTACCGATGCAGGAATAAATACCCATTCCCGTAATTACTACTCTTCTCACTAGTCCTGTTTTTATGAATAAATTCCGCCATTTATATTAATTACCTCACCTGTAATATACGATGCTTTTGAAGACGCCAAAAAGCTAACTAATTGTGCTACTTCTTCTGCTTCTCCAAAACGATTTGCAGGAATCATTTTTTTCAATTCCTTTTCGTCTAAAGCGGCGGTCATATCGCTTTTTATAAAACCGGGTGCTACGGCATTTACCGTAATATTTCGTTTTGCAACTTCTTGCGCCAATGCTTTTGTGGCTCCAATAACTGCACCTTTTGCTGCAGAATAATTTACTTGTCCTGCAGTTCCTTTTAATCCAGAAACAGAAACCATATTGATTATCCTTCCGTATTTATTTACCAATAACTTCTGGATTAATGCATTTGTTACATTGTAAAACCCATTAAGACTAGTGTTAATTACACTATGCCAGTCTTCTGGTTTCATCCACATAAAAAGACCATCCTTAGTTATACCAGCGTTATTTATAATTACTTCAATAATAGCGTCTTTATTAGCTTCATGCCATAAGTCAAATGCCTTATTAACAGACTCCGCTTGGGTTACATCAAACTGAATGATTTCGCCTTTACAGCCAAGTGCTTCCACTTCTTTAAGTGTTTGTAGTGCAGCCTCCTTATTGCCGTTGTAATTTATAAGTAAGTTGTACTGTAAATCTTTTGCTAGCTGAATACATACTGCTCTACCTATACCTCGAGAACCTCCAGTTATTAATGCGTATTTCTGTTTTGTTTTTTTCTCTTCCATTCTTAGTTATTGAAAAACCTACAAGAAAATTACTTGAATAGCAAATTCTTGTAGGTTAATAGCATCATTATTCTATTTAGTAGTATCTACAAAAGCCTCGGCATTTTGGTACCACTTTCCTAACACTTGGGCTTTTTCATTTATAAAGCCCCATTTTTTATCTTTCTTTACTCGAGCTAGGCCATCAATAAAGCCTTTGTCTGATCCACTTTGCAGAAAGCCAAACATACCAATAGAGATATCGTACTCCATAGGGATCACTAATTTTCCAGATTTATCTACAAAGCCCCACAGCTTTTTTTCTTTTACAGGAGCAAGTCCGTTATCAGAAAAAATTTCCGCATCTCTGTATTGCAAATCAATTACCATTTCGCCTTTCTCATTAATAAAGCCCCATTCTTTACCTTTATTTACCGGCGCAAGACCAGCATTAAAAGCACGAACTTTATCGTATTCAGGTTGGATTATCCACTCTCCTACACCATTAATATAGCCCATTTTTTTACTGCTACGCACATAGGTTAATGGCGAATCGTTTGTGAAGTCCCAAATTTTATCTACGCCGTTAATTGGCGAAAAGTTTCCGTCTACCAATACACCAAAGCTATCGCCTTTTCTAGCCCAAATTCCGTTTTTACTGAAATCGCCTATTTCTAGATATTCTGCAGGCACTACAACTTCTCCTTTTTTGTTTAACAAGCCCCAAAGTTCGCCGTTTTTAAACTTAGCGTGATTGTTGTTAAAGCCTTTTATCTCGTCGTACTTTGCTTCTAAAATAACTTTACCTTCAGTATTCATTAAACCTACTTTTTCGCCATTTCTTATTAAAGCAACGCCATTGTCAAAATCGTACACTTTGTCTGTTGCGGGAATACTTAAGGTTTCGTTTTTAGCATTAATATATTGCCATTGGTCATTTTTTAAAACCACAGCATAGCCCGAATTAAACGCTTTTACACGGTCGTATTCTGGTTGGATTACCCATTCTCCCGAGCTATTAATAAAACCCCATTTTTTGTCTTTCATAGCTGCGGCAAGTTTGCCGGAAAAGCTTGCAGCTTTATCAAATTGTGGCTGAATTACAAACTCACCAGACTTGTTTATGTAGCCAAACAAATCGTTGTCGCGCACCAAAGCTAACTCCTGTGCAGTAACTGCGGTTATACCAATAATAAGCATAAGCGCAATGGAAAAAATTCTTTTCATAATTAAGATGATTTTTAGTTATTGAGGAGATAAACAATTTACAAAAAATATTCAGAACTTATTTAGCTGTATCCATCAAAAACGCTTTTACACTATTTACATAAGGATACATAACTACGTCTTCTTTAAATGCAGGCACTATTGCACGTATATCATCATACAACTTTTTAGTTTCGGAAGAAACCTTATCCTGTACTTTTAAATACTCTATTGCCTGAACAATAGTTATAAGCTCTATTGCAACAACTTCAAAAGCATTTTCAATCACTTTTTTGGCAATAAGCGCAGCATTAGTACCCATACTCACTATATCCTGATTGTCGTTATTATTAGGAATACTGTGAACATACATTGGGTTGCTTAGCATCTGGCTTTCTGCCGTGGTAGAGGTAGCGGTAAACTGCACCCCTTGCATCCCAAAATTTAACCCAAGTTTCCCCAAATTTACAAAAGGAGGTAAGATGTCGTTCAATTTTGAGTTCAACAAATAGTTAAGTTGTCTTTCAGAAAGCATCGTCATTTTTGCAACTACTATTTTTAGCTTGTCCATTTCTAAAGAAACATAATCGCCGTGGAAGTTTCCACCGTGATACACATTTTGTTTTTCTACATCTACAATAGGGTTGTCGTTAGCAGAATTTACTTCTTCTATCAATACTTTTTCAACAGAATTTAAGGTATCTAATACAGGCCCTAAAATTTGTGGCACACAACGCAAAGAGTAATATTCTTGAACTTTTTCAACAAAAACCTCTTCTTTGGCGGTTCCATTGTATAAATGGTGCTCTCTTTTACGAGTAAGACTGCTGTCTTTTAAATGAGTACGCATCATTTCGGCAACCTGACGCTGCCCTTTATGCATTTTTGTTTGGTTTAATTCAAAAGAAAGGTGGTCATCGTATGCCTTAACAATCTCGTTAATTGCAGAAGAAGCTTTAATCATCCACTGCATAATTTGTTTTGTGTACAGCACATTTACAACGCCTATACCTGTCATCACCGAGGTGCCATTCATTAGGGCTAAGCCTTCACGTAATTCTACTTTTATAGGTTGAAGGTTTTCAATTTTAAAAACCTCATCTGTATTTTTTCGTTCCCCTTTATAAAAAACTTCCCCTTCACCTATTAATACCAACGCCAAATGCGCAAGCTGCACTAAATCGCCACTCGCCCCTACGCCCCCGTGCTCATATATTAAAGGAATAATATTTTTATTAAGAAGCGCTGCCATCAATTTTATAACTGAAGGATGCACACCGCTATTGCCAAGGCTCAAGGTGTTTAAGCGCGCAAGCATAGCCGCACGCACATATTTTGGTTCTATGGGGTTGCCAGTGCCAGAAGCGTGACTTTTAATAAGGTTATACTGAAGCTGTATGCGTTCTTCATCTTTTATTTTATACTGAGCCATCGGTCCAAAACCAGTATTAACTCCGTAAATAATTTTGTTTTCAGAAAATTCTTTCAAAAAATCAAAACTGTTTTGAGCTCTTTCTATTATATCTTTGTGAAGTTGGACAGCATCATTTTTGAAGATTATTTTATCGAAATCGACAATATCTAGTTTTCCTTGTAATGTTGGCATCTATAGTTGAATCAATGATTTATTATAATTTCCTCTGAAAAAATTTGTAATTTTAGAATGCAAATTTAGAATTTTTTAACAATTTATATCTTATTAGTATGAATGATGTTACAGTTGATGTGTTAATTATTGGCGCAGGCCCTTCTGGCTGTGTTGCTGCTTCTTATCTAAATAAAAATGGAATTAGCGCTAAGGTAGTAGAAAAAAGTAAGTTTCCGCGTTTTGTAATTGGAGAAAGTTTATTGCCTCGCTGTATGGATCATTTTGAGGAAACAGAACTGCTAGATTGTTTGATGGAGCAGAAGTTTGAGGTTAAGGCCGGAGCACGATTTTTAAAAAACAACATAGTCTGTAATTTCGATTTCAGCAAAAAACACACAGCGGGATGGGATTATACCTGGCAAGTACCGCGTGCCGATTTTGACAATACTCTTGCTCAAGAGATCGTAAAAAAAGGAGTAGACGTTTCTTTTGGTCACGAAGTAACAGCTGTTGCATTTGAAGATTCTAAAGGAGCAACTCAAGGCATAGGTAATTCTACAACAACTGTTAAAACAGAAGACGGCGAAGAATACAAAATAAAGGCCAAATTTATAATCGACAGCAGTGGCTACGGCAGAGTATTACCACGTTTATTAGACTTAGACAAACCCTCAACCCTAACCCCTAATTCTGCTATATTCACTCACGTAAAAGAAACCAAACGTCCCGAAGGCACAGAAGGCACCTTAATTACTTTCGATGTTGTAAAAGACGAAGTTTGGTTGTGGGTAATTCCTTTTTCCAACGGAAATACAAGCATTGGTTTTGTAGGCCCTACAGAGTTTATAGAATCTTTTAAAGGAACGAATACTGAAATAATGCGTGAAATGCTGAAAATTTCAGATTATTACTACGACAGACTAAAAGATCAGGAATTTTTGTTTGAACCTTATATAATAAAAAATTATTCGAAAGCAGTTAAGCAACTTTATGGAAACGGCTATGCTTTAACAGGAAATAGCGCCGAATTTTTAGATCCTGTCTTTTCATCTGGAGTTACTTTTGCAACAGAATCTGGGCTAAAAGCAGCCAAACTCATAAGCAAGGAACTTACTGGCGAAACTGTAAATTGGGAGGAAGAATACACTGCTTATATAATGAAAGGGGTAGATGTATTTAAAACTTATGTACATGAATGGTATACAGGCAATCTTCAAAAAATATTTTTCCATCGCCCAGAAAACCCTGTTATAAAAGAGCAAATATGTGCAGTACTTGCCGGTTATGTTTGGGACCAAACAAATCCTTTTGTAAAAAACCACAACCGCCTTGTGAAGACGGTTGCAAAGGTTATTGATATGGAAAATGAGCGCGTTAGCTAACGTAAAGCATTTTTAGAATATTAATTTTTAGGGGAAGGTGGCTTTTAACCTGCCGCAGGCAGTTTAAAAGTCGGAAGGGGTAATTCTTCACACAATCGTTTTACAGACACCACTATTTTTACATAAACACAACAAATGGGCTCGATCCTTGATCCTCCTTGATCCCAAGCCCTTTCAAGTTATACTGTAAAAGAAAAAAATCCCAACCTTTTTTAAAGATTGGGATTCTACAAAGAGAAACGATGCGATTTAAAAATGTTCCATTTTCAACTCGCATCACCCACGGTCACGTGGGCCAGCAAGCTCTTTCAAGTTTCACTGT
>JBLXDA010000007.1:94464-167044 GCA_048264505.1 Aequorivita sp.
CGATTTAAAAATGTTCCATTTTCAACTCGCATCACCCACGGTCACGTGGGCCAGCAAGCTCTTTCAAGTTTCACTGTAAAAGAAAAAAATCCCAACCTTTTTTAAAGATTGGGATTCTACAAAGAGAAACGATACGATTTAAAAATGTTCCATTTTCAACTCGCATCACCCACGGTCACGTGGGCCAGCAAGCTCTTTCAAGTTTCACTGTAAAAGAAAAAAATCCCAACCTTTTTTAAAGATTGGGATTCTACAAAGAGAAACGATACGATTTAAAAATGTTCCATTTTCAACTCGCATCACCCACGGTCACGTGGGCCAGCAAGCTCTTTCAAGTTTCACTGTAAAAGAAAAAAATCCCAACCTTTTTTAAAGATTGGGATTCTACAAAGAGAAACGATACGATTTAAAAATGTTCCATTTTCAACTCGCATCACCCACGGTCACGTGGGCCAGCAAGCTCTTTCAAGTTTCACTGTAAAAGAAAAAAATCCCAACCTTTTTTAAAGATTGGGATTCTACAAAGAGAAACGATACGATTTAAAAATGTTCCATTTTCAACTCGCATCACCCACGGTCACGTGGGCCAGCAAGCTCTTTCAAGTTTCACTGTAAAAGAAAAAAATCCCAACCTTTTTTAAAGATTGGGATTCTACAAAGAGAAACGATACGATTTAAAAATGTTCCATTTTCAACTCGCATCACCCACGGTCACGTGGGCCAGCAAGCTCTTTCAAGTTTCACTGTAAAAGAAAAAAATCCCAACCTTTTTTAAAGATTGGGATTCTACAAAGAGAAACGATACGATTTAAAAATGTTCCATTTTCAACTCGCATCACCCACGGTCACGTGGGCCAGCAAGCTCTTTCAAGTTTCACTGTAAAAGAAAAAAATCCCAACCTTTTTTAAAGATTGGGATTCTACAAAGAGAAACGATACGATTTAAAAATGTTCCATTTTCAACTCGCATCACCCACGGTCACGTGGGCCAGCAAGCTCTTTCAAGTTTCACTGTAAAAGAAAAAAATCCCAACCTTTTTTAAAGATTGGGATTCTACAAAGAGAAACGATACGATTTAAAAATGTTCCATTTTCAACTCGCATCACCCACGGTCACGTGGGCCAGCAAGCTCTTTCAAGTTTCACTGTAAAAGAAAAAAATCCCAACCTTTTTTAAAGATTGGGATTCTACAAAGAGAAACGATACGATTTAAAAATGTTCCATTTTCAACTCGCATCACCCACGGTCACGTGGGCCAGCAAGCTCTTTCAAGTTTCACTGTAAAAGAAAAAAATCCCAACCTTTTTTAAAGATTGGGATTCTACAAAGAGAAACGATACGATTTAAAAATGTTCCATTTTCAACTCGCATCACCCACGGTCACGTGGGCCAGCAAGCTCTTTCAAGTTTCACTGTAAAAGAAAAAAACCCCAACCTTTTTTAAAGATTGGGATTCTACAAAGAGAAACGATACGATTTAAAAATGTTCTATTTTCAACTCGCATCACCCACGGTCACGTGGGCCAGCAAGCCCTTTCAAGTTATACTGTAAAAGAAAAAAATCCCAACCTTTTTTAAAGATTGGGATTCAATTTTTGTTGGCCCACTAGGGCTCGAACCTAGACTCTTCTGTACCAAAAACAGACGTGTTGCCAGTTACACCATGGGCCAATACCGTAATGCGGATGCAAATTTAATACAAAGTTTGGCTTGTACAAACATTTTTTTCAAAAAATTAAACTTTATTCACTTTTAGACTAAAGTATGTTAAAAATAATACATCATTATATACGTTAGCTCAATTACATATGTGGGGCTATTTATATTATTAGTAAATTCGTGCCATAAAAATTTTAAGTGCTTATGGGTTCTTTCAACTTTACAAAATGGAATAAAATTACGGGCTGGCTAGTATTTGCTATTTCTTTAACTGCATATTGGCTAACCGTAGAGCCTACAGCCAGTTTTTGGGATGCTGGCGAGTATATAACTACAGCTAGTAATTTAGAGGTTGGACACCCTCCAGGGGCTCCACTTTACCAATTGCTAGGTGCTTTCTTTTCAATTTTTGCACCAGACGCTTCCCAGATAGCACTTACAATTAACCTAATGTCTGTTTTTTCAAGTGCATTTACTATACTTTTCTTATTCTGGTCGCTTACTATTTTATTGAAAAACGTAGTCTCTAAACATCAAGAAATAGATAAAACAGGAGCTATTGCAATTATAGGTAGCGCTGCTGTAGGAGCTTTAGCTTTTGCTTTTACAGATAGTTTTTGGTTTAATGCTGTAGAAGCCGAAGTTTATGCTAGTGCTGCTTTCTTAATGTCGGTGTTATTTTATACCGCATTGCGCTGGGAACAGGATATGCTAGAACCACGCGGTAACAGATGGGTAATACTTATTGCTTTTATTATAGGCCTTTCTTTTGGGGTTCACTTTATGGCACTACTTACGATTCCTGCAATTGGGTTTTTATATTTCTTTAAGCATTACAAAACAATTACCATTAGAAACTTTATAATCGCCAATATCGTTACGGTAGCAATTCTACTTTTTATCTTTAAATTGTTACTGCCTATGACGATGAAGTTTTTTAGTGCTTCCGAATTGTTTTTTGTAAACAGTATTGGGCTTCCGTTTAACTCAGGAACCATATTTGCCGCACTTCTTTTTATCGTTCTATTTATTTATGGGCTTCGCTACACAAGAAACAAAGGCTTTGTACAGCTAAATACATTATTACTTTGCGTACTTTTTATATTTATAGGTTTTTCTAGTTGGTTAATGCTTCCTATACGCGCAAACGCCGGAACGGTAATTAACGAAAATAACCCCAATAACGCACGCGAACTCTTAGCGTACTACAACAGGGAACAATACCCAGAAACACACCTTTTTTACGGCCCACTTTTTACCGAAACCTATGCTGGTTTAGATGAAGACAATCCCTATAAAGACGACAAACCGAAGTACGAAAAAGACGAAACCACAGGTAAGTACATTATTGTAAATAACTATAAAAACGCTAGCCAGAATACTGAAGATGCTCAAAAAGCATTTTTGCCGCGAATGTGGAGTACAGAACACAACGCCAATTATATGGAGTTTACTGGCGGTTTAGATTTTTCGGTAAAAAGCGAATACTTAAGTGAGCCTAGACTTGTAGATGAAGTAAACAAATTTAAACAAGCCTACAACCAAGGCCTTGTTGATAAAACAGATTACGATAAGTTTTTAAAGAATTTTGGTCAATATCTCGACATACAAAAACCGTCCTTTTTTCAGAATATGAAATTTATGTTCGAGTTTCAATTTGGCTATATGTATTGGCGTTATTTCATGTGGAATTTTACCGGTAGACAAGACGATGTACAAGGTCAATACACAGATTTGCACGGCAATTGGCTAAGCGGCGTAAAATTTATTGACGAACTGCGTTTAGGCAGTCAAGATAATCTTCCTAGTGATATGAGTGACAATAAAGCGCGAAACACTTACTTTTTCCTTCCCTTAATTCTAGGTGTTATAGGTTTGGTATTTCACTTTAAAAACGATCAAAAAAGCTTTTGGGTTCTACTTGTATTTTTCCTTTTTACAGGTCTAGCATTAAAGGTTTATCTAAATGAAAGACCTTTTGAACCTAGGGAACGTGACTATGCATTGGTAGGAAGTTTTTACGTTTTTGCAATGTGGATAGGCTATGGGGTCTACGCCCTTTTCGATTTAGCTAAAGAATACCTAAAACCCAAGCTCGCACTGCCCGTTGTACTCGGTATTTCTGCTTTGGCGGCGCCAGTTTTACTCGCTACTCAAAACTGGGACGACCACGACAGAAGCAACCGCTATACAGCACAGTCTATGGGTAAAATGTACCTAGATTCCTGCGACGAAAACGCAATTATATTTACTATAGGCGATAACGACACCTTTGCGCTCTGGTATGCGCAAAACATTGAAGGATACAGACAGGATGTACGTATTGTAAACACTAGTTTATTTCAAACAGACTGGTATATAGACGATATGAAGAAAAAAGCTTTCACTAGCGACCCTATCCCTTCGCAATTAACTCATGAGAAGTATCGCTGGGGAACGCGAGACTTCCTAATTTATCAACAAACAACCAAAGACACTATTGATATTAACACTTGGATGAATTTTGTAGCCAACGATAGCCCAGCTACACAAATGGAGCTTCCTAGCGGACAGTTAGTAAACACCTTTCCTTCAAAAGTTATTCGTATTCCTGTCAACAAAGAAACGGTTTTGAAAAACGGAATTGTAGATGCTAAAGACGCAGATAAAATAGTACCGTATATAGAAATAAATTTAAAGGGCGACGTCATTTACAAAAACAGAATGATGATGCTAGACATTATCGCCAACAACAACTGGGAACGTCCTATTTACTTTAGCGGGGGTAGTTTTGGTGATGACGACTATTTATGGATGAAAGACTATTTACAATTAGATGGTGTTGTCTATAAACTTGTTCCTATAAAAACACCTATAGACAAAAGAAATCCTTTTGACATGGGAAGATTAGACTCAGACAAAATGTACGATATTGTCATGTCTTTTGATTGGGGTAATAGTGGAAGTCCAGATATATACCACGATACCGAAACACGTAGAAACGGAATAACCTACAGGAGTAATCTAGCTCGTCTTGCTGAAGCACTTATAAACGAAGATAAAACCGAAAAAGCAGAAAAAGTACTCGATCTTGCAATGGAAAAAATGCCGATTAAGTATTTTGAATACTATTCGCTTTTAGAGCCGTATGTAATTGGTTATTACGAGCTTGAAAAAACAGAAAAGGCAAGAGAAGTTTATGAAGAAGTAACTAAAAAGTACCAAGAGAAATTAACGTATTACAACGGCTTAAAGTTTAATAGACAGCGCGCCATAGCCGAAGAAATTATAAGTGATATGGAACGTTATAGAAGCTTAGTACAGATAGTTGTTATATATGACGATGAAGCATACGGCAGAGCTGAAGCTGAAGAATTTAATGGATATTTAAAACTATTCCGTCATTTTTACTCTCCAGATGAAGCCATGGATTTAGACAGAGATCTTGAAAGCGAAGAAGCGGTAGAAATGCCTTTAGATTCAAATTTATTACAATTAATGCAGCAAGAAGCTACAGATACTAACACAGAAGAAGCACCCGTAAATTAACGAACCTTGCACTTACAATTAGCTAAAATGCCCAAATTTATTCAGTGGTTTTACCCTGAACGTATTTGGGCATTTTCAGATTCTAAAAACACTGTTTATCTAACCTTTGACGATGGCCCCATCCCCCAAGTTACTCCATGGGTAGTTGATGAGCTAAAAAAACACCAAGCAAAAGCCACCTTTTTTTGTATAGGTGAAAACATTAAAAAACATCCTGAAATTTATCAAAAAGTACGCGACGAAGGACACGCTGTAGGCAATCACACTTTTAATCATTTAAACGGATGGAAAACCAAAACTTCAAAATATGTAAAAAATGTTTTGAAAGCAGAAAACCAGATGACAGCTTATGCCGAGCAGCATTTAGATTCAGAAAAAAACAACCAGCAATCGGTAGCTGTTAATCGTCAGGTTTTATTCCGTCCGCCTTATGGAAGAATAAAATCTAAACAGGCAAGGATTCTTCAGGAAAAGGGCTTCAAAATTGTTATGTGGAGTATCATTAGCTATGATTACAGCGCAGATGTTTCCGAAGAAAAATGTCTTCAAAATGTTTTAAAAAATATACAACCGGGAAGTGTTATCGTCTTTCACGATAGTTTAAAGGCAGAGAAAAACCTTCGGTATGTATTACCGAGAGTTTTAGATTTTATAGCAGAAAGTGGTTGGAATTGCGCTTCGCTTCAGCAAAAAAAATAGCGTTTACACGTATTCTTTTACAAGACCAATTAGGGTATTTGCATCTTGCTCTCCACTTTGGCGCCATTTCATTTCGCCATTTTTGTAGATCATTAAAGTGGGTAGTCCCTTAACCCGAAGTGCATCTGCGAGTTCTTTGTTTTTTTCTACATCTATTTTAATTACGCGCGCTTTATCGCCTAATGCTGCAGCTACATCTCGTAAAACTGGGTGCATTTCTTTAGAAGCTTCATCCCAATCAGCATAAAAATCTAATAATACGGGAATACGCGTTTCAATTAATTCTCCAAATTTTGACATTTGCCTAGTGAGTTAGTGGAACAATTGTAATACAAATATAACATTTCCCTTTTACTATACAGGATTCTGTTTCTTTTTAAGTTGAATTACAGTAATCTCGGGCCAAATACCTACCCTACCAGGATAGCCTAAATAACCAAAACCTCTGTTTACATTAATGTATCTTCCAAATTCTTCATATATCCCCGCCCAATTTTTATACTGGTATTTTATAGGGCTCCATTTTATAATCCCTGGAATTTCTATACCAAATTGCATTCCGTGTGTATGGCCACTCAGGGTTAATTGAAAATGTCGGGGGTCGTCTTTTACTTGAGATTGCCAGTGCGAGGGATCGTGACTCATTAAGATTTTAAAATCTTTAGTATTAATTGTCTCGCAAGCTTTGGTGAGGTCTCCTGCCTGTTTAAAGCCATTTTCACCCCAATTCTCTACTCCTATCAAGGCAATTTTAGCACCGTTTTTTTCTATATACCTACTTTCATTAAGTAGTAAGTTCCAGCCCATTTCCTGCTGAATCGTTTTCAACTTTTGAAGGTTTTCAGCTTTTGCTGTTGCAGATTCCCAAGAAATATAATCGCCATAGTCGTGATTTCCTAAAATCGAAAACACACCTTGAGGCGCTTTTAAGGTTGAAAAAAGTGCTTTCCAGTCGTTCATTTCATCGGCTGTATCGTTTACCAAATCGCCAGTAAACAGAATAACATCACTCTTTTGTTCATTGATTAGGTTTACCGCATATTCTACTTTGTTATAATTGTCAAAGCTACCACTGTGTATATCGCTTATTTGGGTTAGTGTAAAACCGTCAAACTCCTCTGGCAGGTCATCAAACGCTAAGGAATATTTTAAAACCTTGTAGTTATACCTACCCTGAAACATACCATAAAGCAAAGAGGCAAAAGGAATGGCGGCAATACCTAGAGCAAGAGTGCTCACAAATTTTCTACGGGAAGGCATAAAACTCGTTTCGTTGCTTCCGTTTATTTTGAGATATAAACCTACAAAAAAGCGCCCTATGTCTTCTCCAAACATAAAAATTACAATTATAAGTTTGGGTAAAAAAATAGCCAAGAAAACTCCGAAGACATACATTTTTGGAGATTCCATCATTCTTGAGGAAGCGACAAAAGAAATTTCATAGATTAATCCCGCTAATACTGATAGGGAAACAAAAAAATATAAACCTTGTAACCACGGGCTTTTAACAACTGTTCGTACAGCCTGAAAAGCATAAATATCTATTAAAATATAAACAACAATAAAAATAAACCAACGCATACAGTAAAATGAATTTTTAAAAGTAGTTAGTTTCAAAAAACTGAAATACACCTTCACTTTTATTTAACGGTTTTAGTATCTTTTCAGAATAATTTTTTTTAAGCACCTAAAACCAATCATTTAACTTTTGTTTGTTGTCGCTTTTCTAATCTAGGGAAAGATTAATGCTTTTGTTAAATTAACTAACACTAATTTATTTTGTAGTGTTTTATACACATTAAGTGGTTAGCATAAAAAAACAAAAAACAGTATCTTGTGATTATCAAATTAGCCCCAATTGAAATATCTTTTTTTTCTTATTATTTCGTTATTGCTTTTAGTTAAGAGTAATGCTTCAAGCAGCATTTTTGAGTACAAGCAAACCATTGAAGAAAAAGTAAGAGATAGAAGTCAATAACTTCCGTAGGAAAACAAAAAAAATTGTACCTTGAAAATCCTAACCAATCGATTTTCTATTGAAAAAAATTACGCTTTTTGTCTGTCTAATTTTTGCATGCCTCAGTTTTTCACAAAACGGAAATTCACTTTCTGAAAAAGAAACGCTTTTATTTGCAATAGACAGTACAACCAAAACTTCAGAAAAAGTACAGCTTTATTCAGATCTAGCTTGGGAGTATATTATTACTCAAAACGACAGTGCGCTAATCTATGCCGATAAAGCTTTTAAGCTTTCAAAAGAAAAAAAATACTATTTAGGGCAAGTAATAGCCCTAGAAACCAAAGGACTTTATCATGAAATTGTAGATGGCAATTATGAAAAGGCAAGTGCTTTTTATTTTGAAGGCATTAGTCTCTGCGAAGAACACAAACTTCCGTATTCTGCAGCTATTTACCACACCCTTGGGGTGATGTTTCACACAACAGACAGTTATGAAAACGCATTAAAATATTACACTATTGCTTATGCTTCTGCTCAAGAAACCAACGATTTAGAGCTTCAAAAAAAATGCTTAATAAATATGGGGTCTGTTAATTCTTCGCTAGAAAATTTTGAAAAAGCAAAAGAATACATGCTCCAAAGCTTAGAGATCCCTATTAAAAAAGAGATGGACTATAGTACTTATGCCAATTTGGGAAATTTATTAACCAAACAAGGTAACTTTTCTGAAGCAATGTATTTTATAGAAAAAGCGACTGAAATAAACCCAGAAAACCCCGATTCTGAAGCAAATCTTTATTTTTTACTCAATTCTAAGGTAAAATTTAAGGATAGCACAAATATGAAAGGCGTTTTAAAACGTGCCGAGGCTGCTATAAGCACTTCAGGAATTAGAGATAAAAGCCTATTGCTTCGAAGCTTGGCAGATTATTATGCTTTTATAGGAAACTACAAGAAAGCGCTTGAATATAGAGATGCTTATATAAACGTTTTTGAAGAGATAAAAGAAAAACAACGTGACGAAACTGTTTTTGAACTTGAAGCACAATATGAAACTGAAAAAAACCAACGCGAATTAGATAAAAAAGAAGCTGCTCAAAAATTAATGTCATGGATTTTGGGCTCTATCCTAGTATTATTTATACTATTAGTTTTCTTTTTTCTGAAAAACAAACGCAAAAACATAGAGCTTTCAAAACAAAAAATCCTCTTGGAGGCTTCAATTGATGAAAAAAACGCCCTCTTAAAAGAAACTCATCACAGAGTAAAAAACAGTTTTCAGATAGTGTCATCATTGCTCTACTTACAATCTGAAAACATTGTAGACAAAGAGGCAAAGCTCGCAATGAAAGAAGCGCAAAACAGGGTGCGCTCTATGGTTTTAATCCACCAAAAATTATATAGCAAAGAACAATTGGTGGGTATAAGCACAGAGGAATATTTTACCGATTTAACAAAAGATATTTTTGAAAGTCATCAGTTTGAAGAAAACACTATTAAATACAGCTTAGATGTAGCGCCATTAGTATTAGACATTGAAACGATTACTCCCTTAGGACTTATTTTAAACGAGTTAATTACTAATGTTTTAAAGCACGCTTTTAAACCTGTTTCAGAAAAAAGCGAAATGCAAATTAGATTTAAAAAATATGACGACAAACTACTGCTTGAAGTAGAGGATAATGGTGTGGGAATGCCTTCAGAAATTAAAGAATCTTCTTTTGGCATTCAACTTATAACGGCCTTGTCAAAAAAACTCAAAGCTAAGGTCGGGTTTTCAAAAGGCAGTTTAAGTGGGACTTTAGCTACAATTGATATACACAGGTTTAATGAACTTTAAAGCGACCAAAAGAATACCTTCACTAAAAAAAGAAGTAATTTTACTAAAAATTTTGCGCATATTTTAAAAGTTAGTCTTAACTTTCCATTGAGGCAAACTAAAAAAAATTGAAACCACTAAATATCTATATCGTTGAAGACGAACCACTTATTGTGGCTACAATCACTTCGGCTTTAAAAAAACAGGGGTTTCATGTACTTGGAGATAGTGATGAATATGAAGAAGCTTTACAAAAGATAGATAAACACTATCCAGATTTGGTTTTACTAGATATACAACTAGAAGGTGAAAAGGATGGGGTAGATTTAGCCAAGGAATTAGACTTCCGCAACATTCCATATCTTTATCTTACATCGCAAACCGACCCAGAGACCATAAAACGTGTAAAAGAAACACATCCTTTAGGCTATATTGTAAAACCCTTTACTGAAAACGGATTGCGAAGTAATATTGAACTCGCTTGGCATAATTTCTCTATTACAAATCAGGACTTTATCTTGTTAAAAGCTGAAGGTCGCACCCATAAAGTAAACCAAGAAAGCATAGAATATTTAAAGGCATTCGATAATTATTGTTATGTAGTCACAGCTACTGTGTCTTATTTAGTACCTCACACGCTTAAAAAAACTTCTGAAAAACTGAATCCCAACAATTTTGTACAAACACATCGTTCTTATTGGGTAAACATTAAAAAAATCTCTTCCGTTAGCGCTTCAAAGGTTTTTTTGGGTAGTAATAAAATTCCTTTAGCTGCTTCGCATAAAGCAGAAGTTATGTCTAGATTACAAGATCATTAGCTTTCATTAGCTATAAAAGTGTTTTCACTAAAAAAAACACACGCTTCACTAAATAATTATTTTTTTTTACACCACTTCTCATACTTTTAAACTGTAAATAAAAACCCTGTCCACTACAAACAGGTTTTAAAAAAACTACAAAGAGCATAAAACAATTAAAAGTAATTGTATGTGCGTCTATAAAAAAAAGACTAGCCGTAATATATATACAGCTATGTTAGTGTAAAAGCCGCTTGGGGGAGCGGCTTTTTTTATTGATTTATAAGCGGTTTTCCAAATACTTCTTTTTACTTTTGAAGCATAAGTACACCTAAACTATGTCAGAAAAAAAAAGGCTCTTCCTTGTCGATGCTTACGCTCTAATCTTTAGAGGGTATTTCGCTTTAATAAAAAACCCACGTTTAAACAGTAAAGGTCAGAATACCTCGGCCATCATGGGGTTTATGAACTCGCTAATAGACGTAGTGAAAAGAGAACGTCCAGACCACTTAGCCGTTTGTTTTGACAAAGGCGGTAGTGAGGCTCGCAACGAGATGTTTCCAGAATACAAGGCTAATAGAGATGAGACCCCAGATCCTATAAAGTTTGCTATTCCATATATCTACAACATCCTTGAGGCTATGAAAATACCTATAATGGTAAAAGAAGGCTTTGAAGCAGATGACGTTATAGGTACTCTGGCAAAAAAAGCCGAAAAAGAAGGCTACACTACTTTTATGGTTACTCCCGATAAAGATTTTGCGCAATTAGTTTCTGAAAATATCTTTATGTACCGTCCTGTATTTGGCGGAGGTTATGAAACTTGGGGTATTCCAGAGGTTCAAAAGAAATTTGAAGTAAAAGACCCACTACAAGTAATAGACTTTTTAGGTATGATGGGCGATAGTAGCGATAACATTCCTGGGCTTCCAGGAGTAGGTGAAAAAACAGCTAAAAAATTCCTTGCAGAATTTGGCTCTATGGAAGGCTTACTTGCTAATACAGCACAGCTTAAAGGCAAAATGAAGGAGAAAGTTGAAGCCAATGGCGAGCTGGGCTTACTGAGTAAAAAACTAGCTACTATTATGCTAGATGTACCTGTAGAATTTAACGAAGCAGATTTTGAAATGTGCCCGCCAGATACCGAAAAAGTACTGGAGATTTTTGACGATTTAGAATTTAGAAGACTTAAAGATAATTTTATAAATGCTTTTTCTGAAGCGGGAATGGCCTCTATTGGCACTAGCCATCAAACAAAAGACAGTAAAACCAATTCTAAGATAACAGGAACCTCTTCTCCCTCCACGGGGGAGATGCCCAAAGGGCAGAAAGGGACTGCTGGTGAAGGGCAGTTTTCACTTTTTGGCGGTGATGGCGAAGCTTCCGAAACTATAAAAGCATTCAACACTCGTGCAACTATAGAAAACACAGAGCATTTTTATCAAACAGTACAAGCCGGTATGGGTACCAAACTGTTTCTTCAAAATTTAATGAAGCAAAAAAGCGTGTGTTTTGATACCGAAACCACGGGATTAAACCCATTAGAGGCAGAATTAGTTGGTATTGCTTTCTCTTGGGAAAAAGGAAAAGGTTTTTACATTCCCTTTCCAGAAAATCGCGATGAAGCACAACAGCTTATAGAAGAGCTCCGCCCCTTCTTTGAAGACGAAACTATTCAGAAAATAGGGCAGAACTTAAAATACGATATTAAGGTCTTGGCTAAATACAATATTTCAGTAAAAGGAAAATTGTTTGACACTATGTTAGCGCACTATCTTATAAACCCAGATATGCGCCACAATATGGACATTTTGAGCGAAACCTACCTCAACTACAGCCCGGTATCAATTACTGAGCTTATAGGTAAAAAAGGTAAAAACCAGCTCAGTATGCGCGATGTAGCCATAGAAAAACAAACGGAATACGCTGTAGAAGATGCAGATATAACCTTTCAGCTTAAAGAGCATTTTGAAAAAGAATTGGGTGAAGCCAATACTCAAAAACTCTTCGATGAAATTGAAGTGCCCCTACTTAGAGTATTAGCTACGATGGAGTTGGAAGGAATTAATCTAGATAACGATTTTCTTAAAAACCTTTCAGAAGCATTAGACAAAGACATACTTCAACTAGAAAAAAACATCTACGAGGAAGCAGGCGAAACTTTTAATATTGCCTCGCCAAAGCAATTGGGCGAAATTCTCTTTGGAAAATTAAAACTGATAGACAAACCTAAAAAAACCAAAACAGGACAGTACTCCACCGCAGAAGACGTGCTTTCATATCTGGCAAAAGACCACAAAATAATAAGTGATGTTTTAGAATATCGCGGATTGGCAAAGTTGAAAAGTACTTATGTAGATGCACTGCCAGAACAGGTAGAAAAAACTACGGGTCGCGTACACACAGACTATGTGCAAACTGTTGCCGCAACAGGAAGGTTAAGCAGTAACAACCCAAACCTTCAAAACATACCAATTAGAACGCTGCGTGGTCGCGAAGTGCGAAAAGCATTTATCCCAAGAAACGAAGATTACGTTTTAATGGCTGCAGATTACAGCCAGATAGAACTGCGCATTATCGCTGCTTTAAGCGAAGAAACCACAATGATAGAAGCCTTTAAAAACGGTGAAGACATTCACGCTTCTACCGCTTCAAAAGTATTTAATGTTCCTTTAGATCAAGTTACTCGCGAGCAACGAAGCAATGCAAAAACGGTGAATTTCGGGATTATTTACGGTGTATCAGCCTTTGGTTTAAGCAACCAGACAGATCTTTCGCGTGGCGAAGCAAAAGATTTGATAGACACCTATTATAAAACCTATCCGAAGCTGCGCAATTATATGAGTGAGCAAATAGATTTTGCGCGCGATAATGGTTATGTACAAACCGTATTAGGACGAAGACGTTACTTAAAAGACATTAACGGTAGTAATGCCATAGTGCGTGGTGCGGCAGAGCGAAACGCCGTAAACGCTCCAATACAAGGAAGCGCAGCAGATATCATTAAAATAGCGATGATAAACATTCACAAAAAACTAGAAGCAGAAAACTACCAAAGTAAAATGCTCCTTCAAGTACATGATGAACTTGTTTTTGACGCTTACAAACCCGAATTAGAAAAACTAAAAACCATGGTTAAGCACGAAATGGAAAACGCCTACAAGCTTTCCGTTCCATTGGATGTAGATTTGGGGATTGGCGAAAATTGGCTGGAGGCGCATTAAAAAAAAGGCAGTAATCTGTAGCGGTATGCAGTAGTATTCCGTAAAAAATGTGACTTTAAAGCAGTTTGTAAAGGAATAACCAATGAAATCGATCCCGATAGCTTGTCGGGAGAAAACGACATCGAAATCGAAATCGAAAACGAAAACGAAATCGAAATCGAAAACGATCTCCATAGCTTGTCGGGAGAAAACGAAACAATTTTATTGTCTTGATTCTTTTTTCAAGATTTTTTCATCGAAGTGGTATTATGCTTTTTTGTGTTATAAAATATTTCACTCACCCCTTGCTTTTCAAATAAATAACACTACATTTGCACCCCTCTTAGGCAAAATTCGTTTTGTTTGAGGGTGAGAAAACAATGATTTATTAACGATTGACAAAAAACTAAATGGATACATTAAGTTACAAAACAGTATCTGCTAACAAGAATACCGTTGTAAAAGAATGGTTGGTAGTAGATGCGGACGGGCAAGCATTGGGTCGTCTTGCAAGCGAAGTTGCTAAATTACTTCGCGGTAAGCACAAACCAAGTTTCACCCCGCACGTAGATTGCGGTGATAACGTGATTGTTATCAACGCCGGTAGCGTAAACCTTACCGGAAACAAATGGAATGACAAAACGTACATTCGCCACACGGGTTACCCAGGTGGACAACGTAGCCTTACCGCTACAGAAATGTACAAAAAAGACCCTGCAAGGCTTGTTGAAAAAGCTGTGAAAGGAATGCTTCCTAAAAACAAATTGGGCGCGGAAATCTTCAGAAACCTTAAGGTTTATGCAGACGCAAACCACGGTCAAGAAGCACAAAAACCTAGAGCTATTAACCTTAACGACAACAAGTAATGGAGACAATTCACAAAATAGGTAGAAGAAAAACCGCTGTTGCACGTGTATACCTTAAAGAAGGTAAAGGAAAAATCACTGTTAACAAGCGTGAGTTGGAGAACTATTTTCCAACTGGAACCCTACAGTATAAAGTAAAACAACCTTTAGTACTTACAGATAACGAAACAACTTTCGATATTAACGTAAACGTATTTGGTGGTGGAATAACAGGACAGGCAGAAGCAATTCGCCTTGCAATTTCTCGCGCTATGTGTACGCTTAATGACGAAAATCGCGGTATCTTAAAGCCAGAAGGCTTACTTACTAGAGACCCAAGAATGGTAGAGCGTAAGAAATTCGGACAGAAGAAAGCGCGTAAGAAATTCCAATTCTCGAAACGTTAATTTTATTCAACTTTATTGGGTGTCTCTCTGGAGATACCCAATAGCAGTTGAAAAGTTCATATTTATTATTAATTAAAAAAGCTGTTATCCGCTTATAGCGGAGTTAGTTTAGCATCTAAACCAAATCTGCCTTGGCGGAGAGGTTGCTATCCTTTCACAGAACGTAAACTAAAACAAAAATGGCAAAAAAAGTAGAAGTAAAAGACTTACTTGAAGCTGGTGTGCACTTTGGCCACCTTACCCGCAAATGGAACCCAAACATGGCACCGTATATCTATATGGAACGCAACGGGATCCACATTATCAATCTTTACAAAACCGCTGCAAAAATTGAAGAGGCTAACGAAGCCCTTAAAAAAATAGCAGCTAGTGGTCGCAAAATCCTTTTTGTAGCTACCAAAAAACAAGCAAAAGACATCGTTGCTGAAAAAGCAAAGAACGCAAACATGCCTTACATCACAGAAAGATGGCCAGGTGGTATGCTTACTAACTTTGTAACTATCCGTAAAGCGGTTAAAAAAATGTCTTCTATAGACAGAATGAAGCAAGATGGTACTTTCAACACCCTTTCTAAGAAAGAGCGTTTGGCTGTAGATCGTCTTCGTGCTAAATTAGAAAAGAACTTAGGTTCTATTTCAGATATGAGTCGTCTTCCTGCAGCACTTTTTGTTGTAGACACAACTCGCGAGCACATTGCAGTTGCTGAAGCTTTAAAACTTAACATTCCAATCTTCGCAATGGTAGATACTAACAGTGACCCTCGTGTTATTGACTACGTAATACCAGCAAACGATGATGCTTCAAAATCTATTGAAAGCATTATGAGTTTTGTTTCTGAAGCTATTGTTGAAGGACTTTCTGAAAGAAAATCTGGAAAAGACGATGCTAAGGACGAAGAAAACATGGAAAAAGCAGCAAAAAAAGCTCCTAAAAAAGCAAAAGCTGAAGCCACTTCAACTAAAGAAGCAAAGCCAGCGAAAGCTAAAAAAGAAGAAGAATAATAACGGTATCTTAAAATTTAAAAGTCGTTTGGTTCTTTTCTTTGTAGAAAATTAATTGAACGACTTTTTTTAATATTAAACTTAAAAAATTTATACAAATGGCAAAGATCACAGCCGCAGAAGTAAATAAACTAAGACAAGCCACCGGCGCTGGTATGATGGACTGTAAAAAGGCATTGGTAGAAGCTGAAGGCAATATGGAAGAAGCAATCGCTATCCTTAGAAAAAAAGGACAGAAAATTGCTGAAAAAAGAGCCGACCGCGATTCTAGCGAAGGTGTTGCTACTGCAAAAGTAAATAGCGATAACACTAAAGGTGTGGCTATTTCTCTAAATTGCGAAACAGATTTCGTTGCAAAAAACGATTCGTTTGTTGAAATGGCAAATAAATTAGCTGAAGTTGCTTTAAACACAACCTCTAAAGATGAATTTTTAGCTGCAGATTTCGGTGGAATGACAGTTGCTGAAAAATTAACTGAGCAAACCGGTGTTATAGGCGAGAAAATAGAAATAGGTGGTTTCGAAATTATGGAAGCTCCATTTGTAGGTGCTTACGTACACGTTAACAAAATTGCAGCACTTACAGGTCTTTCAAAAGCTGTAGACAACGCAGCAGACTTGACAAAAGACGTGTCTATGCAAGTTGCTTCTATGGGAGCTACTACACTTTCATACAAAGATTTTGATCCAGAATTTGTAGCTTCAGAAACTGAAGCGAGAATCGCTGTAATTGAAAAAGACAATATCGAGTTAGGTCGTTTAGGAAAAACACTTAAAAATGTTCCTAAATACATTTCTAGAGCTCAATTAACTCCAGAAGTATTAGCACAAGCTGAAGAAGATGCAAAAGCAGAATTGAAAGCTGAAGGAAAACCAGAACAAATCTGGGATAAAATCCTTCCTGGAAAATTAGAGCGTTTTATTAGTGACAACACTACTTTAGATCACGAAAAAGCGTTGCTTGACCAAAACTTTATTAAAGACGACAAGAAAAGCGTTGCAGATTACGTAAAAACCTATGGCGATGTTGAAGTTGTAGGCTTTAAAAGAGTTTCTTTAGCATAAGCTTTTTAAACGTATTTTATAAAACCTAAAGAGGCTGATTAATTTCAGCCTCTTTTTTTTGTGAAACGTTTGTCCGTACCCTTGGACTGCGCTCAGGATAAAATAAAGTTGAGAATCCTATCTATTCTTTAATAAATTTTTTGATTGTTATATTGCCGTTTTCATCTTCGATGTTAAGAAAATAAATACCACTCTTTAATTGGGAAACATCGATGGAAGTTTGCTTTACAACTTCTAATGTTTGAGTGCTTAACAGTTTGCCTTCTATGTTGAAGATTTTGAGGCTTAGATTTCCTAAGGTGTTTTTTGAAGTTATAAAGAGTTCGTTTTGTGCTGGGTTGGGATAGATTGAAAATAAAGTGTCCTCTTGGCTGGATATGCCTAAGGTGCAATCTTCAGAATAATTAAAAACAGCCGCTATATACCAAGTATCATACGGCGGTTCATTATTTGTTGCAGCTTCTTCATCATCTACCGTTACACAATTTAATTCTGTTAATTCGCAAGGATCACCTTCAAATTCGCAAGATAGTTCAACTGTCAACATAGCATTATTTCCATTTTTTACATTTAGTTCTTCTAATAAAAATAAATTTTCAGCATAAAGCAATTCCAAATTTATATTATGGGAAAGGTTCAAAGATCTAATGTCCAAAATGAAAAAACCACCCCAATTAGAGCAATACAACTCTTTCAGTTGAATATTGTTGCTTAAATCGATAGCTGTTAGGGGGTTTTGAGTAACATCAAAACTTTCCAGAGAGGCAAACCCTTCAATTCCGGTTAAATCAAATATTCCTTTATTCACTACATTAAGTGTTGTCACATTTTCAATATCACTAGTTAAAACTTGTCCATTTACAGTACCATCACTATCAATACCCAAATCAATCAAAGCTTGTTCAAAATTGGGGTCTGGGATATTTGTTATTTGCCCATAAAGGTTAAAAGACATTAGAGAGAGACAAAAGAAGAGCGCAAAACTGCTTAATGCTTTTTGAGTTAATTTATATAATGTTTTCATAATACTAAATATTTTAAATTATTGTTTTACGAGATTTTTCGAATCCTGTATTTCCCCATCACAAATTAAAATGATGGAATACATTCCAGTTGATTGGTTGGACATGTCTAGACTAATCTCATCAAGATTAGTATCTAGAATATAATTATCTGAAATCCCTGTGCTTTGGTTCAATACCATAATATAGGCAGAATTTACCCTTTCTACCATATAATCGATACTCAAAAGTAAACTCACTGGATTGGGAGCAATTAGAAAAAAAAAAGAACAATGAATGTAAGAGCGTGTGGGTAAATTTTTTATACATATTTATTATTTTTGTTAATTTATTAAATATACGTTGATTTTTTAAGAAGAGAATTCACAGAAAAAAATTTTACTGTTTTATTATAGTGTTTTCCTATTTTGGTTCTCGTTCTCTAAAAATTTGAATATCTAAACTCCATAAATTACACTTAAAACTACTTTCGGTATTTCCTTCCATCGCATCAATATTTTTCATTATTTTTGCCACAGCAAACCCAAACTATGCATTACAAAAGAATACTTCTTAAACTTTCCGGCGAAGCCTTAATGGGCGAACAACAATACGGTATAGACCCTGTTCGTCTTAAAGAATACGCCCAAGAAATAAAACAAATAACCAGTAAAGGTGTTGAAGTGGCCATCGTTATTGGCGGCGGAAACATTTTTAGAGGGCTCTCTGGCGCCAGTAGTGGTATGGACCGCGTACAAGGCGACCATATGGGGATGCTTGCAACGGTAATAAATGGACTCGCTCTACAGAGTGCTTTAGAAAATGAAGATGTCCCTACCCGCTTACAAAGCGCAATAAACATCAATGAAGTTGCCGAGCCATTTATACGCAGAAAAGCAATACGCCATCTTGAAAAAGGACGTGTCGTAATTTTTGGTGGCGGTACAGGAAATCCGTATTTTACAACAGATTCTGCAGCCGTACTAAGAGCTATTGAAATAAAAGCCGATGTAATTTTAAAAGGTACTCGCGTAGATGGAATTTACACTAGCGATCCAGAAAAAGACAAACAGGCTACAAAATTCGATTTTATTAGTTTTGAAGATGTATTGCAAAAAGGACTAAAAGTAATGGACACCACCGCTTTTACCCTGAGTCAAGAAAACGAATTGCCAATCATCGTTTTTGATATGAACACCAATGGAAATTTACTAAAAGTAGTTTCTGGTGAAAAGATTGGAACAAAAGTAAATTTATAGCGCCAAGCTATTAATAAGAATATTAAAATAAGTAGTATTGAATTGTATATTCAGTATTTTGAATATATTCAATTTTTAGAAAAGAGTTATATTTAATTATTAATTAGCCGGTAGTTTAAAAACCGGTTTTCGAGCGAAGTCGAGATATGGAAGACGAAATAGATTTTTTAATTGAAGGTACAAAAGAAGCTATGGGTAAAGCCCTTAAGCATCTTGAAAAAGAATTAGTAAACATTCGTGCAGGAAAAGCTTCACCTGCAATGGTGGGTAGCGTAATGGTAGATTATTACGGCAGCCCAACACCATTGAGCCAGGTAGCAAATGTGAGTACTCCAGACGGAATGACTATTAGCATCCAACCTTGGGAAAAAGCGTTAATTCAAGAAATTGAACGCGGTATTCATCTTGCAAATATTGGTTTTAACCCAATGAACAATGGCGAAAGCGTGATTATTAACGTTCCACCTTTAACTGAAGAGAGACGAAGAGAACTTGCTAAACAAGCCAAAGCTGCTGCTGAAGAAGCAAAAATTGGAATTCGTAATGATCGCAAGAATGCCAATAACGACTTAAAAGGACTCGATATTTCTGAAGATCTTACAAAGAGCCTTGAAGCCGATATACAAGAAATGACAGACGCTCACATCAAGAAAATTGATGAAATTTTAGCAAAGAAAGAAAAAGAAATAATGACTGTTTAAAACACTTTCGTTAAACTAAATACAATAAAGCGGCAATTATGCCGCTTTATTTTTACTTTTATTCTTTTAAAACTAGTGATTTAACCCAATGCGCAAACTTCTTTTTTTAGCATTTATTAGTATTGCTTATTATGCTTCAGCGCAGGAGCCCGCTATACAAATTAAAAAAGACACTCTAGCCAATGCTGAAGGCAAAAAGGCACATCCTCTTTCTTCGGGTTATTACCCAGTAGGTTTTTTTGATATAGACCTAAAAACACTTATTAAATACAATAATTACGAAGGTTTTAGATTAGGTATTGGTGGGCTTACAAACGATCGCCTTTTTAAAAATTACAAACTAGGTGGTTATGTGGCTTATGGTTTTAAGGACAAAGCTTTAAAATACAGCATAGGCGCAAGCGCACTGGTAAACAAAGAAAAAAAATCTTGGGTAAGCTTCTATTATGCAGATGATATAAAAGAAATAGGAACATTCGACTACCTAACAGATGCGCGTGTATATTCGCTTTTTGAGCCGCGACTCGTCAATATTATTCAATTTTATAAATACCAAAAGTGGTACGCTAATATTACAAGCGAGCTTACACCAAAAATACTTACAGAATTTAGAATAGAACACAGCAATGTAGACAATATAGAGAACTACTACTTTATAGCAAACAACACACTTTATAACAACTATCAGCTTAGTGAGGCAACTGTTTCTTTTAGAATAAGCCCTAAAACAAATTTCTTTACTAGTGATGAAGGCAAAATAGAGTATTTTGATGGTTTACCTAAAATAAGTGCACAAATTACACAAGGCTTTAAAGGTGTAGGAAACAGTGATTTTAGTTATACTAAGTTTGGTTTAAAGTTAGATTATTACATAAAACGTGAAAACCTTTCATCTACAAATATCCTTTTAGAGGGTTCGCTTGCTACGGGCGATGTACCTTTAACGCATCTTTTTCACTCCTACCCTAACCAGCCCACCAAAGATGAGATCCTTCAACGTTTTTCGGTAGCTGGAGTGCAGAGTTTCGAAACTATGTATTTTGGCGAATTCTTCTCAGACAAATTAACAACCTTACAAGCAAAACACAGCCTGCGCAGGTTTAGACTAGCCGAAAAATGGAAACCGGAACTAGTGCTTATTTCACGACATGCTTGGGGAGACATGAGTAATCCCGAACAACATTTTGGAATTCCGTTTAACACCTTAGACAAACTTTATAACGAAACCGGTTTTGAACTTAACAAGATACTTTTTGGATTCGGTCTTAGTGGAGCATATCGCTACGGCGCATACCATCTACCTAAATTTTCAGACAACATTTCTTTTAAGTTTACTTTTTATATGGAAATTTAAAGACATATTATGGTTAATTGCTAGTTTGTACTCCTCTAGGATGTCAAATAAAGAGGGTTTAAGTACTTAGTTGCTTAATCTTTTGATTCAACCATAAAATACTTGCAAAATAGAGCGCCACTTATTGGGAATACTTACCTTTGCAATGTTTTTAAAAAATTGCTTTGAACAAACTTTTCAGCATTGGGTTTTGGGGTTGGGTAGCCCGTTTTATTTTACGAAACCGCACAGGTATTTTAATCGTTATTGCAGCACTTACCGTATTGCTTGCGCTACAGTGGAAAAATATGCGCTTCACTTATACTGAAGCCAATCTGCTGCCAGACGACCACCCTATTAATCTAGAGTACGATCAATTTCTTTCTCATTTTGGCGAAGAGGGCAACCTCATTGTTATGGGAGTGAAAGATTCTTCAATTTTTACACCCGAAAAATTTAAAGCTTGGAATAAACTTTCAGAAGATATAAATAAATTTAAAGCGGTAGAGCTAACCCTTTCCGTAGGAAATTTAAAAAAACTTGAAAAGAAAAGTGACGCCTCAGGATTTGAATTGGTGCCTTTTATAAAAGATTCGGTTTTTACAGAGGCTTCACTCGCCACCTATAAAGACGAGCTTTTTAATAAACTACCTTTTTACGACGGACTTATTTACAGTCCAGACAAACAGTCTATACGTTCTGCTATTTATCTTAAAAAAGATATTATAAACACCCCAGCGCGTAAAGATTTTGTAACGGACGACCTTATACCGCTCATAGAAAAATTTGAACAAGACACTGGTGTAAAAGTTTATACATCGGGGATGCCGTATATACGCACCCTAAATTCGCAAAGTATAATAGACGAGATAGGTCTTTTTATAGGCGCGGCTCTCTTAGTTACCTCCCTTATCTTTTTCCTGTTTTTTAGGTCATGGCGCGCTACCTTTATTTCTATGTGTACCGTGATAATTGGGGTTATGTGGGCCTTTGGGTTTTTAGGACTCATGCATTACGAAATTACAGTACTCACAGCCTTAATTCCGCCTTTAATTATTGTGATTGGTATTCCTAATTGTATTTTCCTTATCAATAAATACCAACAGGAAATAAAGCTGCACGGTAACCAAGCAAAATCATTACAACGGGTAATTACCAAAGTTGGTAATGCAACTTTAATGACTAACCTTACTACCGCTTCTGGTTTTGCCACTTTTATTCTAGTAAAGAGCGAACTTTTAAGCGAGTTTGGTATCGTGGCTTCTATTAATATTATCGCAATATTTTTATTGAGTTTACTTATTATCCCTATTGTTTACAGTTATATGCCTGTTCCTAAATACAAGCACTTAAAACACTTAAACAAAACTTGGATAAACTCATTTGTCAATTGGACAGAACGCATGGTAAAAGAGCGAAAAATTACCATCTACATCATGGCTGTCCTCCTACTTTGCGCAAGTATAATAGGTATTTACAACATTAAAATTTCGGGGAGTATTATTGAAGATATGCCTAAAAACACAGGTTTCTTTGACGATATTCGTTTTTTTGAAAAAGAATACGAAGGCATTATGCCTTTAGAAATAATGGTAGATACAAAGAAGAAAAAAGGCGTTATGAGCCTTACTACTTTAAAGCGAATAGACGAACTGCAAGACCATATAAAAGAAATTCCTGAATTCGCACAACCACTTTCTGTAGTAGAATTAGTAAAATATTCTAAACAAGCCTATTACAACGGCAACCCTGAATACTACCAATTGCCTAATAACCAGGAAAAGAATTTTATTTTAAGCTATGCTAAAAGTAGCAATACAGACACCAACCTGCTAAATAGCTATGTAGATAGCACTGGTCAGTTTGCCCGTATCACCACTTTTATGAAGGATACAGAACCAGACAGGTTTAAACGCATAGAAGAAGATCTAAACGAAGAAATTACCAAAGTATTTCCACCAGAACGCTACAATGTTTCGGTTACAGGTAAGGCATTGGTTTTTCAGAAAGGGACACATTATTTGGTTAACAACTTAATCCTTTCGCTTTCCTTGGCTATTTTCTTAATAGCACTCTTTATGGCGTGGATGTTTAGGAGTTTTAAAATGATATTAATTTCATTAATTCCAAACCTACTTCCATTGATTATTACCGCTGGCGTTATGGGTTATGTTGGAGTACCTATAAAGCCTTCTACTATTTTAGTATTTAGTATAGCCTTTGGAATATCTGTAGACGACACCATTCACTTTCTCGCAAAATACAGGCAAGAACTCATTGCCAATAACTGGAAAATTAAAAAGTCTGTTTTTGCAGCATTACGAGAAACAGCGGTAAGTATGTTTTACACTTCTATAGTGCTTTTCTTTGGGTTTTCTGTATTTACAATTTCAAGCTTTGGTGGTACGGTAGCTTTGGGCGCACTAGTATCTATCACTTTATTGTTTGCGATGCTCTCTAACCTTTTGCTGCTGCCTACACTCCTGCTTTCACTAGAAAGAAGTATAGCAAATAAACAAACGATGAAAAAACCAGCGATAGAGATATTAACAGACAATGAAGACAAGAATAACCAATAGCATTGGCTAATAGGCTTTTCACTTATTGAAACTTGCCTTGGAATTTAATGCTTTTGCTTTTTTTGAATTTTTTTTAAAAGTATATTTGCCTCCTTTAAATTAACACTATGCAGTACAAAACAATAGTTGAATTATTGAAAAGTGAACCAACGCATCATGAAGTTATGGTACGTGGCTGGGTACGCTCTTTCAGAAGCAACAGATTCATTGCTTTAAACGATGGTTCTACCATTAAAACATTACAATGTGTTGTAGATTTTGAAAATTTTGATGAAGAGTTACTAAAAAAAGTAACTGTAGGTGCAGCCATTGAAGTATCTGGCCTTCTGGTAGAAAGTCAAGGACAAGGGCAAACGGTAGAAATTCAGGTTTCAAAACTAACAGTTTTAGGCGAAGCTAATCCAGAAGAAGTAAAACTTACTATTTTATCGCCAAAAAGACATTCATTAGAAACCTTGCGCGAGCAAGCACATTTAAGAGTTAGAACCAACACTTTTAGCGCAGTTATGCGTACGCGTTCTAAACTGGCTTTTGCCGTGCATGAATACTTTCAGAAAAACGGGTTTAACTATATGCACTCGCCAATTATTACAGGTAGTGATGCTGAAGGTGCAGGCGAAATGTTTCGCGTCTCTGCTTTAGATGCTAAAAATCCACCTCTAGATGAAAACGGCAATGTAAATTACAAAGAAGATTTTTTCGAAAAAGAAACTAATCTTACCGTTAGCGGACAGCTAGAAGCAGAAACCTATGCTATGGCATTAGGAAAAGTATATACTTTTGGCCCTACTTTTAGAGCCGAAAACTCTAATACAAGCCGTCATTTAGCCGAATTCTGGATGATAGAGCCAGAGGTTGCTTTTAACGACCTAGACGCAAATATGGATCTGGCAGAAGATTTTATAAAGTACGTTATTAACTACGCTTTAGAAAACTGTGCAGACGATTTAGAGTTTCTAGAAAACCGCCTATTAGAGGAAGAAAAAAGCAAACCTCAAAGCGAACGAAGTGATATGAAACTTCGTGAAAAGCTTCAGTTTATACTAGAAAACAACTTTAAACGCGTTAGTTATACCGAAGCAATAGACATTTTAAAACGATCTAAGCCAAATCAAAAAAAGAAATTCAAATATATAATTGAAGAATGGGGTGCAGACTTACAGAGTGAACACGAACGTTTCTTAGTTGAAAAGCACTTTAAATGCCCCGTAATTCTTTTTGATTATCCAGCAAAAATTAAAGCTTTCTATATGCGTTTAAACGACGACGGTAAAACGGTTCGCGCAATGGATGTATTGTTTCCAGGAATTGGGGAGATCGTTGGCGGCTCACAACGAGAAGAACGCTACGACGTGCTGCGCGAAAAAATGGCTGCTATGGATATAGACGAAAAAGAATTGTTCTGGTACTTAGACCTGCGTAAATTTGGTACCGCAGTACACAGTGGTTTTGGACTAGGTTTTGAGCGTTTAGTTCAGTTTACTACTGGTATGGGTAATATTAGGGATGTTATTCCTTACCCAAGAACACCGGGCAACGCAGAATTTTAATCAAAATAACATAAGATTATATTAAAACTGGCTACTTAATTATTTTAGTAGCTGGTTTTTTTTAACTTTATAATGTAGTAAATAAACCTATGTTAAAGCAGCAATTAAATTTTAAACTTTCCCAAAAATTATCGCCTCAACAAATACAGTTGATGAAGATGATACAGTTACCTACGCAAGCTTTTGAACAGCGTATATCTCAGGAATTGGAAGAAAATCCAGCGCTAGAAGGCGGAAAAGAAGAAAGTGATAACCTTGATGATGAATTTAACAACAATGAGTTTGACGACACTTACGACGAAGGCAATGAAATAATTGAAACCGATATAAACGTAGACGATTATTTAAGCGATGATGAAGTACCTAGTTATAAACTTTCTGCAAACAACTACAGCGCAGATGATGAAGAACGCCAAATGCCATATGCTGCTGGCACTTCATTTACGCAACATTTAATGCAGCAGCTAAACACTTACCGCTTTAACGAGGAAGAAGGAGAAATAGCGCAATTTTTAGTGGGTAGCGTAGACGAAAGTGGCTATATACGTAGAGAAATTCAAGACATAGTAGACGATTTAGCGTTTACTCAAAACATTTACACCACAGAAGAAAAGGTAGAAAAAGTGCTTAAAATAGTGCAGGAATTAGATCCTGCTGGTGTGGCAGCACGTGACCTTCAGGAGTGTTTGCTAATACAATTAGAACGCAAAACACAAACACCTTCTGTAACCTTAGCAATAGACATAATAGACGACTCCTTTGATCACTTCAGCAAGAAGCACTACAAAAAGTTAATTCAGAAATTTGATATTACCGAAGATCAATTGCGGGAAGCTATTCACGAAATTGAAGGATTAAATCCTAAGCCGGGTGGTCTTTACGCTGGCAATACGCGAATTGTAGAACACGTTGTTCCAGATTTTGCAATAAGAATAGTAGATGGCGAATTAGACCTAACCTTAAATGGCAGAAATGCACCAGAGCTTCACGTGAGTCACGATTATACTAATATGCTCAAAGGCTATAAGGAATCTAAGGATAAAACTAAAGCGCAAAAAGACGCGGTTATGTTTATTAAACAGAAACTAGACGCTGCAAAATGGTTTATAGACGCTATAAAACAACGCCAGCAAACGCTTTTTGTTACTATGAACGCTATTATGCACCATCAAGAGGAGTATTTTTTAACTGGCGATGAGCGCAAGCTTAAACCGATGATTCTTAAAGATATTGCCGAAAAGATTAATATGGATGTTTCAACTGTTTCGCGAGTAGCAAACAGCAAATATGTAGACACCCCTTACGGTACAAAATTGATTAAGGAGTTTTTTAGTGAATCTATGAAAAACGATCAAGGAGAAGATGTTTCTACTAAAGAAATAAAGAAGATTCTTGAAATAACCATTTCAGAAGAAGACAAAAGAAAGCCTTTAACAGACGACAAGCTCGCTAAGATCTTATTAGAAAAAGGCTACCCTATTGCTAGGCGTACCATAGCAAAATATCGCGAACAACTGGATCTACCTGTTGCTAGATTACGAAAAGAAATTTAATGAATATCTTCCTTAAAGTAGCTTCGTATCTTTTTCATCCATTATTGATGCCGCTTTTGGGTGCAGTATTTTATTTTAGTGTAACCCCAAGATATACAGAGCCCGAATTAATGCGGGCTAACCTTTTTGCAATCGCTATTATTACTGTTTTTATACCTATAGTTGTGTTTTTCTTATTAAAAAACATAGGTGTAGTAGATACTATATATTTAAAAAATGTAAAGGAGCGAAAATTTCCAATAATGATACAGTGTATACTGCTGTTACTTATTATTAAAATGATTTTTGACCCTTATGAAGAACCCGAATTGTACTATTTTTTTGTGGGTATTCTATTTTCAGCATTCAGTGCTTTAATAATGGTTTTATTTAAACTGAAGGTGAGTTTACACCAAATGGCGGTAGCGGGTATATTGCTTTTTTTAATAGGTTTAAGCGCACATTTTAAGATAAACCTATTACTTACTATAGGTTTCTTTGTTTTTGTAAATGGCTGGGTAGCTTCTTCAAGATTAAACAGTGATGCGCATACCTATCCAGAACTAGGTGTTGGCTTTTTGCTTGGCGCTATACCACAACTGATACTCTTTAATCTTTGGTTATAAAATATAAAATAGCAAGCCTACTTTTAAAGCTCTAAAATTTACTTGTTCACCATCTATAGTTTCCGCATTTTCAAAAAATGGATTTATGCTATAAGAGGCAAATAAATTAAAGGTATTATACCCTAAACTAAGGGTAGCCGAAAGTCGAAGCGGATCGAACTCAGGAATTTTTGTTTGATTAACGTTATTTCCAGACTGTTTAAAGGTAGATTTGTACCAATAGGTGTATCCTACTCTAAAACCGGTATAAACCCTCCAAAACTTATATGTGCTAGCCGTAGAGCTACGCCACCTAATCTCTAAGGGAACTTCTACTTGCCCCATATTAAAACGATTGTTACTATAGGAAACATTGTCGTCTAGAATTCTAAAAATACTTTCATCAGTTTCGGTTTCACCTATAAAAAGGTTTTGCCCAAACTGATCTAGAGACATTCCTGCTCCTATGGCTATTGCCCAGTTTCGTTGTTTATTAAGTGGAATATCACGTAAAAAACCAAATTGAACACCACCTGTAAGTCCGCTAATTATAGCTCCAGAAGGCATATCTACAGAAAGGTTATAAGTTACCCCTATATAGAACTGATCTTCTCTATACAAAGAATCTGCCTGAGCTGTTACAAGGGTTTCTTGTGCCATTGTAATAACCGAAACAAATAAGGTAAATACAGTATAAATATATCGAAGGCTGTTTTGCATAGTATCCAAAGATAATTGTATTTTCAGAATATAAATAAAAAAAAACGCCTTGAGCTACTAATGTAGGCACAAGGCGTTTTTTACTAAAATAAATAAATTATTTAGTTACTTATTTCATTACCAGGAGTAGTAATATAAATGATTTTCAACATATTTAAATCACGTAGTTCCTGCTTAATGTCTGTAACCATTCCAGTATTTGTTTTTTCGTCAACTTTAAGGGCTACCATAACTCTATCCTGAAGTTCAGGTAATAGTTTTTGGCGAGCTTCCGTTAACGCAAATTTAATATTGGAAATATCTGTATACTTATCACCAATTTGGATTTTAGCTTCAGAACCGAATTTGTCTTGGTATCTTGAGCTAGGTTTTCCAGCATAGATATACACGGAACGATCCTTTTTCAGTTTTTCAACCTGATCTGCTTTTGGTAATTTGTTCTGAACAAGCAAATTGTCATCGCGAAGTACTGTTACCACCATAAAGAAGAACAGTAACATAAATACAATATCCGGAAGGGATGCTGTAGATATCGCTGGCAATCCGCCATCTTTTTTCTTTTTAAATTTTGACATACTCTTAGGGTTATTGTCCAGATTTTTTTGGTTCTGCTTCAGAAAGTTTAAGCGGGAATAGTTTTTGAATGTTCTCAAGTTTTTCTTGAGTAGACTCTAAACTGCCTTTAAAATTTCCTTCGTCTATAGCTTTACTTACTTCGGTAAACTTCCATCCGTAAAGTCTTTCAGATTCTCTATCTCTCAGGGTATTGTATGCAGCCACAAGTTCATTTTGAACGGCGATATACATTTTATAAGAAGTAAGTCTGTCGTTTTGAACAGAGATTACAGCTTTTTCTGGGTTATCTGAGGATTCTGGGTTCCTTTTTCCTTTGCAATAGTTGCAATATTCTGGGCTTCCTGAAGGTGCACCACCATTATCTAGAAAAGCGATTGCTGCCTGACGAAGATCTTTAAGCTCCATCAGTTTTTCTTCAACTAATAATTGATCGCTCCTGTTTACATTAACAATAAACAAGTTTTTTTCTTTAATCTTAGGCGGGTCAACAACATCTTCCTTAGGGGGTAACTGACGTGCAATTCCTTTGTCCTTTTCTATAGTAGTTGTTACCAAGAAAAAGATAAGCAATAGGAATGCAATGTCGGCCATAGACCCTGCATTTACTTCGGGTGTTGCTCTTCTTGCCATTATTTTGCTATTTTTTTAATTCCGCTGAACGCCATTGAGCCTACGGCAACAACAGCTAATATATAAAACGCATATAATCCAGCGCCTACCCATTTAGAGCCACTTGCAGAAAGCATTTCGCCATCTTGCAATGCCATTGGGTTTCCTTCTGCTAAAACATAAGAAATAATTACTATAAGTAGAAATGCTCCTACAGATATTAGGGTATTCTTAATGTTTCCAGCAAAAACTCCTTTCAATACAAAGAAGAGAACAAAAGCAATTGTAATAGCAAATGTAATATAAGCAATATACAAGAAACCATCCACTCCTTCGCCTGTTGCTACTACGGCTTCATCACCTTTAGCGATGATCATTGCAAGAAAAATAACTCCTGCAACGCCAAGAAGCAACGCTACTATTTTTAATATTTTATGTAATGCCATCTTGTGGTTTATTTAGTTTTTGTTTTTTGTTTTGTAATCGAACAGTAAGTCTATCAAAGTGATAGATGCATCTTCCATACTGTTTACAATGCTATCAATTTTAGCAACGATATAGTTATAAAAGATTTGAAGTATAATCGCTACGATTAGACCAAATACTGTTGTTAAAAGTGCTACTTTAATACCACCAGCTACTAAAGATGGGTTCATATCACCAGCTGCTTGAATTTTATCAAACGCCTGAATCATACCAATTACAGTACCCATGAAACCAAGCATAGGAGCCAAAGCGATGAAAAGAGAAATCCAAGAAACATTCTTCTCAAGTTGTCCCATTTGAACACCACCGTAGGCAACGACAGCTTTTTCAGCTACGTCTATACCTTCGTGTGCACGATCAAGACCTTGGTAGTAGATTGACGCTACAGGTCCTTTTGTGTTTCTACATACTTCTTTTGCTGCATCTATACCGCCACTGTTTAGAGCATCTTCTACTTGTTGCGCTAATTTTTGAGTATTAGTAGTAGAAAGATTAAGGAAGATAATTCTTTCAATAGCAATTGCCAATCCAAGAATTAAACACAATAATACAATCCCCATAAATCCAGGGCCACCTTCTACGAATCGTTCTTTTAATTCTTGGTGAAATCCTTTTTCGGGTTCTGCTGCTGTTGATGTTTCATCTTGAATAAAAGAAACAGTAGCTGCTGTTACCAGCGCTTGAGAACTAGTTGGCATTGTCTGCGCTGTTGTTGCGTTTGCGTTTAACGTTCCCACAAAAACCATTGCGGCAACCGCCATAATAGAAAATAATTTTTTCATTGCTATCGACTTAAAGTTTGTTTTTAGTTAAAGGTTTAAAGATATAAAATAATTTAGTTATTCTACAAGAATATTAATTGACACTCAAAAAAGAGTGAGTTACACATTTTAATTTGTTGCAGAGAGGAAGGGATTCGAACCCTCGATACGCTTGTGGCGTATACACACTTTCCAGGCGTGCGCCTTCGACCACTCGGCCACCTCTCTATTTAAAAATCAGCCATTAATTGAATGGAATGCCAAATATCAAAAAAAAATCCACGCAATAAAATTATTTAAGAGGTTTATTTATTGCATTTCTCCTCGCAAAGAGGTTTCAAATATGGTTTTGAAGCTGTTAGCAGAAATATTTTGTCCTAATAAATACATAAGTTTTGCCATGGCAGCCTCTGTGGTACAGTCTTTTCCACTAATAACTCCTATTTTTTTTAGTTCTGTACTTGTCTCATATAGTCCCATAGTCACACTACCACCAGAACATTGGGTAATATTTATTACAGGAATGCCTTTTTTTATCACAGCCTTTAGAGAATCTATAAACCATTGCGCGGTGGTAACATTACCACTACCGTAGGTTTCTATAACCAAGCCCTTCATTTCTGGATAATTAAAAAGGTACTTAATAGTTTCTTCACCTATACCCGGAAACATTTTTACTAAAAGAACATTAGTCTCTAATTTTTTGTGAACTTTCAGTCTTTTTCTTCTATTAGGCTTATAAAGTGCAGCATTATTTACCACTAAATGCACACCACTCTGCACTAATTCTGGATAATTAAGCGATGTAAATGCTTCAAAATGCTCTGCATTTATCTTTGTCGTTCTATTTGCTCTATATAATTTGTATTCAAAATAAAGACAAACCTCAGCAATTTTAGACACTCCTTTTTCCTGAAGCGCCGCTATCTGTATAGAGGTAATTAAATTTTCTTTGGCATCTGTACGCAAGTCGCCAATAGGCAGCTGAGATCCGGTAAACACTACGGGTTTTCCTAAATTTTCTAGCATAAAGCTTAAAGCCGAAGCGGTATAACTCATGGTATCACTCCCGTGAAGCACTACAAAACCATCCATAATTTCATAGTTCTCCTCTATAATAGTTGCAATATCTACCCAGTATTCAGGATTCATATTAGAGCTGTCTATTGGTTTTTGAAATGAAGAAGTAGTAATATTACAATCTAGCAGCTTAAGCTCGGGGATATGATTGAGCAACTCATTAAAATTGAAATTGCGAAGTGCACCTGTTTCAAAGTCTTTTATCATCCCGATGGTTCCACCAGTATATATAAGGAGTATGTTTGGCTTTTTTGTCATAATATATAGGTCTGATTATATTCCAAATACATTTTTTGAGTTTTCGGTAGTAATACGCCCTACTTCTTCTTCTGAAACTCCGTAAACCTCAGACAGTTTTTTGCAAACTAAAGCCAAATAACTGCTTTCGTTTCGCTTGCCTCGGTTTGGCGCTGGAGCAAGATAGGGTGAATCGGTTTCTAAAACAATATGTTGCAGCTCAATCTGATCTAGAAAGGTATCAATCTTTCCATTTTTAAAAGTTACTACTCCGCCTATGCCCAATTTCATATTATACGATATGGCTTTCTCTGCTTGCGCTAGGCTTCCAGTAAAGCAATGAAAAATTCCGAAGAGATCATCACTTTTTTCACTCTCTAATACTTCAAAAATCTCATCGAAAGCATCGCGACAATGTATAACGATAGGTAGTTTGTATTTTTTAGCTAATTGAATTTGCCTTTTAAAAGCTAATTGCTGAATGGCTAAAGTAGATTTATCCCAGTAAAGATCGATTCCTATTTCGCCAACTGCATAAAAACTTCTTTTTTTGAATTGTTCTTCTACATGAGCTAATTCATCTTCAAAGTTTTCTTTAACAGAAGTAGGATGCAAGCCCATCATTAAAAAGACGTTCTGCGGAAATTCTTTTTCCAAAGCATACATGGCTTCGGTAGAACTAGAATCTATTGCAGGAATAAAAAAACGTTTTACACCAGCGTTAAAAGCGCGTTGCATCATTTGGTTTCGGTCTTCATCAAATGCATCGCTATATAAATGAGTATGTGTATCTGTTAGCATAGACGCAAAGCTACTTATTTTGTTTGCTATCTTTACACAAAAAAATTAATGCAATTACGCAAATTTCTTGAGGAGCAAGGATTTTATCGCATTCCTTTAAAAAAACTAGCGACTAGTCATTATCTCTTTTCAGCTAAAATAAATGGAGTTACTGGCAATTTTATATTAGACACAGGCGCTTCTACTAGTTGTGTAGGGCTTTCTGTAAGCAACCGTTTTTCGCTTATACGTGAAAACAGTATTATTAAAGCCGCTGGAGCTGGCGCAATAAATATGGATACTATGCTTTCGCGAAATAATAAATTCAGCATAAAAACCTGGAATATAAAAAACATGGACTTTGTGCTTTTTGATTTATCTCATGTAAATGAAGCCCTATTACAAGCTAATGAAGCAGCGATACACGGTATAATAGGCGCCGATTTTTTAAAAGACCATAGAGCAGTAATCGATTACGGTAGAAATTGCTTTTATATTAAATAACAGCAAACTCTATAAGCTATTAAGTTACTAAAGCAAAGACTTTGCAAACAGCTTGTAAAAATTAAGAAACCTAATTTTACACACTTATAACAGCCCAAGTTATAAAATAGGATGTAGTTGTTGTAGGTTTATTACCAATATTTTAAGTACTTTTATGCCTCTTCTCGAAATAATTTGTTTGTGCTAAGAAAAATTACATTTTTCCTCTTATTAATTGTCCTGCTTCCCTTTTTTGGGTACGCACAAGACAATGCCTATTTCGAAAAAGTAATAGCCACCACACAAAATAACAACGAAAAACTAAGCGCTTTAGACAGTTTGTTAATTCGCACTTATTCTACTAATCCTGACGAATTTATTCAATACAGCCAACAATATATTGTTATGGCGCAGGAAATAGACAGTATTGAGTGGGCTGCAAAAAAAGCCATGAATTTACAATACCCGCTTACCAATTATGCGCAAGACCCACTAAAAGCCATAACAATAATAAATAGTGTATTAGCCAGAAAATACAGAATAAAGGATAGTCTCTTACTTGGCGGTCTCTATTTAAAACGAGGGAATGCCAATACAAAAGTAGACCTTAAAAAGGCTATAGAAGATTACAGTAAAGCGTTAAAAAACTTTTCTTCTACAGACACTTTACACATTGCAGACTGTTATTTGTTTAGGGGTCAAACCTACTCGCAAATGGGGAAATTTGTACTTGCTGGCGAAGATTTAACTAAAGCCTACAGAATATACGAAAGCAAAGAGGAGTACAATTACATGGTTTATGCGCAACAAGGAATAATAAGTATGTTTAGCATGAATGGTTTTTATGAAAAAGCTAAGATAGAACGAGAGGCGCTTATTGATAAAATGAAAAGTTTAGGCCTTACAAACTTTCTGTCTTATGAATACTACAACCAAGCACTAGACTATAAAAAAATGGGGGATCGTTCTTTAGAATACTCCTATTTATTGCAAGCCGAAGAAAGTTTTGACCACAACTCGCCTAATAAGTCTACCTACATAGGTATTCACTCACGGCTTATAGAATATTTTTGTGAGCAAAACAATATAACTGAAGCAAAAAAACACATCGATTTAATTGAATCCTTAGATTTTGATATATCGGGAAATCCTTCTGCAGAGCTTAACTATTTAAGCGGTAAAGCTAAATATCTTCAATCTATTGGAAATTACGAACAAGCTATTGAGCTATCACAAAAAAAACTAGAAATCGCTAAAAAACTAGGGTTAGAAGATGAAATCATGGCAACATATTCTTTTCTATCTGAAATTTATTACGATTTAGAAGACTATAAAAAAAGCATAGAAAACAATTTGTCTTCAACAGCAATTAAAGACTCTATATACAACAGAAGCACTGCAAATGCCCTTGCATACTACCAAACGCTCTATGAAACAGAGAAAAAAGAAAAAGAACTTGTAGAAAAAAGTTCAAATATAATACTGTTAGAAAAGGACAATGAAATTTTTAAAAAGGCTATGGTCTTTGGAGGTGTCGCTATTCTTTTGGGGTTTTTCCTCATCCTCTTATACAGAAATCAAAGACACTTAAAAAACAATAAAGAGCTTCAGGAAAAATTTAGTCAAGAACTTCTTATTTCTCAAGAAGGGGAACGCCGAAGAATCTCTAAAGATCTCCACGATGGTATTGGCCAGCAATTATTAGTTATTAAAAACAAATTAATGCTTAGTGGCGATAAAGACACAAAACAAATTGTAGACCATACTATAGAGGAAGTAAGAGCAATTTCGCGAGACCTACATCCCTTTCAGCTTCAGGAATTAGGTATTACTAAAGCTATAGAATACACTATAAATCAAATAGACGAAAACACAACGCTTTTTATTTCTGCAGAAATTGATAATATTGATAATATATTTTCAAAAGAAGATGAAGTGAATATCTATAGAATTATTCAGGAAAGCTTAAGCAACATCCTGAAACACGCAAATGCAGAAGCAGGTAAGGTTTCTGTAAAAAAATTAACAAATACGATCCTTATTTCAATAAAAGATAACGGCGAAGGGTTTGATTTCTATGAAAAATATCAAGATGTAAAATCTTTGGGTTTAAAAACGCTTCTGGAACGCACCAAATTCTTAAAAGGACATATGAAAGTAATCTCAAAAAAAGACTCTGGAACTGAATTAGAATTTCACCTACCATTATGAATTACACAAAACCATCCATAATTATTGCAGACGACCATCCACTATTACTTAAAGGGCTTAGCGACTTTTTAATAGAGAAAGACTACAACCTAATAGGTAGTGGTAACGATGGTAGAGAAGCCTATAATTTAATTACACAAAAAAAACCAGACATTGCAATACTCGACATCCAAATGCCTTATATGTCTGGTCTTGAAATAGCCCAATATTGTAAAGCTGCTGAAATAGATACCAGAATAGTGTTGATAACACTTCATAAAGAAAAGGATCTATACCAAAAGGCACAAGAACTAAATATATTTGGGTATATCTTAAAAGAGTTTGCCTTAGAAGAAATAGAAAACTGTATAAAAACAGTTAAGGAAGGTATTCCCTTTTTTAGTGATAAAATAAAAGAGCTAATAGGTGTTGTCCTTGTAGAAGATAGCGAGCTAGATTTATTAACACCTTCTGAAAAGAAAATTTTAAAGTTAATTGCACAAGATAAAACCAACAAAGAAATAGGTTCGCAGCTCTTTATTTCATACCGTACCGTAGAGAAACACCGAAGCAATATTATTACCAAACTCAACATTGAACCTAAGACAAATAGCTTGCTTATCTGGGCAAAAGAACATCATGAAAAGCTGTTATAGAACCACTTAGCTTAATTTTTAAAAAAATTACGTGTTTCTACGTATTTCACAATTCTATAAAATAGAAGATATTTACAGTATGAAAGAATCAGTTTTTATAGAAGATAAAGAAAAAGACTACCAAGCAACAACAAGCTTTAGAAAACCGGTATTTGTAGTATTAACTATCTCTGTTATACTTATACTTATGTTGAATTTAGTTAATACAATACTATTTTCTTAAAATAACTTTCTAACTAACCAAAAAAAATCCAGCCTATTGGCTGGATTTTTTATTTTATAATATTGCTTTTACAATTCTAAAGCGCGTTTAACGTCATTATTCATTAAAAGCTCTTCTGGGCTTTCTAAAGCTTCTTTAATTGCTACTAAGAAACCTACAGATTCGCGACCATCAATTATTCTGTGATCGTAAGAAAGTGCTAAATACATTACAGGCGCAACAACAATTTCGCCATTTTTTACAATAGCACGCTCTACTATATTGTGCATTCCTAAGATTGCAGATTGAGGTGGATTAATAATAGGAGTAGAAAGCATACTACCAAATACACCTCCATTAGAGATTGTAAAGGTACCACCCGTCATTTCATCTACCGTAATTTTACCATCACGTGCTCTAAGTGCTAATCTTTTTACTTCGTCTTCTACACCTCTAAAACTTAAGTTTTCTGCATTTCTAATTACAGGAACCATCAAGCCTTTAGGTCCAGAAACAGCTATAGAAATATCCTTAAAATCATAGGTTGTCATATAGTCACCATCTATCATAGAGTTTACATCTGGGTAAAGCTCTAAAGCGCGAACTACTGCTAAGGTAAAGAAAGACATAAAACCAAGACCAACTCCGTGTTTATCTCTAAACTGCTCTTTGTATTGGCTTCTTAAATTAAAAATAGCCGTCATATCTACTTCATTAAAAGTAGTAAGCATAGCGGTTTCATTTTTTGCTGAAACTAAACGCTCGGCTACTTTTCTACGAAGCATAGAAAGTTTTTTACGCTCGCTACCTCTACTACCATTTCCTGGTGTTCCCATAGAAGGTGTTGCGCTTACAGCATCGTTCTTTGTAATTCTACCATCACGACCACTACCCTTTACCTCATTTGAAGACATTCCTTTTTCATCGAGTATCTTTTTTGCTGCAGGTGAAGGTGATCCCGTTGCATAGGTTTTTTTATCTTGTTCTGGACTTGGAGTAGCAGGCTTAGCTGGAGCTTCTTTTTTAACTTCTGCTGGTTTTGAAGCTACCTCTTTGCTTTCTGCCTTATCTGAAGCGCCTCCTCCAGGTTTTTTAGCATCGGTATCTATTAAACAAACTACCTCTCCAACGGCAACTAAATCTCCTTCTTCAGCTTTTAAAGTGATAATACCACTTGCTTCAGCAGGAAGTTCTAGAGTTGCTTTATCGCTATCAACTTCAGCGATAGCTTGATCTTTTTCAACATAATCGCCATCTGCTACTAGCCAAGTTGCTATTTCAACTTCGGTGATGGATTCTCCCGGAGATGGGACTTTCATTTCTAATGCCATAATATTGCAGTTTATTATAAATCTAGGATTACTATTTTATAAATTTATTTTTTGTCTTTCTATTTTTACTTTCTGGAAACTAGTCCATATTCTTATTAAAAACACTTTCAATCACTTTTGATTGTCGTGCTTTAGATCGCACCGAACTTCCAGCAGCAGGAGCAGCATACATTTTTCTGCTACACACTCTAAAGTTACGCGCTTCTTCAAAATGCATTAATATGTGGGAGTAAGCCCCCATGTTTTTAGGTTCTTCTTGAGCCCAAACTATATCGTCTGCATTTTTATATTTCTTTATCACTGCTTTCATTGCATCTGTTGGCAATGGGAAAAGCTGTTCTACACGCACTAACGCAACGTCTTCTCTGTTTAGTTCTTCTCTTTTTTCAAGCAATTCGTAATAAAACTTACCTGTTACAAAAACCAATGTTTTAACCTTAGCTACTTTAGCTTCAGCATCATCAATTAGCATTTGGAAACTACCATTTGCCAATTCCTCTTTAGTTGAAACAACTTTTGGGTGACGCAATAAACTTTTTGGTGTAAAAACAATTAACGGCTTGCGATAATCTACTTTTAATTGCCTTCTAAAAAGGTGAAATAAATTAGCAGGCGTAGTTACATCTGCAACAAACATATTATCGTTTGCACATAGCTGAAGGTAACGCTCCATTCTTGCTGAAGAATGCTCTGCACCTTGGCCTTCATACCCGTGAGGTAAAAGCAGCACCAAACCATTCTGAAGCTTCCATTTGTCTTCGGCAGCAGAAATATACTGATCTATCATTATTTGTGCGCCATTGCTAAAATCTCCAAATTGCGCTTCCCATATAGTAAGCGAGTTTGGACTTGCCATTGCATACCCATAATCAAAACCTACAACACCGTATTCAGAAAGTAAAGAGTTATAAATATAAAAATCTCCTTGCTCGCCTTTCAGATTGTTTAAAAGTACCACCTCTTCTTCACTATCTTCAACTTTTATTACGGCATGACGGTGAGAGAAAGTACCTCTTTCTACATCTTGCCCGCTCATACGTATATCGTGACCTTCTTTTAGGAGAGAACCATACGCAAGTAATTCGCCCATAGCCCAATCTAACTTATTGTCTTCAAAATACATAGTTCGTCTTGCCTCAACAAGCCTAGCTATTTTCTTTAAGAATTTTTTATCATCTGGCAATTTGGTAATAACCTCAGCAATTTCATCAAGCTTCTTAAGATCAACCTTAGTGTTGACCGCTTCCATCATTTTATCTTCCTCTGCATATGTATAACCTTCCCACTCATCTTGCATAAATGGAGTGATCGTAGTTTTTTCTTCCTTACGTGAATCTTGTAAGTTTTCTTCTAGCTTGTCTTTATAATCTTGTTCTAGTTTTTTTGTAAAACCACCATCAATTATACCTTCACTTATAAGTTTTTCAGCATATATATCTCTAGGATTTTTATGCTTAGAGATTGCTTTATAAAGCTTAGGCTGGGTAAAACGAGGTTCATCACCTTCGTTATGCCCGTACTTTCTATACCCTAGTAGGTCTATAAAAACGTCGCGTCCAAACTCCATTCTAAAGTCTAAAGCAAAAAGCATGGCGTGAACTACTGCTTCAACATCGTCTGCGTTTACGTGAAGTATAGGCGAAAGAGTAACCTTTCCAACATCTGTACAGTAAATTGACGAACGCGCATCTAAGTAATTTGTAGTAAAACCTATCTGGTTGTTTACTACTATATGTATAGTTCCTTGTGTTTTATAACCATCCAACTGTGCCATTTGCACAATTTCGTACACTATACCTTGTCCAGCAACAGCGGCATCACCATGAACAACAATAGGCAATACTTTATTAGGATTCTCTTTGTGATGATCGTCTTGTTTTGCTCTAGTTATACCTTCTACAACAGCACCTACGGTTTCTAGATGTGAAGGGTTAGGAGCAATGTTTAAATTTATTTCTTTACCAGAATTGGTTTTTCTTTTTGAAGTCCAACCCAAGTGGTATTTTACGTCTCCGTCAAAAATATCTTGAGCGTAATCTTTGCCGTCAAACTCACTAAAAATATCTTTTGCGCTTTTGCCAAAGATATTTGTTAAGGTACTTAAACGCCCTCTATGCGCCATTCCCATAACAAACTCCTCTACACCTTTTTCGGCAGCATTTTCAATTAAAGTATCTAATGCAGGTATTAAACTTTCTCCACCTTCTAGCGAAAAACGCTTCTGCCCTACGTACTTTGTATGAAGAAAACTCTCAAAAGACACTGCTTCATTAAGTTTCTTTAATATGTGTTTTTTGTGTTCTTTAGAAAAGTTAGGCTGATTGTCATTTATATTTAGCCTTTGCTGAATCCACTGTATTTCATCCGGTGTACGGATATACATATATTCTATCCCAATAGCATCACAATAAATACTTTCTAGATGCTTTATAATTTCTTCTAAAGTGTTTTCACCTATCCCTAATATTTCGCCAGCCTTAAAAGTAGCTTTAAGGTCTTGTTGTGTAAGGCCAAAGTTTTCTATTGCAAGTGTTGGCGCATATTTACGTCTTTCACGAACAGGGTTTGTTTTTGTAAAAAGATGCCCACGAGTTCTATAACCATCAATCAGTTTAACAACTTGAAACTCTTTAATTACATTTTCACAATTCGCACCTTCTAGGTATTGTGGTGCCTCACTAGCTTCAGCTACACCAAAGAAATCTTGAGCACTATACTCATTACCAAAGTCGAAACCTTGAAAAAAAGCACGCCAACTTGGCTCAACGCTATCTGGGTATTGCAAATATTTTTCGTAAAGTTCTGCGATATAAGAAGGGTGAACCGCGTTTAAGAAGGAAAATTTATCCATGGTATGTATACAAATGGGTCTTTTTGATAAAACGTTACAAAAGTACAATATTTAGAATAACTAGCTAAAATGATTTTATATATTTATAGGCTTAAACTCTTAAAGTATTCACAAATTAAAACACAAGACTTATGTCTATTAAAAATATTACTACCGGCTTGTTTCTAATTTTTGGAGTAATGACCTCTATTGGTCAAATACACCACCAACAACAATTTACAGACCGTGTAAAAATAGGTGGTAGTCTTGGGTTAAGCTTTGGAAATGGTTTTTTTAGTGGAACACTTGCACCAAGTGCTATTTATCAATTTACCCCACAATTTGCAATGGGCGTAGGCCTTAACGGCACATACAATAGTTTAAAAAACAATTACGAATCTACCATTTTAGGTGGAAGCGCACTCGCACTATACAATGTGATTCCAGAAATACAACTCTCTGCAGAGTTTGAAGAACTCAATGTAAACAGAAAGTACAAAGAAACTTTTGGCGAAGACTTTACCGAGAACTATTGGTATCCTGCACTGTTTTTAGGCGTGGGTTTTCACGCAAACAACATTGCTATTGGCATACGTTATGACGTTCTTTATGAAAACGACAAAAGCATTTATGCAGATGCTTTTGTACCTTTTGTAAGAGTGTATTTTTAAACGTTTCGCTGCATTAACGTATTTCCAAAGGCTTTAAACATTTCCTTTTTCTCTTCGGAAATTGCTATGCTCTCTAAAACAGAAAAGGCTTTGTCGCTATATTTTTTTATCTCCTCTTGTGTGGCTTCAGCAGCAGTAGAGGCTATAAAAATCTCTCTTACTGTTGCAATTTTATCTGTTGGGTCTTTTGGACTAATACTGAAAAGGTGTTCCAATTCTCCAGCTTGGGTTTTAGAACCTTTCTGAAGAGCAATTAAATACAAAAATGTTTTTTTGTTTGCTATAATATCACCACCTACTTGTTTTCCAAATGTTTTAGGGTCTCCAAAAACATCTAGATAATCATCCTGTAACTGAAAAGCAATTCCTAAATTTCTTCCAAACTCATACACCTTATCTTTGTCGTCTTGAGATGTTTCGGCAACAATAGCTCCCATTTTCATGGTAGCACCCAATAAAACTGCCGTTTTATGGTCTATCATTTTTATATATTCCGCAAGAGTTACATCGTCTCGAGTTTCAAAATTCATGTCGTGTTGTTGGCCTTCACAAACTTGTAAAGCAGTTTCGCTAAAAAGCCTGGCAAGCTCCCTAAACATTTGTGGCTCGTAATTTTCAAAAAAACGATATGCCAAAATAAGCATGGCATCGCCAGAAAGTATGGCTGTATTTACATCCCATTTTTCGTGAACTGTTTTTTTTCCGCGTCGCAAGGGTGCATTATCCATAATATCATCGTGGATAAGCGAAAAATTATGAAACAATTCTACAGCAAGTGCCGCATGAATTGCCTTGTTGAAATCTGTTTCAAAAAAATCGCAAACCATAAGAGTTAAAGCAGGACGAACTCGCTTCCCTCCTAACGAAAGTATATATTTTATTGGATCATAAAGCTGGCTTGGCTCGTCATAAACCACTGCTTTCTCTATATATTCCTGAAGTACGCTATTGTATTTTTTTAAAACCTCCATCAAAAAAAAATTTTTGGCTAAAGTAAAACAAGCAAAACAAATGAACACGTTTATAAACAAAAAATAGGGCTCACTTTAAGTAAATGTTAATTTAAACTAAACTTTGGAAACTTTTTTTGTTTTAATAGTTTCCTTGGCGTACATTTGCCCCCAATTATGAGAGAAAAAATAATACAAAGAGCGACAGATCTGTTTTTAAAGCTTGGTTTTAAGAGCGTTACTATGGATGATATTGCAAATGAAATGGCTATTTCAAAAAAAACCATTTATACTCATTTTAAAAATAAAACAGCCCTAGTAAAAGAATGTACCACTTGCGTACTCGATTCAATAACAAACGGTATAGACGAGATATGTAATCTAGACCACAATCCTATTGAAGAACTTTTTGAAATAAAAAAGTTTGTAGGCAAAAAGATAAGAGAAGACAATTCATCGCCGCATTATCAACTTCAAAAGTATTATCCAGAAATATACGGCTGTTTAAAAAAGCTGCAATTTGAAAAAATGATGGAGTGTACAAAAAAGAACCTACAAAAAGGGATTGAAATGGGGCTTTACAGAAAAAATATGGACGTTGAGCTTATTGCTCGTTTCTATTTTTTGGGCATTCACGGCATTAAAGACCACAGTTTATTTCCCGTTGAAAAATTTTCAGCGACATCTATTACCCAAGAATATCTTGAATATCACCTTCGCGGAATTGTAACAATTGAAGGTTTTCAAACACTTAATAAGTTTATAAAAGACAATCAAACCAATGAGTAAGTATTTATTAGTAATATGTTTTACAATGTTGTCTGCCTTAGGGTTTTCACAAGAAGATAAAACCTATAGTTTTAACTTAGAGGAAGCTATAACCTTTGCCTTAGACAGCAATTACACCGCAATTAATGCACGCCGCGACATTGCAAAAGCCATTAAACAAAAATGGGAAACCACGGCAAGTGGTCTGCCTCAAATTAATGGTAATGTTTCGTATAACAACAATTTAAAACAACCCGTTACCCTCCTACCGGCTGAACTAACTGGCGGAGCGCCTGGCACTTTTACTCCAGTAACTTTTGGCACAAAGCAAAATGCAAATGCGGTAGCTACTTTAAATCAATTAATTTTTGACGGTAGTTACCTTGTGGGACTCAAAGCAGCAAAAACTTTTCTAAAGTATTCTGAAAACTTTAATGAAAAAACCCGGTTAGAAGTTAGAAAAGGAGTTATCAATGCCTACGGCAGTGTTTTATTAGCTCAGGAGTTAATAGATATCTTTTCAAAGAACAAAACAAATCTTGAGAAGAATCTCTATGAAACTAGAAAAATTTTCGAAAACGGTCTAGCCGAAGAAGAAAGTGTCGAGCAACTTGAAGTTACTTTACTAGACATAGAAAACCAACTTAACAATGCGCGTAGAAGTCAGGCTATAGCCAAACAAATGTTCAACTTAGCGCTTGGTATAGATGTTGAAACTCCCGTAACCTTAACAGACGAATTAAACAAACTAGCAGACGCCAACATAAGTCTTTCCCTTTTAAACAGTACTTTAAATATGGAAGATAATGTAAATTTTAAAATCGCTAACAACCTTGTAGAACAGCGTTATTTTGAAAACAGACTAGAAAAAAGCAAGTATTTACCTAGTCTTTCAGCCTTTGTAAATTATGGAACTGCAGCAAATAGCGACGATTTCAACTTTTTAAGTGGCAACCAAATATGGTATCAATCCTCTGTATTAGGAGTGAGTTTAAACATTCCCATTTTTGCCAGCGGGCAAAGAAATGCAGCCTCACAGCGCACTCGTATAGCCTTAGATCAAGCTGAAACAGATTTTGAACAAACTAAGCAACAACTTAAACTAGATCTTACTACGGCACAAAGTAATTATCAGTTTGCTATAGACAATTACGAAAATTCTAAAAAGAATCTCGCATTGGCAGAGCGAATTGAGCATAAAAACCAAGTAAAATTCACCGAAGGACTTGCTAGCAGTTTCGATTTAAGACAATCGCAGACACAATTATACACTGCACAGCAACAATATTTTCAGGCTATGCTAACAATTATTAATGAAAAAGCGAATCTTGAAACAATTCTCAACATACCTCAATTGCGTATAGACGCACAAACAATAAAGAATCAATACTAAACAACAAAGCCATAACCGCAGCACGCGAAAATCAACAATAATGAAAAAAACACTCCTAATATTTGTCACTTTAGCCACACTATACTCTTGTGGTGGCGATAAAAAGCAATCTACCGAAGCTATACTTGCTTCAGGAGATGTAGAGAAAATTCAGAATAAAAGAGATGCACTAGCTGAACAACAAGAGCAAATACACCAAGAGGTGAAATTGCTAGATGAAAAGCTAAAAGAGCTTAACCCAGAACGCAATGTACCTTTAATAACCACATTTACTGCAGAACCTAAACTTTTTGATCATTACCTAGAACTTCAAGGAAGTGTTGAGACTAAGCAAAACGTAGTTATCAATGCAGAAATGGGAGGAATTCTTCAAAGAGTGTTTGTAAAGGAAGGCGATAGAGTTAGCAAAGGACAGTTATTAGCCAAAATAGACGATGGTGGATTAAGCCAGCAAGTAGCGCAAATGCAAATCCAGGCAGATTTAGCAAAAACCACTTTTGAACGTCAACAACGCTTATGGGAACAAAAAATAGGAAGTGAAATACAGTACTTACAAGCAAAATCTAATTACGAAGCTAACCAAAAAGCGGTTGCACAAATGCAAAGCCAGCTAGATAAATCTAATGTTCGCGCTCCGTTTTCAGGAACCATAGACGATGTAATTACAGACCAAGGAAGCGTAGTTTCACCAGGCCAGACCCCTATTTTGCGTATTGTAAACCTAAGCGATATGTATATTACTACAGCTGTCCCAGAAAATTATTTAAACTCTGTTGTAAAAGGGAAAAGTGTAGAAGCAATTTTCCCAGTACTCGGTAAAACCATAGAATCTACAGTAAGACAAACGGGAGATTTTATTAACCCAAACAACAGAACATTTATTGCCGAGGTTAGTATCCCTAATACCGAGAAAAACATAAAACCCAACTTAACGGCTCGTTTAAAGATTAACGACTACACTAACGAAAAAGCAATTTTAGTTCCGCGAAGCATTATTTCAGAAAATGCTGAAGGCCTACAATACATTTATATACTACAGGACAAAGAAGGTGAAAAAGGAGTTGCTAAACAGCAAATAATTGAAACTGGATTAAGCCAGGATGGTTTTATAGAAATCACTGAAGGCTTAAAAGCAGGCGATGAAGTTATAAACGAAGGTGCTCGAAGCGTAAAAGATGGTCAGAGTGTAAAAATATTAAAATACTAATTGCAGTAAACAATGGCAGAACAAAAACAAAAAACCGACAAGGAGTTTAAGTTATCTTCCTGGGCAATTAACAACAAGACTACGATCTATGTTATCATGACCTTAATCTTGTATCTTGGGATAGGCGCCTATTTTAGTATGCCTAGAGAGAGCTTTCCAGAGATTACAGAAACTAAGATTTACATCAGCTCTGTATACCCAGGAAATACAGCCGAAGACATAGAAAAGCTCATTACAGACCCTCTAGAAGACAAACTAAAGACCATAAGTAATGTAGTAGAGATTACCTCAACATCTCAAGAAGATTACTCCATAATAGTTGTAGAGTTTGACGAAAATATAGACGTAGAACTTGCAAAACAAAAGGTAAAAGACGAAGTAGACACCGAAACATCTGGTGAGGATTGGCCTACTTTTAATGGCGCTAAGGTAGAACCCGATATTTTTGACCTTAACCTATCGGAAGAGATGCCTATCCTAAACATTAACATTTCTGGAGATTATCCGGTTACTCAACTCAAAGACTTTGGTGAATACCTTCAAGATGAAATAGAAGACCTTTCTGAAATAAACAAAGTAGATATTCGTGGAGCACAGGAAAAAGAAGTAGAAGTAGCAGTAGACATCTACAAAATGATGGCTTCTTCTATTAGCTTCCAAGATCTTACTTCGGCAATAAACAATGGCAATATGACTACCTCTGCTGGAAACTTTATAACCAGCGGACAACGACGTACCATTCGTATTTTAGGTGAAATTGAAGACCCACATGAACTCGAAAATTTTGTTGTAAAAAGCGAAGACGGCAACATCGTCTACCTTAAAGATATAGCCGAGGTTAGTTTTAAAGAAGAAGACAAAACAACCTATGCGCGCGAATACGGCCATAGTGTTGTTATGCTAGACGTAAAAAAGCGCGCTGGAAAAAACATGGTTGAGGCGGCAGAAAAAATTAAGCTTATTGTTGAAGACGCTCAAAAAAATGTGTTTCCATCAAACCTTGATATAAGCATCTCTAACGACCAGTCTTCTAAAACAATTGGGCAAGTAGACGACCTTGTAAACAACATTATTTTTGGTATTATACTGGTAGTTACCGTCTTAATGTTCTTCTTAGGTTTTAGAAATGCACTTTTTGTTGGTTTTGCTATACCTATGTCCATGTTTATGTCGCTCATGATTTTAAATGAGCTAGGTTACACCATGAATACAATGATTCTCTTTGGACTTATTATGGGTCTTGGAATGCTTGTAGACAACGGTATAGTGGTTGTTGAAAACGTCTATAGACTAATGGATTCTGAAGGCATGAGTCGCGTTGAAGCAGCAAAAAAAGGAATCGGTGAAATTGCTTTACCTATTATAATTTCAACTGCAACTACAGTAGCGGCATTTATTCCATTGGGATTATGGCCTGGCTTAATGGGGCAATTTATGATCTATTTCCCTATTACCCTCTCGGTAGTACTAGGATCCTCCCTCATTGTCGCAATATTCTTTAACTCAGTCTTGGTTTCGCAATTTATGACCGTAGAGGATAAAGAAATGCCTTTAAAACAAATTATTAAGGTATCTTCAATTATTGCGGGAATTGGCTTATTAATTCTGCTATTTGGCGGTGATTATAGTGCCATAGGAAGTGTAATGATTTTTACAGCTGTTCTGCTTTGGGTTTATCGTTTATTTATTAGAAAGGCAGCAAATAACTTTCAAAACAAAACCCTTGTTAGACTCGAAAACTGGTATGAAGGTAGGTTAACAAGTTCTTTTAAGAGCAGAAGACCCTACTGGATTGTTGGCTTAACCTTTACGCTTCTTGTTATAGCATTTATTGCATTTGGAGCATCATTAGCTTCCCAACGTACAAAGGTTGAATTTTTTCCAGACAACAAACCAAATCAAATTATTGTTTATATAGAATACCCTCAAGGTACCGATATTGAAAAGACAAATGCTATTACCAAAAAGATTGAAGAAAAGGTATATGCTGTATTAACAGATGATGAATACATGGAAGACGACTACAACTTTATGGTTGAAAGTGCGGTTTCTCAGGTAGGTGAAGGTGCTGGAAACCCACAAACAGACGGGGGTAGTACTGCAGAAATGCCTCATAAAGCAAAAATAACTGCCTCTATGCGAGAATATAAATATCGCAAAGGAAAAGACAGTGAGTTTTTAAGACAAAAAGTACAAGAGGCCTTGGTTGGTATTTATCCAGGGGTATTAATTTCGGTTGAAAAAGATGTGAATGGGCCACCAGCAGGTGCTCCAGTAAACATTGAACTTGAAGGAGAGGATTACGGCGAGCTTATCGCAACTGCAGAACGTATGCGAAACTTTATAAACAGCAAAAACATACCTGCAATAGACGAGCTTAAGATAGACGTAAACAAAGATAAACCTGCAATGCTTGTAGTTGTAGACCGTGCTAAAGCTGGAGAATTAGGCGTTAGCGCAGGACAAGTTGGGCAACAACTTAGAAACTCTATATTTGGTACTAAAGCCGGTGTTTACAAAGAAGATGGCGATGACTATGATATCTATGTTCGTTTTAATGAATCTAGTAGGTATAACACAAATGCGCTGTTTAACCAAACAATGACTTTTAGAACCAATACAGGCCAGCTTCGTGAAATTCCTGTATCTGCCGTAGCTACATTAAAAAATAGCTCTAGTTTTAGCGCTATTAAACACCGCGATACACGCCGTGTGGTTACCGTATATTCTGCGCTTTCGCCAGGATATACAGATGCTGGAGCCGTGGTGAATCAGGTTCAGAAAGAAATGCGAAGCTTTGAAGGCTTACCCGAAAATATTAAAATTGATTTTACGGGTCAGATTGAAGAACAAAACAAACAACAGGCCTTTTTAATGGGTGCCTTTTTTACAGGACTCGGTTTAATATTCTTGATTTTAATTTTTCAATTTAACTCTATTTCAAAACCTGTTATTATTATGATCTCTATATTCCTTAGTTTAATAGGGGTTTTTGGAGGTATCGTAATATCTGGTGCGCCATTCGTAATTATGATGACAATGATGGGGATTATTTCGCTCGCCGGTATTGTGGTAAATAATGGTGTGGTACTCCTCGATTATGCACAGCTGGTAATAGATAGGCGAAAACACGAACTAGACCTAGCAGACGATGAATACCTTGAAAAAGATGAATTACTAAAAAGTATAATCATTGCAGGTAAAGCACGTTTGCGTCCCGTTTTACTTACAGCTATCACCACAGTGCTCGGTTTAATTCCTTTAGCAATAGGTTTAAACATAGATTTCTTCGGGCTGTTTGCAGATTTTGACCCAAACATTTATATGGGAGGAGATAACGTAATCTTCTGGGGACCTTTAGCCTGGACAGTGATTTATGGTCTTATAATAGCAACCTTCTTAACCTTAATCGTTGTGCCTATTTTATTTTACATCTCTATGCGAATTAAAATGTGGCTTGCTTCAAAAAGGAATGCTTCAGATACACCTTCAACTGAAGAAGAATTTGAATACATAGAAGCTTCAGAATAACAACTTATAATTAATAATATTAGTAAGTTAAATTGAAATCCCTTTCCAATTCTATTTGGAAAGGGATTTTTATTGGCATACTAGGCGTATTTTCAGAAACACATTAAAGATCTTTTCACTACACTGAAGCTATAGCTACACAAAGTTACTTTTTCAGAAAAAAATAAACCCAGCTTTTAAAACCGACAAATAATAATCTATTCAAAACCACAACTATTCATTTAATACTTATTAAATTTGTGCTCTTAATTTTTTTCAAAAGAAAATGTACAGAACACATAATAACGGCCAGCTACGCGCTGTAGACAACAATAAAGAAGTAACACTTGCAGGATGGGTTCAAAAGACTCGTGATAAAGGATTTATGGTCTGGGTAGATTTACGCGACCGCTATGGAATTACGCAACTTATTTTTGACGAAGAAAGAACTCCAAAAGAAGTGATGGATAAGGCTTCAAAATTGGGGCGCGAATTTGTTATCCAAGTTACTGGAACCGTTATTGAACGCGAATCTAAAAATCCAAACCTCCCAACAGGAGATATAGAAATCTTAGTATCTGAACTAATTATTCTAAACGAATCACTTACACCGCCTTTCACTATAGAAGATGAAACCGATGGTGGTGAAGATTTAAGAATGAAGTATCGTTACTTAGACATTAGAAGAAATCCGGTACGTGAAAATCTTATTTTCCGTCACAAGGTTGCTATAGCCGTTAGAAACTATTTATCTAACGATGGTTTTGTAGAAGTAGAAACACCTTATTTAATTAAGTCTACACCCGAAGGAGCACGCGATTTTGTGGTACCTTCTAGAATGAATGAAGGCCAGTTTTACGCGCTTCCGCAAAGCCCACAAACCTTTAAGCAATTGCTTATGGTGGGCGGATTAGACAAATATTTTCAAATTGTAAAATGTTTCCGCGATGAAGATTTACGCGCAGACCGTCAGCCAGAATTCACGCAAATAGACTGCGAAATGGCATTTGTAGAGCAAGAAGACATCTTAAATGCGTTTGAAGGCTTAACAAGACATTTGCTAAAAGAAATAAACGGCGTAGAGGTTTCAGAATTTCCAAGAATGACCTACGACGATGCTATGGCAAAATACGGAAATGACAAACCAGACATTCGTTTTGGGATGGAATTTGGCGAGTTAAACGCTGTAGCACAACACAAAGAATTTAACGTCTTTAATCAGGCAGAATTGGTAGTAGGTATAGCCGTTCCTGGCGGAAATACTTTTACCAGAAAAGAAATAGACAAACTTATAGACTGGCTAAAACGTCCACAAATTGGCGCTTTAGGGATGGTTTATGTTCGTTGTAATGAAGATGGAACTTTTAAATCTTCGGTAGATAAATTTTACGATCAAGAAGATTTGGCTAACTGGGCCAAAGTTACTGGCGCAAAGCCTGGTGATTTAATCTGCGTACTTTCTGGAGCAAAAAACAAAGCTAGAACCCAATTAAGTGCTTTGCGTATGCATTTAGCAGAGCAACTTAATTTGCGCAAAAACAATGAGTTTGCACCGCTTTGGGTAATCGATTTCCCACTTTTAGAATGGGATGAGGAAACCGAGCGTTACCACGCAATGCATCACCCTTTTACCTCTCCAAAACCTGGACAGCTTGAGCTTTTAGCTACAAACCCAGGCGAAGTAAAAGCAAACGCATACGATTTAGTTTTAAACGGAAACGAAATAGGCGGTGGTTCTATTCGTATTCACGATAAAAAAACACAGGCCTTAATGTTTGATTATTTAGGCTTTACACCTGAAGAGGCAAAGGCGCAATTTGGCTTTTTAATGGATGCTTTCCAGTACGGAGCACCTCCACACGGTGGTTTGGCTTTTGGTTTAGACAGATTAGTCTCTATACTTGGTGGCCAAGAAACCATTCGCGATTTTATTGCTTTCCCTAAAAACAATTCAGGACGCGATGTAATGATTGATGCCCCTGCAACTATAGACGCTAAACAATTAGAAGAATTACACTTAGCAGTAACGCTTAAGACAGAATAGGATAATTACAAGCCTACAAAAATCATAGAGATTTAAAGGGTTTGATTAATATAAACAATATGCGATTTCTTAAAGTTATTGTATTTGTAATGTTAGGATTTTTCATCTTAGCACTACTGGCTGCTTTTGGCGGTTATTTATATTACAACAACAAATACCCTGTTGATAATGAAGCATACCCAGCTTATGTAGGTTATATAAATCAGGAAAAAACGGCATTAAACAACTCATACAAATTGTGTGACCCATTGTCTATTTACCACGTACATCACGGTGCCGCAGAAGAAGGGTATGCCGTTAACAAAAAACGATTTAAAGAGTCTATTTTAGGGCAATATAAAAATGCTAATTATACAGATTCTGGATATTTAAATTTTCGTTTTTTAGTTACTTGCGAAGGAAAACCCGGTTGGTTTGAAACCATACAAGTAGATACCGAGTACAATAGCACTCAATTTTCTGAAGAACTCGTAGCGCAATTGCTAGCACTCACGGCACAACCAGATCACTGGAATACAATTACTTTTCAAAATACAGCTGTAGATTACTATATGTATGTGTCTTATAAATTGAAAGATGGAGAAATTACTGAAATATTGCCTTAGCGTAGTACTACTATCTATTGTCTTTTTTTCTTGTGAAGAAAAGGACGTTTCAAAATTATCTGAAACAGAACGAAAACAACGTTCTGTTGAGTTGTATCAAGAAGCAATAGATTTTCACCACGGACAGGGCATTCCTATGGTGATGACTAAGCTTGAAGCTGCAGTTGCTATGGATCCAAACAATTGTGATGCATTAAGAGAGCTGTCTGTACCCTATCTTAAACGTGGTGTTATTGATGTTTGGAAAACTAAATTTGACAAAGCGGCTAGCTGCAATCCCGAAATTTGGGTACCTTGGCGAGGTTATTTATACCTTCAATTTTTTAGAGATTACGAAAAAGCTATAGCAGACTTTAACGCTTCAGATAGCTTAACACCTAATTTTAAGGATGCACCTCAAGGCCAAAGTGTAGATTATTGGCGTGGTTTGGCTTATTTGGGCTTAAAGGATTACAACAACTCTATAAAATATTTAAATACTTATATTGAGGAAGCAACGGCAAAAGACGGCGAAGATTGGGTAGAACCCACAGCTTTTTTATATCGCGGTATCGCACAATATGAAAATAAAAACTTTGAAGCAGCAATAAGTGATTTTGATAAAATGATACTTTACAATCACAATAAAACTGCAGATGGTAGTTATTACAAAGCATTAACTTTGTACAAAACAAACAATTGCGAAGCAGCCAAAACAGAATTAAATACTGCTTTCGATAATTTTAACCAAAACTATTACAACAAACACGATTATACTGAAGCATTATATCAAATTTACATACAAGACCTTGAAGAATTAAAAACAGCTATAGAAACCCAATGCCCACTCAAAAAAGAAATTTACTAACTCGTTTACTCATTTGGAGGATTAAATACATCTCACAAACTCAGTTTGTGTATTTAATTAGTATAGTTGTTGGTTTTTTAGCGGGTGTAGGAGCTGTAATTCTTAAAAACCTCACTCACTTTATTCAACATTTACTGGAGGGTAATTTAATCAAGCATTATCATTCGGCTTTTTATTTTGTATTTCCTATAGTTGGTTTAGCAATTGTGTTTTTTGTGATTAAATATATTATTCGCAAGAAAGTAAGCCACGGTATTCCATCAACGCTATTCGCTATTTCAAAAAAGAAAGGCTTTATTAAGCGCTACCAAATGTTTGGCAGCATATTAACCGCCCCAATAACGGTTGGTTTTGGGGGCTCTGTAGGGCTGGAGGGCCCAACAGTAGCAACTGGAGCGGCAATGAGCTCTAATCTTTCGCGCCTACTTCATTTAAATCAGGCAAATAGAACTTTACTTATTGGCTGTGCAGCCGCAGGTGCTATGGCTTCAATCTTTAAAGCACCTATAGCGGCACTTATTTTTGCTATAGAAGTGTTTAGTCTAGACTTAACGCTGGCCTCTTTGCTTCCTTTGCTGTTGGCTTCGATATCTGGGATCCTTACCTCCTATTTTTTCTTCGGAAACGATGTCTTACTACCTTTTAAAAACACAGATGCTTTTACCATGAGCGACCTGCCTTTTTACGGTATTTTAGGTTTGGTAGCTGGATTAATTTCAATATATTTTACAAAAATCTACGCCTATTTTCAGGAATTTTTTGAAAAGATAAATTCACCCGCTAAACGATTACTCATTGGTGGTATTGGCTTAGGAATTCTTATCTATTTTATACCGCCCCTATACGGTGAAGGTTTTGACGTAATAAATAATTTGGTTAAAGGAAATCCAGAAATAGCCTTACAAAACAATATTTTCAACCTGGAACTAAGCAATATCTGGGTAGTAATAGCTTTATTGTCTGGCTTAGTGTTTTTTAAAATAATTGCGAGTGCGCTTACTTTTGGAGCTGGTGGTGTGGGTGGTATCTTTGCTCCAGTACTTTTTATGGGTAGTATTATGGGTAATGTAGTAGCCAAAATACTTAACAATTGTGGTCTCTTCCCAAATGGAGTATCCGAAAGTAATTTTACACTTGTAGGTATGGCAGGCTTAATGGCTGGTGTATTATACGCCCCGCTAACAGCAATATTCTTAATTGCTGAAGTAACTGGAGGATATGAACTTTTTATTCCGCTAATGATAACTGCAGCTATTAGCTTTTCTATCACCAAATACTTTATTCCACATTCTGTTTACGCAATGGAATTAGGAAAAAAAGGAGATCTTATTACCCATAATAAAGATCATGCTGTACTTACACTAATGGACATACAAACCGTTATAGAACGTGATTTTATAGCCATAAACCCACAAATGACTTTAGGCGAAATTGTACATCAGGCAATCGTAAAATCTAACAGAAATCTGTTTCCGGTTATAAATAAAAAAACGAATGAGCTTGAAGGTATTATTTTACTGGATGACTTGCGCCCTGTAATGTTCGATCAAAAACTATACGACGAACTTAAAGCCACCGAGCTCATGCACAACCCTCCTGTGGTTATAGATTTTAACAAAGATAAAATGACAGATGTAATGAAAAAATTTCAAGATACCTCTGCATGGAATCTTCCTGTAATTAAAGATGGAGAATACTACGGTTTTGTTTCTAAGTCTAAATTACTAACCGCTTACCGTAGAAAATTAATTGACTTTTCTGGAAAATAAATTATTGAAATCACTCAAAATGAAACTATTTATAACCGTATTATTCATACTAACACTTATAAGTTTGGGAGTTGGTTTTTATCTTAAAACTGATGATGAAGCTGCCGGAAATTTAATTATAGGAATAACCATAATGGTTGGTTTTTTTATTTTAATGCCTGTTTTTATATACCACCGTTGGAAAAACAAAAATGTAAAAGACTATATGCTCACTAAAGAAAATATTAAGAAAATGCAAGATTATCAACGAGATAAGAAAATATAAGGAATAAGGGTATTTAAAAATATTTTGATTTTTTTAACACATAAAATCATAATTATTATACATTTGTATACTTAGTATTAATTTATTTTTTATTTACAATGGAAGGAACAGTAAAATTTTTTAACGAATCTAAAGGTTTTGGTTTTATCACAAACGATGAAACTGGGAAAGACATTTTTGTACACATCACCGGTTTAAATGGCGAAGCACTTAACGAAGGTGACAAAGTAGAATATGTAGAAGAAGAAGGAAGAAAAGGAATGGTTGCCGCACAAGTGCGCGTAATACATGACTAAACATATACTTACAGATTTAGTAAAAAAAGCCTTTCAAAATGAAAGGCTTTTTTAGTTTAGATTTCTTTTTTCTATAAAAAAACGTTTTAGTAACTGCGATGCTTCAGCTTCCATTACACCACCGCTCATCTTTGTTTTAGGATGTAGCTTAGTATTTAAAGCTATACAACCTCGTTGTTCATCTCTAGCACCGTACACAATTTTTGAAATCTGACTCCAAAACAAAGCACCTGCACACATCTGGCAGGGTTCTATAGTAACATATAAGGTGCAATCTATTAAATATTTACCTCCTAAATAATTTGCAGCGGCCGTTATTGCCTGCATTTCGGCATGAGCGGTTACATCGTTAAGGGTTTCTGTTAAATTATGAGCACGTGCTATTATCTGATTGTTAATTACAATTACAGCGCCTATAGGAATTTCACCTTTCTCGTAGGCCATTTCGGCTTCTTGGAAAGCGCGTTTCATAAAATATGTATCGTCGTAGGGATCTATCATTTTCAATATTGAGTAACTGTTTTCAAAACTACAAATAATGTTGATACCCCAATCTATTTTTTAAAATTAGCAAAATGGCAATATGCTAATAACGTATCTTTGCACAATGGCTAAGCGCATTTTAAATAAAATTAAACTTCCACAAGATCTCCGGGAAATACCTAAAGATCTGCTGCCACAATTGGCACAAGAGCTTCGCGATTTTATAATAAATATAGTAGCTACAAAAGAAGGTCATCTTGGTGCAAGTCTAGGTGTAGTAGAACTTACCATAGCACTACATTACACCTTTAACACCCCAGAAGATATAATAGTATGGGATGTAGGCCATCAAGCATACGGCCATAAAATACTAACAGGCAGAAAGGATGTTTTTCATACAAACAGGCAATTAGGAGGCATTAGTGGTTTTCCAAAACAAGCCGAAAGCATATACGACACTTTTGGTGTTGGCCATAGTAGCACAGCTATTTCTGCAGCGCTGGGTATGGCTATTGCTTCAAAATTAAATGGAGAGTTAGAAAAGCAACATATTGCCGTTGTGGGTGATGCTTCTATTGCCAGTGGAATGGCCTTTGAAGCCCTTAACCACGCAGGAGTTACAGACACTAACCTTTTGGTTATTTTAAACGATAATGCCATTGGTATAGACCCCAGTGTAGGCGCACTAAAAAATTATTTCACTAAAGTGAAACTAGATGGCGCTAAAGAAGCAGACAATATATTTGAAGCATTAAATTTTAATTATTCCGGACCTATAGATGGGCATGATTTAAATTTAGTGCTTTCAGAATTAAAACGCTTAAAAGATGTTGCGGGACCAAAAGTACTTCACTTAATTACCACAAAAGGAAAAGGCTTACGTCAAGCTGAAGAAAATCAAGTTGTGTATCACGCACCAGGGAAATTTAACGCCCTTACAGGCGATCTTATTCCAAAAAAGACTGAAGTACAGCCACCAAAATTTCAAGATGTATTTGGCAAAACAATTGTAGAGTTGGCCACAACCAACAAAAAAATAATTGGCATTACGCCTGCAATGCCCACAGGAAGTTCATTAAAATTTATGATGGATACTTTTCCCGAAAGAGCTTTTGATGTAGGCATAGCCGAACAGCATGCCGTTACATTTGCGGCAGGACTGGCTACTCAAGGGCATATAGTTTTTTGTAATATATACGCCACTTTTTTACAACGAGCATACGATCAAGTAATTCACGATGTATGTCTTCAAAAAATACCAGTTATTTTTTGCCTAGATAGAGCTGGGATTGTAGGCGAAGATGGCGCTACTCATCACGGTATTTTCGATTTGGCATTTTTAAACTGCATCCCTAACCTCATCATTTTTGCAGCTAGAAATGAAATTGAATTGCGCAATATTATGTATACCGCTCAATGCGGATTAGATTTACCAATATTTATTCGCTATCCTAGAGGTCGTGGTACTACTGTAAACTGGCAAAGAAAGTTTAGCAAAATTGAAATTGGAAAAAGTGAAGTTCTTAAAAAAGGTTCAGAAGTTGCTGTACTCACCATTGGCACAACAGCAATTAATGCTTCAAAAGCAATTGAAATGCTTTCAAGCTTTGAACAGGATAAAGTTGGTTTGATTGATATACGTTTTTTAAAACCTTTAGACGAGTTAATGCTTCATGAGGCTTTCAACACCTACAATGTTCTTATAACTATTGAAGACGGGACACTTATAGGCGGTTTAGGATCTACTATAGCTGCATTTGCCATAAAGCATCACTACACCAATAAAATTGAAACTTTAGGCATACCTGATATCTTCCCCGAACATGGAACTGTAGCAGAATTGCAAGAAAACATTGGCATTTCTTCAGAAAAAATAAAACAATCCCTTCAAAAATACGTATAAAAAAAGAGGCTTTTTCAAGCCTCTTTTTCATATATAAAAGATTTAAAATCTTAGTTTATAATCAACTTTGTAGTCTGTGAACGACCTTCACTTTCTATCTGCATAAGGTAAATACCTGTATTAAGACCACTAGCATTTACATTTGCACTAGTGCGAAGTTCAAGTTGCTGTGTGAAAACTTTTCTTCCGTTCATATCAAAGATAGCAACAGTAGCATCACCAACATCTACACGAGATTTAATAGTTATTTCACCATTAGATGGGTTAGGATACACAGTAAAAATAGATTCTAATGAACTATTTTCTGAAACCCCTAATTCACAACCAGCTGGAACGTCAAATGCTTCGGTTCCGTCGGTTTTACTTCCAGAGCTACCTTGGCTTGCACTTTCTCCAAGACCACGCTTAGCAAAAGCTCTCCAAATAAGACATCTATTAGCACCTCCATTGGCAATTTGGTCTGCTTCAAGTATTGCATCACGACCATCAACAAAACCTGGTCTACAAGGTTGTAGTTTTAAACCATCAATTACAAGTTGTAAGGCTATATTGTTACCACCTGTACCATTGTGTAAATCTGGATCAAAGCCGTATTCATCTATTAAGTCCCAAGTTAAATCCCATAACATTGTTGCCCATACAGAGCCTACACCGTGAGGGGCAACTTGTGTTTTAATATCGTCGTAAGTAAAATCATTTACATCAAAGTCTGAGCTATACGCATAGGTTCTTAAACCTAAGCCAGAAATTCCTTCTCCTAAAGCATAAGTTCCAGTTCCACGAGCATCATATCTAGTATCACCTTCTTTTATTGTCAATAAAAACCCAAAATAATCACTCCAACCTTCACCCATTTGTTCTGGGGTTGTATTTGTATTTAAGCAATTTGCTTGTGCAGGACCTCCTGTTAAACGGTTTGAGATACCATGTCCATACTCATGTGCAATAATCACATTATCTAGATCACCATCACGTTGAAAGTTATCTACGCTAGAACCATCATCTACTAAAGTAGCGTTTATTGTATCTCCATTAAGCAGCGATGAGATAAGATCCTCTCCATCGGCTTGGTAAATCATTACTGCAGGTATTGTAATCTGTGCTCCATTACCTGTCATTGCGATAGGATCTATAGGAGAATCATTAACAATAATTACTGCCACAGCTCCTTCATTTTGAGCATTTAATACTTTTACTGTAAAGTTACAGAGTCCTCTTCTTATCACAGCTATTTTCCCAGAAATACTTGCGCCATTAGTTATGTTGTCACAACCGTCATAGGTATCTGTAGAAGTACCTGAGTTATCATCTTCTACAACAACAAGGTCTGCTGTAATAGGTGTAGTTGTAAGTGAAGGAGCAAAATTAGAATCCATAGCGTAATACTGTCCTGCTAATGGTCCGTTGTTTACTGTAAGCAAAGTTCCTAACACTGTTCCTGGAGCAGACCATAAGAACATCTGCATTCTTGGAGCACCACCATCTGCAGGTGTTGCAAAGTTAGCGTTGTTAATACCACTACCATCTTGTGCATCAGCAAAAACAAAATCACCTCCACCAGAAACACCTGAGTAGTTCTTAAACTGGAAGTTTCCAGCTTCTTCATCAAAACCATAATTAAACATAATGTCATGCATCATGTTATTCATATAAAATAAGTTTGTGATAGCTGCATCGCGAAACGCAGAAGGAGCACGTGGAAGGTCAAAAGGGAAATCAAATGAAAGTGTAGCGCCACCATCTGCTGTAGCTCCATTACCGTTATTTCCGTTAGCATCTTCTTGAGCTAAAACATTATTTCCTCTAGTAATAGTAAACTCTTCACCTGCAACACCATCTATATCGTGCCATCCAAAAGGAGAAGCAACAGGGTCTGCTGGTTCAACAACTAACTCATCTACCCCATCATTAGGACCTATTAAGGGTAAAGGAAATACTCTGTATGATCCCGGTGCTGAACTAACTGAGTTCATAGCAGGACTTACTTCATTTTTGTGAGCAAAAAGAATGCTTTCGCCTTCTAAATGCGAATGACTTACATCACCAAAGTTACAGCTTACAACCCAATCTGAAGTATCTAAGAGTTCACCTGTCATTGCATCTACACGTACACTGTAATAATGAGAAGCATCTAAAAGATATATGCTTAAATCCCAAGCAAGTTTTAACGCTCCAGTTTGCTCCATTTCTAGATAAACAAGTTCTACTGGAATGTTCTCTAAAGAAATAGAACCATTAGAAAATACGTAACTATGGTCTGAAACAGTCTCTAGTAAACTAAGATTAGTAGGACTTTGGATACCAAGAGCAGCAGCAGCTTTTCCAATTGCACTTACTGCAGTTACAGAAGGTGTTATACTATTCACTTTTGCAGCAATATTAGACACAAAGTCTAATTTAGCGCTATAAACAGCCCCGTCTTTTATTACAAATGGTGAAGTAGAATTAAAAATCTTAATGCCTTGATGGCGTTGTTCTACATAAACATTTTGCACTTGCATGTTCTTTGAAAAACTCTGCGAAGCAATAACTACGTCATTAATATCCTGTAGTTGCAACGAATTTTCCGTTCGGTTTTGTTGAAGGTACGTTTTTATCAAACCGCTGTAATCCTGGGCAAAGGAGATGTTTACAGCAAAAATGACAAGTAAGTAAAGAACTTTTTTCATAAGCTTTAAATTAAGTTTTTGGTGATTAAGAATAGATAATTACTATCTAAAAATTGATTTGATTCCTACATAAGGAATGCTAAAAATATCATAAAATTAACAATTTAGCCACCTCAAACCACTTTTTTAACAAATAAAAACCCTACGATTACCTAAATTTTAAAGATTACCTTTTATCTTTTGGAAAATTTGCAGGGCATTTCCATCTGTTAATCGCGAAATATAACTACAACTCTCCATTAAGTATTGATATGTAGTTTGTTGTGTAGAAGTAGAAATACCTGCCGTTCGTATTAAAAGCTTATCATATTGACGTGCTTTCCCGTTATAATGATTTTCAAGCGAATGTGTAAAAGCATCTAATAAAGTAGATAAAATAGTATAACCTGCTATTTCCTTCTCCATCACCTCAGTACTTTGGTATATTTTATCAATACTAATTTTTATAATATCTTCTATTTGAGCTTTGTATTTACTTCTGTCTAGTAGCGAATCGGAAAAAGTTCCATTTAAAATTTCAGTTTCATTTTCTATAAAAATTGTCGCTGCTTCAGCTATTAGTGTGCTTATAGCAAGCGCACGCAAATACGCTAGTCTATCTTGTGATGTTTTTAAGCCAGCGTAAACATCTTTCTTAATAGTATTTCTAACTAGGTTAATTAAATACTCTAAGGCTATATCTTCCTCTATCAACCCAAGGTTTATTCCGTCTTCAAAGTCTATTATTGTATAACAAATATCGTCTGCCGCTTCCACAAGATATGCAAGTGGGTGTCTAGCATAACCCTCATTCCCTCTGTTTAACAAGCCTAATTCAGAAACAACTTGTTCAAAAAAAGGAGTTTCGCTCTGAAAAACCCCAAATTTTTTATCGGCCACATGCGATGTAGGTTTTTTTGGCAGTGACTGTTTTGGGTATTTCATAAATGCACCCAGGGTAGCATACGTTAACCGTAAGCCTCCTGCTACACCGTTTTTAGATTCGGTTAATATTTTAAAACCATTTGCATTACCTTCAAACGCAACCAAGTCTTGGTATTCTTTATCGGTAAGCTGTTCTTTAAAACGTTTGCCATTTCCGTTCAGAAAAAAATCGCCTATCGCTTTTTCACCACTGTGCCCAAAAGGCGGATTACCTATATCGTGTGCCAATGCAGCCGCGGCTACTATGGCGCCAAAGTCGTTAAATTGATAGCCGTGAACACTCTGCAATTGTGGATGTTTTTTTAGTATTTCTTTCCCAACAATTCTCCCTAAAGAGCGCCCTACAACAGACACTTCTAAACTATGGGTTAATCGGGTATGCACAAATGAGGTCTTAGAAAGTGGAATAACCTGCGTTTTGTCTTGAAGGCTTCTAAAGGCAGACGAAAAAATTACGCGGTCGTAATCTACTTCAAAGCCCAAACGAGTTTCGTTTTCTTCTATCCTAAGTCTTTTGTTTTTATCGCCTTGCTTCCTAAGTGAGAGCAACTGTTCCCATTGCATCATAATCTTAAATATTTTGAAGGCAAGATACTATTTTCAGAAGGCAAATCAATAGTTTTTTTCAACTCTCAGCTTAACGTTTAGCTAACTCTAATATCACGAATTGGTAACAGCCAATTAACACCGGCTTTACATAAGGCAAGTTTCTTTGCACCAATAAATCAAACGACAAAAATGAAAACTATTTTTAAACTTTTTTTCTTCTTTATTACCACAGTGGCATTTGCCCAAGAAAACGGATCTATCGTAGGTAAACTTACAGACAAAGACTACAACAACGAACCCTTACCCTTTGCAAACGTATTTATTAAGGGAACAACAAAAGGGGTAACTTCAGATTTTGATGGTCTTTATGCCTTAGAAAATGTAGCACCAGGAACCTACACTATGGTTTATAGCTTTGTAGGATACGAAACGGTAGAGATCCCCGATGTTATCGTTGAAGCCGATAAAGTAACAAATATAGATGTTCCTATGGGTGCTAGTGCAGCTGCTCTAGACGAGGTGGTAATAAAAACTACTACTCGTAGAGAAAGTGAAGTTGCCTTACTTCTAGAACAAAAGAAAGCTATTGCAATTAAAGAAAGTATTGGGGCAGAACAACTATCTAAGCTTGGTGTATCTGATGCTGCCGGGGCAACCACAAAAATTTCTGGGGTTTCTAAAACAGATGGAAGTGGCGATGTATTTGTTCGTGGTCTAGGCGATAGATATCTCTATACTACTTTAAATGGACTTCCTATACCATCAGACAATATTGAAAGGAAAAACATAAACTTAAATCTTTTTCCAACGAGACTTATACAGAGTATAGATGTAAGCAAAACAACAGCTTCAAATATTTCTGCAGATCAAGCTTCGGGAAATATCGATATAAACACTAAAGAACTAACCGGAAAAAAAGTGCTTTCAATAAGTGCTAGCTCATCTATAAACACAAATGTAATGAGCAATGGGGTGTTTAACAATTTTAAAGTCTCTCCAAACAATCAGGATGTTTCATTTGGCTTTTATCAAAAAAACGTTCCTACAAGCCAGGCTTTAACTGGACAGAGCTGGAGTCCTGAACTTGTTGATTTTCCTGTAAACAGATCATATTCAATAAGCGCTGGGACAAAAATAGGCGATAAACTAAGTGTTCTTTTAACGGCAGGTCAATCTGAAGAGTTTGAATATAGAGAAGGTTCTTTTAAACAATACCGTTCAAATTTTCTAGACGATGTAATTCCAGATGTTATAACTTGGAATAAAGAAGTAGCTACTTCTGGATTATTCCACACACGTTTTAGAGCTGATGACAATAACGACATTAGATTCAACACCCTATTAATAAACAAGATTGAAGACGAAGTTTTTGAAGGTGGCCGTTCTGGCGAAGCTGTAATTTTTGAAGAAACCGATCCAGATGAAGGTTTATCACAATTTGTTCGCGACCAAAACCTTAAGAAAACCCTGCTTTCGGTTACTCAACTTAGTGGAGACCACAACATAGGCCAAAAGAACGAACTTGAATGGGCTGCTGGTTATAATTACCTAAGTGCAGATGAACCTAACCGTATTCGCAACGAGGTAAACTTTAACGAAAATATTGTACAATTAGGTCGTACTGGTGGGTTTCAACAACGAAAAAGTATTCAGAAAATTGAAGACACCGAATACAATGGACGTATAAACGACCTAATAAAAATCATTGACGAAGAAGACAACCTTTTCCACATAAACGTTGGTGCTAATTACAGAAATAAAACGCGTGATTTTGGCTCTCAATTTTTTGGAGCTGAAGAAGCCGTTACCAATGCTATTAATCCAAATTCAATAGATGAAATTTCTGATATATTCACAGAGCAAAATTTCAATAATGGTTTATTAAAAAGAAATTCACTTTCTCCAGATTTTTATACAGGTGAGTTACAATCTACTGCTGGTTACACAAATATAACAGGAGTTAGAGGGAAAATTACTGTACAAGCTGGTCTTAGATATCAAAGAGACAATATAGATGTAAATTGGGATGTAAATAACTACCCTGGAAGAGAAGGAAGCACTAATAAAGATTACCGCAGGGTATTTCCTTCATTCAATATTAAATATGCTTTAAACGAAAAAAATAGTATTCGTTTTGCAAATAGCTACACCACTACCCTACCAGAATTTAAGGAAATTGCACCTTTTGAGTATGTTTCGGCAGTAGGCCAAGTTACTCGTGGTAATCCAGATATTGAAGCTTCGTTAAACAGAAACTACGACTTAAAGTGGGAATTTTTCCCTTCAAGAGATCAACTTATATCACTTACAGGTTTTTACAAATTAATAGAAGACCCAATCAACAAGGTTCAGGATAGAGGATCTGCTGGAGTGTTTTCATATTTCAACGCTGGTGATGAAGCCGAAGTATTCGGTCTTGAAGTTGAAAGTCGAATAAACCTAATTTCAGGAGATGATAGGCCAAACTTAAAACTAAATATGAATGCTTCTAGAATGTGGCATAAGCAGGATTTAAAAGAAGTCTATGATAACGAAGGAAACTTCGTGAGAACTTTTAGATATAAAGGCTTAACAGAAACAGATTTACAAGGAGCGTCAAACTGGATTGTAAACGGCTCTTTAAACTTTAGCACAAACACCGAAAACCCTTTTGAAGCTACTGTTTCTGGAAATTATGCTTCAGATAGAGTTTATGCATTGGGAGCTCCAGAATTTCAATCTTCAGGAGATATAAACTACAACGACGCCATTGTTGAAGAAGGATTTGTAACCTTAGATTTAATCTTGAGTAAAAAAATAACAGAACACTTAAAAATAGGGCTTTCAGGAAAAAATATTTTAAATCCTGAGATTAAAAGAACCCAATTAATTAAACCGAGTACCACAAATATAGAAACAAATGAAACCGTGCTTTCATATACTCGTGGTGCGCGTTTTGGCTTAAACCTTAATTATACTTTTTAACATAGAATGTTTAACTTCAATTATCAAATCAAAATGAAAAATTTCAAAAAATTTGCAATATCAATCGCCTTTGTAGGTGCGCTATTCCTTACAGGATGTAGCAGTGATGACGGGTTTACATCAGATGATGACGACCCAATAGAGAATTCTCAACTTTCTGGTTCATTAGAATCAGACAGAATCTTAGATGCTTCTGTACAATACTCAGTTACTGGACCTTATCTTGTTAAATCTGGCGCTAAATTAACTATTCCAGCTGGAACAGTAATCGTTTCTCAAGATGGCACAGACAAGTACATTGCTGTAGAGCAAGGTGGAAAAATAGATATTCAAGGTACAGCTTCTAGTCCAGTTGTAATGCGTTCTGCAAGTAACAACCCTGGAGATTGGGGTGGTCTTTTATTATGTGGAAAGGCAAAAACTACTGAAGGTACAAATGTTATTGCTGAAGTAGGTGGTCTTATTTACGGTGGTAATGACGACGCAGACAACTCTGGTAGCATAGAATACTTAATTATAAGAAATGCTGGAGCTCAAATTAACACAGAGTCTCAGTACAATGGTCTTACACTTTACTCTGTGGGTTCTGGTACTCACATAGAAAACATTGCTGTTTTAGATGGCGCTGATGACGGTGTTGAATTTTTTGGAGGAACTGTTTCTGCTACTAACCTTTATTTTGAAAACAACGAAGACGATTCTGTAGACTGGACTGAAGGATGGAGCGGTACAATTACAAACACTTATGTTAGCCATTCAGCTGCTTTTTCTACTGCTATAGAAGCAGATGGCGACAACAACAACCCTAAAGTTGTAAACTTTACTGCAGTTTCTACTGTTGGTGGAACTGCACTTCAGTTTAAAAAAGAATCTGGAGCTACTATTACTGGTCTTTCACTTTTAGGTTATAATACTAGAATAGACATGAAAGATGACGGTCCTTTAGCAAATGTAATTATTGATGGTGAAGTTGCAGATCCAACTAATGGATACGCAAACCCTGCGACAGTAGACTTATCTCAATTTTCTTGGGCTACACAAAACAATTCAGATACTTCTGTATTGCCTTCAACAATAACTGGTACTACAGAACTTGACCCAAGCTTTGTTTACTTACTTCAAGGAACTACTCTTGTAAAATCTGGCGGAAAATTAATTATTCCTGCAGGTACAACTATCATTTCTGAAACTGGAACAGACAAGTATATAGCTGTTGAGCAAGGTGGTGAAATAGCTATAAACGGAACAAACGACAAGCCTGTAGTAATGAAATCTGCTGGTGGAAATCCTGGAGATTGGGGTGGACTTTTACTATGTGGTGAAGGTATAACTACAGAAGGTGTAGATGCTATTGCTGAAGTAGGTGGTCTTATTTACGGAGGTAACGACAACACAGATAGCTCAGGAAGCATTGATTACCTTGTAATTCGCGGTGCAGGAGCACAAATTAATACAGATTCACAATACAACGGTCTTACACTTTACGCTGTAGGTTCTGGTACTCACATTGCCAATGTTGCTGTAATTGACGGTGCAGATGATGGTGTTGAATTTTTTGGAGGTGCTGTTTCTGCAACAGATCTTTACTTTGAAAACAATGAAGATGATTCTGTAGACTGGACTGAAGGCTGGAACGGAACAATTACAAATACCTATGTAAATAATTTAGCAGATTTTTCAACTGCAATTGAAGCCGATGGCGACAATAACAACCCAAAAATTATAAACTTCACAGCTGTTTCTACTGTTGGTGGAACTGCACTTCAGTTTAAAAAACAATCTGGAGCAACATTTACAAATGTATTATTAACAGACTACACGACCAATGTAGATATGAAAGACAATGGTCCATTAGCAAACATTATTGTTGATGGCACTCCATTAACCACTCCAGATGACGATGTGTTTAATGGTACTGCAGTAGATATTTCAGGATGGAATTGGATTAGCAAATAATTTTAGATATTAAAATTCTACACTAAAAAAAAGTGCCTCTTATTTTAAGAGGCACTTTTAAATTTAAAAAAATAAATTTATTTTTCTTAAGGATTGTTAGAAACCACATATGTATCAGTAAGTTTCCAAGTATTTACCTTTGCTATTTGTGAGTCGTTATAAGCTACTTCATGTTGCGTATTACCTTGATAAAAATACCAAGTACCTACTTTTTCTCCATTATTATAATGTGCAACAGCGGTTTTGTTTCCATTTGCATCAAAACTAACCCACTCGCCAGTTAATTTGTTGTCTTGAGTGTAATATCCTGTTTGAGCTATAGCACCATTATCGTGATATAATGTAGCTTCAATTAGATCTCCATCTAGGATGTACGAATTTTTTTTAGTGTCTTGCGCAAATGTTGCACTAGAAATTAAAACAATTGCTAAGAGTGTGATTATGTTTTTCATATCTATATTTTTTAGTGGAAGATGACTGCCCTATCTATACATCTTCAGTTAATTATAAATTCTCTAAGGGCTTTCTAGAAGAATTTGTTGTACTAAGATGATTCAAAGTTACAAAATTAACGCTTACGAAACCATTTGGTAACCTTATCTTAACATTAAAGCTTTAACTTGCTGTTTTTAAATACTTTATAAAACTGCGATTGATTGTTGATTATAAATTTAATGATTTCATAAATTTAAATTTACACAGATCCTTTTTCAATATATTTTCTTTGTAATCACCTAAAATATAGGTGTTATTTAAAATCGTTTAGTTTTTGTCGACTAGATTTTAAGATTAGGCTGTTTGTAAAGAACAGCCTTTTTTTATGTATTTTAGAGTAAATTTAATGATTCACTTAACATTAGGGAAACACGAAATTGACATTTAATTAAGTTATTTGCCTCGACAAAAACTAAAATTGATTTACAAATGCAAAAAAAGAATATCCTTTTTATAGGTTTTCTTTTGCTATTTGCTACTGTTAGCTATTCGCAAATAAGCTTACCAAAATTTGGTGAGGGCATGCTTAATGTTATAGGTAAGGACAGCACATGGAGTGTTCGTTTTGCTCCTAGAATACAAGTTAGGTCTAACTCCTTTTGGGATTACAACGACAACGACTTCGACAAACCAGAGCACAGTTTTGTAATACGCCGTGCCCGTTTAAAATTTGATGGTTTTGCTTATTCTCCAAAACTGCGTTACAAAATAGAATTAGGCCTTTCAAGTTTTGACATTGCCGGAGCATCAGAATTTACCGGAAATACACCCAGAGTAATCTATGATGCTGTTATAATGTGGCAATTTTATGAAAACTTTGAGCTATGGGCAGGGCAGACCAAACTTCCAGGCAATAGAGAACGTGTTATGTCTTCGGCAAACCTTCAATTAATTGACCGTTCTAGACTCAATAGTCTTTTTAATATAGATAGAGATTTAGGCGTACAAATTCGTCATCATTTTAAGGCTTCAGAAAAAGTCGTGATTCGCGAAATGTTTGCTGTTTCACAAGGTGAAGGCAGAAACGTTATAACAGGAAATTTAGGCGGCTTACAATACACAAGCCGTGTAGAGATACTACCTTTAGGCGAATTCACCAAAAAAGGAGATTATATAGGTGGTGATATTTACCGCGAAAAAACACCCAAACTAGCAATAGGTGTTACTTACGATTTTAACCAAGACGCTGTAAAAACCAGAAGTAATCAAGGTAGTTATATGAGAAATGATATTGGTTTTTACGAAACCAATATAAGCACTGTATTTGTAGATGCTATGTTTAAATACAATGGGTTTTCATTAATGGGCGAATACAGTTATCGCGATGCCCAAAACCCTATTGCTTTAAATAGTGACGGCACTAGCACGGGTGAAGAAGTATATACAGGTCAAGGTATAAACATACAAGGAGGGTATCTCTTTAAGAAAAGCTGGGAGCTTGCAGGACGGTTTACCACTATAAACCCAAATACGTCTTTAACAATTAGAAATACTCAAAACCAATACACCTTAGGTGGCTCAAAGTACCTAGTAGGTCATAAATTAAAAGTACAAACAGATTTTACATATGCAACCCTAGGAAACCAAAGCGATTTTTTAGAATTTAGAATTGGTTTCGATTTACATTTTTAAGCCTATACAGTTAACAATTTGGTAACAATAAATCCTATTTTATATAGGAAATTTGCCCCAAATTAATTCATAAAAAGAAATGGATAATATATATTTATTAATGATTGTTGCTCTAGCAGTTCTTGCTATTGCAGATTTAGTAGTTGGTGTAAGTAACGATGCCGTAAACTTTCTAAATTCGGCCATTGGTTCAAAAGCACTTTCCTTTAAAACAATCTTGATAATTGCAAGTTTAGGGATTTTTCTTGGCGCTGTATTTTCTAGCGGAATGATGGAAGTGGCGCGAAAGGGAATCTTTGTCCCTGGTGAATTTTATTTTGACGAAATCATGATAATTTTCATGGCAGTAATGATAACAGATATCTTACTACTAGATTTCTTCAATACCATTGGCTTGCCTACTTCTACAACGGTTTCTATTGTTTTTGAGCTTTTGGGAGCCGCAGTAATTATGGCGCTTATTAAAATTGGTCATAATGAAGCCGATACAATTTCAGCTATTACCAAGTATATAAACACAGATAAAGCCCTAGAGATTATTACAGGTATTCTTCTGTCTGTCGTCATCGCATTTACTGTAGGTGCCGTCGTGCAGTATCTCTCACGTCTAGTGTTTACTTTTCATATAGAAAGAAAAATGAAATACTTTGGCGCCATCTTTGGCGGGTTAGCATTGTCTTGTATTAGCTATTTTATCTTTGTAAAAGGCTTAAAAGGAACTCCTTTTTACGGTGATTTTAAAAATATAATAGAACACAACTCCTTGCTATTAATAGCCGGAAGCTTTGTTTTTTGGACGCTTTTCTCTCAACTATTTATGGTAGTTTTCAAAAAAAGCATCCTTATAGTTGTAATAGCAGTTGGTACATTTAGTCTTGCATTAGCATTTGCTGGTAACGATTTAGTGAACTTTATAGGAGTGCCTATGGCAGCCTATCACAGTTATATTGATTGGTCTGCTTCTGGGGTAGCAGCTTCAGAATATAATATGCATAGTCTTGCAGAAAAAGTACCTGCAGAGCCTATGTTGTTATTTTTAGCAGGAGCTATAATGGTGCTTACTTTATGGTTTTCTAAAAAAGCACGTACCGTTTCAGACACAGAAATAGATTTAGCTCGTCAAGGCGAAGGGCATGAAAAGTTTAACCCTAATATGCTTTCTAGATTTTTAGTTCGATCTAGTACTCAGGTTTCAACCTATTTTCAATATATAATTCCTGAATCACTTCAGAATAAAATAGAAAAGCGTTTTGAAAAACCCGTAGTAGAACTTCCGAAGGATAAAACATACGAATTACCTGCTTTCGATATGATACGCGCTTCTATTAACCTTATGGTAGCTGGTATTTTAATTGCTACAGCAACCTCTATGAAGCTTCCGCTATCAACAACCTATGTAACCTTTATGGTGGCTATGGGTACTTCGTTAGCAGATAGAGCTTGGGGCCGCGAGAGTGCCGTTTATCGTGTTGCCGGAGTGCTAAATGTTATTGGCGGCTGGTTCTTTACTGCCTTTGTAGCCTTTGTAGCTTCAGGAACTTTAGCCTATTTAATCTATATAGGACGAGGTGCTATGATAGCTGTATTATTACTACTAGCTATTCTATTATTAGTTAGAAACTACCTTTCGCATAAAAACAAAGCGAAATTAAAACTTGACAAAAGCGGTTTAAAGAAAACCGAAAGTAAAACTGTACAAGGAATTATTCAAGAAAGTGCAGAGAATATTAGTAATGTAGTATCTCGTTCAAACAAAATATACAGCGATATGCTTCGCGGTCTTGCAAAACAGGACACCAAGAAACTCAAGAAAAGTAAAAAAGGTGTCAACAAGCTAAATGAAGAAGTTGAAGAGTTGCGTGATAATATTTTCTATTTCATCAAAAACCTAGACGACACCAGTGTAAGAGGAAGCAACTTCTACATTGTAATTCTAGGATATTTAACAGATGTTGCACAGTCCTTAGAATTTATTTCGAAAGCAAGCTTTAAGCACGTTAATAACAATCATAAAGCCCTTCGTTTTAACCAAATAAAAGACCTTCAGGAAATAGATCAACATTTGGAAGAATTACTGAATGAAATAGAAGATATATTCCACAAAAAAGAATTCCATAGAATAGGAAGTATCCTAGAGAAAAAGAATGAGATTTTTGAAAGCTTATCAAACAAAATTGAAAAACAAATAGCCCGCACTAGAACTGAAGAATCTAGTCCAAAAAACACAACTTTGTATTTCAGTCTACTTTTGGAAACAAAAGACTTGGTAACTGCATTTATGAACTTGATGGAAGAATATCACACAAGTTATAACAAAGCGAAATAACCTCTCAATTTCAGAGATTTTAAAAGGAGCCTATATTAGGCTCCTTTTTTTATACCGCGTATTAAGTGACAATACCCATAGGGCATATGCCGTATTTTAAGCCCTTACGCACTGATTTTCAGCTAAAAAAACAAGATATTATAAAATAATTTTAGAATATTGTTTCCGCAACTAATAAACTAAATATTATGAAATTAAAATTTTTATCTCTAGCTATTCTAATGATTTGCGGTATTGCATATTCACAAGACAAAATTAAATACAATGACGAAGAATATGATTTGTTAAAAGCATATCATTTTAGTGAAGGTTTTGATAAGCCAGCAACTCAAAAAGTTTCTACTGTTGTTTTAAAAGATGGAACAGAACACAAAGGCTATTGCAAAAGTGTAATTACAAAAAAAGGGCAAATACATCAACTCGTTTTTAAAGACAGCGTTACAGACAAAAAGAACACCTATGACGCTTCGCAAATTGCAGAAGCTTATCTTTATGCAAGTGGCTGGGAAAAATTTAATAAAGTATCTAAAAAGTTTAGCAATTTCGGAATGGGAAAAAGAAATAGCGTAAACAAACTCACTAACAATGGTCAAATTTATTTTGTTAATCAATTGGTTTCATTAAAAAACAAAAAAGACGAAAAAGAGTTTTTAATGCAGTTAATAAACCCTGGTTTTAGTGATATTATAGCAGTATATCACGACCCTTTTGCCAAAGAATCTTCAGGATTTAAAATGGGTGCAGGACCTACTATAGGAGGTGGTGTTACTAAATCTTATTATGTTAAAAAAGGAGATAAAATATTTTGGCTTCCTAAAGGTGATTTTGAAGATATGTATGAATTTCTTTTTGGAGACAATGCAGATTTTATGAAAAAATACCCTTACAAATCTATAAACTGGGATTGGTTAAGTGCACTTGTCGTAGAATACACAAGAATGTCCTCTAGTTCAGAACAAGAATAAATTTTATTATTCTACAAAACTAGAGTAAATATCTGTTATTTAACACAGTATTTTAAGCCGAAATATTTTTGTGTGTCAACAACTTGCTTTGATTAAACAAGGAGATATACAAAACAAAGACCCAATAACTTTAGCTGAGTATTAAGCAGTAATTAATCGTTTTTTAAAGGCTATTCTGAGTGTTTATCACTACTACTGAAAGTTGTAATTAACTCTTGTATTTGAGATAAATACTCAGTCTTTGTAGCTGTCATATTCATCACATTTAAGTTATTAACTTTAGAAAGAGTTTTAAATAACTGAATATCCATAGGTCCTAAAACAAGAGGTATTTTAAGTCTTTCAAGGATATGATAGTTGGCAAAAAGCTCACTTTCATTGTATATAATATAGACCACAAACAGGCTACCCTTGGTTGTTTTATCGATAACAATATTCTTAGCCTTTGTAGAAGTAAATACCTTTATGTTTTTATGCTTTAGGCATTCTTTAAAATAATGCCCAATAGCACTTTGTTCATCTAGTACTAGTATTTTTATATCATTGTTATTTTCCATAGTATGAATGAATATCTAAATACAAATTAATTTTACACGTCAAACCCCATTCATAAATATAGGTATGCGCACACAAATAAGTTTCAATTAATTATACAGCTATGCTTTTATATAGCTATTCTACTAACAGACTTTGGTTTTTTTCAATTGTTGAAATAAGTCTGAAAACAACTCCTACTACTACTGCACCAAGTATAGGTGCTAGCCAAAAAAGCCATAGTTGCTCTAAGGCCCATCCTTGAACAAATAAGGCTTGACTGGTACTACGTGCTGGATTTACAGACGTATTTGTAATAGGGATACTAATTAAATGAATTAATGTTAATGCGCTTCCTATAACTAGACCAG
>JBLXDA010000008.1:0-150928 GCA_048264505.1 Aequorivita sp.
GTACTGTTGTGTGTTACTGTTGCTGTTCCACAAGTATCTGTGCCTGCAAAGGAAGCTAACCAACTTGCAAAAGCACCAGCTGGGTCTGTTGTACCGTCACATTCTACAGTCATATCTGAAGGTGCCGTAGTCCAAGTTGGATCTGTGGTGTCTTCTATTGTAAAGGTAGCCGTAGTGGTAATTTCATTACCACTTTCATCGGTTGCTGTAAATATCACTGTTGCACTACCAGTTTCTCCACAATCATCACTTAAGGCTGTGAAGTCGTTAGTCCAAGTAACTCCTGAACAAACATCACTTGCTAGAGCACCTCCGTTGTTTGTAAGCCAAGCATTTAAGGTCGCTGTATTACCCAATCCATCACATTCTACTGTCATATCCTGAGCTTCAATAACAATTAGCGGTGGCGTGTTATCAACCTTTGTAATAGTAACTATTGTATCTTCAACACAACCTGGGAAACTCACAGTGATAGTTACTGACGTACCTAACGGAATACCAGTGATAACACCTGTACCTACCGTTCCTTGATCTGAGGTTACTACAGCGCCTGCTGTAATACTAAAGATTACTTCATAAGTAGCACTACCGTCACTTGAACAGCTAGTTCCTCCTATGCTTATTATTGGATTCTCACAAGGATCATCACAGTTTACTGGTGATGTAACATCTATAGTTACCTCACAGTCCGTACCGTTGGTTGCAGTTATACTTATATCAGTTCCAATAGTACCACTTATAGTACCATCGCCATTATCGGTTCCTCCAGTTACTACTAATGTAGCACCTGTGTTTTCTGTATAGCTTACTGTGTAAGTTGTGCCTCCTACACCATCACACACTGCTTGACCTACCGTTAAGTCTGGTTGTAGACAGTCTGTTGGGCAAGTAGCTGGGCCTGTTACATCTATACTAGTCTCACAACCCGTTCCATTACTTGATGTAATAGTCATCGTTGCGCCTAATGCAGCTGTTGCTGTACCATCGCCATTATCCGTTCCACCTGTTACTGTTACTGCATCTCCATCTGTAAAGAAGCTTACCGTAAAGTTAGTTGCATCACAGCTAGTGTTTCCTACTGTTAATAGTGGTAATGGTAAATTAAATAATTCTATATCTATATCTTCTGTAGATGAACAATCGTTATTGGTTACTACAATATTATTATATACTCCAGCAGCAAGACCACTAATTGTTCCTACGTTGCTAGAAACAACTATAGTAGTAGTTTGTGTAGCTGCATTTTCATCTTCGTAAGTCACTGTATAACTACCGTCTGGTAGGTTAGTTGTAGTTAAAGTAATAACACCATCACTTACACCACAACTTGTTGGGTCACTAGTTGCATTAGCAGCTAATCCCGGTAAATTATTTACCGTTAAAGTAACTGTTTCTTCAATTGGACAACTATTATTTGCAGTAGTAACTTCTACTCTATATTCATTACCAGACATTGCTATGGTAAGATCACTAATAGTAAGTGTTGCAGTTGAAGTTCCGCTATAAGGCGCTGTATCTGTAAGCGGGGTTGTACTCGCTCCTAAATACCATTTGTACACAAAATCTCCTGCTACTAAAGGAATGGTGGTATCTGGTGTTGGGTCTTCATTAAAGACGGTAACTCTAGTTCCTTCGGCAGTTACTGTAAAAGTTACGTCTCCATCTTCGCAAGCATCGCCTATTGGGTTAGAAGCAATTACAGCCGAAGTAATTATATCGTTTGCTAAAACAGCTGCTGTATTAGCTTGAGATCCTGCGTTAACAACACCATCCGCATCTACGCCTGAAGGTGATAAATTTGCGAAATCTAAGCTTCCACTTGGAAGTAAATCGCCAGCTACATAGGCGCCTGCTCCTTCTATTGCATCAAAACAACCATCATTATCTGAATCTAAATCAAACTTATCGTAAATACCATCGCCATCTGTATCGCAACCTCCCATAATACTAAACCCATTTAAATGGATGTCAAGTGTTGCAGCAATTGTTGAAATATCTGTAAAACTAATGGTTGTAAAGTTTCCTGTTGCTATAAAAGTTAGGGTTTCTGTAGTTACAGGATCACCTAAAATTTTAAAAACATCAAGTGTTCCTAATACATTAGTGGATGCATCATCTATGGCATCGGCTCTTACACCTACAAGATTACCACTGACAACTCCATTTGGTCTGGCATTAAAAGTTAAGGTATAAAATTCGCCAGCTACGGTAGGGATTGTTTGACTCAAAACACCATCTGTAGGAGTATCTCCTCTATTAAAGACAGCTTCAGCCCCAATAATTTGAATACTATTTGGACTAGAAACCGCAGACCAATCGTCAAATCCTGAACTAAAATCTGTATTGACCATTAATTCACATAGACCTTCATCAGTATCTAAAATACCATCATTATCGTCATCTAAATCACAAATATTATTAATACCATCGCCATCTGGGTCATTGGTCGTTGGGGTACCAACTATTGCTCCATCTGTACAACAGTCAACCACAGTTAAAGTAACTGTTTCTTCAATTGGGCAACTATTATTTGCAGTGGTCACTTCTATTCTATATTCATTACCAGACATTGCCAAAGTAAGATCATTTATCTTAAGTGCTGCAGTAGAAGTTCCGCTATAAGGTGCAACATCTGTAAGAGGTGTTGTACTTGTTCCTAAATACCATTTATAAACAAAATCTCCTGCTACTAAAGGAATGGTGGTATCTGGTGTTGGATCTTCATTAAAAACGGTTACTCTGGTTCCTGCTGCAGTAACTCTAAAAGTTACATCACCATCCACACAAGCATCGCCAGTTGGAATAGAAGTAATAACAGCCGAAGTAACAATATCGTTTGCTAAAACTGCTGGTGTATTTGCTTGAGAACCTGCGTTAACAACACCATCCGCATCTACGCCTGCAGGTGATAAATTAGCAAAATCTAAGCTTCCGTTTGGAAGTAAATCAGCTGTTGTATAAGCTCCTCCTCCTTCTAAAGCATCATAACAACCGTCATCATCTGAATCTGTATCTAAGTGGTTTGGTATGCCGTCACCGTCTAAATCATCATAAGTACAAAAAAGAATAAATAAATCATCAAATTGCGCTATACCATTATTAGCAGCTGGAAGATCATAAATATATACTCTAAAAGTATAGGTTGTCGATGGCTCTATAATGTATTCATCATAAAATTCAGTTACAGTTAAAGAATTACCTGCCGGAATTGGGTTATAAAAAGTAGAAGTACCTCTCTTTACAAATGATTGTCTATTTAACGGAGTAGATCCATCAGTATTTGGTTGTGGATAATCTTGATAAAATATATTGTTATCAGAAACAAAATTATCATTAGAAATTGCAAAAGCAACTTTATATAAACCAACATTAGAAGTAGAAAAATTATGCAAATAATTATTCATGAATTCACTAACAAAATATGGAGAAGTAAAAGAATTATTAGTAGTAAATGAATATTCTATATATTCATTTAAGCCAATTGCTTCAGTTAATGAATTTGAATCAATTCCAGTAACTCGAACAACATTCTGAGGTGTAGTAACATTTACTCCTGTTCCACCTGCAAGATCTGCTAAATTATCAACAATTGTAGATTGATTAATTCCTTTTACTCCATTTGCTTCAGGAGTCAAATTAGAATTCCATATTATAAGTTGCGAAGCATCACAACCAGACTCGTCTTCATCTAAAATACCATCATTATCGTCATCTAAATCACAAATATTATTAATACCATCACCGTCTGGGTCATTGGCTGTTGGGGTGCCGACTATTGCACCTTCTGTGCAACAGTTAATGACGGTTAACACAACTGGTGTACGCGTCTCACTTTTACATCCTGTTACCGTATTTAGTGTTTCAGCATAAAAAGTTCCTGTTGCTACACTTGGAATATAGCTTGTACTATTGTTTTGTAATAAATTTCCTCCTGTTGCTGCATCATACCAAGCTGCAGATTCTCCAGCACCAACGGTTACAGTCAATGCAGGTATAGGATCTACATCACAATAAGACACATCACCATCATTTGTTGGCGGGTCTAAGACTGCATCAACAATTACTACGGTTAATGTTCCAACTGCAAAATTATTAGTGTTTGCTATTTCTGTTACTCTGTATTGTAATGTATAGGTTTGTCCTGGTTGTGCATTAGCAGCAACATCTACACTACCATCTGCATTAACGCTAATAATACCTTCTGGGTCTGGAGTTTCTGTACTAACTGTATAGTTTGCTTGTGTAAGTGGTCCCGACTCATCGTCATTATCCATTACATTACCTATGTTAGTCTGGGCTATAAATGGGCAGATGTCTATAAAATCGTCTTGATTGGCTGTTAAAGCAGAGGCCAGAATATTTATCGTTACGATAGTGCTATCTATACCTGTACATTGTCCTTGCACATCATATTGAAACTGGTAAGTACCAACAGATAGACCACTAGCATCTAAAACTTCGTTATTTAAAAAACCGGTATTAGACAAGTCTGTCCAATCGCCAAAGTTATCATAAGGAGGAGTGAGGTAATCAAATAGATTAACAACACTCGCATCTTCTTGTAGTATATCTATTGTTTGCCCCGTTCCAGCTTCTGGGGCAGGTTGAGGAGCTTCTATCTCAAAGCTTAAGGTTTGTGCAATACAAGAGTTTGGGTTTGGACTATAGGAAAGTGTTGCGTGATAAATCCCCACATCTGTAGCCTCGTTAAAAGGGGTAAAATTAAGGGTATTGCCTGTTGCTATAACAGTAGGATCTGCACCTTTAGTCCATTCAATATCTAAGAAAGACAAGCCTGTAACAAATAAAGATCCATTTTCGCCATCACACAAATTACTTGGGCGAATTACAGGGGGTTTCACCACATCTGTTTTAAAAGTAAAAACAGCCACATTACCACAACCGTCTTCTATCTCAACGGTGTATTCACCAGGAGCTAATTCTGTGAAAATGGGATTAGCGCCATTGTTTATAGGGGTTGGTGTACCATTAAATTCCGTGATTTTATAATTTAAAGGCGCAACACCCATAGCATCTATTACCAATTCGGTATTTCCACTGGTACAGTTAGCTACGTAATAATTATTTAAAGTAACCCCATTTTCAGGTACATTAAAAGTGTCTAAAACCTCCCTACATCTATCTTGAACATTTGTTCCATTTGCATATACAGTATATTGTACGATTACTCTAAACTGTCCAGTAGAAGCTATATTAGACACGGTTCCAGAAAGGGTATTATAACCTGAATTACTATTGGCATTAGCAATTGATACGGCATCAAGGGATCCAATAAGATCACCTTCATCGTATAAATGTCCTGTAGTTGGATGTCCCCATTTTCCCAAAGCAGGATAATATTTCTGAAGCCAAAGTCTTTCATTTCCTAAATAAGAAGTAATAGAGGCAGATACATTAAAACTACCACAGTTTAAAGAAGGGGTTACTGTAGAAGTAATACTCTTAGGGTTAATAGTAAAATCAAATGGTGTTACCGGAACTCCACAGGTACCAACCGTCTCCACAGTATAATCTCCTGCAGGTAATGAATTCATATAAAACCAACCTGTTGTAGGATAAATATTATTAGAAACATCAAAGGGCAAGGCTCCGTAATTTGCTATAAAATCGGCAGGGGCCGAAGTAACCTGTACCGAAACAAAATCATCTGCTTGATTAGTTGATGTACTAGATCTAATATAAAAACTCAGAGAACCTTCATCATCGCCACAGCCTGGATGCAAACGACTTATCCTTACACTATAGGTAACATCATTTACAATGGTAAAATCATTCACTACCGTTCTTCCACAGGAAGTAAACTCAATTGAATAGTCTCCTTCAGGTAAACCTGGAGAAGCTACATCGCTAAAAGTTATATTATTAGGAATTGAGGTATAGGTATTGGTATAGGTTCCGGGGGTAAAATCGGCATTATAATCGGCTGGATCAAATCCCGCAGGGTAGGATGTAAAAGTAACATCTAAAGGTTCGTTAAAAAATTTAATTAGGTCAAATCTAGCATATTTTGTACCACAAGCAGCTGTTAGTAAGTTTCTACGAATACTTGGTGTTGCATTTATTTCAAATGTTTCTATAAAATTTTTCCCACAAGCATCAGTTAATGTAAATGTATAATCATATCTTTCTCCTTCATAAAAAGGAACCTGCACCTCTTGTAAGTTATCCGCATTCGAATTCCACGTATTATTAATTACAGTATCAGCTCCGCCCAAGGGATTTTCAATAGTAACAACTACATCTATTGGAAAACGCGCATCGGCAATAACATCTTCTCCATTATACCGTATTTTATCTTTATGGTCTATCGTATTACAATCTGCTAGGTTCCAAAAACCAAACTCTCCATTGTTTCTAACAATATTATACACAGCTGGATCGTCTTCAATAGTTACTCCCAACGACAAGCTATTGCCACATATATTGGTTACAACTACATTATAGTCACCTGCAAGTGCCGTTAACTCATTTGAAGCTTGGGGAGCAACAACTATATTATTAGAAAGATCTCTAAGTTCGTATGTATCCGGGATACCCGCAGTAACATTAACAGTTATTAGCTGTCCTGAACAAAGTGGAGTTAGTGACAAAGAAAAAGCAAGATCCTCTATATTATCTGCTATAGAAGTAGTTCCAATTTGCTGGTTACTTTCTATCCCTATAACTTGCGTTGCTCTTATTTCATAATCAGCGGAGGGTAAAGAGGTTTCTACATGACTCAAATTATCTCCCACTGCTATAATATTATTTATAACACGTATAGGTGTAATTGTATTAGTAGATTCAAAGATTAAAAACTCAAACTCTGCCCCTGCTTCGGTATTAGCTATATCAATAGTAATTTGACCATTACCAGAACAGGTTTCATCGGTTGGAGTTAGCGTCATTGTAAACTCGTTTATGACAACTATATCTATAGACTCTTTTTCAGATTTAAAATCATTAGAATCATAATCGTTCGTATTAGCATATATTACTATGCTATTAAAAACAGCCAGAAACAAAATCAATAATATACTCTTGAAATGTAATTTCTTACCCATACTTATTAAAATTTATATTAATTGAATTAAAAACTCTTCGACATCAACACCTCTTTAATTTTTAGGATACCTAGTTTATTTTTTTACAACAAACTAGTATTTATCAAAAACACATAGACACCACTCACTTTGATACTCAAAAAGTAAAAAAGTCACATTATAATTAGACATTATAGACGAAATGCTATTATATTCGCTAAAAGGCATTGCTTTTTTTGAAAACCCTGTAAAACAGGCGATACTCAGATTAAAACCTACATTAAAAATTAAGAAGCCTTTAACGTTTGAAAAAAATATTTTTAAAATTTTAACCAAATACCATCATTATATCTAAAATTATTGCAAATATTCATTCAAATTTTGAATTAATTATATTTATTAGCTAAAAAACCAAAATATCGGATGAAATGCACAAAAAAACAAAAAAGAAGTGTTTTTACCAGAAACTTTACTGAAAATCAGTCGTTTAAGTATAAGAAATCATGAAAATGATTATCCACACTTTAACGACAGTATTAAAACAAAAAAGCCGCCTCATAAAGAGGCGGCTTTTTTTATAATAAACTATAGTATACTAAGACCCACACATTAAGCAATCGTCGTCTGGAGCGTCTTTAGACTGTGCTAACATTTCGCGTAACTCTTGCGGTGTCATTGGTTTTGATGAAACATCTTGAGCCATAGTACCTGATACTTCTGCAGCGACAGTTTCTTTTTTATCCTCTTTTTTAAGGGTAAACTTAATAGCATCTACAGCACTCTTAGTGCGCAAGTAATACATACCTGTTTTTAAACCACTCTTCCAAGCATAAAAATGCATAGACGTTAATTTTGCCATATTCGCATTTTCCATAAAAAGATTCAACGACTGACTTTGATCTATAAAGTATCCTCTATGGCGAGACATATCTATAATGTCTTTCATAGAAAGCTCCCATACCGTTTTATAAAGTTCTTTAAGCTCTTGTGGTATTATTTCTACATCTTGTATAGAACCATTAGCACGCATAATTTCCTCCTTTAAATCTTCATTCCAAAGACCGAGCTCTACCAAATCTTTTAAAAGGTGTTGGTTTACTACAATAAATTCTCCCGAAAGCACTCTACGCGTATAAATGTTTGATGTATAAGGTTCAAAAGCTTCGTTATTTCCTAAAATCTGAGAAGTAGAAGCCGTAGGCATAGGCGCTACTAATAGCGAATTACGCACGCCGTGTTTCTTAATATCTTTTCGCAGTTTAGCCCAGTCCCAACGACCGCTTAACTCTTCATCTTTAATTCCCCATAAATTATGTTGAAATAAACCTTCAGAAATTGGCGACCCTTTATAAGTTTCATAAGCTCCATCTGTTTTTGCCTCTTCCATAGAAGCTGTAAGTGCAGCAAAATAAAGCGTTTCAAATATCTCTTGATTTAATTTTTTAGCCTCATCACTAGTAAAAGGCATGCGAAGCATAATAAAAGCATCTGCCAGACCTTGTATTCCCAATCCTACTGGACGGTGACGAAAGTTTGAATTCTGTGCTTCTATAACAGGATAGTAATTTCTATCTATTACGCGGTTTAGGTTTTTGGTAACACGTTTAGTTACCTTAAAAAGTTCTTTATGGTCAAATTCGTTATTTTTTACAAACATTGGCAAAGCAATAGAAGCTAAGTTACATACCGCAACCTCATCTGGAGAAGTGTACTCCATAATTTCGGTACACAAATTTGAAGAACGTATCGTACCTAAGTTTTTCTGATTACTCTTGCGGTTTGCAGCATCTTTATAAAGCATATAAGGCGTACCTGTCTCTATTTGCGACTCTAAGATTTTTTCCCATAATTCGCGTGCTTTAACAGTTTTTCGGCCTTTGTTTTCAGACTCGTACTTATGGTAAAGCGCTTCAAACTCTTCACTGTGGCAATTGTAAAGATCTGGGCATTCATTTGGGCACATAAGCGTCCACTCTGCATCTGCTTGCACACGTTCCATAAATAAATCTGGAATCCACATTGCATAAAACAAATCGCGCGCGCGCATTTCTTCCTTACCGTGGTTTTTCTTTAGGTCTAGAAAGTCGAAAATATCTGCGTGCCAAGGCTCCACATAGATTGCAAATGAACCTTTTCTCTTTCCGCCACCTTGATCTACGTAACGTGCCGTATCATTAAATACGCGAAGCATAGGCACAACCCCATTAGAAGTACCGTTAGTGCCCGAAATATACGAGCCCGTTGCACGAACATTGTGAATAGAAAGACCTATACCTCCTGCAGACTGCGATATTTTTGCCGTTTGCTTAAGTGTGTCGTATATACCATCTATACTGTCGTCTTGCATTGCAAGTAAGAAACAAGAAGACATTTGTGGTTTTGGTGTCCCACTATTAAAAAGGGTTGGTGTAGCGTGCGTAAAATACTTCTTAGACATCAACTCGTAGGTTTCTTTTACGGAAGCCAAATCATCCATATGTATCCCAATAGAAACACGCATTAACATATGCTGAGGACGCTCGGCAATTTTTCCGTTTAATTTAAGCAAATAAGAACGCTCTAAAGTTTTAAAACCAAAATAATCATAGCCAAAATCGCGGTTGTAAATAATTGTAGAATCTAACTCTTCTGCATTATTTTTTATTACTTCATAAACCTCATCACTTAACAAAGGTGCTTTTTTCCCAGTACGCGGATTTACATATTCATATAAATCTGTCATTACTTCCGAAAAAGTTTTCTTGGTATTCTTATGAAGGTTAGACACAGAAATTCTCGCTGCCAAACGCGCATAGTCTGGATGCGAAGTAGTCATAGTTGCAGCAATTTCCGCAGCTAGATTATCAAGTTCGCTCGTAGTAACACCATCATAAAGCCCCTCAATAACTCGCATTGCTACTTTTACAGGGTCTACTAATTCATTTAACCCATAGCATAACTTACGCACACGCGCTGTTATCTTGTCAAACATTATGGGTTCTTTCCGGCCGTCTCTTTTTACTACATTCATAATTTGTTATTTATTGAGGTTAGTGTTGATACTGTTGTTTCTATTGATACTATTGTCACTATTGATACTATTGATTCTGTTGTCGCTATTGATGCTGTTGTTACTATTGTTTCTATTGTCGCTATTGATGCTGTTGTCGCTATTGATACTATTGTTGCTGTTGATGTATACTTTTAAAACAATAGAATCCATAGTGTCCACTTAGAACCCATAGTATCCACTTAGTATCCATAGCATCAACCTAGAATCCATTTATCACAGTCGCTATTGATACTGTTGTTTCTGTTGATACTGTTGTCGCTATTGTTGTTACCTTTCAACACAATAGTATCCATAGCATCCACTTAGTATCCACTTAGTATCCATTTAGCAAAATCATTCAGCATCAAACTTGTTATGATTCTTTTCTACGCTTTGTAAAAAATTATTTATTTTAATTCCCAACTGTTGGGATCTTGTATGTAAATCATTATATAATTCTTCATCATTCAAAGAATTTGTTTCAAATAAAGTTTCCAAATGATCAATCGTTTCATCATTTGAAGAAAGTGCAAAAACTATAAACCTAATATAATCCTGCTTGTATCTTCTCCTTCCATATCCTTCTACAATATTTGATTTTACAGATTTCACAGATCTTCTGATTTGACTTCCAACTTCAAATTTTTCAAATGATGGAAGTCTAAGTGACATTTTGTGAATGTCAATCACAAGTAATCGTGATAACTGCCAAATTTGTAAATCTTTATAGCTCATTGTTGTTGATGCTGTTGTTACTGTTGTCACTATTGTCGCTATTGATACTATTGATACTATTGATTCTGTTGTCGCTATTGATGCTGTGATGTATACTTTTAAAACAATAGAATCCATAGCATCCACTTAGTATCCACTTAGTATCCATTTAGCAACCATAGTATCAATTTAGTATCCACTTAGTATCCACTTAGCAACCATAGTATCCACTTAGTATCCACTTAGTATCCATAGCATCCACTTAGAATCAACCTAGAACCCATAGCATCCACTTAGTATCCATAGTATCCACCTAGCATCCACCTAGCATCCACCTAGTATCCATAGTATCCACTTAGCATCCATAGCATCCACTTAGTATCCACTTAGTATCCATTTAGCAACCATAGTATCAATTTAGTATCCATTTAGTATCCATAGCATCCACTTAGTATCCACTTAGCAACCATAGTATCCACTTAGTATCCACTTAGTATCCACTTAGAATCAACCTAGAATCCATTAGCACCAACCTAGAATATTTCCAGCCTAAAAATCTGCGTCGAAACTAATTTTATTCGAGTCTTTATCCTTATTGGTAACACCCGCTTTTTGGTACTCACCTACTCGCTTTTCAAAGAAATTTGTTTTTCCTTGAAGCGAAATCATATCCATAAAATCAAAAGGATTAGTAACATTATATTCTTTTTCGCATTCTAGTTCTACCAAAAGCCTGTCAGTAACAAACTCAAGATATTGAGTCATTAACTTTGAATTCATCCCAATTAAACTTGCCGGAAGCGATTCTGTAATAAACTCACGTTCTATATTTAGCGCGTCAACAATAATTTCGCGTATGCGTTCTTTTGGAACTTTATTCACCAAATGATGGTTGTGCAGGTGTACCGCAAAATCGCAATGCACGCCTTCATCACGAGATATAAGCTCGTTAGAAAAAGTAAGTCCTGGCATTAATCCGCGTTTTTTCAGCCAAAAGATTGAACAAAAAGCGCCTGAAAAGAAAATACCTTCTACTGCAGCAAACGCTATTAATCGTTCTGCAAACGAATCGCTTTCAATCCATTTTAGCGCCCAATCTGCTTTCTTTTTTATAGCTGGAAAAGTTTCAATAGCATTAAAAAGCTGATCTTTTTCCTTTTCATCTTTTACATAAGTATCTATTAATAATGAATAGGTTTCACTGTGGATGTTCTCCATCATTATCTGAAAACCGTAGAAGAATTTTGCTTCACTATACTGAACTTCATTCACAAAGTTTTCAGCAAGGTTTTCATTTACAATTCCATCTGAAGCTGCAAAAAACGCAAGTATGTGTTTTATAAAATAGCGTTCATCGTCATTAAGTTTACTTGTCCAATCTGTAAGATCTTGGTGCAAATCAATTTCTTCGGCTGTCCAAAAACTCGCTTCGCTTTTTTTATACCAATCCCAAATATCGTGGTGTTCTATTGGAAAAATTACGAATCGGTTTTTGTTCTCTTGTAAAATTGGTTCAATTGCACTCATAAGTCCTTGTTTTCTAGATTAAATTTTGCCGTTAATCGGGACTAACAAATATGGAAAAAATTAAGGGTCTTTTAAGGACAATTGCATTGTGTTTTTCAACAAAGTTTTCAACATAGAAAATTCAATTGTTTACAAATTTTCTTTTCAAAAAAAATACAATAAATTGATTTTTAATGTGTTAAAAAGTTTTTACTAGGCTGAGCGCACAAAAAAGTTTACAAAAAATGAAAACAATTTTAATGTATTTAAAGCCTACTAAAAGTGCTGAAAACCCTAAGTTTTAGAGAGGTAAATTGGCAGAATTACACAAATACTTATCTTAAATATTTGCTGTAAAAAAATTAGTCTATTCTATCAAATCCACAATAAGGAATTAATACTTCTGGTATTTTAATTCCGTCTTCGGTTTGGTAATTTTCAAGAATTCCAGCCAAAACACGAGGCAAAGCCAAAGCACTTCCATTAAGGGTATGAACGAGCTTGTTTTTGCCGTCTTTATCTTTAAAGCGAAGTTTAAGCCTGTTGGCCTGAAATGTTTCAAAATTTGAAACCGATGAAATCTCTAACCAACGGTCTTGTGCTGTAGAAAACACTTCAAAATCGTATGTAATAGCTGCGGTAAACCCTAAATCACCTCCACAAAGACGCAAAATTCGGTATGGTAATTTTAATTCAGCTAAAATCTCTTTAACGTGATCTACCATGCCGTCAAAAGCTTTATACGAATTATCAGGATGTTCAATACGTACAATTTCAACTTTATCAAATTGATGCAAACGGTTTAAGCCGCGAACATGCGCACCATAACTTCCCGCTTCACGTCGGAAACAAGGCGTATAACCCGTACAGCTAATTGGCAGATCTACATGGTTAAGTAAGTCTCCACGAAACATATTAGTAACAGGAACCTCGGCAGTAGGTATTAAATACAGATCGTCTACACCCACGTGATACATTTGCCCTTCTTTGTCTGGCAACTGTCCAGTTCCATAACCAGAGGCTTCATTTACCAAATGTGGTACTTGATATTCGGTATAACCTGCAGCAGTATTTTTATCTAAAAAGTACGAAATAAGAGCTCGTTGTAAACGCGCACCTTTTCCTTTGTAAACTGGAAAACCGGCACCGGTAATTTTTACCCCTAGCTCAAAATCTATGATGTCGTATTTTTTTGCAAGCTCCCAGTGTGGAAGCGCTCCTTCTACAAGTTTAGGGATTTCTCCTTCATTGTATATTTCTTCATTATCGCTTTCATCAGTTCCAGCTGGCACAAGGTCGTTTGGAATGTTTGGAAGTGTATAAAGCAACTGCTGTAACTTTTCTGCTGCAGTATTCATTTGCTCGGTAAGTTGCTTTGAAGACTCTTTTAGCTCAACTGTCTTTTCTTTAAGTTCATTGGCTTTTTGAGCTTCACCAGCTTGAAAAAGCTTTCCTATTTCTTTAGAATACGAATTGCTTTGCGCCAAAATAGCATCTAGTTGAGCCTGCAAACTACGACGTTCTTCATCTACGTTTAAAACTTCGTCTAAAGCCGAAGCAGCATCTATACCACGTTTAGCTAGTGCTTTTATATAGTTTTCTTTGTTTTCGCGAATGTCGTTTACTTGTAGCATTTCCTATTTTATTTTGAAACGCAAAGTTAGGGAAATCACATTATTTTTTAACAGGCTTTTCTTTATAATCTTTTGGAGAAGGTAAAATCCATTCGCTGTGTTTAAAAGGATGCCATTCCTGGGCGGAAAGATCAACATCTTTATCTGTAAATTGGTGGTAAGGCCCGCCATTAACACGCACCTTTGCGTCCATATAAACAGCTACATCTCTACCATTTCCTGCCTCTATAGCCTTTATCTTTTTTGCTAATTGCCACATTATATCGGGCTTAGTAGCAACAGATTTATGTTGTTTTGTCCCTAGTAGTAATTGATAGTTATACGGCAGTTTTTTTCCTTCGGCTTTATCTTCTACCCAAACTACTAAGCTTCCACTTTTAGAACGAAGCATCATTCGCCAACTTAAACGATGCCCTTCTTCGGTCCAAAGCACATCGTCTTTAAAAAACCAGTGACGCACAGGAAGTGCCAACTGAACTATAAAGTAAACCGAAAATAAACCAATAATCAGGTTTTTGTATTTAGGGACGATTACCGTTCCTAATGCTCCCAGTTTTTCTCTTTTCTGCTTCGGAAAAAATCGCTTGTGAAGTGTTTCTGGTGTGAAAAAAAACAAAGCAAAAGCTATAGACATATAGGGGAAGATACCTATTTGAAAAACTACAGAATTAAAGAGATGAAAAAACACCGAAATAACAAAACCCAGTAAACGCGTGCGTTTCCAAAGCAATAAAGGAACTATGAGCAAATCAAAAAGGATCCCGGTATAAGCAATAGTCCAATGTACCCAGTCTTGTTGCAGCATTTCACCTATAAGCCAGTAGTGTTTCTTGCCCTCCATTAATATTGCTGCCATAGAAGCATTGAGCCAATCTGGATATAATTTTGCAATTGAAGCGTAGGTATAAACAATCCAAACCTGAAGAATTAAAACCAGTATCACCCAACGCGGCATATGCTGGCTTCTAATTTCAGGCTTTTGTTTTGAATCTATAGAAAACCACTTGTGTGCAGGAAGAAAAGCCATAATCCAGCAGAGCAACATCATTAAATAATAATGGTTGTTATAGCTGCTTTTCTGCATTAAATAAACACAGGTCCACATAAAAGCATAGGCAAACATACTAAAGCGATATTTATAGCCCAACATTACACCTAGCCCAAAAACCCCCATTAAAACGAAATAATAATACATTAAGTCGCCTTGTAAGTACTGTAAAAAATCGAAGCCAATAAAATTGAATGTAAATGGCGGTTCTACTAAAGTGCGTCTTACCCAACCTGTAAATATTGCGCCTATAGCTTCGGCAGTAATTAAAAAGCCAAAAACCGCTCTAAAGAGAACCAGCCCAACATTATCTACTTGTTTGAAGAGAAACTTATGCACGATCTTTTAAATATTGCTTTGCAAACAATTCGTCTTTACCAATTTCTTGTCTTAATGTTTCAACAGAAGCGAAAGTTACTTCATCTCTAATAAATTTTAAAAATGCTATAGTTATTTCTTTTCCGTAGAGGTCTTTATTGAAGTTTAAAAAATAGGTTTCAATAGTTTTTTCGGTACCGCCAACAGTTGGATTTGTACCGATGCTCGTTATTCCATAAACGCTTTCTCCGTCTAGCACAGCCTGCACTACATACACCCCGTTTTTAGGAATGAGTTTGTAGTCTTCCTTAAGTTTAAGATTTGCTGTAGGATAGTTAATGGTACGCCCAAGTGCTTTTCCTTTTACAACTTCACCAGTAAGCATATAGTGATACCCCAAATAGCTGTTTGCTGTTTCTATATCGCCTTCTTGGAGTGCTTTTCTAATTTTTGTAGAGCTAACAGCCACATCATCTATTTCTTTAGCCGAAATTTCTTCAACTTCAAAACCATAGGTCTTTCCAAATTCTTTTAAATCTTCAATATTTGCGACTCTATTTCTTCCAAAACGATGGTCGTACCCAATAATAATTTTTTTCGCATTCAAACTATTAACTAAAATATCGCGAACGTATTCTAGGGCTGTTAATCGTGAAAAAGCGTGTGTAAAAGGGTGGATTACCAAATGATCTAAACCCGTGTTTTCTAATAATTGTGAGCGTTCTTCTATAGTGTTCAGCAATTTTATTGAGGCGCCTTCTTGAAGCACCATACGCGGATGCGGAAAAAAGGTTAGTACAGTAGCATCTAGATCCTCCTTTTTTGCGGTTTCAACCAGGCGCTTTAAAATAGCTTTATGCCCAATATGAACCCCGTCAAAAGCACCAATTGTTAGTACGCTTTTACGGTCTGTTTTATATACTGAAGCCGATGAATATTTCTTCAAAATTATTTCCCATTAAATGAATTCATAGTAATGTTCATTCCTGCCAATGCAAAAGACTCTATAATATTACAACTTAATTCTAAACGTTCGGGCAGTTGTTTATCTTCTTCAGCATCCCATTCTCCCAAAACGTAATCTACTTGTCGTCCCTTTGCAAAAGCATCGCTTATACCAAATCTGAAACGGTTGTAATTTGTGGTTTGTAGGGTGTTTTGAATGTCTTTAAGCCCATTGTGACCTCCGTCACTCCCTTTTGTTTTTATTCTGATGGAACCAAAAGACAAATTGAGGTCGTCTGTGATAACCAATAGGTTTTCAAGCGGTATTTTTTCTTTATCAAGCCAGTATTTTACGGCCTTTCCGCTTAAATTCATATACGTACTCGGCTTTAAAAACACTAAGGTTCTTCCTTTTACTTTATGAGTTGCAAGATCACCTAATTTTGCCGTTTCCCAGCTAAGTGAATTTTTTTCGGCATAAAAGTCAAGCGCTTTAAAGCCTATATTATGGCGGGTATTTGCATATTTTGGGCCTATGTTACCAAGGCCAACAATAAGAAATTTTTTCATTGGATCTTTTGTTTCAGAAATAACACCGGCTTTTTTTGCCGAAAAAAGGTTTTTGAAAAATGAAAACATATGCTGTCAATCTTCGGTAAAAATAAAAAAAGCACCCCGAAATAACAGGGTGCTTTTTAGTTATCTTAAAAAAAGAGTTGAATTTACTCTGCAGCAGCTTCTTCAGTAGCTGGAGCATCTTCTCCTTCTGTTTCTTCATCTTCATCAACATCTGCAACTGCAGTACGTGAAGTTCTAACTTGACACACAACAGTGTTATCTGTGTGCATAATCTTGTAACCATCTTTAGCAAGTGCCTTAGTGTACATTTTGTTACCAATACGCATTTCAGTGATGTCTGCCTCAATAAAATCTGGAAGATTTTCTGGCACAGCTTTCACACGAAGCTTACGGCTTACAATACGTAAAACACCCCCGTTACGAACACCACGAGAGTTACCTACGATACGTACTGGGATTTCCATAGTAACTTCTTTATCGTCAAAGATTTGGTAAAAATCAATGTGAAGTATACGGTCTGTTACTGGGTGAAATTGTATATCTTGAAGAATCGCATTAATTTTTGCGCTTCCTAGTTCAATTACAACTGTGTGTACATCTGGAGTGTAAACCAAGTTTTTAAATGCAATTTCTTCTGCTGAAAAACTAATTGGCTCTTCCCCTCCGTAAACTACGCAAGGAACCATTCCAGCATTACGTAGGGCTTTAGTTGCCTTTTTGCCCACGCTTTCTCTTTGTGATCCTTTAATTGTAATAGATTTCATTTTTGTTTATTTTGTTTTATGAATAAAAAACTCCCTAAAAACCTGTTTTTTAGGGAGCGCAAAGATAGAATTTATTTTATAAATACGAATTGCGTTTTACTTTTTTTTGAAATTCACTCAAATAGTTAATTTCAAGTATAGTAGATCTAGATTACATCAAGAACTTTCCGCTTATAGATGTATTAGAATTTACACTTAACATAACATCTGCAAAAAGTTTAGCACAGCTAATTACTCGTATCTTTTTACTTGGTTTTGTTGGGATAGAATCTGAAACTATCAATTCTAGCATTTGTGATTTTTCTATTCGCTCGTAAGCATTCCCAGAAAGTAATGGATGTGTACATACAGCACGTACGCTTAATGCACCGCGTTCCATCATTAAATCTGCAGCTGTAGTAAGGGTTCCAGCGGTGTCTACCATATCGTCTACCAACACTACATTCTTTCCTTTTACATCGCCTATAAGCTCCATATGCGAGATAATATTTGCCTTTTCACGTTGTTTGTAGCAGATTACGACATCGCTATTTAAAAATTTTGAATAGGCATAAGCACGCTTAGAACCTCCCATATCTGGTGAAGCTATAGTAAGGTTATCTAGATTAAGGCTTCGCAAATACGGCAAAAAGATAGTAGAGGCAAAAAGATGATCTACTGGTTTTTCAAAAAATCCTTGAATTTGATCTGCGTGTAAATCCATTGTTATTATACGTGTTGCTCCTGCGGTTTCTAGCATTTTAGCTACTAGTTTTGCTGCAATAGGAACACGTGGCTTGTCTTTTCTGTCTTGACGCGCCCATCCAAAATAAGGCAATACTGCGGTAATATGACGTGCAGAAGCTCTTTTTGCTGCGTCAATCATTAGTAATAGCTCCATTAAATGGTCGCTATTTGGAAAGGTAGAACCAATTAAAAATACGCGACTTCCGCGAACAGACTCTTCAAAAGAAGGCTGAAATTCGCCATCGCTATAGTGAGATGTGATAACTTTTCCCATAGGAATCCCAAAAGCATCTGCAATTTGTTGAGCGAGTGCTTCACTTTGTTTACAAGCAAAAATTTTGGGGTTTGGTGCGAGGGTTGTCATTTTATGATGTTTAGATTAAAATAGATTGCAAAGGTAAAAATTAATAGTTAGCAGGAATTAAAAAAATAGCAAGATAAAATACTCAGCAAATTACAAATAATTGTTTATTTTTGCCTCCCGTTTTGCTCAAGTGGCGGAATTGGTAGACGCGCTGGATTCAAAATCCAGTTCTTTCGGGAGTGTGGGTTCGATTCCCACCTTGAGTACAATTATAAACCTCAACATTCTAATTACTAGATAGTTGAGGTTTTTTTATTGATGTTTTAGTCAGCATTTAGTCAGCATTTTAAAAAAGAGTGTGATTTTTTACCGTTTCTATTTCAAAAGGCTAGGTATTTGATTTTGTTTTAATCTTTTTATTATCTAATTTTCCTTTAAGGGTGTTAAGTTCGTTAGATTCCAAAGGGAAACCAATATACTGAAAGCAATACCCGTATGCGTGTTGAGATGTGGAAAAAACCTTGCTTCTTAATTTTAGTGAAATAGATTATACGCGTAATGATTCCCGAAAAGTCTTTACATACGGGTTAAGTAATTATACAATAACCCACTATCTGTATACGCGTGTAGTGACCCAAAAAATACCTTTCTTTATATTAGTGATTTTAGGACTATTAGACAAAAGTAAACCAATACGCGCGCGCGAAGGACTCCCAATATTTCCTTTTTTACCGTTATAAAAACAATTATAATCTTGGGTATTCTAAGGCTTTTTGAATAGATACGTTACCTATCGTTACCAATTAAATAAAGGCGGTTAGGAATTTGTTTTTGTGTAGTCTTGAACATCTAGAATATTGAAAAAAATTGTTTAATCAATCTTAGTCAACCCTTGCAGTAATATTGCCGTTATACCTTAGGGAAACCTTAGTGCAACCTTAGTGTACTCTTACCGTAACCTTACCGTATTTTTTAAAAGTTAACCCTTGGGGTTACCTTGGGGTTATTTTATAAATCTATTATTATAAAATCGAACCAATACGCGCGCGTAAGGACTCCTAAATATTAAAAATCTATTGTTTATAAACTCGCCCTAATATCGCCCCTATAACATACCCGTTGAAGTATTTTTTTTATGTCGGAATTTGTCGGAAAGTATTTGAATTAAAAAGTTCTAATTGTTGGGGGGTGTACCTTGCTTCGTTTCTTAGTCGATTGTTGTTGTATCTGTTTCTAATATTGTGAGCAATTTCTTTTATCTGTTTTTCGTCGTCGTTTATCCACGTTAAAGACAAATATTTTCTTTTAACTTCTTCAAATACTTTTTTATCTGTTTTTAGATAGTATTTTAATCCAGTATGCGACAATAAAAAACTGGAAGATGAAGGGGTCGAATTTATTGATACAGGAATTGGAGTGGAACGAGTTGATGATTCCTTAATAGGAATGATTAGGACTACTACGAGTACTAAAAATAAAAGAGACCATGTTTGGAATGGATGTATTTCATTTGCTGATGAAGAAAATGAAGAGTATGCTTCCAATATCCAAATTGCTCCTTTGAACTGTTTAAATGCAACGTTTGCTGTAATTAAGTTTTACAAGCGTTATGGTGTTTTAAATGACCTTGAAAATGAGCATCACAGCACTTATTCGATTAACGTTAATCAATTAGTAAGCGATGAGATTTTTGCATAAGTTCGTTGACTTTATACCAGATATAATTGAAGAAGGTATTCTGTACATTTCTTTAGATTATGGTACTGTGATTCATAAATGTGCCTGTGGTTGTGGAAGTGAAGTTAATACGCCTTTAACTCCTACAGGATGGAAAATGATTTATAATGGAGAGGCAATCAGTTTAAAGCCATCGGTTGGTAACTGGAGTTTTGATTGTAAATCTCATTATTGGATTACTAACAACGAGGTTGAATGGTCATTAAAATGGTCTGACAAAACTATACGTGAAGTTAGAGCAGTTGAAGATTCCGAAAGAGAAGAGTATTATAGGAATAAAGACTCACAAAATTTAGAGGAGGGATTAAGTTATTCTGTTGAATTGCCTAAACCTGAACCTAAAAAGAAGAGTTGGTTTCAGAAGCTCTTATTTTGGAAATAGTTTATAAGCCCTAGTCTATTTACTAGGGCTTATTTTTTTTATCATATGTTTTCCCGCTAATCATATTATAATGTTTTAAACAGCATTTATAGATTTAAAATACTACCTACCACCCTATTAGCACCATCCTCTCCACACTCATCAATAAACCTAGGCATAGCAAACATTCTTTTCCTTTACCTAAGACAATACTTGTTTTTAACGAATACCTAATCAAGTAGTACGCTTATTTATTAAAAGGCATCGGAAATAGGTTTGCTGTTTTTTTGTTCACTCTCAGTCTCTAATTTTATCCTAACTAATGGATAAAAAAGCAACAAATGAATAAAAACCTAACCTATTTTCCGCCCATACAAGAAAAACAAACATCTACAAGACAAGATGAAAAATGGGACGAAGCCGTAGCACTGTTTAACAGCAAACAATACTCTAAGGTATTGCCAACGCTATTAGATTATGTAGGCAGTCATTTTCAGAGTAAAAAAAACGGTGACACTTATTTAATTGCGCACGGTTCTGTGCTTGTAAGTATTACGCAAACAGACACCCACTTACATATTAAATGTCCGTTTTTAAATATTGAAAACGCTCAAAAAGTACCCTTAATGCGGAAGCTAGCAGAGATACGAATGCACCCGCTTAATTTAACCAATGTAGTGTTAGAAAAAGAGTTGGTTTACTTTTCATTCTCTTGTCCTATCAATTTATGTGAACCTTATAAAATATATTCCGTACTTCGAGAAATTTGCTTCTATGCAGATAGTTATGACGATGAGTTTATCGAAAAATTTGGAGCTACAAACCTCCAAGAGCCTAAAACAACTCCTTTTTCAAATGAATTAAAGCAAGAAGCATACGCCAATTATCAAAAAATATTAGCTGAAGGCTTAGAGCGGTTTTCTATTTATATGGAGAATAGGCACACCCATAATGCTTGGTACACCCTAAACATTACTTTAAAGCGAATAGAATTTTACTGCGAACCTCAAGGGTATTTACGCACATTGTTAGAGAGAGCCATAGATGGCATTTTTGACGGCAATACACCTTTTCAAAACAGGTTGCTAAACGGAAAAAATAGCTTAGAGAAATTAAAGGGATACACAGAAGATAAATTCTCTGAAGACCTATATCAAATTGAGACATTTATACCTCATAAATACAGTAGTAAAAAGGACAATATTAGAGAAAACTGGGGCGATAACTACACTGAAGCCCAGGATATGATAGCAAATGCCAGGTTTGAAGATGCTTCAAATTTATTACAATCCTGTTTCTACGGTTTATTCTATTACAATCTAGTTGATGAAATCATAAAAAAACCAATAACAGATGCTTTGGCTCAGGCCAATGGTTTGGCTTGGAACCAGGCGGCTCCTATTTTGTTAAAAGGTATGGAAGCCATTATGGAAGATTCGTTTATGGGGAACGAATTTGGAATGGATTTATCTAAAATAATGGGGGAGCAAATGCAACAATCAATGGAGCTAATGCAGCAAATGATGGCTAACTATAAAACTAACTAAAAATGAGCAATATAAAAAATATAGAAAATTCAGTTTATAGAATTAATACTTCCAGTGGCTCCGGAACGGGTTTTTACAGCCTAGAGGACGATATAATTATCACCAATTATCACGTTATAGCGGGTAGTCTTGTAGTGAGTGTAGAAGGGCAGGACAAAAATAGATATATCGCAAAAGTAATTTATGCGAATCAAGGCAAGGATATTGCATTTTTAAAAGCTGTTGACTTACCTAAGCCTATTAAAACTATTGTTACAAAGCACAATACAGAAGTAGCTTCAAGAGATAAAATAATGGTTTTGGGGTATCCTTATGGAATGCCTTTTACAGTAACTGAAGGGATTGTCTCTAACCCTAGACAGCTTGTAAACGACAATAATTTTATACAAACAGATGCTGCCATTAACCCCGGAAATAGCGGTGGACCAGTAATTAATGAAAAAGGTGAATTAATAGGTGTTGTTACCTCAAAATTTTCTGATGCAGACAATATGGGTTTCGCAATTCCTATGGAAACACTTCGCGATGAGCTGGAAATTGTAACCGAGTTAACAGGCAATTACACTATAGGTTGCCATAGTTGTAATGGTTTGATAGAAGAGAAAGTGAGCTATTGCCCCAATTGCGGAAACGATATTGACGAAAAGCTATTTGAGGAAAATCCACTTTCAGATTTCAGCTTAAAGGTTGAAGAAGCAATAAGCAAATTGAATATAGATCCTGTGCTCGCTCGCTCTGGTAACGAACGTTGGTATTTCCACCAGGGAAGTGCAGCAATACGAATGTTTGTTTACGACAACAATTACTTATTTGCCACTTCTCCTTTAAACGATTTACCTCGTAAAAACTTAATAGATATCTACGAGTATATATTAACTGCCGATACTGGTGTGCACCGCCTATCTATTTCTGGCAATCAGATATACCTTTCCTATCGCGTGCATATAAGCGACCTCTATTCAGAAAACAAAGAAGAAATACTTGAGAATATTGCCCAACTAGCCGCTAAGGCAGATGATCTAGACAATCTATTTGTAAATGATTTTGGCGCAAAAAAGACGAATTACAGCAAATAACAAATTAAGGCTTTGCAAAAAGTCTCTTTTATATTAAATCAATCGAAATAAATTAAAAACAACTTTAAATGGCAACACAGTTTATAGTTATCGTTATTCTAGCATTATTGATTCTTAGCAGCATTGTTATTAACAACCAAATAATTGCGAAAAAGAACCAAGTAGCGCAGGCGTATGGAAGCATTGAAGTTTATTTAAAAAAGCGTTTCGATTTAATTCCGAATCTCGTGGCGATGCTCAACAAATATTTGGCTCACGAAAAAGAGATTTTATTAAAAGTAGCCGAGCTACGCTCACAAATAGAAAAAGCTGAAGCGCCAAAGGAAAAGATTGAAGCTTCAAACGAGCTAACTAAGGTAATGGGGGGCTTAAACATTAATGTAGAAAACTACCCCAATTTAAAAGCCGACCAACAGTTTTTAAATCTTCAGTTTCAGCTAACCGATATCGAAGACCAAATTTCTGCTGCGCGTAGGGCTTACAATGCCGCTGTTACGGCATTCAACAATAAAATACAAATGTTTCCTGCGAGTGTAGTTGCAAGCCTTAGAAAAGATGAAACAGCTGCACTTTTAGAGATCCCAAAAGCTGCGCAAAAAGAAGTACATATTAATCAACTTTTAACCCCCTAAAATATGCAAATGTTAGAAAACCTAGAAAGTCCTTGGAATACTATCAATTGGTAAAAAAACGCATGGATAGTATACTACTAGAACGGGTCTATAAAGAAACTAAGGAAGCGTTAAACGCTATTTATAAAGGAAGAAAAAAGACCTTGTTTTTACAGAAAGTAATGTGGAGCATTACAGGTCTTTTTTTTGTGCTCATATTAATAAATATAGCTTTTGGTTACCTTCCAAATTCTAATAATAGTATTGTAAGTTTCTTTAAACAGTTTCAAGCTACGCCAGACAACCCATATGCAACTATATCCCCTATAATTGGCCTGGTTGTTTTGCTTTATCCAACAACATATTTATTTGCTAATAGCTTTCAAAAATTTAAAGAAAAGGAGGCTGCAACCATTTCAAAAATGGTAAAAAGGCTATTTCCAAAAGTAGAATTTACACAACAGCTAGCTGCGCCCAAAAAAGAAATTACAAAGAGCAAACTCTTTGTCTGGGTGAACAAAGGGACCGCTACCTATAGCTATGGGCAAATTAGAGGTCAAAGCAATGACAAAACTGTAAATATTGCCGATATAGGTATTGTAGAGGAAAATGTATCTAATAATTTAATAAATACATTAATGCAGATTCCGTTATTAAATATGTTTGTTCTTCTATACCAATATGTGTTGAAAAACACACTAACAAACAAAACTGCAGATAACGCATATTTTACCTACAGAGGGATGTTCTGCTGGCTGAGCTTTAAAAAATCACTCCAAGGACATACCGTTATTTTAACAAATAACCAAAGCTCTAAATTAAACAGGTTTTTTAGCGCCAGTTTTAAAGAAGAACAAAAAGTAGTTTTAGAAGACCCCCGTTTTACAAACGAGTTTATAGTGTATAGCACAGATCAAGTTGAAGCGCGTTATGTATTGTCTACAGCACTTATGGAGCGTATTGTCAAGCTGAAAGAAACCTTTAACCAGCCTATACTTTTATCATTTCAGAATAAAGAAATGTATCTGGCCGTAAAAAGTGAACACGGTTTATTTTCCTTTCCTTCGGGGAAAATAGACAATATAAAAATGGTAGAAGAATTAGCTCACAACATCAGCACAGCTTTAGCTATTTCTGATGAATTAAAACTGAATTAAAACAGCTTCGACTCTAAAAATTAAATTCGGTTTATTGTTTCGATTCCTCTGGGGTTAGCTCTTGAGGAATCGTTTTTTTACGACACCACTCTCCCATATTAAAAGCTATTTTACTAAAGAATCCATCTTTATAAAGTTAGTGTGGGTGCTATCTTTAAAGTAATCTACTACAATTTTTCTTTTATCCTTATTTAATGATTTGGGTTCGTAGCTTTCCCAATAATTTGAGGCACTATAGCCTATTTTGTTGTTAAAGTAGTAATTGCAGATTTCCTTATTTTGGGCAAACAAAGTATGTATAGTGTAATCTGTATTGTACTCATGTACCGTGTTTTCGTCTATCCCATCGCCATACTTAAAAAAAGTAAGCGCCCAAGAAACTTTTTTATGAGTGTATAAAAAACTATCCTTTTTTATGCGGTTTACTACAAAACTATCTATGGCTATTTTGTGATTTTCATTTTTTAAATCGAAATTCTTTACAGCAAAAAAATCTTGACGTTGCAGAGCGTAACCACCATTAATTATAGGGGTGTCTCTTGTAATAAGCTCATCTGGACTTAGGTGAATAATTTTAAAGGTCTTGTCTTCCAGTTTTGATGTACATCCTAAGCTTATGATAAAACACAGAAAAGTGAAAATCGCAATAGGTGTTCCCCTGGAGATATTTCTATTTAAATTCTTCATTAGTATATTTCAGTACCGTTGTTTCGGTTGTAATTTTTTCTTTTGGATTTAAGTTACAAGCAGACAGAACAAAAGGATTAGTATAAAATTGAATTTCATTTGTTTTAAACTTAGCTAAGGGTATTCTTAAATAACATCTATAACTTTTTCTAATATATAATGTATTGAACAAACAATAACAGCAATCCCTATAATAATCAATAGCCGAATAAAGGTTGCTTTCACCTCTGTTTTGAGCCTTTTGTTCAAATAAAAAACATCGAAAAGCACAAACAACAAAGCGATACATCCCCCTATAAATGCACCTATATAAAAGAACGCAAATTCGTATATTAAATAATAAAAAATGGTATAATCTGTAGCGTATTCTGGGCTTGCTCCTAGAATAATCCGCATATAAGTATAAGCCAACAATATCGCTACTAGTGTCCATAAACAGTAGATGACAACTTTTTTAAGAACACGCTTAGTTAAATTGGCTTTAGTTGGCTTTATTTATTAATTCCATCAAATTAAACTTTTTATTTAAACGAGGAAGTGCCGTTTTCCCTAGATTAGTTTGTATTTCGGTTATACAAATAACATCGTATTTGCTGCCATAATAATACGACTTGGGCACTAGCGTAATACTATCATTGGTTTTAAAAATTGCGTTTACGCTTATCTCTTGCACTAATGGAGTATCTAGTAAAATAATGGTTTGTGTTAATTGGTTGTTTATGTAAAAATCTAGCTCTTTAACTCTTCCATTTTGCTTAAAAGTTGCTTCAGATTTAACATAGCCATTTATCAAACTCAATTTAATAGGGTTCATAATAATTTCATCGGCATCTAATAGATTCTGGTTTGCATATTCACCTTGAAGAAAAGAGTTTTCTAAATCCAGTTGCACACTTATTTTTACATTAGACTTCTCATTAAAAGCATAAGCCGTTAAGTAACCCGTGTCTGAAAGATTTAAACTTGGGTGCTCTTCATTTTCTATAGTAGCGGTGATTTTAAAATATAGGTTTTCGTTAAAAGACAAATCGGTATTTGAGCAACATCTGCCAAACAGTTTTTCAGACCAACTACTGTAATCTCCTGTTTTTTCTTCATTGTAGTACGCATAAATATCGGGATATGCCGAATTGTTAAAACGTTTCATCTCACCAATACTTAGGCTGTCTATTTTAGCTTTATTCACAGCAACTAAGAGCTCTTTTGTTGATGCTTTAGTAGGTAGACTATCCGAACTAATTTTAGTAGACTGGGGGTTTTCTGAAGCAATAGCTTGTTTTTCTTTACAAGCAGAAATAAAAATGAGTAAAACAGATGTCATTCCTATAAAAACACTCATTGTAATTCTTTTTATTGACATCATACCTTTTATTCAATCTTTAACCACCTCAGCCTTCAAAACACATTAATCTTCACTTAACTCGATCGTCTCATAAGTGAGTTCAGACTTTTCAGAGTTTAGTAAAGTGATATTCTCTAAATCGTATTTAAAATTGTCTGTTTGCGTCCAGCTCCACTTTTTAGACTCTCTAAAATTAACTCCGTAGGCATTAAAGTGTATTGAAATTGTTTTATTCTCTTGGTCTGTACGTATTGTAATTTCGTTGAATGTAGTCTGTACTGTTGCTGTATAAGGCATAGTCCGGCATTTTTCTAATTCTTTTAAGGCCTTAGCATCTTTTGAAAACCAATTTTTTAAAAAGCCAAAATGTTGGTCAGAACATTGGTAACCCAAGTTTAATGCGGTTAAAATTTTACATTTTAAATTACTTCTATTTTCATTGGGTTTTCCATCCCACCAACATTCATTACCTATAAAAGTAGCTACATAGCCTAATGCCGCCTTTTCCTGATCGCTTATAGAATTACTGTAGGCTTCATTTATAAAAATTGAATTAACAGTTTGGTTTAATTCTTCGTCAAACTTAGCTGCCCTCCATAAAAATTTAACTCGATTGTCGTTCGTTTTAAGTCTTTCGGCATCAATAAGTCTTTCGGTATAGTTTATAACATCTTCATCTCCTGCCATATGGATGCCGTCCATCTTCCACGTAATTTTAATACGTTCACCTGGTATAAAGTTGTATTTGCTGTTTTTTGTGTCCCAATTATAAATTAATGACACATCAGCTGTATCCTTTTTACCGCTTAATATAAAGTAATCGTAATCATCGTTGTAAGCCGAAAACTCGATAGTATCTGCATACACTTTATGTACTTCAATTAACGTATTGGGTCTTATATCGCTACTGTAGGGTGTTTCTTGTTTTTTTAAATAGGCATCAAAAACATAGCCTTCAATCGTATCGTTAGCTAAGTTTGTTGTTATGTATTTTATTTTAACAAACTTTCCTGTAATCTCTTTGCTATTATCGGTTATGGTTAAGGCAGTATCTGTATCTGCTATTTTTTCTACTAGTGCACCATCCTTAATTTTTGCTATCTTTTTTGATGACAAATTAGCCTCTGAACGTACATTTAGGCCGCTTTCTGCATTTATATAATAGTACTCTTGCCCGTAGTTAGCTAGAGAGATAAAAAATACAAAGAGGGGTAAAATTCTTTTCATACGCTTGTTCTTGTTAAAGAGGACAGTGTTATTTATAAACTTGAAACGATTTCTCCAATTTTCAACCATTCCATAAATGGGGTAATTAGAGAAATCGTTTCAAAAATATACAAAGGATTTGAGCTTTTAGTAGTCCATTTTTATTAGCTCACCATTTAATTTATACGAAAACTGAAAAGTAGTACCCCCATTTTCAGGTTTTAGGTTTACAATATACTCTGCCTTTGTGATATCACCATTTTTAGGAAAAAAGATAGAGGCACTAGCCAAAGTTGGATTGTCTAGGTTTTTTTCATCCTCTAATTGTTTCTTAGATTTTTCTACCAATTCGCCTAATTTAGAAAGGCTAATTTCATCCCCTAATTGATACATATAATCTGCTGCTTTGGTACCTTCTGGCACTTCCAAGGTTATTTCAGATTTTTGAGACCAATTGCCTTGCACTTGGTTCCACTGACCCATTTTTAAAGATTCAGGATCTTCACTTACTGTTACCCCTACTATGTTGCCTATACCTTCACTGTAAACAACATTGACGTTGGTAAAATAAGCTCCATCGCCAAATTCACTCTTTATTTCTTTTTCAATTTCTGAAAATCCTTTAGCTGTTGCTTCTTGTTTTCCAGAGCCTCCACCACAGGAAACCAAGGTGGTGATAAATACTAGTAGTACTATTGATAGTGTTGCTTTTTTCATTTGTTCTGTTTTAATGGTTTAAAAATTTATTGTTGTTGTTCCTACTCCTCTCTTCCGAAGAAGTAAAATAAAGCGCCACCGCCTAATATGAGAATTACTCTTATAATCCACCCCATAGTAGTACCCCAAATATCTATCCACGCGAGTAGCCTAAAGTTATAATTGAAAATTGAGAGTATCATAGAGATGATACCCATTGCTGCTAGAAGCAGTCCTGCTTTGCCTAATTTTGCTGTGATGTCTTCCATATTATTCTATTAAATTTTAGATAAAACTAGGAGATACTGACTTTGTAAAAAATAGAGAATCTATTTCTGGACAGGACAAACAAATAAGTGAGGTGTTTTAACAAATAAACGTTTTTGCGCCAAATTGAAAAAGTGCTTATAAATTTTTATTCCAACTAAAAAGATTGCTTATAAAAGTCTCTTTTTTACGTGATGAAACGGGTATTTTTTTACCGTTCTTTAAATAAATAGTCCCCGATTTATCATACTTATCTATGTATTTTAGATTCACCAGAAAAGATTGATGTGGTCTTGTAAAGCTGTTTTTGGTAAGCTGCTCTTCAAACTCTTTTAACGATTTTGAAGCCAAGTATTTCTTACCGTTATTTAGGTAAAAAGTGGTATAGCCTTTATCAGACTCACAATACAGCAACTCCTTTAAATCTATAATCTGAAAAGAATCTAGAAGCGATAGTATTATTGTTTCGTCGTCGTTGTTATAAGCTTGTTTTGCCGTTTTTAATTGTTGTTTTTGCACTTGTGTAGGCAACTCCATCACTCTGTTTATGGCAGTCTTAAGCTCTTCTATGTCAACAGGTTTTAGCAGGTAATCTACAGCGCCTATTTTTAAGGCTTGCAAAGCATATTCTTCATAAGCTGTAATAAATATAACTCGAAAATTCAGGTTTTCTGTTTGCTCTAAGAAATCGAAACCCGTACCATCAATAAGGTTGATATCTAAAAATATTAAATCGGGTTTACAGGCATTGGCAACAACCACGGCCTCTTTTACAGTTGCACATTCGCCTACCACGTTTATATTGGCGTCTATAAGCTCTAATAGCCTTAAGAGCCCTTTTCTTATGTTTTCTTTATCTTCTACGATTAATGTTTTCATCATACGGCGGTATCAATTTTATAAGGAATTACCAAAGTGACCAATGTGCCTTGCTCACCAACTTCTTTTCTATTCTGAACACTAATAGACCCCTCTACTTTATAATTCTTCGACATCAATTTTAGACGCTCTTCTGTAATAGTGGTTGCCAACGATTTTTTATTCCTCTTTTTTGTTGGTTTTTCCAATGAAACACCTATTCCATTATCGGCTATGGTACAGACTAAACCCTTTCCTTTTAAAGCAATTGCAACCTTAATCTCTTTATTGTCTTTTTTTGTAACAAAAGCGTGTTCTATTGCATTTTCAACGAAAGGTTGAATAATCATTGGGGGGATTTTAAATGAAGCTGGATCTATTTGGTGGTCTATAATGAGGCTGTAATTAAATGGAGGGTCTACATCTAAGTTTTGAAGCGCCATATAGCTATCTATAGTAGCTAATTCGTCAGAGAGTGCTACCATTTTATGCCTGGAGTTTTCCAAGTTATTTCGCAATAGTTTTGAAAATTCAGACAGGTACGAAATAGATTTTTTCTCTTCTTTATTTAGTATCATTCCTTGTAATACCGATAAGGAATTGAAAATAAAATGGGGTGTCATTTGTGTGCGCAGTAATTTTTGCTCCACTATTATATTTTGGTTTACCGCATTAGCATTCCTTAGTTTTAGCGCAAAAATAAACCCACCAGAGAGTATAGAAATTAATAAAATAACGATAATCCCAATAAAGGAATTCCGCTGCGATTTTTCTAAATCTTGAGAGGTAGAATCTACTATTTTGGTTAGCGAAAGTTCTCTAATATTTGCAGAATCTAAGGTCTGTTTATATTTATACTCGTATTCTAACTGGGTTATCTTTTTTATATTTTTTTTATTGAAAAGACTGTCGTTTAAGGTTTTAAACTGTCGATAGCTATTAAGTGCCTTTTTAGTATCGCCTAAGTTTTCATAAATAATTGCAAGCAGTTCTTTTGCCCCTCTTTGAGTATCTATAAATTGGTGAGTAACACCTATTTCATCTACTTTTAAAGCTACCTCTAAGGCTTTATTGTATTGTTTTTTTTGAGTGTAAACTTTTGCAATTCCCAAATTAGACCTGCCTATGTCTATTGGCAGGTCTAGGTCTTCACTTATTTTCAGTGCTTGTTTATAATAGTCTAATGCTTTATCGTAATTATTAAAAATATATTGAATGTCCCCTATATTATTTAAGCTTACCGCTATCCCTTTTTGATCATTAATGATTTTATATATTTCTAATGTTTTTTTAAAGAGAACTAAGGCTTCTTGATTTTTAGATTGTAGAATTTTAATAGTCCCTATTCCATTTAAAGAGATTGCAACACCCTGTTTTTGGTTTACTTTTTCACTGATGGATAAAGCTTTATTGTAATACTCAATAGCTTTATCATAACGCTCCTGAACTTGATAAACACTGGCAAGATTAGAATATGTAATAATAGTTGCAGATTCCATCTTAGACTCCATCTTACTGTGTATCCATAACGCTTTATTAAAATTTTCTATAGCGTTAGGCGAATCGTCCTTTTCTGCATAAATACTGCCTATATTAGCGTACAATTTGACTAGCCCTGCAGAATCTTTTATTTTTTCTTTTTGTATTCTAGATTTGTTATAGTTAATAATCGCCTTGTCGTAATAACCTTGGTCTGCATAAATACTCCCTATGTTTTCTATATTGTATGCAACAGATCTTTGATCACCTCTTACTTCATCTATCGCTATACATTTCTCATAACTCTCAATTGCTTTCGGAAAATTCCCTAGACCGTAATACGCATTTCCAATAGTATTGAGACTATAAGAAATTCCTCTTTTATTATTTTGGGTTTTGTAGAGGGCAATAGCTTCATTATTGTGTTCTATAGCTTTTAAGAAATCTGATTTCAACATATCTATATATCCCTTGTAATAAAGAAGTTGTGCTTTACCAGCTGTAAAGTTTAAGGAATCAATTAAATATTCAGATTCTTTAATATAAGCCTCGGCCGTTTTTAAATCTATTTCTTGTAAATCGTAAATCAAGTTGTTTAGCATCCTTACTCTAGTTGTATCTCTTTCTGGATGAAGCTTAAGCTCAAGTTTTAAACTATCTATAACGGCTTGCTGCGCCTGAAGGTGGGGTAGAAAAAACAGCGCACAAAAAATAGAAATGAAGACTTTCAGGGTGAATCTCATAGAAGTAGATTGCTGTTTAAAGAGAGTATCACTTTATTAAATACTGGGTATATTTATAAAGTTAAATACCAAAATCATTGAACAAGTTTACTAATAAAAAAATGATTCTATCTCTTTTGAAGTAAATTAGAACTGTTTTGCGAGGCGTTTTTGTTGAAAAAACAAAAGAAAATTTATCGAATAACAACTTAAACGCAACACTTATTTATTCTAAACAATCAGATATATATTCTGTATATTTTTTAAAATTCATCCCTGTTTTTGTCTCTGCAATTAGTCAAACTAAAGCAATGTCTTATCATTTAAATTTCACAACATTAACCAGCTGCAAAACAACTAATTACGCCCAAAAGATGATTGTTTGTGATAAAAACACTGGAGTTTAAACCCGATACTTTCCAGAAAGTGGATTAACTCCCCTCCCTGAGTACTAAAGCCTTAACTAGAATATTAAGACCCTTTTATATTAATGTAATTTACTGAAAACTACGAGCGTTTTACATTGAAATATAGCGCACAATTATTATATTTGAGCGAATCCTGAAAACCACTACCCCCAATGTCTGATTTCTGGTTATATTTTAATCTTGGCCTCAGTCACGTCTTAGACTGGACGGCCTACGATCACATTCTATTTTTAATTGTTCTTTGTGCTGCCTACACTTTTGCATCTTGGAAAAAATTACTGCTACTGGTAACTATGTTTACTATTGGTCATACACTCTCCTTGATAATGGCTCATTACAATGTAGTTAGTGTTTCAGGTAAAGTAATAGAATTTTTAATACCCGTCACCATTTTAGCAACTGCTGTATTTAACCTTTTTACCGCGGGTAAAGAAAAAAAGGTAGAGAAAATGGGACTGTTTTATATAGTTACAATTTTCTTCGGATTGATTCACGGGCTTGGTTTTGCTTCATTCTTTAACGCTTTAGACAGCGATAACAGTATTTTACCGCTGTTAGAGTTTGCACTTGGTATAGAAGCTTCACAAATTATCGTGGTTATTGTCTTTTTGATACTCGCCTTCATTTTTCAAACAATTTTCCGCTTTAACAAGCGCGATTGGGTACTTGTAGTTTCTTCATTAGTTATAGGAATGGTAATCCCAATGCTTATTAACAATTGGATATTTTAATAGCCTATTTTTAAAAAATTACCTTTATTTTTTTCAGCTATAACAGTATACTAGCTACTTTGGCAAGAAGTTAACAGCATTTTTTTTGGCAGTGGCGTAACTTCCCAGTAATTTCGTTGTCATATTAAGTAGTGTGAATACATATTAGTTAAAGACAAACCAATTAAGCGTATACCACAACTATAACAGCAAAATTGAAGCATTTCTTTTCTATAATAATTTAGGTAAATGACAGATAGCAAACAACGCAAATACGATATTGCGTATCTTAGAATGGCTCAAGAATGGAGCAAACTCTCATATTGTAAACGAAGACAAGTTGGCGCGCTTATTGTAAAAGATAAAATGATTATAAGTGATGGCTATAACGGCACACCCACAGGTTTTGAAAATATTTGCGAAGATGATGAAGGCTATACAAATTGGTATGTACTTCACGCCGAAGCAAATGCAATTCTTAAAGTTGCCTCTTCTACACAATCGTGCAAAGGCGCTACACTTTATATTACACTTTCGCCCTGTAAGGAATGCAGTAAACTAATACACCAAGCAGGAATAAAAAGAATGGTCTACCAAACCGCGTATAAAGACAATGCAGGAATAGCCTTTCTAGAAAAAGCTGGAGTTAGTATTCAGCATATATCAGACTTAGATTCAGAATAATGGAAAACAAACACTCCAAACCCTTGAGCAAATTAAAAATATACCTTCCTTTATGGATAGGTCTTGCTATAGCTATTGGAGTTTTTGTAGGGTCTAAACTCAATTTTAATGATAAGACCGAAAAAATATTCGCTACAAATTCAAAAAAAGATAAACTAAACAGGCTTATAGACTATATAGATTATGAATATGTAGACAATGTAAATACAGACAGCATAGTAGATGTTACGGTGAATGGCATTTTAGAAAATTTAGACCCACATTCGGTTTATATTCCCAAAAGTGAATACCAGCATAATGCAGACGATATGCGCGGTGCCTTTACGGGTATAGGAGTGAGTTTTTACATTTATAAAGATACGATAGCTGTTATTCGCACTATTGAAGGTGGCCCTGCCGAAAGTTCAGGAATTAAAGGTGGCGACAGAATTCTCTATGCCGATGATAAAAAACTTTTTGGAGAGTTAGCACAACGCGATAGCATCTCTAATTACCTTAAAGGCGAAGTAAACAGCAAAGTAGCTTTAAAGATATATCGCCCTTCCGAAAATAAAGTTCAGGAAATAACCGTAAAAAGAAAACAAGTGCCACTAGTTAGTGTGGACGCTTCGTACAAATTAGCAGACGATTTAGGCTATATTAAGCTTAACCGTTTTTCTGAAACTACCTATAAAGAGTTTGAAAAAGCCTTAGACAAACTAAAAAACAAGGGGATAAAAAAATTAGTACTCGATCTTCGCAACAACCCTGGAGGGTACATCTCTACTGCAGAACGTATTATTGATGAGTTTTTAGAAGACGACAAGCTGGTACTTATCACCAAAAACAAGAGTGGCGACATCAACAAGACTTATGCTACGCGCCGTGGTGATTTTGAAAAAGGAAAACTCTATGTTTTAATAAATGAAAATTCGGCTTCGGCTAGTGAAATTGTGGCTGGCGCATTACAAGATAACGACAAAGGCACTATAATTGGCCGCCGTTCTTTTGGAAAAGGACTCGTGCAACGCGAAATGTCTTTAGGAGACGGTAGCGCAGTAAGGTTGACCATTGCGCGATATTACACACCTACAGGACGTTCTATACAACGTCCATACGGCAATGGCAATGGTTCTTATTACAGCGATTACGAAAAGCGATACCGCAATGGCGAGCTAATACACGCAGACAGTATAAAAGTTGCAGATTCTTTAAAATACAAAACCCCAAAGGGCAAAGTAGTCTATGGCGGTGGTGGGATTATTCCAGATGTATTTGTACCAAAAGACACTAGTGTAGAAAACGAAACCATTCAGTATGTTTCACGTAGTGGGTTTATGAGTTATTTTATCTTTGAATACCTCGAAAAAAACAGAACTACTTTTAAAGGGATGACTTTTGAAGACTTCAGAAATAATTTTAAAGTAGAAAAAGCGCTTTCAGAAGAATTTATAACATATGCAAAATTCAATGAAGCGCAAATAGACCTTTCTAACTACACCGAAGAGCTAAAGAGAACCATAAAAGCAAATATTGCCCAGCAGCTTTTTGGCCCCAATGAGTACGAATTAATCTTAAACGAAAATGACCCTATGCTTCTAAAAGTATTAGAACTAGAGGCTGAAGATCATTTAGACAATAAGTAAGTTTACTTTTTTACGCGTGCTGCAATAGATCTAGAAATCAACAAGATTGTCAATAGCAATATTGCGCAAAGCCCAGCCATAACGCTTATAAAAGCAACGGCGCTATCACCTTCAAACAAGTGCTCAAAGTTTAACTCAGAGATATTGAAAATAACTAAACCTGCAGATAGTGCTATTAAAATGTAAATAAATATCTTCATTGTAAATTAATTAAATAATTCTTGAATATTTGAAGTGAAAAGCTTCACTGCAATTGCTAACAAAATTACACCAAATACTTTTTGAATCACAGCAATTCCATTCTTTCCTAAAAAACGTTGAAGCCTGCCCGAAGTTTTTAAAACTGCGTAAATAATCACAATATTTATTACAATGGCTATAATAATATTCTGAATAGCATACTCTGCGCGTAGGGACAGCAAGGTTGTTAAACTACCTGGTCCAGCCAATAGCGGAAAGGCTAAAGGAAATATAGACGCCATATCTGGGCTTACATCACCTTCTTTAAAAAGGGTAACCCCAAGTATCATTTCTAATGCTATAAAAAACAGTATAAGAGAACCTGCAACGGCAAATTCATTAACATTAATACCAATTAGGTTTAGAATACTTTCCCCAAGAAAGAGGAATAATATCATTACCACAGCCGCAATTATAGAAGCCTTACCAGAATTAATATGTCCTGCTTTATCGCGTAACCCAATAATAATAGGAATACTTCCTATTATATCTATTACAGCAAAAAGAACCATTGTAGCCGTAATTACCTCCTTAAAATTTAAAACCATTCCTTTTTAATTTAAGGGCGCAAAATTAGGTAATTATATACTATAAAATAAACTAATTAGGCGTTAATAAAAGTATAAATTCCGTTTTGTAAAAAAGTTAAACAAACTATATTTGCCGAATGTTTCAACTAGGAAAAACAATCGTTTCTGAAGATATTATCAAAAAAGATTTTGTGTGCAACCTCAACGCGTGCAAAGGCGCTTGCTGTATAGAAGGAGAAGCAGGTGCACCAATAACCAAAGAAGAAGTAGCTATACTTGAAGATATCTATCCAAAAGTAAAACCCTTTTTACGCCCTGAAGGTATTGAAGCTATTGAAAAGCAAGGAACTTATATAAAAACAGACCTTGACGAACTTGAAACACCCTTAGTAGATGGTAAAGAATGTGTTTACGTTACATTTACAGATACAGGGATAGCCAGTTGTGGTATTGAAGATGCTTTTAATGCTGGCAAAATAGATTTTAGAAAACCCATCTCTTGTCACCTCTACCCTGTACGCATTCAGGATTACAGTGAGTTTGCAGCCGTTAACTACCACCGTTGGCCTATTTGTGATGATGCCTGTACTTTAGGTAAAGAATTAAAAGTGCCTGTTTACAAATTTGTAAAAACTGCCCTAATCAGAAAATTTGGAGAAAACTGGTATGCCGAGCTTGAAAAAGTAGCTTCAGAGCTGTAATATTTACATTTTATTTTTTATTGTCGTCATATTTTTCTGATATTGATTATCTTAGTATTTCATTAAAACAATTTTGCTAACTAATATTTATAGGTATGAAAAAGTATGTAATGGCTCTATTTGTCTTTTCGGCAATAATAGGATGCAAAGACAATCCTGTGAGCAAAAAAATAAATGAAACTAAAGAAGCTGTTTCAAACACTACAAATGCAGTGCAAGAAATGACCAAAATGCAAGATGACATTAAAGAGCTTCAAGAAAAAACACCTTTAACAAACGAAGAATTAAAGTCTTGGCTTCCAGATGATATTGAAGGTATGAAACGCATTAGTTTTAAAGCCGGGCAAGCGGGAATGATGAATATTTCCTCTATAGAAGCTACTTATGCCAATGAAGATAAATCTAAAAAGTTTTCCTTTACCGTAATTGATGGTGCTGGGCAAGTAGGCGCTGCGGCTACTGCCGGAATACGCATGGTCATGTCGCAAGATTTTGAAGAAGAAGACGAAAATGGGTTTCGGAAAACCGTAACTAAAGGTGGTAAAAAAGCCATTGAAGAATATCGCTCAGCAACTAATAAAAGTAAAATCCAACTCATGGAAGGCAATCGGTTTTACCTAGAAGTAAATTCTACAAACATGGATATAGAACAAACTTGGGATGCAATTGACGAACTAGATTTAGATAAATTAGGTTAAAAATTTAATTATTCGCAATACTTAAACCGAAAACATAAAGTTTTCGGTTTTTTTATGCTGTTTTGTTACATATGTTATATGTTTTGACACAATAATCATAAAACTACACAAAAAGTAGCGTTAAATTTACCTAAACCAATAAAACACAACATACTCCCCCCCTCTTTTATAAAGTGAATTAACCATAGTATTAATTAAAAAATGTAATCATGAAGAATGTAATTACTCTTTTAATGTGCTCACTTTGTATAATTGCAGGGATTGCACAATCAGACTTTAACGGGAATTCAATTGTTATACCCGAAAGAACACCAGAACTTAAAGCTTTGTACCAACAAGCTAAGACCTTAGAAAACAATGGCACGGCTGCCCAGATTAACGCCAACAGGCTAGCTATTAAAAATGCCTGGCAAGCAATTGATCCAAATGTAGCAGCCCTCTACAAGCCAATTGTAACTAATAAACTACCAGAAACTGTAGAAAACCTTCCTTATAATGGCATTTCACACCCTTCACATTTAATGACTCGAGACGGCGTTCCAGAATTACCTGAAGATTGGAGTGGAGATCGGTTTTTACGAGATGGGTTTATAGACGGTTTAGACATAGATGTTACCGGTACTGGTGATATTTATATTGGCGCCTACGAAAACATAATTGACTTTGGCGGCACCTTTGACTCAATATATATTTATAGATCTACTAACAATGTAGATTTTGATTTATGGAAAAAAGTGGGCGTTACCGCCGCTATGCGCAAAATGCAGATTATTAGCATGGATGGAAGTGGTGACGAGTATTTGTTAGCTTTTTTAGTTACAGACACAGAAAACTTTCAAGTTTGGCGTTGGGACACTACTACAGGTGCTTTTGACGCAGAGGTAATAGCTAGCGGTGTTACAGATTTTGGTGTAGACAGAAATTATCCTGGAAGCACATCCTCTCAACGGGTTTTTGCAACCTATAAAAACACAGGTGGTTTTCCCGAAATTATGTCTGCCCGAAGCACCGCAGGAAGTTATGGTTTTGACTGGATAGATGCAACTTCCATTAGCGGCACAGGAGGTAACCAAGTAGAATTTGCCTATGGCCTTAACGGTGGTTGTTATACTACCTACACAGGCTATTCCTCTGGTAACCTTTACGCAAATGCAAATTCAAACTACAATGATCCTGCATCTTGGAGCGCTAATGAAACACTTGAAAATGGCGCTACCTCAGAGTCTTTAAACCCAACAATTAGAGCTGCAAGAAAAGATTTTGCTTCAGACGAAGTTTTAATAGTTGCTTCAAAACGAAGTGCTGGAAGTACAGATTCTTTTTATGGCAGAGCCTACCTTAGAGAAAATGGAGGCGCATACGTTGGTATGGACTATATAAGCGCAGGAACAGATGCAAATATTGCACATATAGATAGCTGGATGAGAAAAGTAAATAATGATGAAGTTATACAAACATCTTATGTACGCGATGTTATTGACGATTCTTCTAACGATCTAAACCGTTCTTTTCAGTATGATGGAACTAGCTTTGGACCCTTTGAAGGTGTTGGAGACTCAACACTTAATGTATTTGACGGCTTTGCTTCTGTAATTGCAGAAACCAGTGACCAAATGCCTTGTATGGCCTTTGCAGGAACAAGCGCAGGAGGTACTTATGGCTACGGTCTCTATTATGACGCCAAGTCTACACTAGCAGTTAGCGAAAATAGTTTTGAAAACTTCAAATTCTATCCAAACCCAACTCAAACTGTATTAAACCTTTCAGCAATTAATACTATAGAAAATGTTTCTATGTATTCAGTTTTAGGACAAAAAGTGTTTGAAAATACGGTAGGTCAAAATGAAGCTTCTATCAGCACAGTTTCATTAAAACCAGGGGTTTATTTTATGAAAGTGTTAATTGATGGCCAAACGGCCACTTACAAAATCATTAAACAATAATGAGGAGATTGTTTAATGTAATAGAAAGGACCTGCTTAACGGCGGTCCTTTTTCTATTTTAAAAAAACCCTACTCTATAGAACATAAATACAACTCGTTTCGGCCTTGTTTTTGATAAATATTGGCAGAACACTATGGCTATCGTGTCATTTCATTATATTTACGGCATGCGTATTATACTTTACTTTTTAGTATTCTTTTGGGCTACTGCAAGCTTTGCTCAGAGCGAAGCTTTGGCAAAAAATTATTTTGAACAAGGTCAGTTTGAAAAAGCACTCAGTATCTATGAAAAGCTGAATAAGGAAACCCCACATCGCTTAGATTATTTTATGGGAAGAGTAGAAAGCAACCAACAGCTTGAAAATTTTGCAGAAGCAGAACGCATTCTCATTGAAAAATTAGACAACGGCAGAAATTATCCACAATTGTACGTAGAATTAGGCTATAACTTTTCACTTCAGAATAAAACAGAACTAGCTACCGAAAATTACAAAAAAGCGCTAGACGCAATAGAGGCAAACCCTAATTTTTCTTATAATATAGGCGCTGCCTTTCAAAAATACAGCTTGCTAGATGAGGCTATTGCTGCCTATGAAAAAGCGATGTCACTGAGTGAAAGATTAGATTTTAATATGCAACTTGCGCAAATTTATGGTGAACAAGGCAAGCTAGAAAAAATGTTCAGTAGTTATTTAGCCTTAGTAGAAAAAAATAACTCGTTTAAAGGAGCTGCTCAACGTTATTTTAGTCTTTATACAACCGAAGACCCAAGCAACGAAGCTAATTTGCTTCTTAAAAAAGCACTGCTTCAGAGCTCTCAACAAAACCCTAATGTTTTATACAATGAATTATTGAGCTGGTTGTTTATTCAGCAAAAGGAGTACAAAAAAGCTTTCACTCAAGAAAAAGCCATTTACAAACGTATAGAAGATGATATAAGCGGCATTACAGACCTCGCTTATATTACTATAGCAGATGAAGATTACGAAACTGGAAGAGAGATTGTAAACTACATTATAGAAAACTCATTTACGCCGCAAAGCAAACTTCAAGGAAATCAAATTTTGATGAAAATGGAAGTGAAAACCACTTCGCCTAAAGAATACCCTAAGCTAGTAGAAAAATTTGAAATGCTTTTGGACGAATTTGGACGTACTCCCGAAACCTATTTGCTTCAGATAGATTACAATCACTTTTTAGCTTTTCAGAATAACAACAAAGAGCTCGCAATTAAAAATCTTAAAAATTTAGCAGCTCAAAATTTAACACGTTATCAAGAAGCCCGCGTAAAAATGGAACTCGCAGATATTTTAGTGTCTGACGAAAAATTTAATGAAGCATTAATTTACTATTCCCAAATTCAGAAAAAAGTACAAAGTGATGTCTTAGCGCAAGAAGCGCGATTTAAAGTAGCGCGTACAAGTTATTTTAAAGGCGATTTTAGCTGGGCGCAGGTACAGCTAGATGTGCTTAAAAAGTCTACTTCGCAATTAATGGCAAACGATGCTATGCAGTTAAGCTTATTGATACGCGATAACTCACTGGAAGATTCTACTCAAACCGCTTTAAAAAAATACGCCCGGGCAGATCTCTTAGCTTTTCAGGACAAAAACACCGAAGCAATAGCCGTATTAGAAGATATTTTAACCAATAATAAAGGTGAAAAAATTGAGGATGAGGCGCTTTTAAAACAAGGTGAATTATTTGAAAAAGAAGGCGACTATAACAAAGCTGAAGCTAATTACATTAAAATTACAAGCTTGTACAAGGAAGATATTTTGGCAGACGATGCCTATTATAGACTTGCCAAAATATACCAAGACAAATTAGATCAACCCGAAAAAGCCAAAGCAGCCTTCGAAACTATTATCTTCAACTTTGCAGACAGCATTTATTTTGTAGAAGCGCGTAAAGAATACAGAACTTTGCGTGGTGACGCACTAAATTAAGTTTAGCAATGGCGTTTTTTTAGTTTTCATAAAGCTATTTTTGTAAAAAACTATAAACTTCATTGCCTTTAAATTATGGCAATTGAAATTTAAAATTTCAAAACATATGTATATCTACAACGTTACCATAAACATAGAAGAATCTATAGAAGAACGCTGGCTACACTGGATGAAAACCGAACATATACCCGCTATGCTTGACACAGGTAAATTTAGCAAAGCGCTAATGACGCGTGTGCTTGTAGAAGAAGAAATGGGCGGCAGCACCTACTCTGTACAATACACTACAGACAGCAAAGAAACGCTGAAGAAATACTACGCAGAAAACGCCCCTAGCCTTCGTGCGCAAAGCAAACCTTTTGAAGGACATTTTGTGGCTTTTAGAACAGAATTAGAAATTGTAAGCGAGCACTAATGGGGAAAGAAGTACGCGCAAAAAAACACTTAGGACAACATTTCCTGAAAGATGAAACTATAGCTGAAAAAATAGGCGATACACTTACGCTTTCAGGCTATAAAAACGTTTTGGAAATTGGTCCAGGTATGGGCGTACTCACCAAATATTTAATAGACAAAGACATAGCTGTAATTGCTATGGATTTAGACGCAGAATCTATTGTTTATTTAAAAGAAAACTACCCGAATAAAAATCTAAAAATACTAGAAGCAGATTTTTTAAAATACGACATTTCACAACTTTTCAAAGAAGAGCAATTTGCAATAACTGGCAATTTTCCATACAATATTTCTACACAAATAGTTTTTAAAATGCTGGAGTGGAAAGAACAAATTCCAGAATTTACAGGTATGTTTCAAAAAGAGGTAGCCCAACGTATTTGCGAAAAAGAAGGCAGTAAAGCCTACGGTATACTTTCGGTTTTAACGCAAGCCTTTTACGAGGCCGAATATTTATTTACGGTACCTCCCACAGTTTTTAACCCACCGCCAAAGGTTGACAGTGGCGTGCTTCGGCTTCGCAGAAAAGAGAATATAGAACTTCCTTGCGACGAAAAAATGCTTTACAGAGTTGTAAAAACCGCTTTTCAACAACGAAGAAAAACACTTCGAAACAGTTTAAAATCCTTTAATCTTTCCGATAAAATAAAAGAAGACACTATCTTTGGCCAGCGTCCAGAACAACTTTCTGTGTCGCAATTTATAGCACTCACCCAAATTCTGGAAAAAGATGCGATTTCAACTGACTGATGAATTTATCGAACAGATTGAACAGTTTATTGCCACTAATGATGGCGATGCACTGAAGGAGCTCCTTAATGATTTTCACTTTGCAGATATTGCAGAACTACTTGAGGAATTAGATACCGAAAGAGCTACTTATCTTGTAAAATTACTAAATAGCGAAATTACCAGTGAAGCCTTAATGGAGCTGGATGACGATTTTCGTGAACGCATACTAGACAAGCTTTCTCCTTCAGAAATTGCCGACGAGCTTGACGAAATGGACACTGATGATGCGGCAGATATAATAGCAGAACTCGATGACCACGTTCAGAAACAGGTAATAGATTATATAGAAGATGTAGAGCACGCAGCAGACATTGTTGACCTCTTGCGCTATGACGAAGATACTGCCGGTGGGTTGATGGCAAAAGAGTTAGTGCGTGTTAAAGAAACCTGGACTGTTGCCGGTTGTGTACGCGAAATGCGCCGACAAGCAGAAAACGTTACCCGTGTTCATTCTATTTATGTTACAGATAAAGAAGGAAAACTAAAAGGAAGACTTTCTTTAAAAGATTTACTCACAGCTCCAGAACGCGCCAAAATAAGTGATATCTATATCCCAAAAGTAGATTACGTCTACGTACATACCGAAGCCGAAGAGGTGGCCAGAATTATGCAGAAGTACGATCTGGAAGCCATACCCGTGGTTGACGAAAACAATATCTTGGTAGGTAGAATTACCATAGATGATATCGTAGATTTTATAAAAGAAGAAGCCGAAAGAGATTACCAAATGGCAGCTGGTATTAGCCAAGACGTAGAAGCAGATGACAGCATCTTGCAGCTTACGCGTGCGCGCCTACCCTGGTTAATTCTGGCATTGATTGGTGGTTTTGTAAGTGTTAGCGTCTTAGGAACCTTTTCTAACGCTATGGAAGAGCATCCAGAACTTTTCTTTTTTGTACCGCTTATAGCTGCAATGGCAGGAAATGTAGGTGTACAATCTTCTGCAATTGTATTACAAGCACTTGCTAACGACAGCTTAAAAGGCTCACTCTGGAAACGTTTAGTTAAAGAAGTAATGTTAAGCCTCTTAAATGGATTAATTTTAGCAATGCTACTGGTAGCTGGAGGTATGTTCTTTTTAGGTCTAGATTTTCTCTTTGGAATTACCATTGCTATTTCGCTTATATCTGTAATAATTACAGCATCTCTTTTAGGAACTTTTATACCTATTATTCTTGAAAGAAGAGGCATAGATCCCGCAATGGCTACAGGTCCTTTTATTACTACCAGCAATGATATTTGTGGTATTTTAATCTATTTTACTATTGCTAAACTAATCTTAGGCTTTTGAAATCTCAAATTTTTAAACACCGCTTTACCGTCCCTGCATCGGCTATAGACGGCTTAAACCACGTAAACAATGTAACTTACTTGCAATGGTGTCTCGATGCCGCAGAAACTCATTGGATTTCTAAAACTTCTGAAAAACAACGCCAAGAATACGTTTGGGTAGTTTTAAACCACTTTATTTCGTATAAAAACCCTTCTTTTTTAGGAGAAACACTAGAAGTACATACTTGGATTGATTCCTATGACGGTGTAAAAAGCGAACGTCATTACAAAATAATTCGTCCTTCAGACGGAAAAACCATCGTTGAAGCACAAACCCTTTGGTGCTTTATTGATGCTAAAACCTTTAGACCTATAAAGATAACAGAAGAAATATCAAATCTTTTCGTTTAAATTGAAGGCCTACATATAGCCTTCAAATCTATTATTTTCAATACTTTTGTCGCACTTACAAGTTTACTAAAACTCAGTAGGTTTTACATATAAATTCCAAGTGTGAGCGTTTTTAAAAAACTTTTTAAACAAACCTTTATTTACGGGCTAGCCACGGTTTTACCACGGGTCTTAGCAGTAATTTTGGTTCCGCTTTACACCAGTGTTATGCTTCCAGAGGAATACGGTATTTACGCCACTCTAATGGCCTACCTTATTTTAGGAAATGTATTGCTCTCCTACGGTATGGAAACCGCTTTTTTTAGGTTTATAAACAAAGATGTTTCTCAACAAAAAATTATACAATCTACAACCTTAACTTCTTTAAGTGTTTCTACACTATTATTTTTAGGCATAGGACTGCTTTTTAAAAATTATATAGCTACTATCACCGATTTTAAACCCGAATACGTAAGCTATGGGCTTTTAATACTTGCCCTAGACGCATTGGTGGTTTTACCCTTTGTTTGGTTTCGCGCCAATGAAAAACCAATGAAGTATGCGGTAATTAAAATTGCTAATGTTGTAATAAATCTCGCCTTCAATTTATTTTTCCTCTTGGCACTTCCAGAACTTGCCAAGGAAAGTGAATACTGGAATTCGTTATGGTTTCCGGAGAGCAAAGTGGCTTATGTATTTATAGCAAATTTAATTGCGAGTGCCGTAACACTGTTGGTATTGCTTCCGCTTTATGCAAAAATAGGTTTCGGTTTTAGTAAAACAATCTGGAAACAAATGATTAAATACGCTTTTCCTGTGCTTATTGCAGGAATTGCATTCAGTATAAATGAGGCTTTCGACAGGATTTTACTAAAGTACTTACTGCCAGAAAACACAGCCGAAATACAAGTAGGTCTTTACTCTGCTTGTTATAAATTAGGGATGTTTATGACCCTTTTTGTAATGGCTTTTCGCTTGGGTATTGAACCTTTCTTTTTTAATCACGCAGCACAAAGCAATGCAAAAAACACTTACGCTACCATCACCAAATACTTTACCATTTCTGGCTGTTTAATTCTTTTGGTTGTAATTGTGTATATAGATGTTTTTAAACGCATATTAATCCCAAACAGTCAATACTGGGAAGCCCTAAAGATTGTTCCGCTTATACTTCTAGCAAATCTCTTTTTAGGAATTTACCACAATCTTTCGGTTTGGTATAAAGTGACAGACCGCACAAAATACGGCGCCTACATTTCGGTATTTGCCGCTATGGTAACCCTTGTGTTAAACTATTTATTAATCCCCCAATTAGGCTATATGGGTTCTGCCATTGCTACCCTTGCTGCTTATGGAAGTATGATGGTGCTTTCGTACCTTTACGGACGTAAATATTACAAAGTACCTTATGAGCTTAAAAAAATAAGCGGGTATTTACTGTTGTCTATTGGTTTTTCAGTGCTTTCCTTCTATATTTTTAAAGGAAATATTTGGGTGGGAAGTGCGTTATTACTAATATTTATAGCGGTTTTATACTTTTCTGAAAAAAGTGAATTTTTAAAAATAATAAAAAAGTAAACTAGTATAACTTAATCATATTCAAAAATAAGAATGAAGACTATATTTTGCTTTCTATTAGTATTTTCAATAATTTCTTGTAACAACAAAGAGAATATTCAGAAAGAAACAACGAATACAAATTCAGATTTTTCGGTGGTCTATCTTGAAAACTATTTTCCTAAAAACGACATTGAATTTACCACGCCTGTAAAAACATTGGTTATTTTAAATAAAGAAAAATTTGATTCGTATTTCGGATTCGCACAAACTATGCATAATAAAGCAGCTATTGTAGACTTTGAAAAAAATAAGGTTGTTGCAATTATTACAGAACCAAGTAATGTAAAACAAGAAATTGTGATTACAGAAACACTGTTGAAAAACGATAAATTGCTAATTAAATACAAAATTGAAAAAGGAGATACACTATCGTTTAGCGCTAATGATTTAAAACTCTTCGAAATACCGAAAACCGTTAATAGGGTTAACTTTACTATTGCAAAATAGCTATTCATTTCAATAAATAACGAATTAAAAAAACACCAAAACTTTGGAAATAAAAATAATAAACAAATCTAACCATCCCTTACCTTCGTATGAAACTATAGCTTCTGCAGGTATGGATCTACGAGCCTGCCTTGATGCAGCTTTAATTATAAAACCATTAGAACGCACTATCGTAAAAACAGGACTTTTTATAGAATTACCTATAGGTTATGAAGCGCAAGTACGCCCGCGTAGTGGATTGGCAGCAAAAAAAGGAATTACAGTATTAAACGCCCCTGGAACAATAGATGCAGATTATCGCGGTGAAATTGGGGTAATTTTAGTAAATCTTTCTAACGAAGATTTTACTGTTGAACACGGAGAGCGTATTGCACAATTGGTCATTGCAAAACACGAACGCGCCCTTTGGAAAGAAGTAGAAAAACTAGGCGAAACTTCTCGTGGTGAAGGTGGTTTTGGAAGCACTGGAGTGAAGTAAATTTATAGTTTAAAAAACAGAAACTATAACACAAATGATTAAGTTGCGTTCTAAAGTATTCTAAATGAATTAGAAAGCGCTTTTATAAAAATTTAAAATCTACAATTGTATATGAAAATTATAGTACCAATGGCAGGCCGTGGTAGCCGTCTTCGCCCACATACACTTACAGTGCCAAAACCTTTAATTCCGGTTGCTGGCAAACCTATAGTGCATCGTTTAGTTGAAGATATTGCAGCCGTTTTAAATGAAAAAATAGACGAGATTGCCTTTATCCTTGGCGACCCTGCGTTTTTTGGAGACGATGTAGTAGAAAGTTTAAAAGCACTTGCTACAGGCTTAGGGGCAAAACCTACAATATACCGCCAATTAGATCCTAAAGGAACAGGACACGCTATTATGTGCGCCAAAGAATCACTTGCTGGACCAGCTGTAATAGCCTATGCAGACACATTGATTAGAGCAGATTTTGATTTAGACAAAGAAGCAGATGCCGTAATCTGGACTAAAAAAGTTGCAAACCCAGAGGCCTATGGTGTGGTTAATCTCAATGAAAAAAACGAAATCGTAGAACTCGTTGAAAAACCCACAACTTTTGTAAGTGACCAAGCCGTAATTGGTATTTATTACTTTAAAGAAGTTGCTCAACTAAAAGACGAGTTGCAATACGTATTAGACAACAATATTATTAACGGTGGCGAATATCAAATTAACGACGGTATAAAACGTATGATGGCGGCTGGTAAAATATTTAAAACCGGTACGGTAGCAGAATGGATGGATTGCGGCAATAAAGAGGTTACCGTAGAAACCAATCAAAAAATGTTAGGCTTTCTCAAGGAAGCTAATGAGCCATTAATTTCTAAGAGCAGCAAGTCTGAAAATTCAAATATTATTGAACCTTGTTTTATAGGCGAAAATGTAGTTATTAAAAATAGCACTGTTGGACCATATGTTTCTATTGGAGAAGGCACAGTTATTGAAGATAGCACCGTAAAAAACAGTATAATTCAAACCAATTCAAAAATTAAAAACGCAACATTAGACAATGCAATGATTGGCAATTATGCTATTTTTGATGGAGCGTTTACCAATGTGAGTATAGGCGATTATTCAACATTAAAATAATCTTAGCACACAGTCTGAAAGGCCGTTTGGAGAATACACTAAATGCTAATTTAAGCTAGCCGTTAATGCGTTAGCGCAACATAAAATTTGAAAATAAAAGCAATCTATATAGTACTGTTTTTCTTGGGAACTCTAATTCCCAAGCAAATGAGTGCGCAAGAAATAAAAGACGAGCTCTCTAAAAATCCTATGGATGATTTAGGTGAAGTAGACGACGCATTTCAAGAAAATTTTTTTGAAGCCCTTAAACAAAAGGGAATTGAAAATTACGAATTAGCACTCACTGCATTAAACAAAGCCGAAAAAGCTGCCAAAAGTGAAGAAAATAAAGCAGTTGTGTATTTTGAAATGGGTAAAAACCACACCGCTTTAAAACAATACGAAGAGGCAGAAAAGAACTTCAACAAGGTTCTGCAAAGTCAAGGAGATAGGCTAGACGTTTTAGAACAATTTTACGAACTCTACTACCAACAAAAGAAATACGAAAAAGCAATTCCTTTAGTAGAGCGCCTAATTTTATTTGACGAAGATTACAAAGAAGATTTGGCTAACTTATATACGCTTACAAAGCAATACGACAATGCCTTGGCCCAACTTGACGATTTAGACCAAATATGGGGCGAAAGTGATATAAGAAATGCTTTACGTTCGCAAATTTATCGCGCTACAGGCAATACCGAAGGCGCTATTGAAAACCTTGAGCAGAAGATAGACAACAATCCAAAAAACGAAAAAGAACACTTAAACCTTATATATCTTTACAGTGAGCAAGGCAATAACGAAAAGGCTTTTGAAGCAGCAAAAAACCTATTAAAAAGCAATCCAAAATCAAGATTGGTACATCTTGCTTTGTATAAGTTTTATTTAAATGATGCAAATACTTCTGAAGCAATTAATTCTATGAAAATTGTTTTTTCTTCTGAAGAAATAGATACAGAAACGAAATACAAAGTACTCGGCGATTTTATTCACTTTGTAAATAAAAACCCAGAATACGAAACCCAATTGACAGAAATTATAAGTCAGTTTTCAAAAGAAAACAGTGGTGTTTACGAAAAATTAGGAGACTATTACGCTTCAAAAAACCGAAAGGAAGAAGCACTTCAAGCCTACGAAAAAGCAATTGCTAAAGACGCAGATAACTACAAGCTTTTAAGGAGCACTTTGTTGTTTCAGATAGATTTAAAAAAATATGACGAAGCAGCAAAACTTAGCGCCCAAGCATTAGAAATATTTCCAGCCCAAGCGCTTATTTATTTATTAAACGGAGTTGCAAACAACGGCATAGAAAATAGCAAGGCCGCTATTGAAAGTTTAGAAACAGGTTTAGATTTTATACTAGACGACCCAAAAATGGAGAGTGATTTTTACAAACAACTAGGTTTAGCTTATACTTTAAAAGGAGATTCTAAAAAAGCGAAGACCTATTTAGATAAAGCCGAAGCAATTAAAACCCCCAATTAACACTTATGAAGTTTAAAGCATTATCTATTTTATTGTTATTGGTCTTGGCTTCTTGTGGAGGTGCTAAAAACATTACGAACATTAAAAATGCTTCAGCAAAAGAAGTTATAACTGCACATAAAGCAGTTGCTCCAGATTTTGAAACGCTTGCAGGTAGGGTCCAATTAGTTTATGAAACCGAAGACAAACTACAAAGCATAACCGTGAGTTTGCGTATGGAGAAGGATAAAAACATCTGGATAAAAGCTTCAGTCTTGGGTATTACTATAGCAAAAGTATTAATTACACCTACACGTGTAAGTTATTATGAAACACTTGGAAAAACCTATTTTGAAGGCGATTTTGCATTGTTAGGAAATTGGATAGGCACTTCAATTAACTTTCAGCAAGCACAGAATTTATTACTAGGACAATCTATATTCGCCTTAAATACTTCAGAATACAAATCTGAATTAGTAATGAGTAAGTTTAAAATTCAGCCCAAACAGCAACCACAAAATTTTATACATTCGGTATTTCTGAATGCTGAAAATTTCAAAATTGCTTCAGAAACACTCTCTCAGCCTAATGAAGAGCGTTTGTTGAGCATTCGTTATGGAGATTATCAAACAATAGAGAAGCAGTTTTTCCCTTCTTCAATATTTATAGATACTTCAGATAAAGGGTCTAAAACAAAAATTGAACTCAATTATAAAAAAATAGATTTAAACGCTAATGTGAGTTTTCCGTTTGAAATTCCACAGGGGTACGAAGAAATCCAACTTAACTAAATGAAGTACTTGCACACATATTTTTTGGTCTTAATCTGTTTAATTTCAGCTTCAACAGTAACTGCTCAGGTAGACAAACAAAAGGAGTTAGAAGAAAAGCGACAGGCTATTCTTCAAGAAATAAAGCAGATAAACTCTTTGCTTTTCAAAACTAAAAAGGAGGAGAAATCTGTTTTGTCGCAAGTTGAAGATTTAAACCAACGTATTACAGCTTCAGAAAATTTAATTCGCATTACCAACCAACAAGCAAACCTGCTTACGCGAAACATCAATAGTAATATTGAAAATATAAGCAGCTTACGCAAAGAGCTTGATGTGATGAAGGCAGACTATGCCGAAATGATTCGCAAATCTTATAAAAGTAAAAATCAGCAAAGTAGGATAATGTTTTTATTGTCTTCGCAAAACTTTCTACAAGCCTACAAGCGCGTTCAGTATATGAAGCAGTACGCAAAATTCAGAAAAAAACAAGGCGAAGGCATCAAGGCAAAAACAGAAGAGTTACAAGCCTTAAATGCATCTTTAATAGAACAGAAAAAGACAAAACAAAAATTAATATCTGAAAACGAAATTGCAAAAGCTAATTTAACTGAAGAGCGAAAAAACCAACAAGCTTTAGTCGCTACTTTAAAGAAAGACGAAAGCAAATTTGCTTCACAAATTAAGACTAAACAAAAACAGGCAGACGAAATAGACAGGCAGATAGACGCCCTAATTAGAGCCGCAATAGAAGAAGCAAATAGAATAGCAAGAGAAAAAGCACTAGCCGAAGAAAAAGCAAAGGGAAACACTACAAGTACAACTACAACTTCTACCGCAAACGTTATCACCAAGCCTGCCAAAAAAGAAGAATTTGCACTTACAGCAGAAGACAAGGCGCTAGCAGCAAGTTTTACAAACAACAAAGGAAAATTACCTTGGCCAGTAGAAAAAGGTATGGTTGTAAAGAGCTTTGGAACACACCAACACCCACAATTTCCAAATGTAACAACTAGCAGTAGTGGTGTAGAAATAGCTACAGAGGACAACGCTGCTGTACGTTCTATCTTTGAGGGGCAAGTATTGTCTATACAAATTATAAAAGGCGCTAACAAGGTTGTAATAATCCAACATGGAGATTATTTAAGTATCTACAGCAACCTCGCAACAGTAAATGTAAAGAAAGGTGATAAAATTTCTACCAAACAAGTTATAGGAACAGTTGCCAAAAGCCCAACGGAAGGTAGAACGGTATTAAAGTTCTACATTTATAAAAACAAGATAAAGATAAATCCTGCAGACTGGATTTACAGGATGTAAAAAAGGGAGCCCAATTGAGGCTCCCTTTTTTTATTAATTGTTAGTGATTGTTTATTGAACAACCAATTTTTTAGTGGCAACACTTTCACCTGCCTTTATTGTGATAAAATAAATACCAGAAGCGTAGTTTGAAACATTTAAACTTGTTCTAGTTGCATTATCTACATTTGTTTTTCTATCTAATATCTGACCTAAGCTATTTGCTATAGTTACATCAAAGCTACTAAAAGTTTTATCTGAAATACTTATAAACACTTCACTAGTAGTTGGATTAGGATAAAGTGCTACTGCATCTGCAATAGTATTTTCTGAAGTACTTGCTGTAGTACAATCCATAATTCCGCCAGCGTAAAATTTAGCAGGTGTTCTTACACTTTCCCAGCCTTCAGTATCGTTTTTAGCTGTAAGACCAAACCACATTTCTGCATCTGGATCTGTAATAGGAACTGTAATAGAGTTAGTGTTTGTAGTACCTACTACTTCCATATACTTTTCTCCTAAAAGGTAGAAGTCATAAGACTCTGCACCATCGACAGCAGACCACTCAAAAGTAGCTGAAGTAGGACAAACTTCTACAACATTATAATTGTTTGTTCTTCTAGCAATGTTAAAAGTAGCGTCACTCTCATCTTGAAAAGAACCACTAGTTACTCTTACCAGGGTATTTCCACTAATTTCTGCTGGAGGTGCCCAGTTTAAGAAATGAACATCACTATCTACTGTGTTTATAGTATTCCAGCTAGTTCCATTATCTGTAGAGTATTCTACCACAAAATCTGCTGTAGTATTTACAGCATCCCAGTGAATAGTTTCTGCTACAAATGGTTGGAAAGACTCACCTCCATTAGGGTAAGTTACCGTAAGGTTCTCTGAGATTAGTTCGTAAACTACAAAGTACTCTTGTGGTCCAAATGGCACATTAAATCCAGAAACATCTACAGTATAGTTACCTGCTGCTGGGTTATTTATTAAAACTTGCTCAACATTATTTAAACGATCCACACCTGTAGTAGCTGGATTATCTAAGGTTGTTGCATTAGGTGTTGGGTCAAGAATCCAAGGCAAGAATGAAGTATTTGAAGGATTTTTAACTACTAAGTCTAAATCATTAACTAGCGCTGGATCTGCACCTGCTGTTGCAGCAGGATCACTCCAATACACCATAAATCTAACCTGAGTGGTACCTGAAGGTACGTTTATTGTGTGTGAGTTTGTATTACCTTGACTCACTTCGTCTGATAAATAACGTTCATCTTCAATAAGCTTAGCTGCTTGAAGTGCATTTACTATTCCCCAACCAAATTTATAATCTGGACCTACATTTCCGGCTTCATTTGCCGTATTTAGTAAAGTAGCTTTTATTAAAGCAGCAGGTGGAAAATCACCTCCGTTTAATTCGCCATACGCTTGGTAAAGTTGTGCAGAAATTCCCGCTATACCTGGAGCAGCACCAGAGGTACCACCAAAAGTTTGGTAGGTATTATTCTCGTTGGTTGAAATTTGGTTTTGACCATTTGCTGCGATATCTGGTTTTATTCTTCCATCGTAAGCAGGTCCACGACTACTAGAAGTCACTAAAGAACCGTCAAAAAATACGTTTGCAGTTGCTATAACATTTTTTCCTTGTTTATGACCTCCGGTAATATTACCCCATTGGCTACCAGCTCCATAACCACAGTTACTACCGTTTGAATTTCCAGCAGAGAACACATGAAGCAATGTTGGTATATCTAGCATTTGTTGATCTACGGTTACAGTAGTATTGGTATATCCTCCATTACAACCATCACTATAAGATGAGTTTGTAATTTGAACACTTCCGTCATTAATTAATGTTACAGTAGCGTTATCAAGAAAATTACTTTGATAGTTTACAACATATACATCTGTTCCTGTAGCCATTCCTCTATTTGACGGAATTAAGTTACCAGCACCAGCCATAATTCCACCTACACCATCTCCATGAGATTGGTTTGAAACACTTGTAAGGTTGAATAATCTTCCTTGAAAATCTATGTGTGGTCCTACTCTACCGTCATCACGTACCATAACACCAATACCTTCACCTGTATAGTTTCTACCAGCTCCTGTTTGAGTATCTAAGCTATTTGCTCTGTGCAAACTTCTTCCACGAGTATCGTCTTTTACAGCTGGTTCGTTTATAAGGTCTACCCATTTTACAAAAGGAAGCTTAGCTATAGTTTCTAATGAATTAGACGGAATAGATAAATCTAAGGTATTATAATCTTCGTAGATTGATTTTACGATAATTCCATTCTGCTCTAATTGAGCTACAACAGTATTAGTGTTAGTATTTCTATGATACTTTAAGGTCACTAATATATTATCTCCATCCATTGCCCAATAGTCGTAATTCTGACTTTTCAATTTAGCTGAAAGCTTTACATTGTTATTTACTGGCACAATCGTACGAACTCCATTATCCTTTAATAAAGTAATGTCTGTATTTTCTGGAAAATAAAACAAGTACGTTTTATGTGGAATATATTCTATAAGTTCCAGTTTGTGTTGTTTAAATAAGTCCTGAACGTTTTGAGTTGGGGTTTCATAAAACTGTACCCAACCAACAAAACCATTATTCAGTCTCGCCGAATCTGGCATTTGGTCCCATTGAAAGGTGTTAATGTTTTCAGGCATTACAATGGTTTCACCCTGAAAATGAATGTCGGTTGAATTTTGAGCTTGCGACATTGAAAAAACAAATGCCATAGCCAAAAAACAAAAACTTCGAAAGGAAAGAAATGTAGTTTTTTTCATGATTTTTAAATAGGTTTAGTATAAATAGTTTCAAAAAAACCTCTATTGAAAACACGAAATTTTCAAGAAAGGATTTCAAATATATTTAATACCATGTTTAAAAGTATCATGAATTTGCGAAAATATTAGATTTTAACACAAAAAACGAGGCCGAAAAGCTAATAAATCAACTATTTAGGAAGGAATTTTAATTTATTGGAATAACGCTTTTAGCTCGGTAGCATCAGCAGCTTTCATTTTTCCAGCAAGCACAAGACTTAATTGTTTACGTCTTAATGCAGCGACAAAGCGTTTTTTTTCAAGTTCTGTTTCTGGGACTATTTCAGGAACGCGCACCGGGTTGCCCATCTCATCTACAGCTACAAAAGTATAGATAGCCTCATTAGAAAGACTTCGCTCACCACTTTCGCGGTCTTCAATAAAAACATCCATATACACTTCCATAGAGCTGCTAAATGCTCTAGAAACTTTTGCTTCAACGGTTACTACACTCCCTAATGGAATCATCTTGTTAAAAGCTACGTGATTTACAGAAGCTGTAACTACTATACGGCGGCTATGCCGACGAGCAGCTATACTTGCAGCCCTATCCATTCTAGCTAGAAGTTCACCACCAAACATATTTCCTATTGGGTTGGTCTCGCTAGGCAGTACCATGTCTGTATAAACAGTAAGTGATTGTTTTGGAGTTTTTGAATGCATCAGAATATTTTTTGCAAAGATACCTAAGTAATGAATAAAGGGAAGAGAAAAACCATAAAGAAAAGTAAACCTTAGAGTTTACTCACATCTATTACTTAATCTCTTGTACCAAAAGCCAAGCGTCTGTATTTTCGGAAGTCTTTATTTCTTGAAGTCTTTGTTGGGCTTCATGTCTATCGTTATAACTAGCGTAAACTACTTGGTATAACCCAAATTTATTGGCAGTCATCTTTAAAGGCGCATATCCTTTTTCACGAAGTTGGGCTACTTTCTTTGCCGCGTTTTCTTCTATACGATACGCTCCAGCAACAATATGATACATTCCTGTATGCTTTGGCAGCTGCAGGCTTACTACTGGCAGCGGATTTTCAATAACAAAAGTAGCTTCTTGTATTTGGTTATCTACAAGCGAATTTGCTTTTTGTCTTTCGGCAAAATTAAATTTCTGAACTTGGCTTTCGTATAATTTCATCCCGCCAAAACTTATAGCAGATAAAGCTAAAACAGCAATAGCAGCATATTTAAGATATGGTTTCGCAGTATTTCTCTCTGTAGAAAGTGTTACTACAGCCTTTTCTTCTTGTATTGCTTCAGCTTCAGCAGTAACAGTACGTGTTATTGTTGGCGAAACAAATGATGTAAGACCAAATGCTGAAGTGTTATAGTTTTGCTTCTGAAGTGGTTCAAACTGTAGTGATTTTTCTTCATTCATAGAAAATTCACCTATATTATTAAAAACAACCGTTTGTCCTTCTGAAAGCTTTCGTGATGTTTCAGCAGTAAAATTTCTTATCCTTTGCAAAGCAGTTTCATAACTACACTTTTCTACAGATGCCACATAATTAGCAAACAAGCCATCATTAGTTTGTAATTGTCTATTAAAAGATACAATTTTTGAAGGCGCGTGAAAGGTGTTTGTAATAGCGTCTATATACGCTGATTTATAGCGCGTTAAAAACGCACCAAATCCAGGAATGATAACACATTCGTATCTATATAAAAGGTCTGATATGTATGTAGTGAGTTGCATAAAACAAAATTACTTTTTTTTGAAGGCAATCCAATTTTTGTTACAGTAATTTATTAACAACTTAAAAAATCGTAAATTTAAGCTAGTCCTCAATTTTAATATTCAAAAGTATGCTCTCTAAAAACGAATTGCGTTATACGCTTGCATTACAGCGAATTCCAAACCTGGGAGACATCTCTGCTAAAAAATTATTGCGTAAAATGGGCTCTGCAGAAGCAATTTTTAAAGAGAAAAAAAACAAGCTTTCAAAAATTGATGGTATTGGTCCAGTACGCCTCAAAGAATTAAATGTAAAAAAACAACTTGAAGAAGCAGATGCCGAACTACAATATATAGAAGACAACAATATTGAATACAGCTATTTTAAAGATAAAACCTACCCCGAAAGGTTAAAACACTGTATAGACGGGCCAATCCTATTTTTTAAAAAAGGCAATATAGACCTTGAAGGAAAGAAAATAATAAGCATCGTAGGCACAAGAAAAATTACAAGCTACGGCAATGTTTTTTGTCAAAAATTAATTGAAGAGCTCGCCCCACTTCAGCCGGTTATTGTTTCTGGCCTTGCCTATGGGGTAGATATATGCGCACATAAGGCTGCCATAGAACACAATTTGCAAAACATAGCCTGTTTAGCACATGGTTTTAATCAAATGTACCCCAAAGACCACAAAAAATACATCAAAAAAATTGAAGAAAACGGTGGTTTTATAAGCGAGTTTTGGACAAGTGATTCTTTTGACCGTAATAACTTCTTAAAACGAAATAGAATTATTGCAGGTCTTTCTGAAGCTACTATCGTAATAGAATCTGCCGAAAAAGGGGGTAGCTTAGTAACAGCCGATATTGCAAACTCTTATAACCGCGAAGTATTTGCCTTACCCGGTAGAGCCACAGACAGCCAGAGCCGTGGCTGCAACAACTTAATTAAACAACAAAAGGCGCATTTGCTCAGTAGTGCTGCAGACATCATCTATATGTTAGATTGGGAATTAAAAACACCCCATACCCCTAAACAAACACAACTATTTGTTGAACTCGATGACGATGAAAAAGTGATCTTTCGTTTCTTAAAAAACAAAGAAAAAGAGCTCTTAGATATAATTGCTTTAGAGTGTAACTTTCCCGCCTATAAAGCTGCCAGTATATTAATGAATATGGAGCTTAAAGGTGTAGTGCGTCCCCTTCCTGGAAAATTGTTTCAAATAATCTAATAGCCTACTCTTTCACGAACTCTTTTTAAAACTTCATCCGCCACTTTTCGCGCTTTTTCAGCGCCGCTAGCTAAGGCAGCATCAATTTCAGAAAGGTTTTCCATAAAATAATTATAACGACTACGTTCCTCTGAAAATTTTTGGATTATAAGTTCGTATAAAGCTTGTTTCGCATGACCGTAACCGTAGTTTCCAGCTTCGTAATTTTTTCGCATTTGCGCTACCTCTTCTTTAGAACCCAATAATTTATAGAGCGCAAAAACATTACACGTTTCTGTGTCTTTTGGTTCTTCAAGCGGGGTGCTATCGGTCTCAATAGACATTATTTGCTTTCGCAATTGCTTGTCATTTTGAAATATATTGATAATATTTCCCTTAGACTTACTCATTTTAGTACCGTCGGTACCAGGAATATACATAGTTTCTTCCTGAACTTTCCCAACGGGCATTACAAAGGTTTCACCCATTTGTGTATGAAAACGAGACGCAACATCGCGTGTTATTTCTAAATGCTGCATTTGGTCTTTACCCACAGGTACAATTTCTGCATCGTACAACAATATATCTGCCGCCATGAGCATAGGGTACGTAAAAAGCCCAGCATTTACATCTTCTAAACGATCTGCTTTATCTTTAAATGAATGCGCCAATGTTAATCGCTGATACGGGAAAAAACAACTTAAATACCATGAAAGTTCCGTGGTTTGTGGCACATCACTTTGTCTATAAAAAACAACGCGCTCTATATCTAAACCAAGAGCCAACCAAGTGGCAGCAACACTATAAGTATTAGTGCGAAGGGTTTTTGCATCCTTTATTTGCGTCAATGAGTGCATATCTGCAATAAAAAGAAAAGATTCATTTTTTGGATCGTTTGCCATTTCTATGGCTGGAATAAGCGCCCCCAACATATTACCAAGATGTGGGGTACCTGTACTTTGTATTCCTGTAAGTATTCTAGACATGATTTAAAAAAAATTTTAGCAAAGGTACTTTATTTGATTTATTCGCATTGTTCAAATTATTACTTTTGAAGCTTTATGAAGCTATTTAAACAAATTTTTGCGACTTTCTACAGAATCTGGTTCTATTTCATTTTGGCTATAGCCACAATAGTGCTATTTCCTGTATTGATTATTAGCATTTTAAAAAATTCTTGGTATCCTTTTTTCTTTAAAGTTGCCAGAGTTTGGTCTACCTTTATCCTCTATGCCATGGGGTGCCCTCCCACTATAGCTCGCGAAGAGCATTATAAAAAAGGGAAGAGTTATATGTTTGTCGCTAATCATACATCAATGACAGACATCATGTTAATGTTTTATGCCACTAAAAACCCCTTTGTTTTTGTTGGAAAGAAAGAATTGGCAAAAATCCCTTTGTTTGGATACATTTATAAACGCACTTGTATATTAGTAGATCGCGGTAACACAAAAAGCCGTGTAGAAGTATTTAGAAGAGCACAAGCAAGACTCAATGAAGGTTTAAGCGTTTGTATTTTTCCAGAAGGCGGTGTGCCAGACGATCTTTCTATCGTCTTAGACCAGTTTAAAGATGGCGCTTTTAGACTTGCCATAGAGCATCAAATACCAATTGCTCCTATGACGTTTCACGATAACAAAAAACGCTTTCCATATTCCTTTTTTATTGCCAGTCCTGGAAAAATGCGTGCAAAAGTACATCCGCTTATTTCTACTACAAATTTAACTTTAGACGATAGAAAGGAACTAAAAAAAGAAACTCGTGACACTATCTTAAACGAATTGCTAAAACCTACCGTTTAAAAAGTTAAACCCTGTGTACAACATCGTAAAAACAAAAAACCGTCCTATGGCGAAGAACGGCTTTTCTCTCAATCATTTTGTTTGAAGTATCTCAAACACATCAACTAAAAACTAACCTAAAATCTAAAACTTAACCCGCTATAAACACCCAAATAATAAGGTTTAAAGTTTACAGAAGAATCGGTATATGGATTGAGCTGGTATTTAAACATTGGCTCAATATTAAACGTAAATTTTTTGGACAGTTTATAGTCCAATCCCAGCCCTATGTTAGTTGAAAAACTTAAAGAAGAGAGGTTGTTAGCTTCTCCCAATACATTCGTAAAGTTATCTGCCTTCACAGAAATCTCATTATTTCCTAAAAACAAAGTACTTACTCCACCAATAAGATTAACGCCAAACTTACTGTCTACAAGAGCGTATTTAAGCTCTAGCGGCACTTCGTAATAATTAATATTCTGAATAAGTCTAGCCTCTCCTTGTGTAGATTTTGGCATTATCTCGCCAAATTCACCCGAAGAAACCGAATTTGCCAAAGTACCTCTATCTAGTGCAGTTACAACAATTTGTCTGCCACCATAGTCTACAGAACGCAAAGCAACCGCCACAGGGCCAGTACCCACTTCTATACCTTTAGTACTATAACTTAAATCTACATTGTTAACACCAGAGCGCACACTCAACCTTTTGTTTAAGGCGTAGCTTACTTGCACCCCATAACTCATATTTACATCTCCTTGTTGCGGATTGTCCGAAAAAGTTTGGTCTATAGACGAACCATTACCAAAACTACTGTAGTAAACGGGCGCTACATTTGGAGCCACATTCCAGCGGTGATCTGGTTTTTCTTTTTTGTTTTCTTCTAAAACAGCAACTTCTTCATTTTCTGCAATAGCGTCAAAAATAGATTTTTTACCTGCTGTCTCTGCTAGTACTTCTGCTTCGGTTTTAATACGGTTTTCTTCAGAAGTGTTATTTTCTGTCTTTTCAGTTACAGCTATTACTTCTTTATTAGCATCAATAGCAACTGGAGTTTTAAAATTGGTGCTCTCTTCAACTTCATTAGTGGTTTCAGTGGTCTTTTCTTTTTCAGAAGTTTTATCTGAAACTGCCACAACCTCTTTAAGCTTCTCTTCTGAAAGTTGTTTTTCAACAAAATTAATGTTGCGATTCGTTTCTTTATCTGAAGTGTTCTTTACTGAAGTATTTTTTTCTGAATTTGTAGCTGCAACTACAGTTTGAAGTGCTTTTTCAGAAGAATTAGAAAGAATTTTATTTGAAGCATTTTTAGTGCTGTTTTCTTTTACTGCGTTTTTATCTGAAGCATTAAGCGTTTGGTCAAGATCGTTTTTAAGCGTCTCGTCTTCTGAAGCTAGCTCACTAGCATTTACTGTGTTCTCAATAACTTCATTTATACTTGGCTCGTTATTTTCTAATTGATGTACGTCTTCATTTGTAATTTTGGGAGCAATACTATTTGAAGAATTGTAAACCGTATTTCCCACAGTAAACAACAAAGCCACTAAGGCAGCAACACCGCCAAGTTTTATCCATAACGGGATAACTTTGCGTTCTTTTTTCTCCTTTTTAAGCGCTGTTTGGATGTTTTCCCAAACACGCGGCGAAGGAGAGGCTTCAAAATTTTTGAAACCTTCGTTAAAAATGTTGTCTATGTTTTTCTTGTCTTTCATTGTTTATTAATCCTTAAACGACTTCTAGAGATACTTTTTCTATATTCCGCTCAAAGCACATCAAAAAAAGATGTCTTTTAATAAACCCCTACCCTAGAGCAGGGGTTTTCTGTTTACTCTAAACAATCATAATGCTTTAAGTGTTATATTTAATAGCATTATACTCTTCAATTTTATTTTTCAAAATCATTCTGGCGCGTGCCAGGTTAGACTTAGACGTACCATCGCTAATTCCTAACATTTCGGCTATCTCTTTATGTTGATAGCCATCCATAACATACATACTAAATACAAGTCTGTATCTATCGGGTAGCTCTTGGACAATTTTCAGTAAAAAATCTAACGGAATTTCTTCCTTATCAATTTCTACTTCCTCTTCTTCAGCTTCAATTTGTCCCTCATCAACAATAGCAAATGTGCGTTGTTTCCTATATTTTTGAAGTACTGTATTAACGGTTACCCGTTTCATCCATCCTTCAAAAGAACCTTTGCCATTATACTGTTCCACTTTTTTAAAAATGGTTATAAAAGCATCCTGCAAATTGTCTTCGGCTTCGGTATAATTAGGCGAATACCTAAGGCAAATGGCAAAAAGAACGCTATTGTACTTTTTGTACAATTCGCCCTGTGCAGTTGCATTCTGCTTTTTGCATTGTATTATGAGCTCATCTAACGTCAAACGCGGTACCGTAAATTATTGATCTGTTGTAAATACCTCCTAATAGTAGAGGGCAACCATTAATAATCAAGGTTCCTACTTTTTGTAGATACCACATTATCAAAAGGGTTGCGTGTTTTAGTAAAAAAATTATTTACTGATTGCTGCTATAGCGTCTTTAATTTTATTTTCCAGTTCTTCCATAAGTTCTGGATTGTCTAGAAGTAAGTTTTTTACAGCGTCGCGACCTTGCCCAAGTTTGGTGTCGTCATAGCTAAACCAAGATCCTGCTTTCTTAATAATTTCGAAGTCTACACCTAGGTCAATAATCTCACCAACCTTAGAGATTCCTTCGCCATACATAATATCAAACTCCACTTGTTTAAAAGGTGGTGCTACTTTGTTTTTTACAACTTTTACTCTGGTTTTATTACCCATAGCATTGCTGTCTGTATCTTTTATTTGTGTAGAACGACGAATATCTAAACGCACCGAAGCGTAAAACTTTAAGGCATTACCACCCGTTGTTGTTTCAGGGTTTCCAAACATAACTCCAATTTTTTCACGCAACTGGTTAATAAATATTACCGTACATTTTGTTTTGCTTATAGACCCCGTAAGTTTACGCAGTGCTTGGCTCATTAAACGTGCGTGAAGACCCATTTTGCTGTCTCCCATTTCGCCTTCAATCTCACTTTTTGGCGTTAAAGCCGCAACAGAATCTATAACCACTATGTCTATAGCGCCACTGCGTATTAAGTTATCTGCAATCTCTAAAGCTTGCTCACCGTTGTCTGGTTGTGAAATAATCAAGTTTTCAATATCTACGCCAAGTTTTTCGGCATAACCGCGATCAAAAGCGTGCTCTGCGTCAATAAATGCAGCAATTCCTCCTTTTTTCTGTGCTTCAGCCATTGCGTGAAGCGTTAAGGTAGTTTTACCAGAAGATTCTGGTCCGTATATTTCAATAACTCTGCCGCGTGGATACCCGCCAACGCCTAGTGCTACATCCAAGCCTAATGAACCTGTTGGTATAACATCTACATCTTCTACGGCACTATCGCCCATTTTCATTACCGTACCCTTGCCATAGGTTTTGTCTAGTTTATCTAAAGTTAGCTTTAAAGCTTTTAGTTTTGCGTCTTTTTCAGTGCTCATTTTCAGTGTGTTTAATGATAAAATTTTAAAGAGCTAAGATACTATTTCTTTGTGCTTGGGACAAAAGTAAAATGTGGCGGAAATGGTTTTTTGTTAACAAAAAAGACGGTTTGAGCCTAGACGGTTGGAAGTAGGACTTTTCGCTGGAAGGAAAACTTTGACAAAATTGCATAAAATTGAAACAGCTACTTAATTTGCGGCTGTTTGGCACTTTTTAATTGTTGTTTGTTTTATTCTTTTATAAATTTTTTAACTGTTGAATTTCCGTTTTCATCTTCAATATTTAAAAAATAAATACCGTTAGAAAGGCTTGAAATATCTAAAGAAATTTCTTTTTCAAAGTCTAAATTTTTAATGCTTAATTGTTTGCCTTCTATGTTGAAGATCTTTATATTAAGGTTGCCTGAGGTGTTTGTTGAAGTTATAAATAATTTGGTTTTTGTGGGATTAGGATAGACATCGAATTTTATTTTCTGAAAATTTTCAAAAGATAAAATGTAATCGCCGTAGATGGCTTTGTCGCCCTTGATATTTTCTAGCATTAATGTTTTTTCGTTGCCATTAATTGTTATTGAATATAAAAATGGCTCAGAATAAGGATCTTGAGTGGTGGGGTCGAAAAAAAAACTTAAATAAATTCCTTCAAATGTTGTGTTTTCTTGCAAACTACAAAACGCTAAAGTCAAAGCATAATCTTGAATCGTAAAGCTTTGATTGTCGTATATGAGCAGGCCAGAAAAACTATTGCAAACATTTGTCACAAAATCATCACTACTGTTTTCAAAAAATTCCAAGGGTATAAATGGTACTTCAGAATTTGATGGCGGTATATAACTCTGTCCAGTAATGATTACATTGTGCAAATACCAAGTGTTTTCAAATAATAACTGATCTTGGGCAAAACTTAGTGCGCTCATGTTGAGTAGAAGTATATATAGAATTATTTTCATGATTATTGGTTTTAAGGTTTATTGTTTTGCAAGATTTTTAGAGTCGACAATTTGTCCATCACAAACGAGTGCCACAGAATAGGTTCCAGAAGTATATGCTGAAATATTTAAATTAACACTCATCTCATTTACGTCCAAGATATAATTGTTAGAAATACCAGTAACAGTACTTACCACCATTAAATAGGCAGATGAAGCTTGATCTGCTGAATAATTTACAGTAACTTGGCTCGTGGCAGGATTTGGGATTAAACTTTCCAATCTATAGGGATTTACTGTTATTTCCACTTCATCATAATCTTTTAAGCCATCCATTTCACTAATTATTTCTAATCTGTATTTTTTGGTTACATCTGGAGATACCGTTAAGTCAGAGCCAGTGAAGATTAAATTTCCATCTGGATCGTACCAATTGTAAACTGCCGCTTCGTTTATCTGGGGGGCACTTATCGTTACACTTTCACTTCTGTCAATGGTTTTGTCACTTCCAGCATCAGCATCAAAAACTGGTCTTTGTTTTTTATTGATTACAAAAGTTTCACCGCCAATAATTTCATTGGTTACTGCATCGCGCAGAATAACGTAAAATTTGTAATTGGTTTTATTTGTAACTTCCTTAGTCAAAAAGTTAAAGCTCACAGTTAGGGTGCCAATTTCATTAGCATTAAACTGAATATTGTTTAGCCCTGCATTATTATCAGCCACTATTTTCCGTTTTGGGGTATATGTGGTATCAACACTTATTAGACTCTGTCCGCCTCTTTGCCAAGCATCATATAATACCGTGTCAAGCTCAAGACTTACTTCGGCTTCTTTGTAGATTGCTTTTCCTACTTCATTATCATCTTTTTTGAATTCTAACTTGAAGGTGTGTGCTGTATCGTAGGGATTCCCTACGGCAACAACAGCACTAATCTCTGATGTGGTGTCTGGCAAAACATCAATTACGGTGGTATTTTTCCATACAATATTATTGTTGTTTTTTACATTATTTGTTATAAATATACCCTCTGGATAGGTCATTGGGTCGTCCAGAGATTCTATACGTGCTAACAAGCAAAAATGCCACGGATTACCCAAATCTATATTTATATAATCTTGTGGATTGGGCACAGACCATTGAAATTCGAGGATTTTACTTTCACCAGGACCCAAAACAGGGATACTTAGCGTTCCCACTTCATCACCCATCAATATATCAGCACCAGTTACAGGATCCTCAATATATAGACTGCCATCCCAATTTTCGGGCCAATATAAGGTAGTGTTTGCTTTTGCCCAGTATAATTTAATGTTATCGTTACCAGTAGAGGTTTGACAGCTATTGTTTGTTACCCTAACATAAACGTAGTTTGGATTGGTGGCATCATATTCGGGATTTTGATGATATCGTACTTCTCGACCATCGTTTTCATTACGAACCCATATATCATCACTTTGCCAAAGTATTTCGGTAACGGTGTCCGGTTCCACAAAATCATCCACATCAGAGTTTTGCATTGCAAGATCCAAATCTGGGGTTGGATTCAGCATACACTGCGCTGTTTTGACTGCTCTATAAGCGTTGAGTCTTCCTGTTCCATAGAGATTTATATAAGGAACATTTTCTGGAATAAAATAAATGTCATCAGTGGTATTTTTCAAAATATCTCTTACTTGATTTGGAGTTAAATTTGGATTAACATCTAACATCAAAGCAACTGTACCTACAACAATTGGTGAGGCATAAGATGTCCCATAACCAAACCCATATCCATCAGAATCATTATTTGCAGCCATTACATGATGCGCTGGCGCACATAAATCAACTTTATCATTATAGGTCAACGTGGAATAAGGAATGCTAATATCTCGTTGTGCCAAATCCTCCCAACTCACACCAAATCCATATTGTAAATCTTCGGTGCCCCGTGGGACCAAATGATTTACACCTGATACTGCGATAACATTTTCATATGCGGCTGGATAAACATAACCATTTGCTCCACCATTAGTGTCAGGGCAATACCCCCCATTATTAGCCGCTTTTGCGACCTCCCCATTTCCTGCGGCAGCTACAACTACAACTGGGGGGTGTAATGGAGTGCCATTCCATATTTCTTCAAAAACCTCTGCTGCAAAAACACTAAAAGTACATCCGAATTTTAAACTAATATTTATAACCCTAACACCTGGTTGTTGTGATAGCAGCAATGCTCCATTATGTCCTCCTCCACTTTTAACAGCTAATTTGGTTTTAAAACCAATACTTGAAAGCCCTACATTATTATCTGTCTGCCCACCAATTGCACTAGATACCCCTGTACCATGAGCAGCTGGATTATTGCCAAGAACCATAACAATTTCATTAATTAAATCTTCATGATTAAGATAAAAACCATTATCCAGAACACCAGCAAAAATACCCGTACTTCCATGTGTTAAATTCCACGCAAATGGAGCCTTTATTATATCCAAAGCTGTGTTAGGTGTTCCTCTGTCTAAATAATTAAAATCATTTGGGATATAAAGTTCAATATTCTCTTCCTCTACAAACTCAACAAGTTCTATTTCATTTCGTTGAAAAAAATCATTTAAATAGCTAGCATCTTCTAATGTTATTCTATAAGTTCGTTTTAATAATGGAGAATAAGCAGTAGGAAAAGCTTTTTGAATACTGTAGACGGGCATGCTATTTATAAAATCTTCCAATAAATTATCGCTTAAATCTACAGTTAATGTTTGATCTGGATTAATTGTTGTTTGTAAAGGCTCTAGAGAATAATTTTGCTTTGTTAAAACATAGTAGTCCTGTCTATTTTGCGCAGTAAGAAAAAGTGAAGAAAAAGCGACCATTAAACAGATTAAGATTCTGTGTGCCTGTGTGCCTGTGTGCCTGTGTGCCTGTGTGCCTGTGTGCCTGTGTGCCTGTGTTTTCATATTTCGGTCGATTAAAGTTAGTCAATTTGTTAAAGCTATGCCAAAATATTTATAAATAAAACAGGATTTTCCCTGTTTTATTAAAGGGGATTCCCCTTTTTTATTGGAGTACGTTTCCTTCAAAATAAAAATTCTTACTTTTGCAACTTTAAAAATCAAATCTTTTCACCTAAAAAAAGTATAGCATGCAACTGTACAATAAATTAAGTGCTAAAGAAAGGGAAGCCCTTTTAGAGGAAGCTGGCGAAGAACGCCTAACCCTTTCTTTTTATCAATACGCCAAAATTGGCAATCCACAACTTTTTAGAAACCATTTGTTTATCGCTTGGCATGAACAAGATGTACTTGGCCGTATTTATGTGGCACATGAAGGCATCAACGCTCAGCTATCCGTACCCGCAAAACGTTTTAAGGAATTCAAAGAATTCCTTGACGGAATCTATTTCTTAAAAGACGTTCGCTTAAACATTGCCATAGAACAAGACCTAAAATCGTTCCTTAAGCTGAAAGTAAAAGTGCGCAAAAAAATTGTTGCCGATGGCTTAAACGACGAAACCTTTGATGTAACTAACAAAGGAGTTCATGTAGACGCTCAAAAATTTAACGAACTTATAGAAGACCCAAACGTGGTTTTGGTCGATATGCGAAACCATTACGAAAGTGAGATAGGTCATTTTAAAAATGCTATTACACCAGATGTAGATACCTTTCGCGACTCTTTAGATATTATTGAAGAAGATTTAAAAGACCACAAAGAAGACAAAAAACTGGTTATGTATTGCACTGGCGGTATTCGTTGCGAAAAAGCTAGCGCATATTACAAACACAAAGGTTTTAAAAATGTGTTTCAACTAGAAGGCGGCATTATTGAATATGCCCGTCAGGTTGAAAACCAAGGACTGGAAAATAAATTTCTCGGAAAAAATTTCGTTTTTGATCATCGTCGTGGCGAACGTATTACAAACGACATTATAAGCCACTGCCACCAATGTGGTGAACTTTGCGACACTCACACTAATTGCGCAAACGAAGCTTGCCATTTATTGTTTATTCAATGTGAAAACTGCGCAAAAACAATGGAAAATTGTTGTTCTGAAGAATGTATAGAAATAACGCATTTGCCAGAAGAGGAACAAAAAAGATTGCGCCAAGGCATTCCTAACAGCAACAAAATCTTTAAAAAGGGCCGTTCAGAAAAGCTGAAATACAAAAACTAGCCCTCAGATTTACTAAGCTCATATGGGAACAGCTCTATTTGCAACTCCTCTCCTTTGAAGGGGTTGAGGGAAAGGATTTCAAAAATCTAAAACCGTAAATCCAAAATCGTAAATTTTATCAGTATCTTTACTGATTGAATTAATTGTTTAATTTTCGCCCCTCTTCATTTGGAAAAGGGCTTTATATATAAAAAATATGGGCTGTACCAGCTGTGCCACAGGCGCCAATGGACAGCCAAAGGGATGCAAGAACAATGGTACTTGCGGAACCGATGGCTGTAACAAACTCACGGTGTTTGACTGGCTTTCAAATATGCAACTTCCTGCCAATATGGAACCCTTTAATGCGGTAGAAGTGCGTTTTAAAAACGGAAGGAAAGACTACTTCCAAAACCCCGAAAATCTTACCCTTAGCATAGGCGATATAGTTGCTACAGAGGCATCTCCTGGGCACGATATAGGTATTGTAACACTAACTGGCGAGCTAGTTAGAGTGCAAATGAAGAAGAAAAAAGTTCCACTTAAGATAGAAGCCTTACCAAAACTTTACCGCAAAGCCTCACAAAAAGACATAGATATATGGCAAGGTGTGCGCGATAAAGAAAGCGATGTGCAAAAACGCTCACGCGAAATCGCAATACGCCATGGGCTGCAGATGAAGATAAGCGATGTTGAATTTCAAGGAGACGCTTCAAAAGTTATTTTTTATTACACAGCTGAAGAACGCGTTGATTTCCGCGAATTGATCAAGGAATTTGCCAGAACATTTAATACCCGTATAGAAATGAAACAAGTAGGCTTTCGTCAAGAAGCTGCTCGTTTAGGCGGTATTGGTAGCTGTGGTCGCGAGCTATGCTGTTCTACTTGGCTTACAGATTTTCGTTCGGTAAACACTTCTGCAGCGCGCTATCAACAACTTTCATTAAACCCACAAAAACTTGCTGGACAATGCGGAAAGTTAAAATGTTGCCTTAATTATGAATTAGACACTTATTTAGAGGCCCTAGAAAGCTTTCCAAGTACCGAAACTAAATTACAGACCGAAAAAGGAAATGCAACTTGCCAAAAAATAGATATTTTTAAAGGGCTACTTTGGTATGCCTACGAGAAGGAGTTTATGAACTGGCACGAACTTACTGCCGAAAAAGCCAATGAAATAATTGCCCTAAACAAAAAAGGGGAAAAACCAATGGCCCTAGAGGAGTTTATAGTTGAAACTCCAAAAGAAGAAAAAGAACTCTATAACAATGTGGTAGGTCAAGACAGTTTAACACGTTTTGATAATCCTAAACAAAATAACAAAAAGCGCAAAAACAAAAGCCGTAATAAAGGTCGTGGAAAACCTGAAGCAGCAACTGCAAACGCGACAAAAAAACCACCACAAAAAAAACCAAATCACAAGCCTGGAAATAAACCCGCCAACAAAGCTGGAAATAAAACTGGGAACAAGCCCAGAAAAGCAGGCGCAAATCAAAATAGAAATCGCAAGCCTTCAAAAAATGAATAGAGTTTTGGTATTTTTATTGTTTACAGGATTATTCATTTCCTGTGAATCTAACACTGTTTTTAGTGAAACACGAGCCATGGACAACCATTGGGGTGCCCAAGAGGTGGTTGCTTTTAAACTACCGCAGCTAGATTCGCTAAAAAAATACAATCTGTTTATAAACCTGAGAAACACTAACGAATACAAATTCAACAATGTTTATTTAATTGTTTCTATGCAATTTCCTCACGGTAAAACCATTACAGATACGCTAGAATACAGAATGGCAAATCCCGATGGCTCTTGGATGGGGCAAGGAATTGGCAATGTAAAGGAAAACAAATTGTGGTATAAAGAAAATGTATCCTTTTCTGAAACAGGAAACTACACCGTAAATATTGGGCACGCAATGCGCAATAACGGCGATGTAGAAGGCGTTACAAAACTTGAAGGCATTACAGATGTTGGTTTCAGTATAGAAGAAACCACCAAACAGTAAAAAACACTATGGCAACAAAAAAGACAACTCCTAAAAAGAAAAAACAAAATGATGTAAAACGTCATATCAAGACGTTTTGGAAGCTATTTATAGCTTTTATTCTTGTGATTGTTTTATTTTTCCTATTTGCCTCTTGGGGTGTTTTTGGGAGCCTCCCTGATGAAACAAGCTTAGAAAACCCAGAAAAAAATCTCGCTACAGAGATAATTTCTTCTGATGGTAAAACAATAGGTAAGTTTTATAAGGAAAATAGAACACCCGTATCTTATGACAGCTTACCAGACCATTTAGTACACGCATTAATTGCTACTGAAGACGTTCGGTTTTATGAGCATTCTGGTATAGACGGCAGGGGTACCATACGCGCATTTGCCTTTTTGGGCTCTCGTGGTGGCGCAAGTACTATAAGCCAGCAGTTGGCAAAATTGTTTTTTACCGAACAAGTTTCACGTAATAAACTACAACGTGGACTTCAAAAAATAAAAGAATGGATAATTGCTATTCGTTTGGAGCGCCGTTATACCAAAGAGGAAATAATCACTATGTATTTTAACGAATACGATTTTGTAAACCAAGCTGTTGGTATAGAATCTGCCGCTAATATTTATTTTGACAAAGCTCCTTCAAAACTCTCTACAGTTGAATCTGCAACCTTGGTAGGAATGTTTAAAAACGCATCTTTATACAACCCGCTTAGAAATCCCGAAGGTGTTACAAATAGAAGAAACGTAGTACTATCGCAAATGGAGAAGTACGACTATATTTCAGAAGAGATAATGGATTCACTCCAAGCACTACCTTTAAATATAAAGTTTACACCCCAAGGTCATGATGAAGGAAGCGCAACGTATTTCCGTGAATACGCACGTAAGTTTATGGAAAATTGGATAAAAGAACACACAAAACCAGACGGTAGCAAATACAATATTTATCAAGATGGTCTAAAAGTATATGTTACTATAGACAGTAAAATGCAAGAATACGCAGAAGATGCTGTAAAAAAGCATATGGCGCATCTTCAAATAGCATTTGACGATCAAAACAAAAAAAATAAAACTGCGCCCTTTAGAGATATTACCGAAAAGGAAACCGAAGGCATTATAAATTCTGCCATTCGCAAAAGTGATCGCTGGCGCGAAATGAAAAAACAAGGTAAAGACGAAGAAGAAATCTTAGCTAGTTTTAAAAAGAAGGTACCTATGCGTATTTTTTCTTGGCAAGGAAATATAGATACCGTTATGACGCCTATAGACTCTATACGCTATCACAAATCTATACTTCAAGCTGCTATGATGTCTATGACTCCTCAAACTGGTGAAGTAAAAGCCTGGGTAGGTGGTATAGACTATAAACATTTTAAATACGACATGGTTAAAACTGGAAAACGCCAGATAGGCTCTACCTTTAAACCATTTGTGTACGCAACCGCTATAGACCAAATGCATATGTCTCCTTGCGATACACTACCAAATACAATGTATACAATACCTGCAGGTAGACATAACCTAATTAAATCTTGGGCTCCTAAAAACTCTGGTGGCAGCTACGGGGGTATGGTTACACTTAAAAACGCACTGGCAAATTCTATTAACACCATTACTGCTAGACTTATAGACCGCGTAGGGCCAGAACCCGTTATAGACTTAGTGTCTAAAATGGGGGTTAACACAGAAAAAATGCCAGCTGTTCCTTCTATTGCACTGGGAACTCCAGATGTTTCATTATACGAAATGGTAGGTGCCTATAGCACTTTTGCAAACGAAGGGGTGTATGTAGAACCTATTTTAATACAGCGTATAGAAGATAAAAATGGAACCGTTCTTTATCAAAATGTACCTAAAACAAAAGACGTTATTAGTAATGAAACAGCTTATGTAACGGTAAGCTTAATGGAAGGTGTTACACAGTCTGGGTCTGGTGCTCGCTTAAGAGGAACTTGGGCTGTAAATTCGCCCGTTTATAAAAATGCAGTAACAGGATATCCATACGACTTTAAAAACCCCATCGCTGGAAAAACAGGAACAACACAAAATAACAGTGACGGTTGGTTTATGGGAATGGTACCAAACCTAGTTACAGGCGTTTGGGTTGGTGGCGATGATCGCGCTACTCACTTTGGATCCACTGCCTATGGACAGGGAGCTACTATGGCATTACCTATATGGGGTATGTATATGAAAAGTTGCTATGCCGATGAGAATTTAGATGTTTCAACTGGAAACTTTAAGCGTCCCGAAAACCTCTCTATAGAAACAGATTGTACTAAATGGCGTGAAGAAAACACCGATGTTGAAGAAATTCCAGATGAATTCGACTTTTAATCTTCATACTATAGGCTCTTTTAGAAGATAAAAAAATTAAAACCTCATATGTTTATTGAAACCTATGAGGTTTTTTTATAGGCCGAAATTTTGTAATTTTCAGAAAATTTAAAAAATGATAAAAAAGACAGTTGCAAACGTTCGCGAAGCTTGTGAAGGCGTAGCAGACGGTATGACTTTAATGCTGGGAGGTTTTGGACTCTGCGGCATTCCAGAAAATATTATTTCAGAATTGGTGCGTAGAAATATCAAAGATGTTACCTGTATATCAAACAATGCAGGAGTAGACGATTTTGGCCTTGGCTTACTTCTGAAAAAGCACCAAATAAAGAAAATGATTTCTTCTTATGTAGGCGAAAACGCCGAATTTGAACGCCAAATGTTAAGTGGTGAGATGGAGGTAGAATTAATTCCGCAGGGAACTTTAGCACAACGCTGTGAAGCCGCCCGAAGCGGTATACCTGCTTTTTACACACCTGCAGGCTATGGTACTGAGGTTGCTGAAGGAAAAGAAACCCGCGAGTTTAACGGGAAAATGCATATCATGGAAAAAGCTTTTAAAGCAGAATTCTCTTTTGTAAAAGCCTGGAAAGGAGACGAAGCCGGAAACCTTATCTTTAAAGGGACCGCAAGAAATTTTAACCCAGCAATGTGTGGCGCAGGTAAAATAACCGTTGCAGAGGTAGAGGAATTAGTTCCAGCTGGCGAATTAGACCCTAACCAAATTCATATTCCAGGGATATTTATACAACGAATATTTAAAGGCGAACACTACGAAAAGCGAATTGAGCAATTAACTGTAAGAAAAAGAAACTAATGGCTTTAACAAAAGAACAAATAGCACAACGCATCGCAAAAGAGGTTAAAGATGGGTACTATGTAAACCTAGGAATTGGGATTCCTACTTTGGTTGCCAACTTTGTGCGCGAAGATATAGACGTAGAATTTCAAAGTGAGAATGGCATCCTAGGTATGGGGCCTTTTCCTTTTGAAGGCGAAGAAGATCCAGACTTAATTAATGCAGGGAAACAAACTATAACCGCTATGCCCGGCGCCTCTTATTTTGACTCTGCTATGAGTTTTGGGATGATTCGTGGACAACATGTAGATTTAACAATTCTGGGAGCCATGGAGGTTTCTCAAAATGGAGATATTGCAAATTGGAAAATACCAGGAAAAATGGTCAAAGGTATGGGCGGTGCTATGGATTTAGTTGCCTCTGCAGATAACATAATTGTGGCTATGATGCACACCAATCGCGCTGGAGAATCTAAACTACTAAAAGAATGCAGCTTACCGCTTACCGGTGTACAATGCGTTAAAAAAATTGTTTCAAATCTAGCCGTTATTGAAATTAGAGATGGAAAATTCCACTTACTAGAAAGAGCTCCGGGAGTTTCCGTAGCAGAAATACAAAAAGCTACAGCAGGAGATTTAGTTGTAGAAGGCGAAATTAAAGAGATGACATTTTAAGATTTCACAAAATCATATTTAATCTAAAAACCATGTTTTACATGGTTTTTTTTGTGAGAAAAAGAACGAAATAACCTACAAGTGTTAAAATTTGATGTATTTCATCGAATTTATTTGTGTTTTATCAATTTTATCAAAAAGTGTTTCCATCTTAGTAATCCCAAATCTTACCAACTTAACCTTTATATGAATAAAATTATTAAAAATATTAAGAGCACAAAAGAACTAATGCAAAACCTATTTTTCATTTTCAAAAAAGTGTTTTTACTATTTTAATTTTTTTTTTATAATTGTTAATAACCCTATTCTGTGTTAAAACAGATAACAGTAAGCCCGTTCTATTTGAAGCCAGAGCGGGTTTATTATTTTCTATAACTAAATGCCCTTTGGGATAGCTGCTATAAGTTTTTTTGAATAGGCTGTTTGTGGGTTTTCATAAATCTCATCGGCATCACCCAATTCTTCAATTTTTCCTTTATTCATAACCAATAATTGATCCGACATATATTTTACAACCGCCAAGTCGTGTGAAATAAATATATAGGTAAACCCAAAGTCTTCTTTTAACTCATTGAGAAGGTTTAATACCTGAGCTTGTAAAGAAATATCTAAAGCAGATACAGACTCATCGCAGATAATGAGTTTTGGTTTTATAACAATAGTACGCGCTATACCAACGCGCTGACGCTGGCCACCTGATAATTCATGCGGGTAACGATAAAAATAACTTTCATCTAGCCCTACTCTATCAAGGAGGGCTATAACCTGAGCTTTCCTGTCTTTAGCAGACTTCCCTATGTTGTGTACCTCCATAGGTTCTACTAGCGCCTGACCTATCATTAAGCGAGGGTTTAACGACGAATACGGGTCTTGAAATATAATCTGAACTTCTTTGCGAAGATTCCTAATTTCTCCTTTAGAAAGCTTTAAAAGTTCTTTTCCGCGGTATTTAATGCTTCCGGCTGTAGCTTTTTCTAGCTGCAATATGGTTTTACCCAAAGTAGATTTACCACATCCAGATTCGCCCACTAAACCCATAGTCTCGCCTTCAAATACAGAAAAACTGATGTCATCTACCGCTTTTACAACCTCTTTTTTAGAAAAAATTCCAACTTTACTGAAATAGTATTTCTCTAAATTACTTACTTCTAAAATAGGCTTTTGGGTATAAATCTGCTTGTGCTTTTTTGCTCTTTCTGTAGGTTTTATCTCCCGAGGCTTAAAACTTTTATCTGCTATTGATGCTATAGTGGGAAGCTTGTCTAAACGTATATTTAACGAAGGTCGCGATGCCAATAGTGCCTTTGTGTATGCCGCTTGTGGGTTTTTAAAAATCTCTTGGGTTGTGGCTGTTTCTACGATATCGCCCTTGTACATTACCACTACGCTATCGGCAATTTCAGAAACCAAGCTAAGATCGTGCGAAATAAACATCATAGCCATTCCTGTTTCCTGCTGAATAGATTTTAACAGCTGTATTATCTCCTTTTGAACAGTGACATCTAGCGCAGTAGTAGGTTCGTCTGCAATAAGCAACTTGGGCTTACAGGAAATTGCCATAGCAATCATAACGCGTTGCATCTGTCCACCGCTTATTTGGTGCGGATAGCTGTTGAAAATTTCGTTGGGGCGCGGTAATTTTACTTTTTCAAAAAGCGAAATAGTTTCTTTTTTTGCTTCAGAAGCACTCATCTTTAAGTGAAGCTGAAGCACTTCGCTAACCTGATATCCACACTTTAAAGAAGGGTTTAAAGCACTCATAGGCTCCTGAAAAATCATCGCTATTTCTTTAGCCCTAATCTTTCTGAAATCATTTTCGGTAGTCTTTAGTAAGTTTTTATTTTCAAATAAAATACTGCCAGATAAATTTGCTTGTTTTTTAGGAAGTAACCCCATAATAGATAGTGAGCTTACAGATTTTCCAGAACCAGACTCGCCTACTATTCCCAAAATTTCATTCTCAAAAACATCAATAGAAATGTTGTGTAAAACCTCAATGGCTTTACTTTTTTTTCCGAAAGAAACTGTAAGTTCTTGTATTGATACTAAAGGCGTGTTTTTCATTATTTCAAAGATAGGATAAATGAAAAGAATACTGTTTTACAAAAGTTTGCTTATAATCAACAAAAAAGACCTATCTCAACATTGAAATAGGTCTTGTAAATATGTTTTGTAGCGTTTAGAGTGGATCACCCACTTTTATATCGCAACGGTGACCAGGCTGCCCATGAGGTGGGTTTACACCATTGCCTCCTGTAGATGTTGGAACTGCATTTCCTGTTGAGTTTATAACTGGTGCAGCATTTGTGCTTCCAGACGCGCCGCCGTTTAATGGTGCGCCTACAGGAATATCACAGCGGTGTCCAGGCTGTCCGTGTGCTGGGTTTATTGCTCCACTTCCACTTACATTTACTGCATTTGTAGTTGTAGCTGGCACAACATTCTGAAGTGCTTGCTTTTTTTGTTCTAGTGTAGCTTCTTGTGTTGTTGCAGGGGTTATTTCTTTAGTGGTCTCGTCTTTACATGAAATGAAAAGTGGCAATGCCACAAACATTAAAATTAAAAACGATTTTGCGTTAAATCTTGAAATTGTCATAAATATAAATTTGAATATAGCAGGTAAAACTACTAAATTTTAAATTGAAATCCTCAAAAGCTAAACAAATGATGCCTGTAGCTATTAAACTGAAAGAATTTCGCTTTCATCCAGTATTTCTTCATTGCGCAACCTCAGAAATATTTGCGCTACTGCCACAGTATCTTTTTCGCAATAAATAATAATTCTGTCAATATCTTTTTCGTCGTAATACACAGAGCGTACTTGACTGCCATCTATATCGTCCTTGGGGGAAGGAATTCCCAACACATGTGTCATTAGTTTTAACGAAGTAAAGGTTTTATAATCGCCAAACTTCCAAAGTTCTAAAGTGTCTAAATGAGGTACTTCCCAAGGTTTTTTTCCGAATAAATCTAACTTAAAAGGAATGTCAATTCTGTTAATAATCATCCTTCGTGCTATGTAAGGGAAGTCAAATTCTTTACCGTTATGCGCGCATAGAAGATGGTAGGGTTTGTTAAAATGGGTTTCTAACAAACTCTTAAAATCCTTCAATATTTTTACCTCATCGCCGTGAAAACTGGTAACACGAAAATTTCGAACTTCTCCTTTAAACACAAAATAACCAACCGAAATACAGACTATTTTTCCAAATTCTGCCCAAATACCTGCGCGTTCATAAAAATCTTCGGCAGAAATATCATCTTTTCGTTGGTATTTGCTTTTATGCTCCCAAAGTATTTTTGAAGTATCATCTAGCTGGCTAAACTGCTCGTGCTCTGGTACAGTTTCTATATCCAGAAAGAGAATGTGTTCTAGGTTGACGCGCTTAATCATTTTTTTTGAGAATTTTCTAACTAGGGAGTCGTTTAAAGCTACAAAAATTAATTAATACAGCAGCTGCTATTAAAACAAAGATTGCTGTGGTGAAGGGCTTTCGTGTGCCAACAGCCACTTTTTTCTGTGTAGCCCTCCAGCGTAGCCCGTTAAAGAGCCATCGCTACCAATAACACGATGACAGGGAATGATTATAGATATTGGGTTTTTTCCATTTGCAGAGGCTGCAGCCCGTATTACTTTTGGATCGCCCAACAGATTTGCTATTTGTTGGTAGTTTTTAGTTTTTCCGAAGGGTATTTCTTGCAATTTACGCCAAACACCCTGCTGAAAATCTGTGCCTTGAGGAGCGAGTTTTAAATTGAATTCTCTTTGCTCACCTTCAAAATATGCCTGTAATTGCTTAACGGCTTCTTTTAATTCCTTCGGAATGTTTTGAGACAGCTCAACCTTTTCATCTTCTATAAAAAGCACTGAAGACAAGCCTAAGGCATCGCCTTTTATTTCTATTGTTCCTATTGGGCTTTTTATGTACGCAGTTTTCATTATTGGTCATCCTTAGTGGGTTCTGCCTCATTGTTTAGCTCGATACCCATTCTTTTAGCGCGTTTTTCCCAGTTTTTACGAGCTTGGAGCTGCATATCTTCTATACTGTCGCTCTCGTCCATAATTTCTAAGCCTAAGAGAGTTTCAATAATATCTTCCATGGTTACTACACCAATGGTATTTCCAAAATCGTCTACTACTTGGGCTATATGAACACGTTGTTTTATAAAAGTTTCAAATAAATCTGGAATGGGTTTTTCTGCTTCAACCACAAAAATATCTCGCTTTAAATCGCTTAGCAATTTATCGCCACGTTCTTCTACAATTTCTTCAAGTATATCATCTTTAAGCACAAAACCGGTTACATTATGGGTTTTATCTTTATAAATAGGAATACGTGAATAACGAAGGTTTTTATACTTCTGATGAAAATCTGTTAAGCTAGTATCCTCGTCCTCTTGTGTAACGACAGTAAATGGGGTCATAACATCTTTGGCCTTTACAGATTTAAACACAAGTAGATTTTTAATTACAGTTGTTTCACTTTCTTCAAAAACACCTTCCTCCTCGGCGGCATCCGTAATAGCCATAAACTCCTCGCGGCTCATAGTATGAACATGTGCAGATTTACCTACCAGGCGAGTTATAATCATTAGCAACCATAGTATACCTGTATATTTTAATGGAAAAATTATAACATTTAAAAACATGGCGGTAAAAGGGCCTAACTTTTTCCAGTAGGTAGCACCAATGGTTTTTGGAATAATTTCAGAAACCACTAAGATTAATACGGTCATAATAGCCGAAACAATTCCAACTATATTCATTCCCCATAACTCTACCTTATACGGTAGTTTTTCGGCCTGAACTCCTACCAAAATAGCACCTACGGTGTGGGCGATAGTATTTAGGGTAAGTATAGCAATAAGTGGTTTGTCTATATCTTTCTTAAAATTAGTTAGGGTTTTAGCATAGCTCTTCCCCTCTTTTGTCTTCATTCTTAAGAAAGTAGGCGTAAAACTGAGCAGTGCGGCTTCTAATATTGAACATAAAAATGATATAACAATAGATAAAAAAGCAAAGACTATTAGTAAGGTCATGGTTGGTTGTGAAAATTTTCAACTAAAATAGAGATTTATATATTCTTTTTAACGTAACAATTTGTTAATTACATAAAAAAACCGCCACTGTGGGCGGTTTTTTTAGTGCTTTAGGAGGCTTTAAGCAAAGGTTTTAAAGTTCCTTCCCATCGTTTAGCATCCTGTAAACAAACAAAAGGGTCTCTGGTATAGCCTTCTTCATCGTTTTCTATATAAAAAGGGATTTCTAGCTTTCCGTTTTTTTCAAGCAGTTCTAGACCTACCCAATCTAAAGTTTTCTCAGACTGTTTTATACTCTTTGCACGGCAATCTCTTACCTCTGTCATATTTACAATTTTAAAATCGCCACTAGGGTTTGTTTTTGAAGTATAAATAAGTTTTTTTGAAACCGCATCAACGGCAATTATACAATTGCCAATAACGTCTATATCCTTCAGTGCAATTCCGTTAGTTTGTGAAAGGCTAAGCACTTCTTTTTTTATTCTTTTATCTTTTCCAGAAGTGGTTAGTATTAAATAAGCGATAGGTACAACTACTAATAATAGTATGATAACCCCAATAAGGGTTGTATTTATTTCCATGATAATTAATTTTTAAGGTGAATAATTTTAAAATATTTGTCTGAAAATCAATTCAGAACAAGCTGAAAAATCAATTCAGTATCACCAAAAAAAATGGAAAGGATATAAGTGTTTAAAGATAAGTGCCCGTTTATCCTTTAAAGAATACGAAGCATCAAAGTTCGATAAAAGGTGAGCAAAAGTAAAATTGTGATTGGATTGTAAGGCCTGTACAAAGTCTAGCCCCAAATATTCGTTATGAGATACAAATTGCGAAGCTTCACCTAACGAAATAGTATCAAAAACAATAGGCTTGTCGTTACCATCGTCAAAGCTAGAAACAACCGTTGCCTTTTCCGTTACAGGAAAAGCTTCAGCAGCCATTAGCGTGTTTCCAAACACCAAATAAACGGCGATAGAAAACAGTAAGCTTACAATATGTTTGTCAAAACGTTTCACCGCGTAAATGTATGTCAATTTTAATTTTTAAACTTTAAAATTTTGCTAATTGTTTAACGCTATGGGAAAAGACACCCACCACTTTAAAATCTTTAAGTAAGTGTGTTTTATTTATAATTTTTGGCAAGCTAACTTCTGTATATTACCCTTGGATAATCAGACATTCTCAAATTATCTTTTTGCAATTCAGTTAGAGCGTTTTTAGCAATCCACTTTGCTGTTTTATTGTTAACCTCTAATATTTCGTAGGCTGTTTCTATCGCTTTGCTGTTGAGGTCAATATTACGCTTTCCAATGTTTCGCAATGACCAATTAACTGCTTTTTTTACATACAATCTTTCATCCATTGCTTCACGTTTTATTATTGCAAAAAACGCTTCAAAAACCTCATTTTCAGCATTTTTGTCTGCCATACAATAGGATGCCATTGTTGCGAATCCTGCTCTTTTCTCAAATTCCTGTTCTCTTTTAGTCCATTCAATTATTTTGGGAATTGCTAATTTGCTTTTGGAAAAAAGCCCCATACTGAAACTGTCACAAATCTCCCAATTTTCAAATGTCTTTATCCATTTTTCCATTAATGGTGCTGTTACATCTTTTGGTCTGAACATTTTGCTGCACAAAAGCCGTCCTTCATATATCCCACTGTCAAAAAGTTGTAAAGCTAGTTCATTATCATTCCCAATTTCTTTGGCTATTGTTTTTAGTTCACTGTGATAAATTCCTAAAGAATTGTGTGATATTATTCCAAACTTTTTTTCTTTGAAAATGACCTTTTCGGAATCTTTCAAGTTATAAAGACATTCTATGATTTCGTTATACGTCAACTTTCTTTTTTGAATTTAATAGCGTAAAAAAATACCCATACACAAGCAAGCACCAAACTTCTCTTTTTTTGTAGCCTTTTCGTATTACCAACCACTATATTTAGGTGGCTCTACTTTATTAAGATTGAGATACACTATAAGCTGTCCGCGATGATGTGTAAGGTGGTCTTGTAAAAGATTTAAAATTTGAAGTTTGCTCTTTGGACCAGCAAAAAATTCTACGATATCGTTTAATTGAGAATCTGGCATTTGTAAAACTGCATTGTAAACCAAGCCAAAACTGTTTGTCAAGCTTTCTACTATTGCTTCTTTACTTATTGTAGTTGCTTTTGTTTTTTCTCGTTTTACTGGCGTATTAAGTATATAGCTATCTTTTAACCACAACATATTGTCTTCTATGTGAAGCAATTGTTCTTTAAAACTCATCTGTCTTTCGGTGGGCTTAAAATCAAAATCTTCCTCTGGCATAGCTTCGGCTATGGCTAAAAGATAGTTTTTAGAATTTTCCCATTTCTCAAGAAACGCTTGTTTTACATCATCTTGTTGTGCAAAGCCAATATTTGCCATCAGACTAATTAAAATTATTATAGCATACTTCATATTGCTTATGAAATTAATTTTACCACATCTTTTGCAAAATAGCTCGCAATTAAAGAAGCACCAGCTCTTTTTATAGCTGTAATCTGTTCTAGCATTACAGCATCGTGATCTAGCCATCCTTTTTCGGCTGCCGCTTTAAGCATAGCATACTCTCCACTTACCTGGTAAACAGCAACAGGTACATTTACAGCATCTTTTATTTCGCGTACTATATCTAAATAGCAAAGTCCGGGTTTTACCATAACAATATCTGCCCCTTCATCTACATCCATCAAGGTTTCGCGTATAGCCTCTTCCCGATTTCTATAATCCATCTGGTAGGTTTTTTTGTCTTTCGGTATATCCTTATTATCTACCGGTGCAGAGTCTAAAGCATCGCGAAAAGGTCCGTAAAATGCCGAAGCGTATTTAGCACTATAGGCCATAATACCCGTATTGTAAAAGCCTTCGTCTTCTAGCAGTGTTCTAATTTCAAAAATACGCCCATCCATCATATCGCTAGGCGCAACTATATCTGCACCCGCTTTGGCGTGACTTAAAGACATTTCGGCAAGTACTGCAGTTGTATCGTCGTTTAGTACCATTCCTTCCGAAATAATCCCGTCGTGCCCATAAACCGAAAATGGATCTAAGGCTACATCGGTCATTACAATCATTTCTGGCTGAATGTTTTTTACTGTTTTTATAGCGCGCTGCATTAATCCATCTGGGTTTAAAGCTTCTTTTCCGCTATTGTCTTTTAGTTTGTCGTCTACTTTTACAAAAAGTAAAACCGATTTTAACCCGAGCTTCCACAGTTCTTTTACTTCGGCTTCGAGCATATCTAAACTAAGCCTGTAGTAATTGGGCATAGAAGCAATCTCTTCTTTAACACCCTTTCCTTCTACTACAAAAAGCGGGACAATAAAATCTGTTGGACTTATAATTGTTTCACTAACTAAGCTTCGTATGCTTTCGTTGGTTCGCATTCTTCGGTTTCTTCTTAATGGGTACATAGCTGTTTAGATTTTAGAATTGAAATTTGAGATTTGAGATTTGAGATTAAAAAAAACATAAAATCTTTTCTTCAAAATTTACTTAGTGTTTTTATATAGCCAAGAACAAGGTTTTCAATGTTTCATCAAACTGAGTAAAATACCCTATTTTTGGGATTACAAATTTACCATTATAATCTGAGCCTTCCATAAATTGAACTCTCTAAACACTTCACTTTTATTCAAATTTTCTTGGCGTAGCTATCAGCATCGTTTTTTGGAAGATTTTCAGGCACATCTTGAAGACAACCACCTACACGTAGTCGCGCCTCCAGGTTCTGGAAAAACTGTTTTAGGCATAGAAATACTGCGTAGAATAAATAAAAAAACGCTTATTCTCTCTCCTACTTTAACTATTAGAAATCAATGGAAGCAGCGTTTAATTGAATGTTTTTTAGACGATGAAACTAAGGTGGCTACTTCTTTCAATATAAAAAACCCTGAAACTCTTACTTTTTCCACCTACCAATCGCTGCATTCTTTTTTTAAAAATGAATGTGAAAGTTCTCAAGAGAAAATAGTTTCTTTTTTTGAAAATGAAAAGATTGGCACTATCGTTTTAGACGAAGCGCATCATTTAAAAAATGAATGGTGGAAACCTATATTCGCTTTAAAACAAATACCTAATTGCAGCTTAATCTCACTAACAGCCACACCTCCATATGATAGTGAGCCTTCAGAAATTGCAAAGTATTTTGAACTTTGTGGCCCTATCGATATGGAAATTGGGTTGCCAGAATTAGTAAAAGAAGGCAATCTATGTCCGCATCAAGATTACATCTATTTCTCTAAACCTGAACAAGAGCAAATACGGTATATTGTAAAGTACAGAGAGCAACTTATGCAATTTGTAACCGACTTAAAGGCAAATGAAGCTTTTAAGAACTTTCTGCTTCAGCATCCCTTTTACTCAAAAACGGAAACCTTGTTTGAAGCAATTTATGAACGCCCAGATTTTTATTCAGCAATACTTATTTATTTAAACGCTATTGCTTTTGAAATTCCTTCAGAAAAAATTGAATTACTCGGTATAAAATCTAAAGATGTTCAGTTTCCTTCCCTTAGTTACCAATGGATTGAAGCACTGCTACAGCCCATCCTAGTAGACGAAAGGGAACAGCATTTAGCAAATGAAGCGCTTTTAAACAGTCTTGAAAAAGAGCTTCGAAAAATAGGCGCTTTTGATAGGAAACGAGTAAATCTTGTAGGCGAAAAACACTTGTACCGTTCGCTTTCTCAAAGCCCAACAAAACTTAAAAGCATAGTAGAGATTGTAAAAATTGAAACTGAAAACTTAGGTAGCTCCTTGAGGATGGTAATTCTTTCAGATTATATTAGAAAAGAATTCCTAGACTTTAAATACGGTGATTCACTTTCAGAAATAAACAAACTGGGGGTAGTGCCTATCTTTCAGTATTTGCGCTATGCTATAAAAAACGATACCGCTTTACAGCTTCAAAAACAAAAAGTAGCCGTGCTAACCGGTTCCTTGATTATTATACACAACGCTATTGCAGCCCAATTAACGAAAAGAATTTCGCAAAATTCATTTACTCAATCCATATTGTGGGATACAGAGTACCTCATCATAAATCCTACTGATAGCGGGAAAAAAGAAATGGTAGGCGCAATGACAGCTCTTTTTGAAGAAGGTTATATTGAGGTTTTAATTGGCACTAAATCACTCTTGGGAGAAGGTTGGGACGCACCAGCAATAAATACGTTGCTATTAGCTTCGTATGTGGGTTCTTTTGTTACATCAAACCAAATGCGAGGGCGTGCAATACGCACCAATCCATTGCAAAAAGATAAGATTGCAAATATCTGGCATATAGCCTGCGTAGATCCTACAAGCGAAACAGGAGGAGCCGATGTGGATATATTAACACGTAGGTTTGATGCCTTTTGCGGGGTTTCTTTGCAAGGAAATCCGTTTATAGAAAATGGTATAGACCGCTTACTTATAAGTGATAAAATAAAAGATACGCCTACATTAAATACACTGATGCAGTCGCTCGCTACAAAGCGAAAAAACGTAAAAAACAGATGGGATAGTGCTTTAAAAAACGGGGTTTCGCTAATCCGCGAATTAAAACTGAATATCGACGGTAAAGAAGCTACTGGAAAACCCAAAAAACTCTTTTATCGCGATTTGGTGAAATACAGTTTTGTGGAACTTACAGCTCTCTTGCTAATTACTATACCTGAGCTTTTTATAAATAATATCTTCACCTTGTTTTCAAAAGGAATCATTTACTTTTTCTATGCCGTTTTTAGTGGAATAGCGGTTTTATTTCTCCCAAAAACATTTAAAGCTTTAAAACTTTACATAAAATATGGAAGAAAAGACAAAGAGTTACAAAAATTTGGAATTGCTCTAAAAGAAGCTATGATAGAGAAAAAGTTAATAAAAACTCCCGCCTCCAATATCAAGGTTGTTATTGAAAAACTTGATGCTACAAACATAAGTTGCTATTTACAAGGCACAACCGTAAAGGAAAGTTTACTTTTTATCAATTTTTTAGACGAAATAATAGCTCCTATAGAAAATCCTAGGTATCTAATTTCGCAAGCGAGTTGGTTTAAACGCTTGCTTAAAATTTCGAATTATTATGTAGTGCCAAGTGTATTTGCCGAAAGAAAAAACGATGCTCTTATTTTTCACAAACACTGGAAAAGAATTAACGGCAATGCAAAACTCACGTTTACTCGCAATCCCGAAGGCCGAAAATTATTGTTAAAAGCACGTTTTCACTATTTTCAAGAAGACAATATTGTAAGCTCGAAAAAAGCATTGATCTGGAAATAATTCTAAATGTTATTCAAATAAAAACTTCTTCATTAAACCCAATCTTTAGGGTTTTTTAATACCTCAACTAGTTTTTCCTCTTCGCTTTCTTTGGCTGGCTGGAAATCGTATCTCCATTGAACCTGCGGTGGCAAGCTCATTAAAATACTTTCAATACGCCCGTTTGTTTTTAAGCCAAACAAGGTTCCTTTATCGTGTACTAAGTTAAATTCTACATAACGCCCACGACGTATCTCTTGCCAGTTTTTTTGTGCTTCGGAATACGAAAGAGATTTTCTCTTTTCGACTATAGGAAGGTAACAATCTAAAAAGCTATTGCCTACTTCGGTTACAAAATTATACCAATCTTGCATTTTTACACCTTCTGAAGCTTTTAGATAATCAAAAAACAAACCGCCTACACCACGGGCTTCATTGCGATGTGCATTCCAAAAGTACGCATCACAACGTTTCTTATAGGTTTGGTGTAAATCTATCTCAAACTTATGACTGTGTTTATCGCAGGCATTTTTACACACTTGGTGAAAATGAATGGCATCTTCTTCAAAGAGATAATAAGGCGTTAAATCTTGGCCGCCACCAAACCAGCTATCTACAAGTTTACCTGCTTGGTCATACATTTCAAAATAACGCCAATTAGCGTGAACCGTAGGCACCATTGGACTTTTAGGATGAATTACTAAACTAAGGCCGCAGGCAAAAAAATTGGCGTCTTTTACACCAAAGTACTGCTGCATACTTTCAGGTAGTTTGCCGTGAACTTCGCTAATATTAACGCCGCCTTTTTCAAAAACAGCTCCGTTTTCTATGACGCGCGTTAAGCCACCACCACCTTCTTCACGAGTCCATTTATCTTCTTTAAATTTTGCGTGTCCATCTACTTCTTCTAGGCCAGAAGTAATTTGGTTTTGGAGGTTTTTTATGTATGCTACAAATTGTTCTTTCATTGTATTTTGTGTGTTTAGACCTAATGGTTTTTTGGGACCTGCAAGGTGCTGTTTTGCTTTTTCAGGACCTGCAAGGTGTTGTTTTGCTTTTTCGGGACCTGCAAGGTGTTGTTTTGCTTTTTCGGGACCTGCAAGGTGTTGTTTTGCTTTTTCAGCAAAACCTCCTTGTAGGTCTATGTTTAAATCTTCGTTTGTTAAACCAGCTCTTTGATTAATAACCAACTTCATATTTTCTATAGTATCAAATAAGTTAAATACTACTTCCTTATGTAACAAAATTGACTTAGGCTGAGAATCATTTAAATAATAATGATAAGAGGAATAAAGATAGTCTTCTTTATCATATTTTGGATTATTGTGAATGTAAACTATTAAATTCAACAAGTAATTTTCATCTTGTATACGCTTTCTTTTAAAATGTTTCTCAAACAGACTTCCAGTTCTATTTTCTTGCTTGTTAAAGGCCTTTGCATAAGCGTTAAATAAATTTGAAAACCCTTGTGTTACTTTATTTTCATCTTCGATTATTTCAACTAGAAAATGATAGTGATTGTCCATTAAACAAAATGCGAGCACAGTAACCTTATCACTCAAATACTTGCCAAAAAGTTGTAGAAAATATCTTTTGTTTTCTTCATTTTTAAAAATTGTCGCCCCATTAATACCACGATTGTATATGTGATAATAATTTTCTCTTTCAATTTTTTCTAATTTCATAATTACTTGTTTTAGACTTACAAGGAGGTCTGTGGCAACACTTTCTCGTCTCTTGTCTTGTTAGACCTACAAGGAGGTCTGCGGTAACACTTTCTCGTCTCTTGTCTTGTTAGACCTACAAGGAGGCCTGCGGCAACACCTTGCAGGTCTGACTGCGGCAACACCTTGCAGGTCTGACTGCGGCAACACCTTGCAGGTCTCACCTTGCGGGTCTGCTCTAAACGTTGCTTTTTTTTGTTTCTAAAATCTTTAAAGTTTCTGTACTTGCTGCAGTTACAGAAAGCGGTAAAACCAAAATTATTCCAACAACAGGAATTAAAAGCATTAACATAAAAACAATACCATTACCAATAGCAATTCCTTTGTTTTGCCTAACAAACGATAAGCTTTCAGCATATTTAAAATGTCTTTCTAAAGTGTAATCCATATTTCCAAAACCCGCATAATAACTCTGCACTAAAAACAGTAAAACCGAAGAAATAATGCCAATAACTGGGATAAAACCAAGTAATAAAATAGGAATAGTAAGTGCTATTTCCATCAATAAATTGCGAATGTTTATCCGTATACCACGCCATAACTGTTGAGCGTTTGAAGTATTGCGATGTAGATGAGAGGTTCCGTAGAAGTGCTTTTCAATTTTTTCTGAAACAGGGCTCATAAAAGGAGCGCTTAAAGCCATTACTATATGGCGATACACGATTAAACCTAAAACAACTACTATAGAACCGCCTAGAAAATTACTAATGGTTCTAAAGGTTTCTGCTCCCCATTCCCAAAACCATATTTTTGAAATAAAAGCACCTAGATTATCGCTCAAACCCCAAGCGGCAAAACCTATTAAAACAGCAGTAATAAAGCTAATTGCCATAGGTACCCCAAAGTATTTCCAAAGCCCGAGTTTACTGATTAACTCAAAAGTTCCGGCGTAAGCTTTTACACCTTTTAGTACGTTCTTTATCATAGTAAGTTTCTGTCTTTTCAGCTATTTTTAATCTACCGCTGAAGTTATTTTTAAACTAATCTGAGATATAAACTAATTTATTAGGGAAATTATAGCTGTCTTCTAATTTACTAATTTTAACTGCTTCTGAAGCTTTTTGCTTTAAAAATGAAATTGTTTCTACTTCATTTTTGTCTTTTACCTTATCAAATAGAAAGACACCTATACTGTTATTATGCAAATCCATAGCGCGTTCTAAAGCTTCATTTGGCGAAAAATCTTCGTGCCAATCTGTAAATTGCTTTGCCCAGTTTATTGCCTTTTTTTCGTCTTTTTTCCATTTTAAACACCTTTTTGCTATTAAAATAACCCAAAGTGCGTGTCTAAAAGCATTTGCAGGATTACTTAAATGATGCAGCTTGCCGTATTCGCTATAGGCAATATCCATACATCGCTTAGTAGCAAAAATAGTTGGAAAAGCATAAATAGGATTTTTTAGAAACAACCAAAACAACCCAAAAAGTTGTTTAAAATCTAGCCTCTTAAAAATCCGCCACAACATCTATTCTTGTTTGTATTCTTTTACTGCCTCAATAAAAGCTCCCGCATTTTCTAAGGGAACATTCGGTAAAATACCATGACCAAGATTTACTATATAACGGTCTTTTCCAAATTCGTCTATCATCTGTTTTACCATTTTTTTAATGGTCGCTGGCGGGCTAAAGAGACGTGTAGGATCAAAATTTCCTTGTAAAGTGATTTTTCCTCCAGTTAAATAACGCGCATTTTTAGGAGAACAGGTCCAATCTACACCTAATGCAGCCGCTCCGCTTTTTGCCATTGTATCTAAAGCAAACCAACATCCCTTACCAAAAGCAATTACAGGGGCATCATCTTTAAGGGCATCAATGATTTGCTGCATATATTTCCAGCTAAATTCCTGATAATCTTCAGGTGAAAGCATACCACCCCAGCTGTCAAAAACTTGTAGTGCATTAACACCAGCCTTTACCTTTTCTTTTAAATACAAAATGGTAGTGTCTGTAATCTTTTGAAGTAATTGATGTGCTAAAACAGGCTGTGTAAAACAAAATTCTTTCGCTATGTCAAAATTCTTTGAGCCTTGACCTTGTACACAATAACACAATATAGTCCAAGGGCTACCAGCAAAACCTATTAACGGAATCTCGTCGTTTAGTTTTTCTTTGGTCATTTTAATAGCCTCCATCACATAACCCAAAGTCTCATTTATATCTGGTACGATTACCGTTTCCAGATCTTTTGCCGTTCTAATTGGGTTTGGCAACCAAGGACCTACCCCTGGTTTCATTTCTACGTGTATGTTCATAGCTTGTGGAATGACCAATATATCGCTAAACAAAATAGCGGCATCCATACCGTATCTGCGTATGGGTTGTACCGTAATTTCACTTGCTAGTTCTGGTGTTTGACAGCGTGTAAAAAAGTCGTATTTCGCTTTTATTTCTTGAAACTCTGGCAAATATCTTCCGGCCTGACGCATCATCCAAACGGGTGGTCTTTCTACTGTTTCACCGCGAAGGGCTTTTAAGAATAAGTCGTTTTTAATCATTGTATTTTGTATTGGCTGTTAGCTAATTAACATTTTAACTGTTTTCACAATTACACTTTCTACAGTTGTAGCGTTTGAAATTACTACGTTTTCTGTGTGTTTTTTTGCCTCTTGTGCGGTTGTGGTTCCGATGCAAATGGCTAGTTGCCCCAAACCTGCAAGGTGGGCTTGTTCCTCTTTTAGACCTACAAGGTGGTCTCGTTCTTCTTTTAGACCTGCAAGGTGGTCTCGTTCCTCTTTTAAACCTGCAAGGTGGTCTCGTTCCTCTTTTAGACCTACAAGGTGGTCTCGTTCCTCTTTTAGACCTACAAGGTGGTCTCGTTCCTCGACAACACCTTGCAGGTCTGGGTTATTTGCTTCAAAATAACTCCTTACCCCACTTGGGCTAAAAAACAAAACAGCGTTAAATTGTCTTTGAAAATGCTTTGGGTTTAGGGTGGTATTATACACTTCTATCTCTTCAAAAGATATAGATTGTGCTTTTAATTTTGAAGGTATTTCATCACTTCTCAGGTTTCCACAAAAAAAATGGAAACAATCGTTTTTGTGGTTTTTTACCAAATAATTAGCCATTTCTGAAGCATATTCGGTCATTTTAATCACATTTTGACCGTTTTCTTGCAAAAGTGCTTTTGTCTTTTCGCCTACACAAAAGCAGTTTTTAATCTGCAAATTTAGGTCTTGAGTTGCCTTTACAGCATTTTGACTGGTAAACAAGGCATTGGCTATATTACTTGGTGCTTTAAAAGGCTTGAAGTCTATTTTAATAGCGTTGTAATCTACTAGAGAAACGCCCGCTCTAATCAACAAATTTCTTTGAGAGGGACTCAATCTTTTAGTTGAGAGAACGCTTTTCATAACAAAAAAATTAGTTGTTAATCTCCTTTTTTATTTTCGCCATTAGCTCTTTGCCATTATTATTGAGTAGTTGCTGAGCGCAATCATTTCCAAAATTAAGGTGATTGGTTTTTGAAATAGTTTTTTCAATCTCAATTTTTTCTTTCCCATCAAGTGAGAAAAGACAGCCTTTAAAAAGAATTTCGTCGCCTGTAATTTTTGCAAATGCTCCAATAGGTGCCGTACAACCCCCTTCTAGGGTACGCAAAAATTCGCGTTCTATACTGGTACAGCTATGAGCATTGGTATCGTTTAATTTTGAAGTAGCTTCGCAACAAAATTCATCATTTTCTAAAGCTACAACCACCATTGCTCCTTGTGATGGCGCGGGTAGCATCCAGTCTAAAATACTGAAATCACCCTCAAACGAAGGGCTCTTTACAGTTTTGCCGTCAAGAAACCCCAAACGGTCTAATCCGGCTTTGGCAAAGATAGCGCCTTGCCAGTCATTATCTTTTAGCTTTTGAAGTCTAGTGTTTACATTGCCGCGTAAGTCTACAACGGTATGATGTGGGTATTTGTGCAGCCATTGAGCTTTTCTGCGTAAACTTCCAGTTGCTATAGTGCAGGGTTTTGAAAAATCTATTTCGGTTTTTGTCACTAAAATATCTTCGGAAGCAGCTCGTTCTAAAACGGCTGTTTGCACTATGCCGTTTGGCAATAGCGTAGGCACATCTTTCATACTGTGCACTGCGATATCTACCTTACCGCTAATCATTGCTACATCTAAGGTTTTTGTAAAAATACCGGTAATGCCCATCTCGTAAAGCGGTTTGTCTAAGACTAAATCACCTTCAGATTTTACGGGTATTAATTGAGTGCTGTACCCCAAAGCTTCTAGTTTAGCTTTTACAGTATTTGCCTGCCAGAGGGCAAGCTCACTATCGCGGGTACCTATGCGGATTATTTTTTTCAAGATTAGGCGGTTTCAAGGTGAAAAACGCTTCGTATAAGTTCTATGCTTTCGGCAGAATCTGCTTCGCCTTTTAAATGATTGGCGAAATGTGTTGTGATTTTTTGAATGATACGCGCACTAATTATTTCGGCTTGTTCCTCATTAAAACCTTCAATTTTTTTACGCTGATAGTCAATTTCACCAGCTTTTATTTCGGCTAGTTTATTTTTAAGCGCTTTAATTGTGGGTGCAAATCTTCTATTGTCTGCCCACACATTAAATTCTTTTTCTATCTCTGCGATAATCTTTTTCGCCAAAGGAAGTTGCGCTGCGCGTTGTGCTAAGGTATGGTCTGTAACCTCAGCTAGCTGATCCATATGCACTAGACTTACCATTTTATTTTCCAAAACGTTTTCTGAAACGTTTTTAGGAATAGATAGATCTAGTATTAAAAGAGGTCTCTTTAAATGCAAAAGTTCTTTTGAAATAGTAGGTTGTTGTGCTCCTGTGGCAACAATCAACACATCTGCCTGCGCTATTTCACTTTGAATATCTGCGTAATCCTTAACGATTAAATTGAATTTACCTGCAACTGCTTCGGCTTTCTCTTTAGTGCGATTTATAAGTGTTATATGATCGTTTTTGGTGTGTTTTATTAGGTTTTCGCAAGTGTTTCTACCTATTTTTCCAGTTCCAAAAAGCAAGATGTTTTTTTCAGAAATATAAGGCACGCGTGCCATAATGTATTGAACGGCTGCAAAACTTACCGAAGTAGCGCCAGACGAAATACCGGTTTCATTCTTAATGCGCTTGCTAGCCTGTATAACAGCATTTGCAAGACGCTCCATAAATGGGTTTACAAGATCGTTTTTCTTGGACTCACGGAATGCATTTCGCAACTGACTTATAATTTCAAAATCACCAAGAATCTGACTGTCTAGCCCTGTTCCCACAGTAAAAAGATGTGATACTGCATCGTGGTTTTTATAAATATAAGCTACTTTTTCAAATTCTTCTACGCTTCCATTGGTATGCTCACAAAGTAATTTTATGAGTTGGTATGGATGCTGTGCAAAACCGTAAAGCTCTGTTCGGTTACAAGTAGAAATAACTACAAGTGAAGGAATCTTATCTTCCTTAGCTTGTAAGAGTATTTTTTTCTTCGCTGTATCGTCTATACTAAAATGCCCGCGTATCTCAGCATCGGCTTTTTTGTAGTTAAGCCCTATGGCGTAAAAATTGCCTTGAAGGGATTCGCCAGTATATGTCTTTAAGTTTTCCATATAAACAGCAGCAAATGTAAGTGCATTGTTTTTTAAAAAATAACGCCAGCGGTATCTTTTATGTCGATGTGTGTTAAAAATGCCAAAAATATGACATTTATCATATTTTAACCTTTAAATTAGCGGTTTTAGAACTAAATGATTCTATTTTTATTTAGAACTATTCTAAATAAAATCTATCTAAAACGCTATGGATATTCAAAAAAATGTCGCTCAAAGTTTTTACGATGAAACTGTAATTTCTCCAGGGTTTTTTATCTTAAAATTTAACAACGAAACAGATGATACTCAAATTTTTAAGCGTGAAGTTAACGCTACTTTCGTTCAGTTTCATTTTTGTATAAAAGGCAGCGCATCCTTTCTTTTTAATGATGGTAGTTACACCCTTCCTATACGCGAAGAGAATTCGTTATTGCTTTACAATCCACAGCGAGACTTGCCTATGAATCTAGTTTTGGAGAAACACTCTTGGGTGCTTTCTGTGCTTTTGCCTATCAATAAATTTCACAGTTTGTTTTCTACCGAAGCTAATTACATCACTTTTTTAAGTGAAGAAAATAAAGACCGAAAATACTATAAAGACGGCCAGATTACGCCTTCTATGGCAATTGTATTAAACCAATTAATGAATTACAACTTACACCCTACTATAAAGCCATTGTACTTTAAAGCAAAGGCGTACGAGTTGTTAAGTTTATACTTTAACCGTCCCGAAGATGCAGATGTGGAACAATGTCCTTTTTTGGCAGATGAAGTTAATGTATCTAAGATAAAAAAAGCCAAGCAAATTATGATTGCTAATATGGCCGAACCCCCTACCCTTCAGGAATTGGCAGACGAAATTAACCTACCCATTAACCGTTTAAAAGAGGGTTTTAAACAAGTGTATGGCGATTCTGTATTCAGTTTTCTTTTTGAATATAAAATGGAAGTAGCACGCCAACTTCTCGCTACTGGTTCTTATAATGTAAACGAAGTAGGCTTAAAAGTGGGTTATAGTACTGCCAGCCATTTTATAGCGGCTTTTAAGAAGAAATTTGGCACAACGCCAAAGAAATTTTTAATGGCCTTAAACCCATAAACACCACTACTAGCAGCATTGATGTATACCGTAATACTTACTTCAAAATAAAGAATTTAAAAAAAGGTGTTTAAATAAAAAAACCGCCTACTTAAAAGCAGACGGTTTTAATCAATTTTAAACTAACACTATTCAATAATCAATTGTTTTACAATTGTATTTTCTTCTCCTTTAATTTGGAATAGATAAATTCCAGCTTCTAATGAAGAAATGTCTAAGGTTTCTTCTTGACCCATTTTACTTAAATCGAATGAGTTTATCAATCTTCCTGTTACATCATAAACAACTACACTATTTAAAGTAATTGCCTGATTTTTCAGGATAGTAACTCTAGTTGAAGCTGGGTTTGGGAAAATGCTTACTGAGTTATCAAAAGTATTGTCTTGAGCTCCTAAAACACTTTCTACAGTTATATTAAAAGTACATTCGCCTATATTTCCATATTCATCTTCAGCAGTAAGTGTAACTTCATAAACACCATCTGCAAGCAATGAGCCTACAGCGGGAGCTTGAGTAAAAATTATAAGCGGATCTGTACAATTATCTGTTGCAGAAGCTTCGCCATTAGCGAAGTAATCTGGCACTTCAAAATATAAATTACCAGCACCTGGATCAACAGTTATATCACTTGGGCAGTTTACAACAGGAGCTAAAGTATCTACAACAGTAACGGTTGCAGAGCACTGTGAAATATTTCCGTTTACATCTTCAGCAAAAACCACTACATTAACGGGTGTTCCTATATCTGTACAAGAAACTTCAGTAACGTCTACTGCTAAAGCAGCTATTCCGCAAGCGTCAAAACTGCTAAAAAGAACATCTTCAGGTAGAATAGCAGCAGTACCATCTGCGCCTAATTCAACAGTAATATTTTCACATACTAATGCTGGAGCTACTGTATCTTCAACAGTAATTGTAAAGGCACAAATAACAGCATTTCCATTTAGGTCTGTAGCAGTGTATTCAATGGTTGAAACACCTACCGGAAACTCGCTACCAGAGCTAAGACCTCCAGTTTGAATAACGGTATCTAAATCGCCATCAACATCTGTTGCAGTAGCATCTAAGAAAGTTACTACAGCACCACAAACACCAGCGTCTACGGGAGTAGTTATATTTGATGGACATTGAATTACAGGTGCGTTATTTGCAGGATCAAGATTCATTCCCACTAAAATAGGATCGTGGTCTGAAGCTCTAAACATATTAGGTTCATACACAGGAAGCACACCCGATTCGCGTTCAAAAGAAGATTCACCAGCATCTTGGATAGCATCGTTATAATCAAAAACATTAACCTCATCGGCATTAATATTCCAAGCAGAGGTACCAGTAAGCTGACTTACAAGATTAGCACTTGCCATCCCGTAATCTAAATAACCCAACTGGCCATCAAACACATAACTATAGGCGTCTGGCCCTACTAGACTCTCTAATAAATCGGTAAAATCGTCTGAAGTACCTTCAGTATCATCTGCTCCTGCTTTAATTGCATCAATTGGAGTTTCATTTTTATACGAATTTAAATCACCAATAATCAAGAAATCTGGATCGTTACTATTTGTAGGATCTGTTGCAAGCCAATCTACAAGAGCAGCGGCTGCATTAGTACGTGTAAGATTACAGTTTCCTGAACCGTCATTTAAATCTGGATCCCCCACATCGTCACAAGAAGAACCTTTCGATTTAAAGTGGTTTACAACAACCGTTAATTTTGCTCCTGAAGCAGTTTCTTTAAAGGTCTGTGCTAAAGCTGGACGGTTTTTATCGTCTAAGAAACGTGGATCTACCGAGCTATCCAAAATAGCATGCGCTCCTTCTAAAGTAACTGTAGCCGTATTGTAAATAAAAGCGACTGCAATTTCATCACTTCCAATAATACCTGCGTTTACTGCGGCATAAGTAGCGCCACAACTTTCGTTTATACCTCCTGTTCCGTTTAAAAGATCATTTATTGCTTCCGCACCATTATTTTCAATTTCTATAAGCCCAACAACATCTGCGTTTAGCGCACAAATAGCAGAAGCTATTTTTTCACGTTGACGACCTAATTCGGCTGGCGAATCTGCCCCACGAGCATCAATAGTGGTAAAGTAATTAAGCACATTAAAACTTGCTACTTTAAAGTTTCCTCCCACAACAGGTGGCGTGTTTACTCTTGGGTTTACAGCAGTAAAATCGTAATTATAAACATCTAATACTGGACGTATTCTCCAAGCATCTGTACCACTTTGCCCAGAAAAAGACCAATGCATAATTCCTTTCAGATTGCTAATTTGATCGCCACCACGAATTAAGCTTGAATTACTTAAACCAGGTCTTGGCCAAAAATAAGCTTTATCTGAAGCTCCCGCTGTTGGAGCATTTTGAATATTAGTATCGTCGTCTAAAATAATTCTAGTTTTATTTAACTCGTCTAAGAAAAGTGAATAGGCTGCAGCATCTGGTTCATTATCGTGTGTAAACTGATGTGCTCTTTCATTTGCTGAAAGCATTAATGTTCCGTAACGCGCCAATTCAAAATACTCACTTACCACAAGATTGGTCGTTATATTTACAAGCATTCCTTCCACGTTTTCGAAAGTAGTTTCTGCTTCTGTGCTTGATGTTGCAGGTAATGTTATTGAAGCTTCTGTAGGAAGTGTGTTTCCACTGCTTAGTACTGAAACTAAACCTCCAGTCACTGTAACATCAATTTGGGTCATTCCGAAGAATTCTACCGCCAAACCAGTAACTTCAACTAAATCACCAACGTTTACTGCATCGGGACAGCTGTTGCAATACACAAAAACACCTTCTGAAGTATTTGGATCGGCATCAACTTGAGTGTCTTCTTCTTGGATAAAGAAGCCGCTTAACTGATCGCTATTCTGATAATTTGCAGTAACAATAGCAGACACTTTCACCGTTTGCCCTGCCAATGGAGTTGTTGGTCCATTACCTTGTACTTCGTGAACAAACACAACCGTTGCAGGAACAACACCGCAAGAGTTCTCAGCCCCTGGAGTAACTGCTGAAGAACACCAAGTATTCATTAAATCTTCTGAAGTCTCATCGTGACCATTTGCACCATTTCCGCCAGTAGCAAGCTCACTGCCTTCAGAAAAATCTTGTCTTTGGAAAGATTGCTCACTCGCATGAGCAGAAGCACTTACAATTTGTTGTGAACTTAATGCTGTATCATTGTTGTAAGTAGATGTTGTAGTATCTGTATCTGGACCATCGATAGCAACTCCTGTTTTATCTACAGCTTCGGCAGTATCTCCCCAAACTACATAATCTAAGTCTGTAACTAAATCTGTAGTTCCATCCCAATAAAAAAGAATTGCAACTTCACCGCTGTTTGTAAAACCACCTTGAAAATTTATAGAACCAGGAAGGGCTTCACGCATATCGGCTATGCCATCTGCAGTAGCATTATCTTCAAAAAGCTCGTAATCTGGATTAGACCCATAGGCAGCAAAATACCCATCTGAACCAGCAATTGCTATTGTTTGGTATTCTCCAGCTGCAATAGTTGCCCCATCAGGAAAACGGGCAAAAAAATCGCCAAAACTACCACCACCTGCATTAGTGCCAGTAACAATATTGTAATAGTAGGTTGAGCTTCCAGCAAAAGTAGCGTCTGTAATATACACATCACTTAAATCCATTGCAGTTGCATTTGGATTAAAGATTTCTATAAACTCTGCTGCGGTTGGAGTCACTACTATTTCACTAATTAGTAATTGTTGAACACCAGCTGCATTCACACCCGGTGAGCCAATATCTGAACCTGAATTTCCAGCTTCAGCATTACTTGTATATGCGTTAAAAAGAGGCGTTGTAGCTCCATCTGTACTAAGAGTCCAATTAGCACCTAGATTATTATCGGCCGTTAAGTCATTTAAAAATATTGACCCCGAGTTGTCATCACTAGGCCAGCCATTAGCATCGTCGTAAGTTACGTTTTCAATTGTATTAAGTTGAGCAACATTATCGCCAGAATAAGCTGTGAAGTCTTCCCATATCCCAATAGTATCGCCACCATTATTTAGTGACATTGCTCCCCAATTAGTAACAGGAATAAGAACAACATCTCCCCAAGCGTCTGTAAAATCTGTAGCAGTTACATCATCTACATTATATAAAACAGCAGAAGATCCAGCGGCAATTGTTCCGCCAGCAATATTTGCTACACTATGAGCTACGCCATTGTTATCGTCTATTACAAAGCCTGTAAGGTCTACAGCGGTAGCCCCAGCGTTATAAACTTCTATCCATTCCCAATTATCTTCAGCACTTGCTGGATTATACATAATTTCTGAAATTACTAATTGTGGTGTTCCACCACTTAGGCTACCATTAACGGTAATATTATCGATTCCCATAGGTTCTGAACCACTAGGAGTACCTTCCCATCGTATTCTAATCTGAACTTCTGTAGCCGTTTGCCCGTTTAAAAGTGAAGACGTATAGGTGTCAAAATTACCTGTAGTAACATCAGATTTATCAAGAAAACCAACAGCAGTAGTACTTCCATCAATAAATAATTCTAATGGATCATCGTCTATAAAAACAAAACCACCGTCTAAGGGGCGATATGTTTTTAAAGCAGCCTCATTTGTTGAAGCTTTAAATATTTCTTGAAATGTTCCTCCATCTATTGCAGCTTCAATAATAAAGCCGTCGCTAGAAGCAGCTTCAAAATCGCCCATAGCAGCAATATCTACTGTTATAGAACTAATAACTGCGGAGCCCCAACCAGAAAACGTCCAAACAGCATTATTAACCCCAACACCATCCATGTCGTTCAAGGCAAAAAAAGCTGTGGAGTTTTTTCCAGCAATTCCTAATTGATCTCCTGGAAAACTAGACCCAGCACCTCCGCCACCAACATCAAACTGAGTGTCGTCTGCAACGTCAAAAGGCATACCTACTCCTCCAAGCTGCCCGTCTACACGACCAAAAACATCACCGCCAGTACCGCCAGCCATACCGTAATCAGCAACATTTGCCGTGCTAGTTAAATTAATTTCATTTCCATCAAAATCTTCAAATCCAATTGCAGTTTGTGCTATCATTCCGTTTGTAAAAACGCAAAGGATTAAAGATGTAAGTAAAAAGTTGAGTTGTTTCATTTCTTATAAAGAATTTAAAAGATTGTAATTTTCGGCGAAGATAGTTATGTTTTTTTGTGAATAATGAACGATACAGTAAATATTAAACAGACTTAACCTTTAATTAATCTTGAAAGACAAATCCACTTAAAACAACAGAAAAACCAAGCCTCTTAATTTTTTTTACAAAATAATAGCCGCTGTTATTGAGAAGCTTTATAACACCATAATTTAATTAACTCTTCTTCTTTGAGCTTTCCCTTTTAAAAGACTAATTTTGTGTAAATTTTCTTTAAATGAAAGGAGTTCTTCTCGTAAACCTTGGCTCGCCAGATAGTACAGACCCAAAAGATGTTAAAAAATATCTCGATGAGTTCTTAATGGATCCACGTGTTATTGATGTACCTTATTGGTTTCGATCCTTTTTGGTACGTGGTATTATTTTAAACACTAGGCCAAAGAAATCTGCCGAAGCATACCAACGTATATGGTGGGATGAAGGCTCGCCCTTAATTGTTATTTCGGAAAGACTTCAGAAAAAAATACAAGAAAAAACTACTATACCTGTAGCCTTAGCCATGCGTTATGGCAGTATGACTCTTAAAAAGGGCTTACAAGAATTAGTAGACCAAGGTGTAGACGAAGTTCTTACCATACCGCTCTACCCACAATTTGCCATGGCAACTACAGAAACAATCGATGTAAAGGTAGCAGAGCTTAAAAACCAATTCTTTCAGCATTTAAAGATCACTTCCCTTGAAGCATTTTACAACAAGCCAGAATATATTGAGGTGCTTTCAAAAAGCATTTCAGAAAAACTAGAAAACCTAGATTACGACCATCTATTATTTAGTTATCACGGTGTTCCGGAAAGACATATTCGCAAAAGCGATATCACAAAAAGCCATTGTAAAATAGATGGTAGTTGTTGTGTAACAGACTCCAAAGCGCATCAATTTTGCTATCGCCATCAGTGTTTAAAAACAACGGCTATGGTAGCGGCAAAACTCAAGCTCGCTCCCGGTACATTTTCAACTTCATTTCAATCGCGTTTAGGTTTTGACCCTTGGTTACAACCCTATACCGATAGGACTATTGAGAGAATGGGACTTAAGGGTGTTAAAAAGATGGCTATAGTAACTCCAGCATTTGTAAGCGATTGTCTAGAAACTCTTGAAGAAATAGCTATGGAAGGCGAAGAAATATTTCACGAAGCAGGCGGAAAAGAATTTACAGTTATCCCTTGCTTAAACGATCGCGATGATTGGGTTGAGGTATTAACGTCCTGGATAGACCATTGGCGCATAGTAGACTTAAAAACTGCTATAGCCTAATGAAACCTAATCAAAGTGCCGCACTAGGCACCGATTCTATTGGAAGTTTACTGATAAAACAAGCTGTTCCTGCCTCTATCGGCATTTTAGTGATGTCTTTAAATATATTGGTAGACACCATTTTTGTTGGCAACTGGATAGGCTCTATTGCCATAGCCGCTATTAATGTGGTTTTGCCTGTGTCCTTCTTTATTGCCGCTCTAGGGATGGCAATAGGTATAGGAGGCTCCTCGATGATCTCACGTGCTTTAGGAGCAGAAAATAAAGAGAGAGCACTAAAAACCTTTGGAAATCAAATTTCATTAACCGTCCTAATAACTACTGTTATGGTCGTATTTGGATTGGTTTTTATCAATGAACTTATACCTGCTTTTGGAGGGAAAGGTGCCATTTTTGACCCTGCAAAAATCTATTACCGCATTGTACTTTACGGAGTTCCTCTCTTAGCACTCAGTATGATGGGCAACAACGTAATTCGCGCCGAGGGAAAGCCAAAATTTGCAATGATTGCAATGATTATCCCATCTGTGGGTAATCTGCTTTTAGATTTTGTATTCATCAATCTATTAGACCTGGGGATGGCAGGTGCAGCTTGGGCTACAACCATTTCATACAGCTTGTCTTTTTTATATGTGCTGTGGTTCTTTTTAAGCAACAACTCTGAACTTAAAATAAATTTAAGCCACTTTGGTCTAAACACCGTTATCATAAAAGAAATGACTGCACTGGGTTTTGTGACCCTTGCTAGACAAGCCGTAGTAAGCGTTACCTATCTTTTAATGAACAATATACTGTATCGCATAGGCGGTGAAGCTTCGGTAGCTTCTTATGGTATCATTGCCCGTATGCTTATGTTTGCCCTCTTCCCTGTTCTGGGGGTCACTCAAGGGTTTTTACCAATTGCAGGTTTTAATTATGGCGCTCATAAATTTTCGCGTGTACGCGAGAGTATAAATAAAGCTATTTTGTACGCTGGTGGTTTAGGACTTGTTATTTTTATTGTAATAATGACTTTCCCAGAAGCTATAGTCTCTGTGTTTACAAACGATGCTGCCATTCTTTCTGAAACTCCTCATTATATGCGTTGGGTTTTTGCGGCTACGCCTATTATTGCACTTCAACTTATAGGTTCGGCATATTTTCAGGCTATAGGAAAAGCTACTCCTGCATTATTGCTAACCTTAACACGCCAAGGGTTTTTCTTTATTCCCCTAATTCTTATTTTACCTCTTTATTTTGGCGAATTAGGAGTGTGGATATCATTCCCTGTAGCAGATATACTTTCTACCCTAGTAACTGGTTATTTTTTGAATAGAGAAATTAGAAAAACACTCACCGAATCAAACTAGTTTTTGTATATTTATCTACTAATCTTTTAGTTATGAGAAAAATATTACTTTTTTTCTGTATTCTATTTATACAAAATAACTTATCTGCCCAAGTAACAGACATTGTTCAACAAACCTGGTATCTACGAAATATTCAGCTGGATGGTAACTGGAACTATGTTCCTTATGGCGAAACAATGACACTAAATTTTAGCGGAAATAATCCAGATTATGCTGCAATTACAAACGGTATAGAAAATACATTTTCTGCAAATATTACATTTAATGCCGATGAAATAACATTTTACGATAATGAAGTTTCTTCAACAGATTGTACAGATCCAAATTGTTATTTTGAAGATATTTACTTCTATGAATATTTAAGCAATCAAGCTCTAGAAGAGCGAACATTTACATATTTCTACTTTGTTTTTTCGAACGGAAGAAAGATATTTCGCTTAATAGACGCCAATGGAAATCGCGCTGAATTTTCGGATCAGCCTTTGGAAGAACTTGATGAAGGGCTATTTCAAAAATGGTATTTACACTATATGTCTTATGATCTTGGCGAAGAAACTTATATTGGTGAATATGACCCTCCAATTGTTCCTACTATCACCATTAATCCAGATTTATCTTATACAGGTTTTGGTTCCTGTAATGAGTTTAGCGGTAAGTTTGATTATTCCGAAACTTCAACTAACGGTTCAATACTAATTTCAAAAGATTTTCTATCTACTTCTGAAAACTGTGAATTTCACAATGATTTTGAAGCTAATTATTTTGCTCAATTTGAAAATGACTCCACTTTATACTTTCAATATTGGAAAGACCCCAATAATGGTGTAGAGGAATTTTCATTTGAAGTATATCCTGGGTTTATTTTTAGTTTTTATAATTTTCCCGTATTATCAGTTCCCGATTCCGAAGAAAATACTTTTTTACTTTATCCCAATCCTTCAAATAATAAGCTATTTATAAAAGCTGCTGAAACTAATTTCTCTATTTCCATATTTGACACCAACGGAAGAAAAGTACTTTTTGAAAAACAAATCAATTCAAACGAAATAGACGTTTCAGCCTTAAAATCTGGAATGTATTTTATAACTATAGAATCTTCCGAAGGAAAAAGTACCAAGAAATTTATTAAAAATTGACACTTATCATTAACTGATAAATTAGGTATCTTTACGGCCAAGTTTTTACGAAACTGAGCTATTAATGGAACAATATTATCCTTACATAAAATCTCTTCACTTAATATTTATAATCACTTGGTTTGCTGGGCTTTTTTACATTGTTCGCTTGTTTGTATACCAAATTGAAGCTTCGCAAAAACCTTCGCCAGACAAGGAAATCTTAGGCGATCAACTAAAAATAATGGCTTCCCGCCTGTGGAATATTATTACCTGGCCTAGTATGATATTAGCTGTTTTCTTCGGAGTTTGGCTTCTTTCTATGCGCTTATTTTTTTTAAGCGATGGCTGGATGCAGGTTAAATTGGCCTTTGTCGTTCTCTTATTGATATACCACTTTAAGTGCCACCAGATTTTTAAACAACTTCAAAACGGAGTGGTAAAACACTCGTCAAACTTTATGCGCCTCTTTAATGAAGCGCCTACTATCATCCTATTTGCAGTAGTCTTTTTAGTGATTTTAAAAAGTGCTGTCAATTGGATTTACGGAACTATCGGTATTATTTTATTTGCTGTTCTATTGATGATGGGCTATAAAATTTACAAACGAATTAGAGAGAATTAATTTCGACACTTCCCAAACGGAGTTAAAATGTTGGTTTAATTATTGCTATCTTTCATTTTTCAAAAAAAAGTGTAAATGTATTTTTACAAAAAATCGCTTCGTACTCGTATCTTTCTTTCTATGTTCCTATTGGTTTTTGGGGCTTCGGTCCTAATTGCTATAGTAACTGTATTTCAGTATAAGGAAGAAGCACAAGATTATCACCGTGACCGTTTATTGCGCAAAGAAGCCGCTATACGCGAAAACATCAATTACATCTTAAAAACCACTACCTATCCTGTAGAAACGGCGCAAATTCCGTTAATTTTTAAAGACAAAATATACGAGATAAAAGACATTCACAGTCTAGAGATATTTCTGTACGACCTAGACGGAAATCTTTTAAAATCGTCTAAACCTTCATTTTTTAAGGATACCGTTTCACCAAAAATGAACGACAACGCTTTACGCGAACTACAAGACTCTCCTACTAAAAGTTATATTAAAGAATTTGAAGAAAACGGCCAGAAATACCAGTCTTCATACACTTATATTACAGACAGTTACTTTAAGCCCCTAGCCATCCTCAATTTACCGTATATTGAAGACGATGGTTTTATAAACAATGAACTAACCGAATACTTATACAGATTGGGAATAGCATATTTCTTTATGCTGATAACCGCTATTGTTATTTCCTATTTTCTTTCAAAATACATTACGCGATCGTTAAAGGAAATTAGTGAAAAGCTTTCGGAAACCCGTTTTGATACTCGAAACAAAAAAATACATATTAGCGATACTCCACAGGAAATATCGCTGCTTGTAAATTCGTATAACGGTATGATAGACGAGCTAGAAAACAGCGCCGCCCAACTAGCTGCTAGCGAGCGTGAAACCGCTTGGCGCGAAATGGCAAAGCAAGTGGCTCACGAAATTAAAAACCCGCTAACCCCTATGCGACTTACAGTACAGAGTTTTCAGCGGAAATTTGATTGTAAAGACCCCGATGTAGATAAAAAAATGGCCGAATACACAAATACGCTGCTTCAGCAAATAGACACCTTAAGCTCTATATCTTCTGCTTTTTCTACCTACGCAAAAATGCCCGCACAACAAGATGAAACACTAAATGTTGTTAAAATAAGCAAACTGGCATTAGATATATTTAATGAGGATTACATCTATTTCTTTTCTGAAGAAAATGAAGTACGCGTACTTTTTGACAGAACGCAGCTTGTACGTGTAGTGACTAATTTGGTAAAGAATAGCATTCAATCTATTGCGCAAAAAAAACCTTCAGAACCTAGAATAGACGTTCGTGTTACTACAGACAATGCTACGGTAAATATTAGCGTTACCGATAACGGAATTGGCGTTCCTGAAGATAACAGAACGCGTATTTTTGAACCTCAATTCACCACCAAATCCAGCGGAATGGGCTTGGGCTTAGGAATGGTAAAAAATATAGTTGAAACCTATGGCGGTACTATAAGTTTAGATTCTTCGGAAGAAAAAACAACTTTTAAAGTGTCGATTCCCGCAATGAATTAAGGTTTTTAGTAGCTTTGTGAAAGTAGCCACGAAGTCACGAATTAATAGTAAAGCATATAATCCCTTCCCCTAAAAGGGAACATCCGTGATGGCTCAATTAAGGGCTGGGTTTTAAAAAATTTGTGAATTCGCAGTCAAATAAACTTTAATCAAACATCAATAAAAATGAAATTTCAAAACATACTTTCTGAAACTAACAACAGTATTACTACGATTACCATTAACCGTCCTTCAAAATTAAATGCCTTAAACCGCGAAACCATACAAGAGCTACACACGGCTTTTGAAGAAGCCGAAAATTCATCAAATACAAAAGTGATTATTGTAACCGGAAGCGGCGAAAAAGCCTTTGTTGCTGGGGCAGATATTAGTGAATTTGCAGACTTTTCTGTTTCAGAAGGTGGTAAATTAGCTGAAAAAGGACAAGAGTTGTTATTCAATTTTGTTGCAAATCTCTCAAAGCCAGTAATCGCTGCTGTAAATGGGTTTGCCCTTGGTGGCGGACTAGAGCTAGCAATGGCAGCACACTTTAGAGTAGCTTCAGAAAACGCAAAAATGGGCCTTCCAGAAGTGTCTCTTGGTGTTATTCCAGGATATGGCGGCACCCAGCGTTTACCACAACTTGTAGGTAAAGGCCGCGCAATGGAAATGATTATGACTGCCGGTATGATAAGTGCCGAACAAGCGCTACAATACGGCCTTGTAAACCACGTAACTCCACTAGAGGAATTGATGGAATTTACAGAAAAGCTTGGCGGAAAAATTATGAGAAACTCTAGCGTTGCAATTGCTGCAGCTATAAGAGCCATAAACGCAAACTACGAAGACGGCAAAAACGGTTTTGATGTGGAAATTGAAGAGTTTGGAAACTGTTTTGGCACCGAAGACTTTAAAGAAGGTACACAAGCATTTCTTCAGAAGCGCAAAGCTGACTTTCCGGGGAAATAATTAAATGAATATCAATATGAAAAATTACTTTTTATTTCTTTTTTCACTTGCTTTTACGTTTTCAATAAACGCTCAGGATAAACCCGAACCGTGGTTTAAAGACGGCGAGGCACAAATAGTTCCAGCTTTTGAAAATTCAAACGATTGGATTAGAACAGATTTATGGGTAGAAACCACTTTCGATACTGACGGCGACGGCAAACCAGATAGAATGCACGTAGACGTTACAAGACCCAAACAAACCGAAACCGACGGTTTAAAACTTCCGGTAATTTATGAGTCAAGTCCTTATTTTGCAGGTGTCGCCCCAGAAACTGAAGGTGCATTTTACGATGTGTATCAGGAATTAGGCGAAGAAAGCAAAGAAATAGTGCATCCCTCTGTAACCAGACGTGGGGAGAGACCCATAATATCGAATACACAAATTAAAACTTGGGTGCCGCGAGGCTATATAGTTGTTCATTCTTCATCGCCTGGAACGGGGCTTTCACAAGGGTCTCCAACCGTTGGTGGCGATAATGAATCCTTAGCACCAAAAGCGGTTATAGATTGGTTAAACGGTCGTGCAAAAGGCTATACAAGTCCAGATGGAAACGAAGAAGTAAAAGCATATTGGGCCACCGGAAAAGTGGGGATGACGGGAACTTCGTATAACGGTACCATTCCGTTAGCAGCTGCAACTACAGGTGTTGAAGGTCTTGAAGCTATTATTCCTATTGCGCCAAATACTTCCTATTACCATTATTACAGAAGTAATGGTCTAGTGCGTTCGCCAGGCGGTTATTTAGGTGAAGATGTAGATGTACTCTACGATTTTATTCACAGTGGCGACGAGTCTAAACGCGCCCACAACAACAAAGTGTATCGCGATACTGAAATTGCAAACGGAATAGACCGTAAAACAGGCGATTACAACAAATTTTGGGCTGGCAGAGATTATTTAAACGATATGAAACCAATGAAAGCCGCATTATTTATGGCTCACGGCTTTAATGATTGGAACGTAATGCCAGAGCACAGTTATAGAATTTACAAGGCTGCGGAAGATATGGGACTGCCCGTAAAAATCTATTACCATCAAAAGGGACACGGTGGCCCTCCACCACTAGCAATGATGAATAAATGGTTTACAAAATATCTTTTCGGAATAGAAAACGGCATAGAAAATGGGCCAAAAGCGTGGATAGTTCGCGAAAATGATGACAATAACAATCCTACCTCCTATGCCAATTATCCAAATCCGGATGCTGAAAAGGTTACATTTAAGCTTAAAGCGAATTCAGAAAATGAAGGAATGCTGACGGTTGAAAAAATTAAAAAACAAGGCACACTAACTTTGATTGATGATTATCATTTTTCGGGAGACTCACTCGCGCAACTTGAAAATTCTATTCACAGATTATTATTCACAACTCCTATTCTAAAGGAAGACCTTCATCTTTCAGGGCTTTCTAAATTGAATATAAAGTTGGCAAGCAGCAAGCCTGCGGCAAATCTTTCTGTTTGGATGGTTTCCTTACCTTGGAATAAAGGCAAAAACACAAAAATAACCGACAATATTATAACGAGAGGTTGGGCAGACCCACAAAATTACAAGTCAATTACAGAAAGTGAACCTTTAATTCCAGGTAAGTTTTATGAAATGTCTTTTGACCTTATTCCAGACGATCAAATAATTCCAGCTGGACAGCAAATTGGGTTGATGATTTTTTCTAGCGATAACAAATTCACACTTTTGCCAGAACCGGGAACGACACTCACTGTTGATCTTGATGGAACTAGTATTGAAATTCCAATCGTTGGCGGTAAGGAAGCATTAAATAAGGCAATAAACAAATAGGATTATTTCCGAATAATAAAGGATTTATTCCAAATTATAATTAACTTTGAAGAAACCCAATCTTCAAAGTTTTTTTATGCCCGATAATGTTTTAAAAGGCCGTGGCGCCCAGAAAAATGTACACAACCGTTTCTTTGAAAACAGTCACGAAGTGTTGGACGAATTTTTAAATTTCTGTGAAGCCGAAGGCGAAGAAGCAGACAAAAACAAAACCAAATACATAGAAGTTTTCCCAAAGACCTTTGTAAACAAAGTGAATAGTCCAGATGTTGGAATGGGTTTTTCGGCAAATCCGTATCAGGGTTGCGAGCACGGTTGTGTGTATTGCTATGCAAGGAATTCGCACGAATACTGGGGTTATGGCGCAGGTTTAGACTTTGAACGAAACATACTTTTTAAAAAAAATGCAGCGCAACTTTTAGAAGAAAAGATAAGTTCAAAAAACTGGCAGGGAAACACTATTGTTTTTTCAGGAAATACAGATTGTTACCAACCCTTAGAACGCAAGCTAGAGCTAACAAGAAAATGTCTAGAAGTAATGCTAAAGTGGAAACACCCAACGGGCATCATCACCAAGAACTCATTGATACTTCGCGACCTCGATATTTTGAAGGAAATGGCACTATTAAACACAATTTCGGTAAATATCTCTATTACTTCACTTTCTGAAGATACACGTAGGCTACTAGAGCCAAGGACAGCGAGTATTAAACAACGATTAAAAACAGTTGAGGAACTTTCAAAACACGGTATTCCCGTGCGTGTAATGATGGCGCCAATAATCCCATCTTTAAACAGTCACGAAATTCTTCCCTTAGTAAAAAAGGTAGCAGCGCTTGGAGCGGTAGATGTAAGTTACACTATTGTGAGGCTAAACGGGCAGATTGCAGAAATTTTTAAAGACTGGGCGTATAAAACGATCCCAGATAAAGCAGATCGTGTCTTAAACCAAATAGCCGAATGTCACGGTGGAAACCTCAACGACAGCAATTGGGGAAGACGCATAAAGGGCGAAGGAACGATAAGTGAGCAAGTAAAAAACACTATGGCAATTGCGAAAAAGAAATATTTAAAGGGTTTGATAATTGAACCGTTGAATACTTCACATTTTCTTCAGCTTAAAAACCCGCAGCTAAAATTATTTTAATTAGTAACTTTACCGCACTTATGTTGTTCGAAAATTCGACTGATTAAATCTATGAGATTTATTAAAAAAGTGCTTCTTTACAGTTTTATCTTAAACTGCACCTTCTTTTTTGGGCAGCAGAAAGAGACGCTTTCACAATTGCCGTATCAATCAATTAACGACTCTATTAATAAATATATTTATAGTAATCTTCCTATAGCTATAGAGGCATCTGAAGCCTATATTTTAAAAGCCCAAAACGAGCAAAACAAAGAAAAAGAATGGCTGGGAATTTTCAATATAGCATATATTTATACTTCGCATATTGATTACGATAAAGCGCAAGCACAATATGAAAAGGCTTTAAACTTTGCCACGAAAAACAATCTAAAAAAAGAAGTTGTTAAAAATTATGTTTTAGGTGCAAATATTCAATTAGGGCTTTCGAATGCTTCAAAAGCACTTGATCTTGCAGACAAAGCGCTTTTGCTAGCTGAAGAAATAGGCGACAATCTCTTAAAGGAAAATGTTTTACAGTTAACTTCATATATATTACAAATATCTGGAGATCATCAAAAAGCGATAGATATTCGTAAAAAAAGTGTATTAATTTATAAGAACAAATCAATAGATTCTGTTTTTAATGCTGAGATGAAAACAGCATATTTAACCAATATCTATGCTAGTCAAGCAAATTCATTTTTAAAATTGAAGCAAGCAGATTCGGCTAAGCAGTACGCTAAATTTATTTCAGAATTAATAACGCCTACAGACAGCTGCAATAAGCGTACTTTACATGAAACCCTTGGCGAGATTGATTACTTCGAAAAAAAATATACCCAAGCCAAAGAAAATTTTAAAACAGCATCAAAACTTTGTGATCAAGGTATTCCAGTATTAAAATTGCGAAATAAATATGCCATCGGGAAATCTGAACACGGTGAGGGCAAATTTGAAGCTGCAAAAACAACCTTACAACAAGCCTTGGACGAATACAATGTAAAGCCTAGCGAAGAAGGCTTTATGTCTGATTTCTATAAACTTTTAGCAGATAGTTATAAGGAAACGGGCGATTTTGAAAAAGCAAATTACTACTTTGAGAAGTTTATAAATACAACTTCTGAATTTGATAAAATTAAAAGTGAGGTAAAAGCATCAACCAAAGCACAAGAAATTGAAAAGTTTAAAAGCGAACTCAAAATTCTTGAAGCTGAAAAAGATGAAAAGCAAAACTACCTCAATTATATATTATTAGGCGCAACCTTAATAATTTTGGCGCTTCTATTTTTACTCCTTCGATTTTATCAAATTAAAAAGAAGAATGAAGTAAAGTTCCAGGAATTACTTTCAAAAATTGAAACGGCTAAATCTCCCACAGATATTATAAATACTAAAGACGAAATTTTAGAAGAAACAAATACCAGCGATGTTTCTGAAGAAGTAAAGTCACAAATTTTAGACGGACTTAAAAAGCTAGAAAAACAAGAGTATTTTTTAAAACTAGAATGCAACTCATACAATGTTGCCAAAAAGATAAATACAAATACTTCCTATCTATCAAAAGTAATCAACTCGCATTACGGTAAAAATTTCAATACCTATATTAACGATCTTCGAATAAACTACACCATAATGCGTCTTAAAAACGATGTGCTTTTCAGGTCGTATTCCATACAATCTATTGCCGAAGAAGTGGGGTATAAATCGGCAGATTCCTTTACCAAATACTTCAAAAAAGACACGGGTTTAAATCCGTCTTTTTACATCAAGGAAATCAAGAATATCACCTAAAAACTCACTTTACACCCTAAATTTATAAATATAGGGTTGCTGTTTTTTCTTCATCTTAAAAGCGCGCAAATATTCTGTAAGCCTACTGTTTTAAGCGTGTAGCGTGATTTTTTTATCTCCCGAATTTCCTAAATATGGGGATGCTTCTTTTTTATTATAGTGTTTTGTTTAAGAAGTTTGTTTCAGAAATAAATGCAACATTTTATTATAACTAAAACTAACTTTTATGAAAACTTCAAAAAAACAAACAATACTATGGTTTATATCATTCGCACTTATAGCTTACGTATTTGTAACCCAATATATACACCTACAACATCACTAAAATTAAAAACCTAAAATATGGAAACACAAGAAATCACTTCAAAAGAAAAAAACAAAAAGAGTGCTAAATCCACTCGAATTCAACTTATAAAATTTGCAATTGGCCTTGTTATAGGAGTTGCAATCTATCTAATCGTAAAACTAATTTTTTAAATTCAAGCCATGGTATCACTTATAAAATATTCAATCGCAATAACACTCCTGCTTTTAGCAGGGACAGTAAATGCTCAAGAGCTTAAGGGTTCCTATAGTGGAACGCTCGATGTTCAGGGCATGCAAATAGAGTTAATCTATAATATTTCTACTTCTGAAGACGGATTAAAAGCAACCCTTGATGTTCCTGCCCAAGGCGCTACAGGAATTGAACTCGATTCTGTAATATTGCAGGACGATCAAGTAACTATCACTTCTGCTAAAATGAAAATGACCTATACCGGTTCATTATCGGGTGATAGCATTGAAGGAACCTACGAACAAATGGGGCAAAAATATCCACTTACATTGAAGAAAACAGTAAAAACTAAACCAGGAAATACCGCACTTCCATCTACCGATGCAGCACTAGAAAAACTAGCTGCAATGGAATCTGGCAGCTATAAATATTCTGTTGAAGATTATTTTAAAACTCCAGAGGCTTATTCTTTTAAGCTTTCACCAGACGGTAAGTATATAAGCTATTTAAAACGTAGAGAAAGTGGCGAACGCGACTTATACTTAAAGGAAACGGCAACCCAAAAAGAAACCTTGCTTATTAAACAAGAAGAAGATTTAATACGTGGTTTTTATTGGGCTAATGACACCCGAATTCTCTATATGCAAGACAAAGGAGGAGACGAAAACTATCACGTGTACGGGGTAGATATTACGGGGCAGAACATGAAAGATTTAACGCCTTATGATGGTGTTCGTGTAAACATTATTGAATCTTTAAAAGAAGATACTAACAATGTAATTATACAGATGAATAAAGACGATCTGCAACAAGAAGAACCATACCGTCTTAATATTAATACGGGTGAGGCTACAAAATTATACACTGTTAAAGCGGGTGATCCACCAATAAGTGGCTACCATTTTGATAGAAAAGGTAACCTACGTGCTATAGAAAGAATTGTAGATGGTATAAACATGGAATTGCTGTATAAAATTGATGGCGAGTTTACCCGTGTAAAACTTACCGAGTTTGGAGATACATTTTCTATTTCATCTTTTAATCCAGCGACAAAAAACCCAGATGACGCCTATGTTATTTCAAATTTAGAAGGCGATAAAATTGAAATACAACTGTTTGATTTAAAAGAAAATAAAAAGATAAAAACACTTTTTAGCAATGATACTTTTGATGTTTCTGGCGTGTCGCTTTCTAGAAAAAGAGATTACGAAATAGACTATTTCAGCTATACTGGCGAGAAAACCGTTGTTGTTCCTGTTAGTGAAACTTACAAGAAAATTTATTCTCGTTTAGAGAAGGAATTTGGCGAAAAGCAATTTTTTACAGTTGGAAAAACAGACGATGAGTCTCAGTATATGGTAGTTGTTACCAGCGATAAGATAGTAGGAGAATACTATTTATACGATGTTAATAAAGATACTGTAAGCTTACTCTACAAGTTATTGCCACATTTAAAGGCTGAAGATATGGCTACTATGAAGCCTATTAAATTTAAGAGTCGCGACGGCCTTATGCTATACGGTTACATTACACTACCTGTTAATTACAAAGAAGGAGATCGCGTTGCAATGGTTGTAAATCCACACGGCGGTCCGCAAGGTGTACGAGATAATTGGGGTTTTAACCCAGAAGCACAGTTGTTCGCAAGTCGTGGCTATGCTACACTACACGTTAACTTCCGAATTTCGGGCGGTTATGGTAAAGCATTTTTAAAAGCAGGCTTTGGGCAAATAGGCCGAAAAGCAATGGACGATGTTGAAGACGGAGTAGATTACGCAATAGCACAAGGCTGGGCAGATAAAGACAAGGTTGCTATTTACGGCGGAAGTCACGGGGGTTATGCCGTTTTACGCGGAATGACAAAAACTCCAGAAAAATATGCCTGTGGTGTAGATTATGTGGGAGTAAGTAACTTGCATACCTTTATGGGAACTATTCCTCCATATTGGGAAAAATACCGTGAGTTGTTGAACAAAATTTGGTACAACCCATCAATTCCTGAAGAAAAAGCCATTATGGATGAAGTTTCTCCTGCATTGCATGTAGCTAAAATAGCAAAGCCTTTATTTGTGGTACAAGGCGCTAACGATCCAAGAGTGAATATTGATGAAGCAGACCAGATTGTTGAGAGCTTACGCAAAAGAGGCGTTGAGGTGCCTTATATGGTAAAATACGACGAAGGTCATGGTTTTGGTAAAGAAGAAAACAGATTGGCTTTATATAAAGTGATGATGGGCTTTTTTGCAGAACACCTTAAATAGTCATAAAACAACTACACTAAAGGACCTAAAAGCTAAGGCTTAAAAAAAACCTTTAACTATAAAACCTATCAAGAATTAAAACTTGATAGGTTTTTTATTTTTTTCCTTCCCATTCTGCATAAAACTGTTGCAGAAAATTCTCCATAAAAACATGTCTTTCTTCAGCGATACTCCGTCCAGTTTGGGTATTCATTTTGTCTTTTAAAAGCAGTAATTTTTCGTAAAAATGATTAATCGTTGGCGCAGTAGAAGCCTTGTATTCTGAAGGCGTCATGTGTAACACAGGTTTTATTGCTGGATCGTAGAGTTTTCTGTTTTTAAAACCCCCGTAATTAAAGGTGCGAGCAATGCCAATGGCTCCCAAGGCGTCTAACCTGTCGGCATCTTGTACAACGTCTAGCTCGTGCGAACTAAAGTCTTGTGTTTTGTTGCCGCCCTTAAACGAAATGTTTTCTATAATTTTTACAATATGAACTATGTGTTCTTCTGAAATGTTTTGAGTTTCTAAAAACGCTCTCGCCTTTGTTGGGCCAACAGTTTCGTCGCCATCGTGAAATTTTGAATCGGCTATATCGTGAAGCAATGCACCAAGGGCAACAACGGTAGTATTTACTTTTTCATCCTTAGCTATTAGCAAGGCATTTTTATAAACCCGCTCTATATGAAACCAATCGTGACCGCCTTCGGCATTATGCAATTCTTCTTTTACAAAAGCAATAGTGTTCTCTATTACTTCTGAAACTTGAGTATTGCCAAGTGAGGATAAATCACTCATTATTTATGGATATTTGAAGTGATTGTGGCTTCTACTTTATCTATTAAGGCTTCCACTTCAAAGTCTGAAATTTTAATAGCAGGATGTGCAGTAAGTTCTAAACAAACACCCATTTGCACGGGAAACATCCCCCAGCGTTGCAGTTTCCATGAATTATTAATAGAAACGGGTACCACATAGCCTTCGGGTACTTTTTTAAAGAGTGTTTGCAGCCCTGTTCTTCTAAAGGGTTTTGGAACCCCTGTTTTACTACGTGTACCTTCGGGGAAAATCACTCCGCTTCTGTTGTTTTTCTGAAGGTATTTGGAAAATTTCACCATTTCAACGATGGCTTGACGCGGGTTTTTTCTATCTATTAAAATAGAACCTCCATGCCTTAAATTATACGAAATAGATGGAATACCTTTCCCCAGTTCTACTTTCGAAATAAATTTAGGGTGATATTTACGTAAATACCAGCTTATAGGTGAGATATCCCACATACTCTGGTGGTTAGAAACCATAATAAGCGGCGCATCTGTGGGTATGTTTGCATCAATTTTTACCTTAAAAGTAGTGCCTAAAACATGTAAACACCGCAATAGTGTCCAGTTAAAATAATCTACACATTTTTTATGTGCATTATACCCAAACCAATTGAAACAAACCCATTGTATAGGGTGAAAAACAAGAATTGTAATCCCAAAAAACAGGTAGAACAAGACCGAAAAGGGATAACTAATAAATTTTGCTAGTACTTTCATTTGCGTTCAAAAATAAGAAAACCGCCTTTAAAAAAGACGGTTTTACTTTTACTAGTTTAAAAAATTATCGTTGATACTTTATCGTTTCGATTTCGACTTATTTTTCAACGTATTGCGGTCTATATGGATGTAATTATACACACATACCCCAACAACGAGTAGCCAAAACACTCTGTAAAGCCAATTATCTACTTCTTTTCCTATTAAGTGAGACACTTTAGGATCGTCGTAAATGTTAAAAGCAATTGCTCCTAGCGCAAAGATGCCAATAACTATAGTTAAGGGTTTATTGAGCTGTATCAAAGCTAATTTTCTTAATTACAAAATTCGTTATAAGCGCCTTTTAAATTTTCGGCTATCATTTGAGCAGGACGTCCTTCTATATGATGGCGCTCTAGCATATGCACTAATTCGCCATTTTTAAACAAGGCCATAGATGGAGAGCTCGGTGGAAATGGAACCATATTTGCTCTAGCAGCATCTACTGCTTCGCGGTCTACACCTGCAAAAACAGTAACTAAATTATCTGGTTTTTTGTCGTTTTCAAGAGACATACTCGCTCCTGGGCGTGCATTGGCAGCTGCGCATCCACAAACTGAATTTACAACTACGAGCGTGGTTCCTTCTTTCTTTAAAGCTGCTTCAACATCTGCTGCAGTAAACAGCTCAGAAAAGCCAACTTTTGTTAGGTCTTCACGCATTGGTTTTACTAGTTCGGGTGGGTACATAATATTTATAATTTTAAGTGTATTAAATTTTTATACAAAGATACAACTTTTGAAAAGGCAAAAGTTTTAAATAAATCTCAAAAAAAGACTTTAAAATTCAAAAAACGAGAAAGCTTTTTTAATTGAAAATTTCAATTTGAAAATTCGTGTTATTAATGGTTACCTTTGTCGGCGTAAAAAAAGAAAAATTACACTTTTATGATTCGTTGGGTTTTAGCCATTCTAGGTTATTTTGTATATCGTTTTCCAGGTGCCATTGCCGGTTTTATAATAGGAAGCCTACTCGATAATCTAAGTGTAAAAACTTCAAAATCTCAATCACCTTTTGGGACTAATCAACAGCAAGTTACTCCTGCAGATTTTGAATTAAACCTACTGTCATTAGCATCGTTAGTAATTAAAGCCGATGGCAAAGTAAGCCAAACCGAACTAGATTTTGTACGCCAGTATTTTGTGCAGGCCTATGGCAGAGAGCGTGCAAATGCTACTTTTAAAGTATTTAATGAAGTAGTGAAAAAACGTGAGCTCTCGGCTCAAAACATTTGTGGGTTATTAAGGCAGCGTACGCGTTACGAAAGCAGATTACAAATACTTCACTTTCTATTTAGCATAGCAAATGCAGATGGAAGCGTTTCTACTGCAGAAGTAAACGAAATAAACCGTATGGCTGGTTTTCTAGGAGTTTATGCTCGCGATTTTGAAAGTATAAAAGCGATGTTCTTTAAAAACCCAGACAGCGCCTATAAAATCCTAGAAATTGACAGAAATGCAACCAATGCCGAAATAAAAACTGCTTACCGTACTATGGTAAAAAAATACCATCCAGACAAACTGCAACATATGGATGAAGCCCACCAAAAAGGAGGCGAAGAAAAATTTAAAAAAGTACAAGAAGCTTATGAACAGCTTCAGAAAGAACGCGGATTTTAATTTAAAATTATTGTTAGTTGCGCAACATTCAAATATTGAAGACAAAATAATTCTTCAACATTTTAAAGTGAATTTATTTTTAAACCTACAAATACAGACCTTGGTGCGCTAGGACCATATATGTAATTACTATCGCGATTTTTACCGGTGTCAAAATCGTTTTGATAGCTATTTGTTAGGTTTTTTACTCCGCCGTAAATTTCAAGTGCAGTACTCACTTTTGGGATATTCAAGGTATATCCAAGACGAAAGCTTAACTCTGTGAACTGTGGAGTTTTAAAATACTCATCTACATCTTGTCCCGTACCTTCACCAGCAAAGTGGGTTATATCCATTTTTCCTGTAAAAACTAAGTTTGCACTCGCAGTCAAATTTTTAGTAGGGGTATATGTTAAGGTGGCGTATCCATAATTATTGGGAGTACGCAGAAACTCACGCTTTGCAGGCAGTCCTTCAATATTTTCTACGGCATCATCAAACTTGCTAGACTGAAAGGTATAACCTGCATCAACTTCTACCAAATAATCAAAATTTGCACGTGCTTCTACCGTAACCCCTTTTACTGATGCTCCACTACCGTTTCGTTTTTCAAAGCGTTCGCCAAAATCATCTTCACCTAAAGGGAATAGATAAAAGGCATCGTTTAAATGTGTGTAAAAACCTTCAACAGTAAAACCAGCAATGAAATGTTCGGTAGCTTTATCGTAATTTACAGAGGCTGTAAAACTGTTAGACTTTTCTTCAAATAAATCATCATCAAGCGTTATCCTAGAGATTCCACCTCCTGCAAAGGCAATATGTAAATCTGTGTCAAAAGCTTGAGGTGCTCTAAAACCCGTACCCCACCCCAAACGAAATTGAGTAGTCTCTTTTAGTTTGTATAGAAGTGAAAGACGTGGACTAAAAATAGCCTTATCTACCAAGTTGTGTTTATCGATACGAAAACCAGAAAGAAAATTTAAACTTGGGGTGATATCCCAATCATTCTGAACAAAAACACCTATGTTTTGCGTTGTCTGATTGGTTAGATAATTATACGACTTAATTTCGTCGAATACATCGTCATAAATAAATTCTAGCCCGCCCGTAAATACAGTTACTCCACCTAAAAATGAATTGAATTTATGGTTAAATTGTGAACCCCCTTGATGTGTTATAACTTCTGAAACCCCATAAGGCGGTGCAGCAAAGAAGCTTTGCATTTCTTGCACATCATCTGGAATTATACCTGTATAATGATCGCGATCTGTAATTTGACCGCCGTAATACATTATTAGCGAACTTTTATCTTCATTAAAATTAAGCTGATAATCCAAGCTCCCCATTAAAACATTATGAGTGCGTTCTTCAGATTGTTTTGCTAGATATGCGGGTTTATCAACCATCTCGCCACCATAACGATATTCGTTTAAACTACTAATACTCATTTCTAATTTTGACTTCTCCGTAGGTAAGTAAAAAGCATTTACTCCAAAAGAATTGCTCTTTAATGCTGGTAATTCAGAATAATTATCACCATTTTCATCATACGCAGACTTTCGCCTATTACTTACAAAAAAATTTGCTCCAGCCTTGTAATCTTTGCTCACGACGGTAGCATTACCATTTATTAAATTTTGATTAGAGCTACCGCCAATCTTTTCATAGCTATAACTTAAACTGTAATTGTTTTGTTTTGGATTTTTAGTAATTACATTCACAGTTCCACCAATAGCACTTGAGCCGTATAAGGCTGAAATGCCACCGCGAACCACTTCAATTCGCTCAATCATATTTACTGGAATTTGTTGAAGGCCATAAAGACCCGTCAACGGACTAAAAACTGAACGCCCATTAATCAAGATTTGTGAATACCCCCCCTGCAATCCATTCATACGTATTTGTGTGTAATTGCAGGTTTGACAATCTGTTTCTACCCTAAGGCCTGTTTGAAACCTCAGCCCTTCAGAAAGATCTGTAGCTACAACTTGTGCTAAGGTTTCACTGTTAATAAGGTTTACAATTACTGGCGAATCGGTACGTCGCTTTTTGGTTCTTGTAGCTGTTACTACAACTTGGTCTAACTCTTCATCGCGTTCCTCTATGGTAAAATTCACAAGCTTTGTTTGACCTTCAGTAATATTTAAAGTGAGTTCTTGAGCATGATATCCTTGCATTTGTACCACTAAAGTTAGGATGCCTGGAGTAACTGTAAGCGTAAAATTTCCATCGATATCGGTACTAGTCCCCACGGAATCATCTTTAACATATACACTGGCAAAAGCAACAGCTTTATTATTTGATATAACAGCACCAGTTATAGTTGCCTTTTGCTGCTGGGCCGAAACAAAAGAACTTATTAATAAAAAAAAACATACGATTTTCATAATATATTAGTTTAAGGTAATTATTATTTTAGACAAAACTAAAATTATATTTTTGAATTAAAAAATATATATTTGCATAGATTAAAAAGATAATATGACCCTAGCCGAAGAAAATTATTTAAAAGCCATATTTCATTTAGAGCTTGAAACCGAAGGTGAAATAAGCACTAATGCTATAGCAGAGAGTATGGACACCAAGCCATCTTCTGTAACAGATATGGTGCAAAAGCTCGCCGAAAAAAAAATGTTGATCTACAAAAGATACAAAGGTGCACAGCTTACAGCAACAGGTAGAAAGGTCGCCGCCAATGTTATTAGAAAACACCGACTTTGGGAAGTGTTTTTAGTAGAAAAATTAAATTTTCACTGGGATGAGGTTCATGAAATTGCAGAGCAATTAGAGCATATACAATCTGAAGAACTCATCTCTAGACTAGATAAGTTTTTAGGCAGCCCTGATTTTGATCCACATGGCGATCCTATTCCAGATAAACACGGGGTGCTTAAGCGAACAGAGAAAAAACTACTTGCAGAAGTAGACAAAAACCACCAAGGGGTCTGTGTAGGTGTTAAGGAAACAAGTGCAGAATTTCTTCAATATTTAGACAAGAAAAACATAAGTATAGGCACAAAAATAACGGTTATGGGCAAGGAATTTTTTGATGGCTCAATGATAATTCAGGTTGGAAATGAGCAATTTTTTATCTCAAAAGTTGTGGCAGAAAACCTATATGTGCAAACAATATAAAAGGATTAATACCTTTTTGGGTTTCACATAAAACACTAAAGAACAATGAAAAAATTTATAATATTAAGTGTAATTACGCTCTTTTTAGGATGTAAAAACACTACAGAAACTTCAGGAAAGATTAGGGTTGTAACCACAACAACTATGCTAACCGATTTAGTTTCGGAAATTGGTGGCGACAAGGTTTCACTACAAGGGCTTATGGGTGCAGGCGTAGACCCACATTTGTACAAAGCTAGTGAAGGCGATGTTACTAAACTCTATGAAGCCGATATTATTATTTATGGCGGACTTCATTTAGAGGGAAAACTGGTAGATATATTTGAAAAAATGGAAGGCAAAAAAAACACCGTTTCTCTAGGTGATAGATTGCCTAAAAATGAATTAATTCCGTCTGAATACTTTGCTTCAAATTACGATCCTCATGTTTGGTTTAACATTCAGTTTTTTAAGCAGTTTGCTCAAATAGTAACCGACGAACTTTCTAAGGCTGATGCTAAGAACGCCGAATTTTATTCTGAAAACAACAGTGTCTATCAAAAAAAACTCGATGCTCTTGAAGCTGAAATAAAAGCTGTTATTGCAAGCCTTCCTGAAGAAAAGCGTATTTTAGTTACTGCTCACGATGCTTTTAATTATTTTGGAAAGGCGTATGGGTTTCAAGTTGTAGGACTACAGGGAATTTCTACCGCTACAGAAGCAGGCGTAAAAGACGTACAGAATCTTTCAGAATTTATAATTCAGAATAATATTAAAGCTGTATTCGTTGAAAGCTCAGTTCCTAGGCGAACCATAGAAGCATTACAACAAGCGGTACTCTCTAAACACCACAATGTAGCGATAGGAGGTTCTTTATACAGCGATGCGCTAGGCAATCCTGGCACCGATGAAGGCACTTATATTGGCATGTTTAAATACAACGTAAATACCATTGTTAATGCCCTTAAATAAGGCGCAAACCAAAAGCAAATGGACAATCAGAAATTGGCAGTACAAATAGACGACCTTACCGTTGCTTACAATTACAAACCCGTGTTATGGGATATAGATCTCTCTATACCCGAAGGCGTTTTAATGGCTATCGTGGGGCCAAACGGCGCTGGTAAATCTACACTTATAAAAACAATCTTGGGTATCATAAAACCCATAGCTGGTAGTGTGAGCATTTACGGAAAACCTTATTCTAAACAACGAAAAATGGTAGCCTATGTGCCTCAAAAAGGAAGCGTAGATTGGGATTTTCCTACTACCGCTTTAGATGTGGTTATGATGGGTACTTATGGTAGCTTGGGTTGGATAAAACGACCCGGACAAAAGGAAAAGAAAATTGCACTAGAGGCAATGGAAAAAGTAGGTATGCTCACCTATAAAAACAGACAAATAAGCCAATTGAGTGGTGGACAGCAACAGCGTGTATTTTTAGCGAGAGCACTCGCACAAGACGCGTCTATTTACTTTATGGACGAACCTTTTCAAGGAGTTGACGCTACTACCGAAATTGCTATTATTAATATTTTAAAGGAATTGCGCAAAGCTGGAAAAACGGTTGTAGTAGTACATCACGACTTACAAACCGTCCCAGAATACTTTGATTGGGTTACCTTTTTAAATGTGAAGAAAATAGCAACTGGTCCAGTAAAAGAAATTTTTAACGATGACAACTTAACTGAAACCTATGGAATTAATTATAAGGTTGCGGTCAATAAGTAGGTTTTCAACGAAGTTAATAAGTTCATTTTAAAAATATTGAAAGAAAAACAAAACATTAAATCACAGGCAACAAACTAAAGACTACCGTCTTAAACTATGTCAATAACCGAATATTTTAATTTACTCTGGACAGATTACACCCTGCGTACCATTACATTAGGAACTGCGGTGCTAGGTGCTATATGTGGCATGTTGGGAAGCTTTGCTGTACTTAGGAAGCAGAGTTTGTTGGGCGATGCCATTTCGCATGCCGCCTTACCGGGTATTGCTTTGGCGTTCTTAATTACAGGTGCTAAGGATTCTGGAACACTATTGTTGGGTGCTTTGGTAAGTGGATTAATAGGCACCTTTTGGATACGTGGAATTACCACAAAAACACATTTAAAAAGCGATACCGCCCTAGGATTGATACTCTCCATATTTTTTGGGTTTGGCATGTTGCTATTAACTTTTATTCAAAAACAACCCAATGCCAATCAAGCGGGCTTAGACAAATACCTCTTTGGGCAAGCAGCAACACTCATGGAAAGCGATGTGCGGTTAATGGTTATCGTAACTGGAATTTCACTTTTTGTTATGTTGCTTTTTTGGAAAGAATTTAAGATTCTACTCTTTGATGCAGATTACACTAAAACCATTGGCTTTAACACTAAGTTTATAGATGTTCTAATAACCTTTTTAATAGTATTAGCAATTGTATTGGGGCTTCAAACGGTGGGTGTTGTATTGATGAGTGCTATTTTATTAGCGCCTGCAGCCGCGGCAAGGCAATGGACTAATAGCCTAGGTACTATGGTTATTCTTGCAGCTTTATTTGGTGCTTTTTCCGGTGTTTTCGGCACTGCCATTAGCGCTAGTCAGAATAACCTTTCTACAGGTCCTGTTATCGTTCTTGTAGCTGGAGTATTTGTGCTTTTCTCCTTTATTTTTTCACCCAAAAGAGGCTTGTTGTTTCGGGAGATACGCTTTCATAAAAACCGTTCAGATTTGCAGCTGATGAAAACCCTTCAGTTTATGTATAATATAGCCCAAGAGCACGAAAACATTTCGCATCCGCACGCTATTCGAATATTAAACAACTTCCAAGGGTTTACAAAAAATTCGCTTAAAAAATTAGAAAACGAAGGCTGGATAGAAATTAACGGACAACAGTGGGCAATGACACCAAAGGGGTATACCCAAGCACAGCAAATGTATAATCAAAAAGCGATATGAGTAATCCACAAATAGAAATTCAACTTATTGCCGCAGTAGTGGCAGTTGCTTGTGCTATACCGGGAGTGTTTTTGGTGCTTCGTAAAATGGCTTTAATAAGCGATGCTATAAGTCATTCTATTCTTCCAGGAGTGGTCATTGGTTTTTTTATCACACAGGATTTAAACTCGCCATTACTTATTCTTTTAGCTGCTTTAATGGGAGTTATTACCGTTGTTATGGTTGAATTCATTCAAAAAACGGGCTTGGTAAAAGAAGACACGGCTATTGGCTTAGTGTTTCCGGCTTTGTTTAGTATAGGAGTGATATTAATTTCGAAAAACGCAAATGATGTTCACTTAGATGTAGATGCTGTATTACTAGGAGAGCTTGCCTTTGCTCCTTTTAATAGGTTTATGTTAGGCGGGGCAGATTGGGGTCCAAAATCGCTTTGGGTTATGGGCAGTATTTTAGCACTTACTATAAGCTTATTAATCTTGTTTTATAAAGAATTAAAAGTAAGCACTTTTGATGCTGGAATTGCTTCAGCTATGGGTATTTCGCCCGTAATTATGCATTATGGCTTAATGTCTATTTCATCTATAACCGTTGTTGGCGCTTTTGATGCTGTAGGTGCAATACTTGTAGTGGCCTTAATGATTGCTCCTGCTGCAACGGCCTATTTGCTAACTACCAACCTTAAAAAAATGATAGGCTTAGCTATGTTTTTCGGTGTTTTTTCGGCAATTTCTGGCTATTGGGTAGCAAATTTACTTGATGCTTCTATCTCTGGTTCTATAGCTACTACTTTGGGTGTGCTGTTTTTAATAGTGTATCTCTTTGCTCCAAAAAAAGGACTTATCTCTGTTATTTACCGCCAAAAGCAACAAAAAATAGAGGTCTCATTAATTACTTTCCTCTTACATTTAAACCGTCATGAGGAAGAAAGTGAAAGACATGTAAACCATTTACAAGAACATATAAACTGGCACGAAGTAAGAGCGCGAACAGTGTTAGATTTAGCCGAAAAAAACAACCTCGTAGAGATAAAAAATGATGTGGTTTGCCTTACTAAAAAAGGACTTACTTTTACCGAAAAATCCTTGGAGTACATCATTAATAACAAAGACGAAAAGATTGAACCTATGAAAGAAGATTTCTTTCTCTTTAGAGGATAATTTTTTAAAGCTGAAGTGGTCTCTCAAAAAAAGAATAAGAGCTAGCATTTATAGCAAGTCAATTTTTTGGCATTATTTTTTATAGTATCTTTAAAATTGAAATCAATTATTTACACTAGAATGCCTGTAAATAAATTTCAAAAATTAATTGAAGGTGACAAGATTGGGCATTCCATCTTCAGTATTAACAACTAAATTTTACAAATGAAAAACTCACTTATAGCTTTTGTACTTCTATTTTCAACTTTTGGTTTCAGTCAAGAAAAGGCTGCTGGAGCACCTAAAATAGGGATAAAAGTTCCACAAGGAGAAGCCGTGGTATTAAATAATATAACTATAAAGTTTATTGAAGTAGTAGAGGACTCAAGATGTCCTAAAGGAGTAGATTGTATGTGGGCAGGACGCGCAGTTGTTAAAGTTGAAGTATCTCAAAACGGTAAAACTGAAGAAAAAACAATGACTTTTGGCGATGCAAAACCTGGAGAAGAAAACAACACTAATCTGTATAACTCGGCTAATTATGTTATAAATGGCTTAACATTAAATCCTTATCCTACTTCAGAAAGTACGGGTAAAGACACGGGCTATGTTTTGATTGTTTGTGAAGAAAAAAGTTAATGACAACCACAATCTTTCTTGCCACATTTTGTTTTTCCACCGTCTAGCGTATTGCTCGCGTTTTGACGGGCTTCAAAAATAGGATTCCACACAAACTTCTTAAGCAAAAAGCCTGCTGCTATAGAAAATGTTATTAAAACTAATATTGTTTGCATACTACAAAGGTACTTATTTTACTTTAAAAATTGGTAAGCGCCTAAGGCTACAACATAGGCTATAGCACTCATAACAAATAGTTGCCACATAGGCCATTTCCAACTGTTAGTCTCCCTTTTTACAATGGCAAGGGTACTCATACACTGCATTGCAAAAGCATAAAATAGCAAGAGTGAAACGCCGCTTGCAAAATTAAAGAGCGGCCCACCTAAAACAGGGTTTATTTCTGCTGCCATTCGGTTTTTTATGGTTTCCTCCTCTTCACTACCTACGCTGTAGATAGTTGCTAAAGTTCCCACAAAAACTTCACGCGCAGCAAAGGAGCTCACTATAGCTATCCCTATTTTCCAGTCGTAACCTAAAGGTCGTACAGCAGGTTCTATAGCATGACCTATTCTTCCTATATACGAGTTTTCAAGCTTATAGGAATCTATATGCATTTGCAAATCCTCTTCAGAAAGATTTTGCGAAGCGTATTCCTTTTCAATTATTTCTTCGGCATTATTGAAGTCTCCAGGACCGTAAGATGCCAATACCCATAGAATAATTGAAATAGCCAGAATTATTTTCCCTGCCCCTAAAACAAATGCCTTTGTTTTTTCAACCACCGTAATAAATACGTTTTTAGGCATTGGTATTTTATAGTTTGGCATTTCTACTACAAAGAAACTCTTAGAGCGTATTTTTAAGATCTTATCTAGTATATAGGCAGATAAAATAGCAGCGCCAAAGCCTAAAATGTACATAAACATAAGGGTAAGCCCTTGGAGGCTGAAGATTCCTAATACACGAGTATCTGGAATTACCAAAGCAATAATTATTAAATAAACTGGCAAACGCGCAGAACAAGTAGTAAACGGAGTTACCAAAATAGTGATAAGTCGCTCTTTCCAGTTTTCTATATTTCTTGTGGCCATTATTGCAGGTATAGCACAGGCAGTACCCGCTACAAGGGGCACTACACTTTTCCCGCTAAGCCCAAAACGGCGCATAATTCTGTCCATCAAGAAAACCACCCTACTCATATAGCCTGTTTCTTCTAAGATGGAAATAAACAGAAATAGAAAAGCAATCTGTGGAATAAAAATAACTATCCCGCCCAGACCTGGTATGATACCTTCAGCTATTAAATTTGTGAAATCTCCCGGAGGCATAGTGTTTTTTGTCCATTCGCTTAAAGAGGCAAAAGTGCTGTCTATAAAGTCCATGGGGTAGGAACTCCAATCAAAAATAGCCTGAAATATAAGGAGTAATATTCCGAAGAAAATGACATATCCCCACACCTTATGGGTTAAAATACGATCTAATCTGGTTCGTAGATCTTTGGCATTTGCAACATCTATATGGAGTGTTTGCTTTAAAACATCGTTTATAAATTGATAGCGTGCAATCGTTTCCTTCTGCTGAAGTCGTTTTAGATTACCTACAGACTCGGTTTGAAAAGAAGCAACTCCCTTTAATTCATTTCTGGTTAATTTTCCAAAATTTACATCTTGGGTTATAACCAGCCATAATTTGTAAAGATCCTGATTAGGAAAGGTTTTTCGCAATCTGTCAAAATAATCTGGTGCTATACTAGATGCGTTTAAGCAGGGTTTTGTAGAAAGTAAACTATAATTCTGTATTAATTCCTTTAAATAATCAAACCCAATATTTTTTCGCGAGCTAATAAGTGCAATTTTAGTTTGCAACTTTTCCTCAAGCAATGGAATATCCATCGATATAGCCTTCCGCTTCATACGGTCTGCCATGTTTATAGCGAGAACAGTGGGAATACCTAAATCTTTAATTTGTGTAAAAAGAAGTAAATTTCGCTTTAGATTTTCTACATCTGCAACTACAACGGCAACATCTGGAAAGTCTTTATCGTTTTTATTGAGAAGTAATTCTATAACTACATTTTCATCTAGGGAGGATGCATTTAAGCTGTAAGTACCTGGTAAGTCTAAAATATGTGCTTTACATGCGCGGCCAAACTTACTGATACCCTGTTTTTTTTCAACCGTAATCCCGGGATAATTCCCTACCTTTTGGTTTAATCCAGTTAACCTATTAAACACAGAAGTCTTTCCTGTGTTTGGGTTTCCAATAAGTGCAACATTTATATGCTTTGCCATATTCATTTCCCGTTATAAACAGGAATTTTTTGGATACTTCTTCGCAAACATTTATGCGGAGAATTATAGTTCTATATCAATTCAATTTCAATCTTTGCGGCTGTTTCTTTACGTATAGCGAGGTGGCTTCCGTTTATGTTTAAATACAATGGGTCGTCAAAGGGTGCCTTTTGAACCAATGCCACTTCATTGCCTGGGAGACAGCCCATCTCCAATAGCTTTAAAGGAACAACATCTACAGAAAACTCCTTGATAATACCCCTTTGTCCTTTTTTTAATGAAGCAATTGTAATCATCTTTTTATTTAGATTGATTTTAAACAAGGCAAAAGTAAGTTTTTTAATTTAAACTGAAGAAGACAGCCTTAAGAATTATTATAAACGAGGCTTAGCATTAACAAACTATCAAAATTCAGTAAAAAACAACTTGCTAATCTTCCTGTTTAAGAATACTAATATCGTGTAAAAGATTTTCTATTGCTTCTGGGTCTGTTCCGTCATAAAACCCGCGAATACGTTTCATTTTATCTATTAAAACGAAATTTTCTGTATGTACAAGGTCATTTTGTTGAAAAGGAACATCTTTGGCTGCCAAATACGATTTTCTGGCAAGGTCATAAATCTCTTTCTTATCTCCTGTTACCAAATTCCACTTTGCATCATTAACTCCTTTTTCTAAAGCGTACTTTTTAAGTTGGGCAACAGTATCTATTTCTGGTGTTACCGTATGTGAAAGTAACATAACGGCATCGTCATCTTTTAGTTTTTCTTGAATTTGCACCATATGCTCTGTCATTATTGGGCAAATAGTTTGGCAAGTAGTAAAGAAAAAATCTGCTACATAAATTTTATCTTTATAGTCTGCTTGCGTTATAGTTTTACCATTCTGATTTGTTAAACTAAAATCTGCTATGGTGTGGTATTTTTTTACATACTGAAGCGTACTATCTACCAATTCTGTAGAAACATCTGCCGGTTGAAATATTCGCAATACTTCTTTGGGCTTCATAATTTGATAAATTATTGTAATTATAATTGCTGAAAGTACAAGTAGAACCACAGCAAAGAATTTATATTTCTTAAAAAAAGTAAGCATTGCGTTAAATTTTAGACTGTAAACACATATTTAGCTGCAAAAATAAGCCCTAAAAAATTCAAATTGAATACTTTTAACATCCAACTTTAATGTTGGCTTCGTATTTCTAGAATAGATATACCGAAATAGTTCAAATCCAAATCATAATTACAATAATTTACCAATGAAAGCACTACTACTCCCCGCTTTACTCTTACTTTCTTTAAGTACATTTTCACAGAATTTTACAGAACAAGACATCAGTGAAGCTGAAGCAAAAGCAGCAACAGGCTGGTTTGGCAAGCCAGTTAACCTCAACACAGGCAACTACGACCTAACCTACCACAGGCTAGAGCTAGATGTAGACCCTTCGCAAGCATTTATAACCGGAAAAATTACTTCGCATTTTGTAGCTAAAGAAAACTTAAGCACAGTAACTTTTGAGCTTGTAGATAATATGACGGTTTCGCAAGTAACCCAACGAGGCACACCGCTTAGTTTTACTCAAAACAACGATGATGAAGTTGTAATTACACTTCCTCAAGTTCAAGCCCAAGGTGTGTTAGACTCACTTAGCGTAAGTTATTCTGGAAATCCTGTAAGCTCTGGTTTTGGTTCTTTTGAAACAGACACTCACAATGGAGATCCTGTTATGTGGACACTTTCAGAGCCTTTTGGCGCAAAAGCATGGTGGCCTTGTAAGCAAGATTTAAACGACAAAATAGACACTATTGACATCTACATTACCACTCCCCGATTTAACCCATCTGGCGAAGAATACATAGCCGTAGCAAATGGTTTAGAGCAAAGCCAGACCATAAATGGCGCCAACAAAACCACTCACTACAAACATCAATACCCCATACCTGCGTATTTAATTGCTATTGCAGTTACTAATTATTCGGTTTATTCGCATACGGTAGCAAACAACGGCAACCCTTTTGAAATTGTAAATTACGTATACCCAGAAGATTTGTCTTACGCACAGTCTAGCACACCAGTAACAGTAGACATAATGAATCTATACGCAGATCTTTTTGAACCTTACCCCTACGCAAACGAAAAATACGGTCACGCGCAGTTTGGATGGGGTGGCGGTATGGAGCATACCACCGTTTCATTTATGGGTAGCTTTAACCGTGGTTTAATTGCTCACGAGTTAGGTCACCAATGGTTTGGCGATAAAGTAACCTGTGGTAGCTGGCAAGACATCTGGCTAAACGAAGGCTTTGCTACTTATCTATCTGGTATGGTAATTGAAAACTTAGATGGCGAAGCCGATTTTAGAGACTGGAAACAAAATCAGATTAGTTCAATCACAAATTCAACAGACGGATCGGTTTATATTCCCGCACAAGACACTACCTCAGTAAACAGAATTTTTAGCTCTAGACTTTCGTATAACAAAGGTTCTATGGTAGTACATATGCTTCGCAAAAAACTGGGCGATACCGATTTCTTTCAGGGACTAAAAGACTATTTAGCAGATCCTGCACTTTCTTATGGGTATGCAAAAACCGGTGATCTTAAAAGAAACCTAGAAGCTGCAAGTGGCGCAGATCTTACCGAATTTTTTGACGACTGGGTTTATGGCGAAGGTTATCCGCGTTTTACTATAAAATGGAACCAAGTAAATTCTGGAAGTGTTAATGTAACAATTTCACAAACACAGAGCCATTCTTCGGTTTCTTATTTTGAAGTACCCGTACCCCTTAGACTTATAGGCACTCAAGGCGAATCTTTAGATATAGTGTTAAACAATACCACAAATAACGAAAGTTTTCAGCCAGCGGTAAGTTTTACGGTACAAAACGTACTATTTGACCCAGAATACGATATTATTTCTCGTAATAACAATGTTATTTTAGGCACGGATGAATTTGCTTTAGACCAACAGTTAGTTTTTTATCCAAACCCTACTTCAACTTCAATAAATCTTCAAAAGCCAGCATCTCTAACAGTTAATAAGGTAAGCATTTACAATGCCTTAGGCCAAGAGTTATACACAGAAAATTACACTGAGGTAATAGATGTTTCAACGTTTTCTGAAGGTGTTTTATTCTTCAAAATTGAAACTTCGGAAGGAATAATCAACAAAACAGTAATAAAGCAATAGGGTTTTTACACTAAAATTACTCCCCCAAATGCACTGAAGCGAAGCGGGAAAAATTTTCTGTATAAAACTAAAAGAAATCACAAATAAGCGGGAACCTTCTCGCTTATTTTTTTTGCACGTATTAAAAAGTTACTTTTGTGCGATTTTTTTACTGAAACCTACTTACTGGAAAGTAAAAATTTTAGTTTCAAATTTCGAAACAAGTAGATTTACTTGAAACTATAAAACCATATTAAAAGACACTATGAGTCCATTTATTGTAAAAGCTATTCAGCTTCTTTTAAGTTTATCGCTATTAATCGTGCTTCACGAATTGGGGCATTTTATACCTGCAAAGCTCTTTAAAACACGGGTAGAGAAATTTTATTTATTCTTTGATGTAAAGTTTTCACTTTTTAAGAAGAAAATAGGCGAAACCGTATACGGAATTGGCTGGTTGCCTCTAGGAGGTTATGTGAAGATTTCTGGAATGATAGATGAGAGCATGGACAAAGAGCAGATGGCACAACCACCACAACCGTGGGAATTTAGAAGTAAACCAGCCTGGCAACGATTAATAATTATGCTTGGTGGAGTTACGGTGAATATTATTGTGGGCTTTGTTATCTATATGGGGATTTTATATTTCTACGGAAACAATGTAACTACTAATGAAGACATTCCACAAGGGTTTTCGGTAACCGAACAATTTAAGGAATACGGTTTCCGCGATGGCGATCATATTTTAAATGTAAATGGTGAACCGCTAGAAGACGTAATGGACATTAACAAGTACATTTTTCTTCGCGATGTTTCAAAAGTAGAAGTTAAACACAGCGACGGTAGTGTAGAAACTATTTCTGTACCAGAAGATGCAGGTACTATTATGTTTCAAAACGATACGCACTTTCCGTTTATTCCAAGACAAAATATAGTATTAGACTCTATCTGGGATGGCTATCCAGCTCAAAAAGCAGGTTTACTTACGTCTGATAAAATTATTTCACTTAACGGTCAGAAAATTGTTTATCACGATGAGTTTGAGAGTTTAGCCGAAGCCAACAAAGGAAATGAAAATATATTGGTTGTAGAACGCGCTAATAAATTAGACACTTTAAAAGTTATACCTAACGACAAAGGGACTTTTGGCGTAACGTTTTCTAAAAAAGAAATTTTTACACAACTAGACCAGACCGAGATTAAGTATACATTAGGCGAAAGCATAGTAGGTGGTTTTGGCTATGGTTACAACACCCTAAGAGACTATGTAAGTCAGTTTAAATACGTTTTCACCAAAAAAGGAGCTACTAAAGTGGGTGGTTTTGGTGCTATAGGTAATCTTTTCCCAGATGAATGGGACTGGCAAAGTTTCTGGGCTACTACGGCATTAATCTCTATCATCTTAGCTTTTATGAATATACTTCCTATTCCAGCCTTAGACGGAGGGCATGTAATGTTCTTGTTATACGAAATTGTAACTGGCCGTAAACCTAACGACAAAGTTATGGAGTATGCGCAAATGGTAGGTTTCTTTATATTAATAGCCTTATTACTATTTGCCAACGGGAATGACCTTTACCGCTGGTTGTTTGAATAAATTATAAATTTTATCAAAAAAAATACTTTGAAAACACATTCAAAGTATTTTTTTTTTGATAATTTTATGGTACTTCGGTAGCTATCGTAAATTATAGTTTAACTAATAAAAGAAAGCTGTATCAGTGATTCTACTATTCCTCAGAACAGTTAATAATTAGGCATTTAGTTAATATTTTTTTCAAAAAAACCTAATAAATAAGGCTTTGTTTACCATCATAATTTTTTTATTTTAATATATAAGTAGGAATAAAAACACCAGCATGTTATTTAACCAAACGCTAGTACTCATTAACCAAAATGATACTGCAACGATAAAAAAAATTTACACTAGCAGTTTTGCTAAAGTGAAGCAGCATGTTCTTAATAACGGCGGTAATAAACAGCATGCCAAAACCGTTTATCAAGAAGCATTTCTAGCTATGTGGTTGCGCATAAAAAAAGGGTCATTTATTGCCAATACAGAGGTTGATATACAAGATTATTTATTTACAATCTCCAAATACAAATGGCAAGAACTCGCGCATAAAATAAAATACAAGGACACTACTTTTATAAATATCGAATTGGAATACGAAGGTCCTGAAACTGAAGAAGTATACAATAAAAAAACTACGCTTATCATGGAGAGTTTAAGTAAACTAGACGAGCGTTGCCAAACCTTACTGAAGTTATTTTATTTTGACCGAAAATCGTATAAACAAATAGCGCAAATAATGAATACTGAGGAAGCAGAAATACGAAAATTAAAATATCATTGCCAAGAACAGCTTTCAAAAATGGTTCAACGTAACTCAAAATGAATCCGGATAACTACATAAACAATACCCGAGAAAACCAAGAGTTTATTGATGCTTATTTAACAAGTAATCTAGACGCACAAAGTCTTGCTGAATTTAAGTTAAGTATGGATTTATATCCAGAATTTAAAAATAAAGTTACAGCTCAAAAAGATTTGATGCAAGCTGTAGAAGAATACAATTTAAAAAAAGCACTTGATAATTACCATACTGAAATAGAGGATACACCCCATAAGAAAAGGTGGACAAAAGAAAAGATAGCATTAGCTTCTTCGCTATTTATATTAATATGTGTTTGTATTTGGGCGCTTATTACAAGAGGAAATTCATCAGATAAAGTATTTGAAGCACATTTTAAAACAGCTCCAAGTATAACTAGTAGCGATGGTAACTCGTCTAATTTCGAGTTTTTTCACGGCATGACAAACTACAAACGCAAGGAATATGATGAAGCCATAAGCAAATGGGAGCACTTGTACGCTGCTAAACCAGCTAATGACACTTTAATATATTATCTAGGAGTTGCAAATTTAGCCGTGGGTAAAATACGTCAGGCTAGTAATTATTTAGAAAAAGCAACAGTAAACCCGAATAGTGTTTACTTTGAGAAATCTAAATATTATTTAGCGCTTTCCTTATTAAAAGAGCATAAAATTGAAAATGCAAAAGCCGTGCTTAAAAACAGTAAATCTCAAGAAAATATTTTATTGCTCAGTGATTTAGAGAAACTATAAGGGATCTATTTTTAGGCTCAACTTATTTTTTTACACAACAATAGTAATAAAGTTTCATATTTTATTTTGACGGAATTAAAAAATAGGTATATTTGCAACCGCTAACGCAAAATTCCTCCTTAGCTCAGTTGGTTAGAGCATCTGACTGTTAATCAGAGGGTCCTTGGTTCGAGCCCAAGAGGAGGAGCAGAAAGCCCAACACAATGTGTTGGGCTTTTGTGTTTTATATGGAATATGTAGTTTATATATTATACTCTAAGAAACTATCAAAGTTTTATACTGGATATACATCTAACCTAGATGTAAGATTTGCATTTCATCAAAATCCTATTTTAAAACCAATTCACACATTTTTTGTGAAAGACCTAGCTTGAGGTTCTATTTTGGATTTTTCAACACAACGTTACAGAGAACATGGAGTGAAATATTAGTATTGTTCGGCTAAGTTTTCAAGCATTATTTTCGTCATTTCATCTAGAGAAATTTTACTTTTCCAACCCCAATCTGCTGTTGCTTCACTATCATCAATACTTTGTGGCCAGCTATCTGCTATGGCTTGTCTAAAATCTGGTTCGTAGCTAATTTTAAATTCTGGAATGTGTTTTTGAATACTTTCTGTAATCTCTTCAGGATTAAAACTCATACCAGCAAGGTTATAAGCACTTCTCACCTTTATTTGTTCCTTTTCTGCTTCCATAATATTCACTGTAGCGCGTATAGCATCGTCCATAAACATCATAGGCAGGGTTGTTTCGGCATTTAAAAAGCAAATGTACTTATTATGCTTTAGGGCCTTGTGGTAAATATCTACAGCGTAATCTGTAGTACCGCCACCAGGGAGTGTTTTGTAACTTATAAGCCCCGGATAACGAATGCTTCTTACATCTACACCATATCTGTTAAAATAATACTCGCACCAGCGCTCCCCTGTTTGTTTACTTATTCCGTATACTGTTGAAGGTTCCATAATGGTACGTTGTGGCGTATCATTTTTAGGAGTAGAAGGACCAAAAACGGCTATACTTGAAGGCCAAAATATTTTTTCAATCTTTTTGTCTTTAGCAAGATTTAAAACGTGAAAAAGTGAGTTCATATTTAAACCCCACCCTTTCATTGGAAATTTTTCTGCAGTAGCAGAAAGCATAGCTGCCATTAAATAAACATCAGATATTTCATGGCGAATTACCACTTCTTCAACTGCGTTATAATCCATTGCGTCTAGAATCTCAAAGGGGCCGCTCTGCATCAATTCGGCATCACCTTCACGTATATCGCTGGCTATTACTTTATGGCTGCCAAACTTTTCACGTAAATAAAGCGTTAATTCTGTTCCTATTTGGCCGCAAGCTCCAATAATCAAAATTCTTTTTTTCATCTGTATAAAATATTAAGAAATAGGAAGATGGTATAGCTAAAAGTACCTCTTCGGTTAGTTAGTAAAAATTAAGGGCGTTTCACTTTTATTAGCATTTAAAAATGAAGTGTAAATATACGTATTATCGGCACTTTGAACACTTAAAAAATTAATGTGTCATTTGTTTAATTACCAGTATCTTTGTTTCTCTTTTATACCTTATGAAGTTTATCATCCCACTTTTAATGGTAGTAGGTTTTGCAATTTCTTGCGGAAATACTTCCGAAGACAATACTAATAAAGCGCCAACAAACGACGCTTCTGTTATTTTTGGTACTACAAATTACAGTTTTCCTCAACTTAGTGCTCCTGCAAAAAAGCAAGCAGAAAGTTGGACTGTTTTGGAAGACTTTCTCGCTGAAGCCAAAAATGCAAACGGAACGAATTATCAAGATTTACGAAACCGTGCAGAGCACTTACAGGAGTTTGCAGATTCTTTATACAAAAAGATTCCCGACACCCTAAACACTAAGCCTATAAACAGCAGGCTATTAGTTTTAAAAACTCGTTCTGAGTTGCTTTTTCAGGCGTCGCATCAAGCAACTATAGATTCGGCTAAAGTACAGCAGTCTCTAGACCAAATGAATACGGCTGTAAAAAATTTGATTATTCAGCTTAATGAAAAATTTCAAAAAGACAATATCGATTTCCAGCGAAAAGATGATGAAGACAGAGAGCGAAAAAAGCAACAACGCACTAAAGATTCTATTATAAATTTAGAACTCCAAGATTTAAATAAGTAAAAAGTGTAACATTCTTCAAAAAAGAGCAACTTATACTTTCAGTATAAAACAAAAAATTAAAAACCATAAAATGAAATGCCCTAATCTAAATATTTAAATCAACGGGAGGTGTATAATTTGGGCATTCCATCTTCAAAAAAAGTAAAACACAGATGAAAACAAACTTTTTAAAACCTGTTGTGGCGTTTGCAATACTTGCTGTAGCTGCAACTGCTTGTAAAGAAAAAACTGAGGTGGCTGTGGCAGACACAGAACCACACGGTATTATTCTGGCAAACATGGACACTACCGTAAGTCCTAAAGCAGACTTTTACAATTACGTAAACGGAAACTGGATGAAAAACAACGAGATTCCAGATGACCAAACTAGCTGGGGAGGCTTTACTATCTTAAGAAAAAAGACAGATGCAGACATGCTAAACCTTTTAAGTAAAGCTAAAGAAAGCGGAAAATACGCCTCAGATACAGACCAAGCAAAAGCTTTGATGATTTATGAGACTGAATTAGACACAGTTGCTAGAAACAAAGCAGGTATAGAACCTCTTAAACCAGTTTTAGAGAAAATTGCAGCCATGAAAACTATGGAAGATTTTCAAAAATTGATTAGTGAGCACGCTGTAGAAGTAGCCCAACCGTTTTTAGGGCTTGCTGCTTTTTCTAACCCTAGCAATAGCGCAATGAACTCTGCCTATGTTACTCCAGGTGGATTAGGACTTCCAGACCGTGATTTTTATACAAATACAGATGCTGCTTCGGTAAAAATTCGCGAGCAGTATGTAGATCACATTACACGTATGCTTCAATTTTTAGGAGATACTGAAGAATCTGCACGTAAACAAGCAGAAACTATCCTTGCTTTTGAAACTAAACTTGCAACACCAAGACTAGACAAAGTAGCTAGCCGCGATTTCAGAAACTTCAACAATCCACGTAGTCTTGCAGAATTACAAGAGATGCTTCCACAAATTAAGTGGGAAGAAGCCTTTAAAGGTATGGGAATCACCAAAAAAGTAGACACCCTTATCGTAATGCAGCCTAAATACATGGAAACTTTAAAGCAACTGTTTTCAAATCCAGACTTTGATACTTGGAGAACAGTAATGCGTTGGGATGTATTAAACAATTCGGCTGGATTATTATCTACCGAAATTGAAAAAGCAAATTGGGATTTTTACAGCAAAACTCTTAATGGAGCACAAAAACAAAAACCTGCAACAGAGCGCGCGCTAGCTACAGTAAACGGAAGTGTAGGCGAAGCATTAGGAAAATTGTACGTAGATGAAATGTTCCCTCCTGAAGCTAAGCAAAAAGCCGAGAAAATGATTGCTAACGTTATTGCAGCTTATAAAGACCGCATTAACGCTTTAAACTGGATGAGCGATAGTACCAAAATAAAAGCTATTGAAAAACTCGATAAGTTTACAGTAAAAGTAGGATATCCAGACAAGTGGAAAGATTTTTCTGCTATGGATGTAAAACCTGGCAATACGTATTACGACAATATGATTGCTGTACAAGCTTGGGGCATGAAAGACAATCTAGATAAAATAGATGAGCCTGTAGATCGTACTGAATGGGGAATGAGCCCACAAACGGTAAATGCATATTTTAACCCGTTTAACAACGAGATTGTATTTCCAGCAGCTATCCTACAACCACCTTTCTACGATTATAAAGCAGATGAAGCCGTTAATTACGGTGGAATGGGCGCAGTAATTGGTCACGAAATTTCTCATGCATTTGACGATAGCGGTTCGCGTTTTGACGCAAACGGAAACTTAGTAAACTGGTGGACAGAAACAGATTTAGCAAACTTTACTGAGCGTGGCGATAAACTTGCAGAACAATACAGCAATGTTGAAGTTCTAGACAGTGTGTTTATTAACGGCAAATTTACCTTAGGTGAAAACATAGGCGACCTAGGCGGTATTTTAGGTGCTTACGATGGTTTACAACGTTTTTACAAAGAGAATGGACGTCCAGACAATATAGATGGATTTACGCCAGAACAACGCTTCTTTATGAGCTGGGCAACGGTATGGCGCACTAAGTCTCGTGACGAAGCTCTTCGCAACCAAGTAAAAACAGATCCACATTCACCAGGTATGGTTCGTGCAACACAACCATTGATTAACGTTGATGCTTTTTACGAAGCTTTTGATATTAAAGAAGGCGACCCTATGTACCTTGCTCCAGAAGACAGAGTACGTATTTGGTAGTTTTTAGATTAACTAATTGAATAAAAAGGAGCTGTAAAAGGCTCCTTTTTTTATACTTCAACCTTAAAAGAATACTTTAAAACAGCCTGTAAATTCACTGAATCTACTTGCTTAAAAAGTTCATTGGTTTCGGCTACGGCAAAAGTTGGTGGCTTCAATCCAAGCGCTATCGTTTTTTTAATGTAGTAATCGGCTTTTTTGGGATGTTTTGGGTTTACAGCGTTAAACACTGTTCCAAAAGCATCTTGTTTAAGTATTTCAATTAAAATACCTACGCAATCTTCCCTGTGAATAAGGTTTACTGGTGCATTGGCATCGCTTAAGTTTTCACGTCCTGCCAAATATTTTGCGGGCTGGCGGCTACCGCCTATCAAGCCACCAAAGCGTACAATAGTAGTTTGAATTTCTTCGGTATTATAAAAAAGCTCCTCCACTTGTCGCATTTGTTTTCCAGCTATGGTATCAGGTTTAGGCGTATCTTTTTCGGTTACTCTACCTTGTTTGTCATCATAAACAGAAGTACTGCTTATTAAAATAACTTTTTTAACCGTAGATTTTTTTATTGCTTCAAGCAAATGCACCATTTTTAATACATAGTCTGCACCCGTATTTTTACGAAGTCCCGGAGGGATCATTACTAATAAACTATCTGTGTTCTTAAGCAAGGCTTGTACTTCCCCATCAATACCGTTTTCAGAAATTTCTAAGGGGTAGGCTTCAAAGCCGTTTTGATGTAGTATAGTAGCTTTTTCTACTGTTGTTACCGAGCCTTTTACAGTATAGCCTAGTGTAGCTAAACGGTATGCTAAGGCTTGTCCTAGCCAGCCTAGTCCGGCTATAGCAATGGTTTTATTCATTTGTTAATACTATTTGGGGATTTGTAGTAATTGTATCTTTTACTCTTAGGGTTAAAGAATCTACAGAAAAACTGCGCTTTACCATCACGGCATCTGTAATTACAAAAGGCTTCGGCATTAAAAAGTCTGGGCGTTTTGCTATGTTAAACTGCGCATCTGTCATTAAATTAAAGGCGTATTCCATCACTTTAAACGAAACAGCAACTCCTTTTTCTACGGTGAAATTAACCTGTAGCGAATCATTTTCTGAAACGTAATAATTAATAAGGGCACTGTTTTTTGTTCCTCTATAATCGTTATATAGTTCTGAAACAGGCATCTTTTGTCCGTTAAATGTCAAGCTTTTAAAAGCAGTGTTTTCAATGCTATAAAGGTCTATTTTATTTACTTTTCGCTTGGGAACAATAGTAAAACTAAGCTCGCGTAGCTGACCAATCACACTATCTTTTTCTAAAATAATTTCAAAATCTGAAATGTTTTTTTCGGGTGCTTCGGCTGCATAGCTAAAGTTAGTACCGTATTTATTATAGGATGCTTCATCCAAAACATTGGAGGCCGTTTCGGGTTTTTCGCCTAAATACTGCTTTGTCCAGCTGTCTATCTCTTTATCGTAAGTAAGCCAATAGTTTTTGTTGGCGTCTGCATCTTTTAAGTACACAAGGCTATTGGGTTTTTTTCGTTCTTCGGAAAAATCAGAATTTAAGTGTGCTTTTACAAAGAAGAATACCGCTAGCAACACACACAAGGCAGCAAGCAGGCCTTTAGTTTTATAATACCCAAAAACTGGCCAGAGTAATGCAAAAAGCAAAACGGTAAAAACACAACTTATTAGGAGCATTTTTAAGCCCAAGCCCACCGGAAAAAACTGAATAAGCGGCGCAAAAACAAATACCGCTGGAGCTCCTAAAAGTGCCATTGCTAGCAGGTTTGGTCTTTGTTGTCGAAGCATAACAAAAAGCGACAACAGTCCAAAAAATACAGGAATTATAAAGAAAGCCGCTCCTTTAAGTATTATAAAAACAGCTAGATTTATTAATAGCCAGAAAAACAAAGGTGCTATATAGAATGACGGCTCGCAAAATTGCTTTTCAAATTTTTTATACAACCAAAAGCTAATCGCCAAAGATAGAAATACAAAAAATGCAATATACCAATGGCCATTGTAAGTAAACCCTTGAAGTATTTCGGTGTATTGCGGGTAAAGAGACACTATTAATTTCCATCCGTAAAAACCTAGCAAACCACAAGAAAGCAACGACAGTAGTAGAGGAACAAAGCCTAAGGCAATTGATTTACCATTCAACTTTCTTTTGTGCAGTCCGTAAAATATAAGAGCTAGAAAAAGAAGTGTTGCTAAAATTAGCATAGGTAGTATCCAAGAAAACGGATAATGTACCATTTTTACCAAGGGAAGATTTACATAAACATCGTCTGTTTCGGCTTTTAATTGTGAAAGATCTGCATAGGCAAAATAATGCATTAAGGGTAAGAGATAGCTACCTTGGTGTGCGAGGCTATTTCGGCTTAAATTAGCAAAGGTATCGTTAGCCGTATGGTAGTTAAAGTGACTGTCTATAAAGGCGAAGAAAAAACTATCTATATCGCCATCTTCTCTAAAAACAGTGGAATCTGTATCGTTTGGCAACATTTTATAAACGCTGTACATAAGCGAAGAAGCCACTGGAAAATCTGGATTTGCATTAATAAATTCCTTCACCAGATTAGCGTTTCCGCCATTGGTTTCTAGAATCATATTGCTTGGGCCACTGCTTCCGCGTGCTTCAAAATTTAGCACTAAGCCTACATTCTTTGCCCAAGGATGTTCATTTACAAAAAGCTTTGCGCCGTCTAGTCCAATTTCTTCGGCATCAGAAAACAGTATGACTATATCGTTTTTAGGTGTTTCGCCACTAGCCAAAAAAGCGCGTATGCTTTCTAAAATAGCAACCAGGCCACTTCCGGCATCACTAGCACCAAAGGAAGGCACTAGGGCACTGTCGTAATGCGTGAGCAGCAAGAGAGATTTTCCTTCTTCGGCACCTTTAATTCTGGCAATAATATTAACGGGCTTGTTAAGTGTTTTAGATTGTGGATTAAGACTAAAAGCTTGTTGCAGTTGTGGATCTAGGCCTAAATCCTCTAATTCTGAAAACAAAAATTGGCGTACCTCCTCATGCCCTTTAGAACCTAAGTAATGTGGTTTTTTTGAAATTTCATGTAAAGGCACTAACGCTCTATCTACAGAAAATTGAGTTAGCGGTGCCTTATAGTCTGCTTTATAGTGTGGTGTTAAACCGTAAAAACTATAAAAAACCAAAGCAATAAGAAATAACAACGAAAGAAAAGCGCCAGTTTTTTTCATGATTGGGAAGTTTAAAATGTTAAAAATACAATATAAATGGTAAAGTAATTTGTGTGCTTAAGTGTAGAGTTTCAATCATTTAATAAAAATGACTATATTAGAAGTTCGCAAAAAAATAATATTATGGGAATAAAAAGTTTTATTGGCAGAAGGGCAAAGCCCCAAAAAGGGTCTTCGGAAAAAATTAAAGTTTCCGATTATATGACTCGTAACTTAACAACATTTAGACCGGAGCAATCTATCCTTGAAGTGATGGACGTTCTTTTGAAAAAAAGAATTTCTGGTGGCCCAGTTGTGAATCAAAAAAACGAATTGGTAGGCATTATTTCTGAAGGAGATTGCCTAAAACAGCTCAGTGATGCCCGTTACCACAATCACCCTATGGAAGACGTAACAGTAGAGCAACACATGATTACTAATGTAGATACTATAGACGGAGAAATGAATGTGCTAGATGCAGCCAACAAGTTTTTAGAGTCTAAACACCGACGATTTCCTATTGTTGAAAACGGCAAACTCGTAGGCCAAATAAGCCAGAGCGATGTAATGCGTGCTGCTATGGCACTTAAAGGGCAGCGTTGGTAATTATTCTTTCTCTTTAAAAATAATTTCTATTCTCTTATCTGGTATTAACCACATAAGAGCAACAACTATATAAAGCCCCAAAGACACCCAAGGCAAATAAAACGCAAAAACAATTCCTAAAACATACAGTATGGGAGAGGCTTTTCCTTTATAATCTTTTCCTACGGCTTTAGATAAAACAGAATCTTTTCCTTGTTCAGCTAAAATTCTATTCTGTAAAATAAAATAGGCTATGGCAGCCATTAAAAGCACTAGACCATAAAGCGCCATAGGTAATTCCGTAAAATTATTTTCGCCCATCCATCCCGTTGCAAACGGAATTAAAGACAACCAAAAAAGCAAATGTAGGTTGGCCCAAAGAATTCCGCCACTTACTTTTTGTACAGTATGCAACATATGATGATGATTGTTCCAATAAATACCGATATAAATAAAACTGAGTATATAACTTAAAAACACAGGCAATAATGGTACTAATGCATCCAAATTGGTGCCGTGGGGCACTTTCATTTCCAAAACCATTATGGTAATTATAATAGCGAGCACACCATCACTAAAAGCTTCTAATCTATTGCTATTCATATCTATATAATTTAAGCGGTTTTAAAAACCCTTGATTTTAAGTAGTTTAAAGTACGGAAAAAATAAAAAATTTGCGTAACTTACAATGTACTGACCATCAGTGTTTTAAAATTATTTAGTCATTTTTAAACATTTACAAACAACTATAAACGAAAGTAAGCACGTAACAACCAACTAGTATTTAAAAGCCATCGTAGGTTTGCCTTGTCGGATAAAAAGAACTTCGATAGCATCAATTGTTTAACATTAAATTTTAGAAATCATGAGCACACTTAGAAACAAAGTACAGTTGATTGGCAACTTGGGTAACGATCCAGAAATTGTAAATCTTGACAGTGGAAAGAAACTAGCAAAATTCAGTATTGCTACAAATGAAACATTTAAAAACCAAAAAGGTGAAAAAATTACAGACACTCAATGGCATCATGTAGTTGCTTGGGGAAAAACTGCAGAAATCATAGAAAATTATGTTACTAAAGGCAAAGAAGTAGCCATAGAAGGAAAACTCACTTCTAGATCTTATGAAGATAAGGAAGGCAACAAAAAGTACATTACAGAAGTAGTTTGCAATGAGTTGCTGTTACTTGGAGGCAAATAAGCCGTAAAAGCTGTTAAGCCCCTGTATTTATATAGGGGCTTTCTATTTCAAATAGTTACTTTTACACCAATGAAAACAACTACCCAGCAAGACATTTACGAGTTGCTAAAAACGTATTTTGGTTACGAAACTTTTCGTCCCAATCAGCAAGAAATAATAGACAACGTTTTAAACCAACAAGATACCATAGCCATTATGCCAACTGGTGGTGGAAAATCATTGTGTTTTCAGTTGCCTGCTTTGGCTTTATCGGGTACTGCAATTGTAATTTCACCACTTATAGCCTTGATGAAAGATCAAGTAGATGGTTTAACGGCAAACGGTATTTCGGCAGCCTTTTATAACAGCTCACAAGCTTCAGAAGAACAGCAAGAAATATTAAAACAATTGCAAAATGGAGAATTAAAGTTACTTTACGTTGCACCAGAAAGCCTTCCGCAGTTAAATTTTATATTAGCTTCAATAAAAATAAGTCTTTTTGCAATAGATGAGGCGCATTGTATCTCTAGCTGGGGGCACGATTTTAGACCCGCTTACACTCAATTAAACAGTTTAAAGCAACAATTCCCTAAGATTCCTCTTATTGCCTTAACAGCGACTGCAGATCGCGCTACGCGCGAAGATATTGCTAGACAACTCGCCATTCCAACGGCAAGAACATTTATAGCCTCTTTTGATAGACCCAATTTATTTCTTGACGTTAGGCCCGGTCAAAACCGCAATAAACAGATACTCAATTTTCTAAAAAATCGTTCAGACGAAAGTGGAATTATTTATTGTTTAAGCCGAAAAAGTACCGAAAAACTAGCTGCCACACTTAGTGCTAAAGGATATAAAGCTGAAGCTTATCACGCAGGTTTAACTTCGGAAGAACGCAATAGGATACAGGATAATTTTCTAAATGATCGCAGCCCCATCATCGTGGCTACCATTGCATTTGGGATGGGCATAGACAAAAGCAATGTGCGTTGGGTTATTCATTACAATATGCCTAAAAACATTGAAGGCTATTACCAAGAAATAGGTAGAAGTGGTAGAGATGGTTTAGCATCGCACACCCTGCTATTTTACAGTTTTGCAGATGTTATACAGCTTCGAAGATTTGCCGAAGATTCTGAAAACAAAGAATTTCAGCTCGCAAAATTGGAGCGTATGCAGCAATTTGCCGAAGCTTTAAGTTGTCGAAGAAAAGCCCTTCTAGCCTATTTTGGTGAACACACAACAACAGATTGTGGCAATTGTGATAGCTGTAAAACACCGCCCAAATATTTTGACGGAACACTTATAGCACAAAAGGTATGCTCTGCAATTACACGCTTGCAAGAGCAGGAAGCTATGGGGATGGTGGTAGACGTATTACGAGGTTCACAAAATGCACAAGTGTACGACAAAGGCTATCAACACATTAAAACCTTTGGAGCGGCAAAAGATATTTCTTGGCGCGATTTACAACAGTATATCATTCAACTTTTAAACCAAGGCATTTTAGAAATTCGATTTCACGAAAACGGTAGGCTATTGCTTACACCACTTGCAAAAAAAGTATTATTTGAAGGTAAAAAAGTGCAATTGGCAAACAGCCTTCAGGAAGTAGAAAAAGTAAAAGCCGAAAAAACTACGCGAAAAAGAGCAGCTCTTTTTGATAAACTGAAAGCCTTAAGACTAAAGTTAGCACAAGAAATAAATATGCCTGCCTATATCGTTTTTAGCGATGCAACCCTTGAAGATATGGAGCATAAAAAACCGCGAACTCTTGAGGAATTTGCAGAAATATCTGGTGTTGGTGAAGCTAAGCTCGCAAAGTATGCAGACGATTTTTTAAAGGTCATCAACCGTCATTTAGACGGCGAAACCAATGATCTACCAAGTTATGAGCGCAGTTATAAGATGTATGCCGAAGAAGGGCTTACTGTTTTAGAAATTGCCGAAAAACGAGGCCTTACGGAAGGCGCTATCTACGGTCATATTTTAAAAATGGCTGAATTAGGGACTGAAGTTGATTTTTCAGAATTTATTTCTTCCGAAGAAATCAAACAAATAAAAGTGGCAAAAGAAGCCCTACAAAACCCTGAAGCCTTAAAACCCTACTTTGAGTATTTTGAAGAAAAAATGCCGTATTGGAAGATAAAAATAGGTCTGTTTGTATAAGATTCGTAGCGTTTCTAGATCCTAAAGCGAGCTGCGCTAAAGCATATTGTTTTATTCTATTTTGAAACCAAAAAAAAAGCGCCAGTAAAACCGACGCCTTGTTGAAATTTTTGAAGTATGTGATATTATTCTACCACTATAAATTGACTTCTTCTATTTAATTGATGTTCTGCTTCGGTACAAGTTACACCATTAGAACATTGGTTTACTAATTGTGTTTCGCCATAACCTTTAGCCGTTAATCTCGACTTGCTAATTCCTTGTTTTACGATATAGTCTAATGTAGCGTTTGCTCTGTTATTAGATAAAACCATATTATAACTATCTGAAGCTCTACTGTCTGTATGAGAGCGAATTGACAAATTTAAATTTGGGTTTTCATTTAGTACTGCCACAATCTTTTCAAGTTCAACTTGAGCATCGGGGCGAATGTTGTATTTATCCAAATCGAAATAGATGATTATGTTCAGTATTTCTGCAATATCGGTGCCTGTTGTAGCTTTTGTTGTGTTTTTCTTTAGTTCAAAATTATGTACTCGGTCTATGTTTGTACTTTTAGAGAAAACATCATCACCTTCATATTCAGCTTTTACTGCAGAAATTAAATAATCGTCTGCTCTTAATATTTCGGTTTCATAATAGCCTTTTGCATCTGTTTGCGCAACAATATCCTGACCAGGTGTCGATTTATTGACCAAACGTATAGTTGCATTTTGTAGTGGTTGTTTTGAATCTGCATCTACAACTGCTCCAGAAACTTTTACTTTTTGAATTTCTCTAACTTCGGTAAATCCGTAAACATCGTCATAACCTACTCCTCCATCGCGATTGGAACTTATATATCCTTTTTTGCCTTTAATGACAAAGCAGAAATCATCATTTTTAGAGTTGATTGGCTCTCCAAGATTAATCATCTCTCCTACTTCTCCATTATTGTCTATAGATACATAAAAAACATCATAACCACCCAATCTATAATGACCGTCTGATGAAAAGTACATATCATTATTTTCTGAGACAAAGGGAAAAGATTCTCTACCAAGTGTGTTTACTTTAGCTCCCAAGTTTTTTGGTGTGCCTAAAGAGCCATCGTCATTAATGTTTACTGCGTAGATGTCTGTTTGGCCAAAACCACCCGGTCTATTAGAAACAAAATACAATGTTTTTCCGTCTGGACTTAATGCTGGGTGTGAGTTTGAAAAACTTATATCGTTAATAGATAAGTCTTGAACATTAGTCCACTTACCTTGTTTAAGCTCTGCCTTCATAATCTTAAGATTATGAACATTTTCCTTTTTATTAGCTTTTAATTTATCGGCTGTACGGGTAAAATACATAGTTTTCCCGTCTTTAGTAATACTAGGTGTAGATTCGTGATACTTTGTATTTACATCGCCTGGCAAAGTGATTATATTGGTCATTGTGCCATCAGCGTTTATAGTTGCTTCATACAAATCTAGGTAGGATAATTCTGTCCACGGATCTATTTTGTTTTTAGCATCTGCCCGAGTAGAGGCAAAAATTAATTTGTCATCACTTAAGGCGGTACCAAAGTCTATGCCCGTACTATTAATATTTAATTTTTCTAGTTCGTACCTATCTGCATTAGATTCAATAATGTCTTTATAATCTTTAGAAGAAAGCTTTTTATCTGTTTTACCAGTTGCTTCAAGATATTTATCAAAGTACGCTTTAGCCTTATTTTCTTTACCAGTAACTAGTAATGACTGGGAGTATCTTAAAATATATTCAGCTTGCTGATTTTCATTAAGTGAAAATAATTCGCCATACCATTTTTCAGCATCGGTGTAATTGGAATTAAAATAAAGTGAATTCCCCAGTTTTTGGAAAAGTTCTTCAGATTTAAATCCTTTATTTGCTACTTCTAAATATATTTTGGAAGCATCTATATAGGCATAATTGTTATATTCTTTATCTGCCTTACTTATCATTTTTTCTTGTCCATACCCTGACACCAATCCTATTAGGAAAAATTGCAAGGCACAAAAAAGATGTTTTTTACGTATATACATTTGCTGTTCTATTTATGCTTTTAATAAAATCGCGGATTTAAAGCACGCGTTGGTTTACCAAGGCCAATATCAAAACGAAGGAATACTTCGTGTGATCCATTGTTGTAATTTCCTAAATTAGTAGTATCATAATCATAGGCATAGCCAACCATTAAGTCATTTGTAATCTGAAAACCTGCTAAGCCACTTACGGCTGCATCAAGTCTATATGCAGCACCAAGCGTAAAACGTTCACTAAACAAAAAGTTTGCTGATACATCTACTGCCATAGGGGCTCCAGTTACCGCTTTAAATAAAAGTGCTGGTTTAAACTTTAAATTATCACTTAAGTCAAAAACATATCCGGCAGTTAGGTATGCATTAATTTCTTCTTTGGCCTCAGATATAGTGCTATCGTCATAATGTTTTGTGGTAAGCAAGTTTGGTGCTGATACCCCAACATACCATTTAGGTTGGTATAAAAATAAACCCACACCAATAATAGGTTGTACTCTATTGTCTATATTAAACTCAAATTGTGGGTCGTTTGGATTGTCTAATTCAAGTTTTGAAAAATCTACATCTAGTATATTTAAACCTCCTTTTAAACCAAAACCAAGTTTTGTTACTTCTCCCATTGGAATATTGTATGAAAAGTTTGCGGCGATAGTATTTTCTATAGAAGGGCCTATTTCATCTTGAGTAAATTCTATCCCTAAACCTACGCGTTCTCCCAAAGGTGAGCTTGCCGTAAAACTGAAGGTACGCGGTGCGCCTTCTAATCCCACCCATTGCGCTCTGTATAAGGCAAGCGAGCTAAACACTTCGCGTGAGCCTGTGTATGCAGGGTTTATTGTTTCGGTATTATACATATATTGGGTATACTCTGAATCCTGCTGTGCAATTGCGCTGGTATTACCCAACAACATTGTTAGCACTAGCACTAAAGGTGTAAACAATATATTTTTTATAGTAATGTGCTTTCTCATCTGTTTCTGTTAATCTCCATTTAAGTATAAATATCCTGCTTGTTTTTTTGTTTCTGTACTTCCATTTGCAGTTACATCGTAGGATAATGTATAGAAATAGGTTCCTGAGGGTAATAATTCGCCTTTATTAAGGGTGAGCCTGCCTTCAGAATACCCTCTAAAAACATTATTATTACTGTCGTAATTGGTTGTTTCAAAAACTAAGACTCCCCATCTGTTAAATATTTCAACCTTATTATTTGGAAACTGTTGAATATTTTGAATTATAAAATAATCGTTTATGCCATCGCCATTAGGTGATACTCCATTAGTAACAAGGATCTCTTCATCTTCTTCATCTTCAATAAGACGAGCTAAGGTAAATACCCCATAATCGTCTACAGTGGCAATGGTTGTAACTGTTTTATTTGAAGTATCTACAACGCCACCAAGGTTTATCCAAGATTGAGATGCCTCATCCCATTTTGCAACTACCAATACATCGTTTACAGGTGAATTTATTATCGCTGCTGGGGTTGTAGAATCGTCATAACTTAGCGTTACGAAAACATTACTGTTTCCAGATTCTCTCGTAATGGTCCAAAACTCGGCATCATCTATAACCGCTATAGATTCAGGTTTGTTGGTTACATCGTATCCAGCAAATGTTGTGCTTTCAAAGAAATATTTTCCTTGATATTTATCTGAAGTGTTTGCAGGTTCGCTTATGCCGGCATTTCTAAAGTAACTAGCATCGCCAATGGGGAAGGTAAAAGGGTTATCTCCCATTTTAACTACACTACCATCTACAAAACTATCGTTGGATGCGTTTATATGGTCTGCCCCTTCTTCAAATATAAAAGTGCCTCCAAAAGTATCGTTGTCTACAATTCCTTGGGTAAAGTTAGCTTGGGTGGCTACACTTACAGATCCTGAAAGACTTAATGCAGGGAATGCCGAATTGTTGCTGAATAACACATTATTTAAGAAACTAACTTCACTACCTGAAATCTCTTGCGTCTGTACGCCAATAAAACGAGTTAGTCCATTTGCTGTACCAATAACTGGTGAATTGAAAGAAACAAACCCATCGTTGTTCCAATTTGAATAAGCGAAAACATCGCCGTTGTTGTTAAAACTCCCTAAATTGGTGTTGTTAAAATCGCCAACTATACTCATTACGGTACCTTCGGTGACGAAAACATCACCAATATTTACTGTTTGGTTTTGAGCAATTAGAGGAGATATTGAACAAACAAACAGTGTCAATATTCCTAATTTCTGTTTCAAATTATCTATATTTTTCATTTAAAAAGAATAAAATTTTTCATTTTAATTAATGATATACGTTCTAATAAATTCAATTAAACCAAAACAGTAAAGTGTTGATTTTCTGCTTAAAGCTTTACATATTTCACAATTAAATTTAGAGTAATAGGATACGAAACTCCAGAAGGCGTTGTTACAAGTCCATTACTTAATACACCTGTTGCAGAGTTGTATTTATCTGCAGAAATAGCAAACCTCATATATTGAGAAGCACCTGTTAATACTTGCGCAAATTCCGCATGGATAATAGGGCCTAATCCTGCGTCTATAGTTAAGTTGGCTAGTTCAGGAAGGCTATTTATTGTTATAGGATAAACTTTTCTATATATTTCTTTACCATCAATCCAAGTTTCACCTGTTGGTGTAGCTTCGGTTGTAGAGTATCGCATATTATCAGACTCTTTTACAACGCCATTAGCATCTACTGTTAAGGATTTATTTCCGGCAGTATTTACTTGTAAACCTTCTAAGCGTACTGGATCTGCAGTTGCAACTACATGTAGTTTGTTTGAAGGAGCTTTCACTCCTATACCTATGTTACCCGTAGAAAGCACATTAAATTCACCATCTAGATCTGTACCGTAAATAAGGTTACCAATGTTTAATTGGTTGGTTGCGGTTGTGCTTGGTAAATGAAGTTTAGATCCTATAATAATGTTTTTAGAACCTGTTACTAGGTTATTACCTGCTTTAAAACCTATTGCAATATTGTCATCTCCGTTTGTTAAAGATTCTAAAGATCTGGTACCAAATCCTAAGTTTTGAATACCATCTACATGATTTAAAAGCGTATTAAAACCCATAGCAATGTTTCGGTCTCCTGAAACATGATTCATTAAAGAATTGTGACCTAATGCAATGTTTAAGTGACCATCCACATAGCTAGCTAAAGCACTTTCTCCTAAAGCTATATTGTTTCTTACATCATTTCCTGAAGCCAAGGCGTCAATACCTATCGCTATATTATCAAAACCAGTAGTTATAGAACTTAAAGCATTAAGGCCAATAGCGGTATTTCCACCAGTACCTGTACCTGCATCTGTACCATTGCTACCTACACCAGCATCTTGTGAAATGTGGTTGTTTGTACCCACCATACGTAAATCTGCCAAAGCATTACCTACACGCACCCATTTTGAATCTGTAAGACTCCAATAGTAATAACCAGGCGTAACATCGTCTGTACCCGTTGTAGTTGTAGCTGTATTAAATACTGTTAATGCATCTGCTGGGCTTGTAACGGTGGTTACATCTGTTAATGAAGTAAGCGCTACTCGTGGTAACAATACCCCCTTATCTGTAGCTTTCATATCTACCACTGAAGATTGGTCTGGGCTATTTGTTCCAAAACCTTCTTGAGCTTGTACTGTAGTTGTAGCTATTGCTAATAGTAAAAAAGCTGATAATGATTTTATAAGTTTCATATTATATATTATTAAAATATCTATAATTGGTTTTATTAAATTCTACTGATGATATACCAGTTTGTACCATCAAATTGTAAAACCCAACCTTGGTAAGGAAGTGTACCTGTAATGGTTGCATTGCCATCTATAGTAGCAGCACCACCGCTTAACGTTACTCCATTTGCTGTGTTATCTACTTTTTTTACATTATAGCGTTTACCTGTAATTGGAGCTACTGGTAAGGTAACAGTTACAGCAGCAGCTGTAGCATCTACTAGTATGGTTTCGTCTGTATCTAGTGCTGTATAATCTGCTGTTTCGGTACGTATTGCAAGTGCTGTGCTTGCTGCAACCGTTTTTAACACACCATTAGCGTCTGCAACTACTATTTTATCTGAAGCTGTACCAGTTTGTAAACCGTCTAATCGTAATGGGTCTGCTGTAGCTACTACATGTAGTTTATTAGACGGAGCCTTCTCGCCTATACCTATGTTACCTGTAGAAAGCACATTAAATTCACCATCTACGTCTGTACCGTAAATAAGGTTACCAATGTTTAATTGGTTGGTTGCAGTTGTGCTTGGTAAATGAAGTTTAGATCCTATAATAATGTTTTTAGATCCTGTCACTAAATTATTACCTGCTTTAAAACCTATTGCAATATTGTCATCTCCGTTTGTTAAAGATTCTAAAGATCTGGTACCAAATCCTAAGTTTTGAATACCATCTATATGATTTAAAAGCGTATTAAAACCAAATGCAATGTTTCGGTCTCCTGAAACATGATTCATTAAAGACTTGTGACCTAATGCAATGTTTAAGTGACCATCTACATAGCTAGCTAAGGCACTTTTTCCTAAAGCTATATTATTTCTTACATCATTTCCTGAAGCCAAGGCGTCAAATCCTATCGCAATATTATCAAAACCAGTAGTTATAGAACTTAAAGCATTAAGGCCAATAGCGGTATTTCCACCAGCACCTGTACCAGCATCTGTACCGTTGCTACCTACACCAGCATCTTGTGTAATGTGGTTGTTTGTACCCACCATACGTAAATCTACTGTTGTTTCAGGAACAAATA
>JBLXDA010000009.1:0-128902 GCA_048264505.1 Aequorivita sp.
ATAGTTCTTGTATTATTAAATTTCAAAAAACACTAAACAAGCTAAAATCAGTGTTTTTTGAAATTTAATAATACAAGAACCATATTATTTAACTAATAACACATATAGCTTATAATAATATAGTTCTTGTATTATTAAATTTCAAAAAACACTAAACAAGCTAAAATCAGTGTTTATAGATGTCGTTATAAAATATTAGTTTAAATAAAAAACTAAACCTATCCACTATACAGGCTAGAGTTCCTTTAAAAAACGAAGTGTACAAATTATTAAATAAAATAATATGGAATATCATATAACAGCTTCATCCATTTCAAATCAAGATGCAGCAGTTAAGATAAAGCAATCTAATATAGCTTTTGGCACCACACCAAAGACTGCCGATACCTTGCCAAATCCTGCCGAGTTATTCCTAGCTTCATTTGCCTCTTGTATATTGAAAAATGTGGAACGTTTTTCGGTTATGATGAAATTTACATATGCAAAAGCTACCATTGTAGTAAATGCAACACGTCTTGAAAGTCCGCCAAGAATGGAAAACATCAATTACATTTTAACTATTTACAGCAACGACAATAAGCTAAACACCCATTTATTAAAAAAGAATATCGAAAAGTTTGGCACTATCTACAATACTGTAAAATTATCATCCTCTATTTCGGGAACTATCAACACTATAGAAGAAGTGTAATTAGATAGAAAACGTTACAATTTGTATAATTAATATTATTTAAAATAAGGATTAATAATTTGAAAGAACTTCATTTATTTTTTACAATCTTCCATTCCCCATTTATCCAATTGCCGTAAAATAGCTTCAAGTGATCTACCTCTACTTGTAAGTCCGTATTCCACTTTAGGCGGAACAACAGCAAATACCTTTCTATGTATAAGTTCATCTTGCTCAAGATCTCTAACGGTTTGGGTAAACATTTTATTAGAAATTTCTGGAATTTTCTTTTGCAATACCCCCGAACGCAAATCACCTTCTAAGAGGTGGAATAAAAGCAAAGGCTTCCATTTGGTCCCTATTAAATTCATGGTATAATGTAACGGACAGTTAATTTCTTTTTCCAATATACTTATTTTAAAGTCTTGATATTCATTATTTTACTCGTTTAGGTAACTATACTACTTTTTAGTAAGTTATTGCCTAATAGGCAAATATAGAGTAATTATGCAATCTAAAATATTATATATGACACTTAATAAAGAGTACCCAAAATCATTTTCACACATTGGAATAAGCGTTCCTGATATAAAAAAGGCTGTAAAATTTTATTCCGAAGTAATGGGCTGGTATATTATTATGGAGCCCTCAAAAATCAAAAAAGAAACCGAAACAGCCATAGGTAAAATGTGTATAGACGTTTTTGGAAACGATTGGACAGAATTTGACATTGCACATTTAGCTACTTCAGACGGCATAGGTATTGAATTGTTTTCTTTTCCAAATGGCGTAAAAGAAGCACCAGAGTTCAATCCTTTTAACACAGGTTTGTTTCACTTTTGTGTACAAGACCCTAACATTGAAGAGCTCATCTCTAAGATTGTGGCCTATGGAGGAAAACAAAGAATGCCTATAAGAGAATACTATCCTGGGGATAAGCCTTTTAAAATGTGTTATGTTGAAGATCCTTTTGGAATTGTTTTTGAAATCTATACACATAGTTACGAACTCACCTATTCTTCAGGTGCTTATTCAAAATAAAAAACACTTCAAAATGAGAAGTTTATGTCATTTAATTTATATTTGAGATATAAGAAACCATAAAACCATTTATTATGAAGACTAAACTTCTTGGATTATCACTTCTAGTTCTTTTATTTTCTTGTAAAGAGGAAACTAAAGTTGCTCAAAAAGAAATTAAGCAATACTCTATAGAACAGTTTATGGATAATGAAGCAGTTAGTGGTGGAAGTTTTTCAGCAGATAACAGCAATGTATTAGTATCAAGCAATCGTTCCGGAATATTTAACGTCTACACTATTCCTACCAAAGGAGGAGATCTAAACCCGATAACACAGTCTGATAGTACTTCAATTTTTGCTGAGGCTTACTTTCCAAATGACAACAGAATGTTATTGAGTGCAGATGGAAATGGCGATGAAATTGACCACTTATTTGTAAGAGAAATAGATGGTCAAATTAAAGACATTACGCCAGAAAAAGGTGCGAAATCTAGTTTTTACGGCTGGTCTAAAGATGATCAATATTTGTATTACGGATCTAATAAAAGAGACCCTCGATTTTTTGATGTGTATAAATTAGCTATTTCAGATTATTCTTCTGAAATGATTTATCAAAATAATGATGGATTAGATTTTAGCGGTATGTCTAATGACGAAAACTACTTTGCCTTATCAAAATCGCTCAATACAAATGATAGTGACTTATTTCTTTATGATGTAAAAACTAAAGAAATGACTAAAATAAACGAAAATAACAGTGCAAATTCAGCTCAGGATTTTTCTGAAGACAATAGCACTTTGTATTATACAACAGACGATGGTGGTGAGTTTTCGTATTTAATGGCTTACGATTTAAACACTAAAGAGAAGAAAAAAGTATTAGAAAAATCTTGGGATATTATGGGCAGTGGTTTTACTTCTGAAGGTAAATATATGCTGGTATATGTAAATGAAGATGGTAAAAATGCGATTGATGTATTAGACGCCAAAACTATGACTCCTATTACATTGCCCAATTTTGAAGGAAAGAGTATTACCAGTGTTGGCTTTAGTAAAGACGAAAAATGGATGCGTATGTATGTTGGAGGGTCTAATTCGCCTTCAGACTTATACACTTACAATATAGAAACTAAAGAAGAGTATAAATTAACTAACGTACTTAACGACGAAATAGATATTGAAGATTTAGTAACAGCAAAAGTAATTAGGTATAAATCATTTGACGGCACCGAGATACCTGCAATATACTACTTACCTCATCAAGCATCTTCAGAAAACAAAGTACCTGCAATGGTATGGGTACACGGTGGTCCTGGAGGGCAAACACGACAAGGTTTTAATTCTTTAATACAGTATATGGTAAATCATGGTTATGCCGTTTTAGCTGTAAATAATCGCGGTAGCAGTGGCTATGGAAAGACCTTTTTTAAAATGGATGATAAAAATCACGGCGAAAAAGATTTACAGGATTGTGTAGAAGGAAAAAACTGGCTAACACAACAACCCGAAATAGACGGCGAAAAAATAGGAATCATTGGCGGCTCCTATGGTGGGTATATGACGATGGCGGCATTAACGTATACCCCAGAAGAGTTTGACCTTGGAGTAAACTTATTTGGTGTTACCAATTGGTTGCGTACCTTAAAAAGCATCCCTCCGTATTGGGAATCTTTTAGAGAGTCGCTGTATTTAGAATTAGGCGATCCCTACACTGCAGATTCTATTCGTTTAAGACGTATTTCACCTTTATTTCACACAGACAAAGTAACAAAGCCCTTAATTGTTTTACAAGGTGCCGAAGACCCTAGGGTATTACAAGTAGAGTCTGATGAGATAGTTGCAGGCGTAAGAAAAAATAATGTTCCTGTAGAATATGTTCTATTTGAAGATGAAGGTCATGGTTTTGTGAAAAAAGAAAATCAGATTGAAGCCTATAGTAAAATACTCGAGTTTTTAGACACCCATCTTAAAAAAGAAAGTGATTCTATTAATTGAAAAGCTGCTAAGCTGAAATTTTAGCTCTTATAAATAACCCCCTTTTTAATTAAAACTGTTTTTTCTCTTATAAAAGGAACAACATATAATATTACTATAGCTTTCAGCATATTTAAAAACGGTGAATTTTATAAAAAACATTTTTAAACCATTGAAAAAAGGCGCTTTCTTTAATTCTTCTGAATTTGAAATGAAAAATATGTTATGCGGTACTGGTGATTCTGAAATTACAGCTAACGAAATAATAATTTCTAAATATCCTTTTGAACCCTCTATCGCCTTTCCCCAGCAACGATTTAATGCTTCTCAAATTGAATCGATTAGTATAGATTTTGGGGTTTGTAAAATTTATGTGGGGAATGATATCGTTTTTGTTTCGGCAGAAAAAAAAGAAGAATTAAAAGAGTTTGCAGCTGTAAACAATATTAAACTCTCAAAACACAGCTGGAACTGGGATTGGATTTTAGAACCTTATCTGGATACAGAATTAACCGAAAAAGATGAGCAACTTGTTTTAAAGCGATTAAACGAAAACGTAATTGAAAAATCTGAAGTTGAAAAATTGCGATTAGAAGTGAGTGAACAGATGTATAAATACAATTTTGACACTATGCTATGGGATTGGTGTAGCCTGGGATTATTTGATGTTCTTGCTGCTATGAGAACAAAATACAATAAAAATGAATTTAGAGACTTTTATAAGAGAGCGATAGACGTTGACAAACGTAAAAGTGTCGATTAAAAAAAACACAACAATTAAAAAAACGACAATGAAAAACCTAATCCTAATCTTGTGTGTATTAATAAGTAGTTTATCATATTCTCAAAGTTGGGATTTTGAAAAACCTGATTACAAGCAAATTGAAAAAAATATTAAAAATAAAAAATCAAATCTTTTTTATGAAACATTGATGAATAGCTATTTACAAGCTGATTCAACAATGACTCTAGAAGAAAAAAGACATTTTTATTACGGCTATTCGTTTAATGAAAATTACTCCCCTTATTCTCGTTCAGATTATAATGATAGCTTAAGAGGAGTGCTTCAAAAGGAAACTTTAGACAACATAGATTTAAACAAAATAGTTGAGTTTACTGATAATATGCTTCTAGAAAACCCTTTAGATTTAACCGCTATAAACTATCAGCTATATGCATTGGAGCAAATAGGAAATAGTAAGTCTTTTGATAAAAGGATAACGCAATCGCGCATTATTATTGATGCATTGCTAAGTTCAGGAAACGGAACAACTAAAGAAGAAGCTTTTTATGTAATTTATACTTCGCACGAATACGATTTACTAGGGCTTCTTGGGTTTCAATTTGCAGGTAAACAAAGTTTGATTGAGCATTACGATTATTTAACCGTAGCAGCAAATGAAGTAAACCTAGAAGGCCTGTACTTTGACGTTAGCCCTTGTCTAGATTCTATGTCTAAAATGTTTGATGATTAACAAAATGCTTTGTTACACTAGTTATAGGCATTCTTCTTAAAGGACGCTCCTCTATTTTGTAATTCTAACTTATACTAGAAAGCAATTTTAGATTTCCTATTTAAGATTAATAAGTAGGTAAACGACGAACAATCTGTACGTTAATTACAAAAAGATGGATAAAGAACAAGAATCTTTGCTTACTTGGAATAAAGTAGCTAAAAACTATCAAGACAAGTTTATGAATCTAGACTTGTATAATGATTCCTATGACATTTTTCTTGATTTAATTAGAAAGCCAAATGCAACTATTTTAGAAATTGGTTGCGGTCCCGGAAACATTAGTAAATACCTATTATCCAAAAAAGCTGATTTAAAAATAAAAGGAATCGATATTTCAGAAAATATGATTGAATTAGCTAGGAAAAACATTCCAAACGCTGAATTTGAAATTATGGACTGTCGTGAAATTGATAGTATGAACAATAAATACGATGCAATTATATGTGGATTTTGTATTCCATACGTATCTGAAGCTGATTCTTTAAAACTAATAGTTAACTGTAATAATTTACTAAATGATTCGGGGATACTTTATTTGAGTTTTGTTGCAGGAGATTATAAAAATTCGGGCTTTATTACAGGAAGTAGCGGAGATAGAACCTATTTTTATTATCATAGTTTAGATACTCTTAAAAAAGTACTAAAGGCTAATTCTTTAAAAGCAAATAAAGTACTTTTAAAAAATTATATAAATGCTGATGGAATTGTTGAAGTCCACACTATTTTAATTTCAAAAAAAATCGAATTCTAAAGGGAGTTTCCAACCCAGCTAGAGAGTGGTTTATATGAAGGTTTATAAGTATGCAAATGGTCTATGCGTATTATACCAAATAAAAGAAGAAAAACTAAAAAGAGGAAAAAAATTATATCCTAACTTTTGATTTACACTACATTACTAAATATTGCAGTTTTCCAAGGAATAATTTTAAGTGTTATTATTATAAGATCTCCTTTATTCAAAAGTAATGCAAATAACTATTTGGCATATGCAATCTTCACTCTTTCTATACTAATATTAAATCTTGTTTTTGAAATTACTAATGCATTCAGTGCTATTCCATTACTGCGATTTATTGACAATATAGAATGGGTCTTAATTTTCCCAGTTTTTATTTTTCTGTTTGTGATAAATCAAGTGAATCACCCTCTAAAGAGTTCAAAAAAACTACTGTGGTTATTCGTTCCTTTTGGGTATTCTGCCTTAATAAATTTAATTAACGACTTTGTAATTTATACTAATCCTAATAAAGAAATTACATTATATGAATCTCTATACCATATAGAACTCTTCTTAGTATTAACATTTATTCCTTCAATTTTAATTATCACTTATCGATTTATAAAATTTTCAATAGATAAACAGGAAAAAAAGTGGTTAACTATCTTATGGATTACCGTTTCTATATTGTTATTATCTTGGGAATTCGCCATACTAATTGCAATATTTTTACAATATGAAATTTCATACATAATGAAATTCCTTGCATTACTAGCTGCATTCTTAATACATTGGACAGCATACATTGGTATTTATAAATTTAAACTTGCCAAGGATAAAGTAGGTATCAATATTTTGCTAAAGAAAGAGTCAATAACTCCATACAACAATTTAGCTACTGTTCACAATTCAATTAAAGAGGATAAAAAAGAAATACTTACATCTAATAATAAATATTTTAAAGAGCTCGAATTGCTTTGTAAAAACCATCAAATCTATAGAGATAGCACTTTAAACAGAGAAAAAGTTGCAGAAAGCTTAGGCATAAGTGCAGGCTATGTTTCTCAACTTGTTAATACTGTTACTGGAGATAATTTTACAAATTACATAAATCAATATCGCATAGAGGCGGTAAAGAAAATGATTTTAGATTCAGAGTTTGACAATTATAGTTTATTAGCTATAGGCTTAGAATCAGGTTTTACTTCAAAAACAACTTTCTACAAATCATTTAAAAAAGTTACAGGAATGACCCCAAATGAGTATCGCAAAAGCCGTAGATAAGTACTGATTTCTTCAAGTTTAAGGTATTGACACCTATTTAATTCCCCTTAATTTAGTTTTACCCAATAAAAACTAAATAGACTTTTTTATGAAAAAAACATTTTTATTAATTGTGTTCTCATTCACTCTTTTTACAATTAAAGCGCAAAACCAAAATGATACTATTGTTCCCAATACTGAAAAGAAAAATGATGTAAAAATTAATGCACTTTTCACGGCTATGGGACTCCTTGAAATAACTTATGAAAGAAATTTAAATGAAAATTCTTCAATAGGAATTGTAGGTTTATATGCTTTTAATCAAAAATATGACGAGGATGTAAATTATCTTATCTCTCCTTTTTACAGAAGGTACTTCAGTAAAAAATACGCTTCAGGTGTCTTTGTTGAAGGGTTTGCAACTTTAGGCTCAGTTGATGGAAAACAATTATATGATAAAAATGGAAATCTAACTTTAAATGAAGGCCCTGATGTAATTGACTTATCGCTAGGTTTAAGCTTTGGATATAAATGGGTTACCAAAAGTGGATTTGTTTTTGAAGCTTTAGTTGGTATGGGGGGTAATTTATTTAATGCAGACAAAACAGATCATAACGTTATTAATAGACGTGCTATTAGCATAGGTTACCGCTTTTAGTATTAATAACAAAGTAGGTTTACATTATACTTATAAAACAATGATTGGAACTTGACTTTCTCAGAAACCCTTTTCACTCGCTACATCATTCACTTATATTGTTTTAGTCCAAATGAACTAAGCACTAACTTATTTTTAAAAAAATTGCTATTAACTTTTACGACTACTATACGGTACTCTGTGTATTTTTTAGATTCTCTAAATGATTATTTCTAAATTCTACTGGAGGCAAACCGCAATGAGATTTAAAGAATTTAGAAAAATGGCCACCTTCACTATAACCTAATTCATAAGAAATCTGCTCTGCTGTTTTATCTGAAAAAAGCAATAAGCGTTTTGCTTCCAGTATTATGCGCTCGTTTATAATTGCCAATGGAGTTGAATACCCCGCTTTCTTAAAAATACTAGAAATAGTCTTAGGCGATTTAAACAAGAGCTCGGCATAATCTATAACTTGGTGTTTTTCTCTAAAATGTTGTTCCACGAGTATATGAAACTTTCGTATTAGTTCCATTTGAGCATTGGGTAACTCAACTGCTTCATTAATTTTATTAACGAGTCTAGTAGATTTAATCAGTAAACGTTTTAACATAACACGTAACATCTCACCTTGAATATGGTCGCTTGTTTCAAATTCTTCTACAAAGATTGACAACATTGTTTCAAAGCTTTTAATTTCATCATCTATCAACGAGATTATTTGCGGTTTTGAAGAACCAAAAAACAACACTCCGTTACAGGAAACCTCGCGGTCGTGATCTCTTATGCAGTAAAACTCTCTATTAAAAACAATCGCAATAATACCAGACTTTTTGGGTATCTCTAACACATTTAGCGTAGTGCTAAATAAAATTTGATGCTGTCGCAAATCTACTTTATAACCATCTACCATTATAGAACAGGCTTTATCTCTTGCCCAAAGTATTTTGTACAAGCCTTTGTCCTGTAACAAAGCCTGAGCAGGCGCACAATTAAAATTGGTTACTATAAATAAACTGTCCTCTATTACACCTTGATACTCTAATTTCATATTGTAAATAAACGAAATATTTTAAAATTTTAAAGAACTATATACAATATGAAGCGATAAATATATAACGAAATAAGTTTAACCTCAACATAGCTTTGCAGTATAACAACTTAAAATTAAATAACTATGAATACAAAAACAGGAAATTTCATTATTAGATTAGGGTTTGCGCTACTTTTTATTTGGGGCGGACTAGAAAAATTTATCGAAGGCTTTTTAGGAGGGGTTGGTTTACAGAATATGGCCGATTTCTTAAAACAAAGCGGACTTGCCTTTCTTGGTGATTCTGGAACCTATGCGCTTGGGGCTGTACTAGCATTACTGGAGCTTGCAGCGGGTATACTTTTACTTATTAACAAACAACTATTATATGCCTATGCCTTTTTAGCATTTATAATGGTTATGGCATTAGTGCTAGTTCACATTCCATCTGGAAACTGGATGAATATTATGATTCATATTGCTTTAGTTACAACACTTGCAGGTCTTGCAATACAGGAAAAGAAAGAAGTAAATAATGAAGTGTCAAAATAGTACAGTTAATTAAAGAAATATCGAATTATGAAAACTATAGAAGAAACAATTGAAAAGAATCTGAAACATATTCACAGTCTTTTAGAAAAAGGTGAATTTATAGAAGCTATGGAAACCTACCTTCGCGACGATGTACAATTACGAGAAGCAAACCAAGAACCTAAAATTGGGAAAGCTGCCTGTATGGCTGCCGAACACGATTTAATAGACAATCATTTAGAAGCATTTATCGGTTATAAGATTGGGGATTACGCAGTACAGGGCAATCACAGTTTTTACGATGCAGTAATGACCCTTAAAATGAAAGACGGTAGCACTATGATATCTGAACAAGTAGTTGCTACCGAATGGAAAGATGGAAAAATCTTTAGAGAACGATACTATCACGCATAGTAAAATACTAAGTTAGTAAAAGAGGCAATCTTAAATGATTGCCTCTTTTTTTTTTGTGTTAACTATTCATTCTCAAAAGGCATTACAAATCCCCATTCTCTTTGGGCAACTCAACAAAAAGGGTTAATTGTCAAAATAATCTAAAGGAAAAACCTGATTGCCATATTTCTCAGCGATCGCAACTAGCTTAGTCTTCTTCTCTATTTCGGAAGCTTCGCTATTGTTTGTTAAATAATCTGAAACCTCAACAAAACAATCGTCTAATCCTGCTGGCATAACGGTACACAATAGCTTAGCCTCTTTGTGGGTTTTATTTTTAAAAGCGTGTACCAGTCCCCCCTTCGGAATGTTTACTGAAGCTCCTTTCTGTGCCTTATAGTTTCCAACTTCTGATTGGAAGCTAATTTCGCCTTCTAACACATAAAAAGTTTCTACTATAGCTGTATGTGCATGAGGATTGGCCCCCGCCCCCGGAGGTACACTCATTTCAATAATAGCGTATTCGCCCCCAGTTTGTTTGCCAGAGACCACAATACGATAACTACCCCCAGCCAGGGCAATCTTTTTACCTTCGCTAGAATCTACTGTATGTATTTTTTTCAATTTTTCCATTGATTTATTATTTTGAAATGTACTGAATCATAAAACCGATTAAAATTCAAATACAATTTTAGATTTAGACTTTCTATTTTCTACTATAGAAAGGGCTTCTTGAGCATCTGTCAATTGATAAACCTGTGGTTTTTTAACCTTCACTTTAGCTTCCGCTATCCATTGGGTAACTTCTTTAAATTTATTTGCCTCAAATTGTGTCATCGTCATTTTTCCCTTAAGGCCATACTTGTCTAATTCAGAAGGAGAAGGCGGTTGGGTAGTAGAGACGATAGCACCTCCTTTTTTAACAATTGCATACGATTTAGCCAAGGTTTCACCACCTACTAGATCTAGAACAACATCTACATCCTTTACCACACTCGCAAAATCGGTAATTTTATAGTCTATTACTTGGTCTATACCTAAATCTTTTAACTCCTGAATATTAGTTCCAGTAGCGGTTCCTATTACATAAAGCCCTTTGTTTTTAGCTATCTGAACCGCCATTTGTCCAACAGCACCACCAGCTCCGTGGATAAACAATTTTTGTCCGCTATTTATAGCTGCATCCTCTATAAGTGCGGTATATGCTGTTCCTAGCGAAAACGGTATAACAGCAGCCTCTGAAAAAGGAATAGTTTTGGGTTTTAACATCACTTCATTTTCATTGACAGCCACATATTCTGCATAAGTACCACCTTGCATAAAGTTAGGCATTAACATAACTTCATCTCCTATATTAAAAAGAGTAGTTTCTTCGCCAAGTGCTGTTACTACTCCAGCACCTTCCCAACCTAAGGTAAATGGAAAAGACTTTGGCATATGACTCGCAAAAAAACCGGAACGTATTTTGTAGTCTACAGGATTTACTGCAGATGCCTTTAACTGAACCAAAACTTGATTAGGCATTACTTTTGGAATTGAAATTTCAACAGTTTCTAAAACGGAATTATCTCCATATTGATTAATTTGTACAGCTTTCATAATTTATTATTTTTTGTAAAACAAAATTAAATACCTTTGTCTAGAATATAGGTTAATCTTAAAAAATTGACATACGCAAATTATTTAGACTTATGGAAAACAAAGGGACTAGGAAGCTAAAAGATTACAATCCGGGCAATTGTCCTGTAATTTATTCCTTAAATAAAATTGGTAACCGTTGGAAATTATTAGTGATTCACTATATTAAACAAGGCCATAATAGATACAGTTCATTACAAAAAGTAATTCCAGACATTAGCAGGCAAACCTTGACTAACCAACTTAGAGAATTGGAAGCAGATGGCATACTAAAACGCACCGTATTTCCACAAATTCCTCCCAAAGTAGAATACACCTTAACCGAGCTAGGCTTGAGTTTACAACCCATAATTACCGAAATGAGTAAATGGGGTTTAAAACACATTCAACCTGATGAAGCGCAAAGTGAATAAATTTGGAAATTTCACCCAAGCTTGAAGCGCTTTCAAAAAAAGAACAGCCCCCTGAAACTGAAACTACAAGAAGAGGTTTAAACAGTATTCAATAACATTTTAAAATAAAAGATGATAGCTTGACAGTTGAACCTTTAAAATGAAATTTAGTGAAAACTTTTGGTTTCTAAATTTTGGTGCAAGAAATAAATTTGCTCTTAAAATTGTTATCTTTATAAGATTACATAGACACTTTGTAATTACATAAAGGTTACCTCAAAGCACAATGAACACAGATGTTGACGACTATCTATTTAATATAAAAAAGTGGCAAGAAGAATTATCCCTGCTTCGGGATATTATTTTGGAATGTAATCTTAAAGAAGATTTTAAATGGATGCATCCGTGTTATACCAAAAATGGTAAAAACATACTGCTTATTCACGAGTTTAAAGATTACTGCGCAATCTTGTTTCACAAAGGTTCATTATTAAAAGATCCAGAAAACATATTGGTTCAACAAACCGAAAACACTCAGGCAGCACGTCAAATAAGATTTACCAACACAACTAAAATTGCCGCATTAGAAAACACTATTAAAAACTATATAACCGAAGCAATTCAAATAGAAATATCGGGACAGAAAGTTGAAACAAAGAAACTTTCAGATTATAAAATCCCAAAAGAGTTAGAGCAAGCTTTTGCAGAACACTCAGCTTTTAAAAAAGCATTCCACAAACTAAGTCCAGGCAGACAAAAAGGATATCTATTGCATTTTACCAAAGCAAAACAATCAAAAACAAGAACTACACGTATTGAGAAAAATATAGAACGTATCCTTGATGGTTACGGCTTAACCGATTGTACTTGCGGACTTTCAAAACGCAAGCCAAATTGTGATGGTTCGCATAAGCAATTGGAAAATTAAGTGGAATTCTTAGTTTTAAGAAAACCGTAAAAAAAACGAATTTTAAATTGAAATTAAAACTTCTCCTTACAACTAGTTGCTTCAGTAATAGTCATTAACATTGTAGTTAGCATATTAATTGTATCTTCATACTTTCGTTAACACCAACCAATTATGAAAATACAACTTCTTTACCTACCCCTACTCTTTGCATTGCTTATTTCGTGTAAACAAGAAACTCTTAAAGAATCTACCTTGGCTAACCACCAAGGAGATGAAACCTTTTCAGTAATTTTTGGCAATACTACTGTTGGGCATCTTAAAGCAGCTACAATAGGAGATACTATTTCAATAGATTACGATTATAAAAACAATGGCCGCGGCCCTACTATTAAGGAAACTATAGTGTTAAATACGGATGGATTTCCACTAGAATGGAATATTTCAGGAAACACCACTTTTGGCAATACGATAGACGAACACTATAGATTAAAAGGCAATTCTGCCTCTTGGACAGATGCTACTGGTAGTGATAGCACTAAGGTAGATAATGCTCTATGGTATGTAAATCAGTCTGGAAGTCCCTATTCTGAAATTCTTATGGCACGTAGCCTTTTAAAATCGGTAGATTCTTCTGCAAATGTGCTTCCTGCAGGTAGATTGCAGCTAAAGGAGATGGAAAAAACTTCTGTAACAGTAGATTCAACTACCGTCAATCTTACCACTTATGCAATTTCGGGCGCAGATATAAACCCATCTTATTTTATAGCCGATAGCAATCAACGCTTGTTTGCTATAATTAGCCCTAATTTTATTATTGTTCGTGAGGGTTTTGAGGCAAAAGAGAAAGAGCTTCGAGCCTATGCCGAAAAGTATTCTTCAGAACGATTTAAATCACTTCAAAAGAAATACGCTCATAATTATGGGAAAAAAGTACGTATTATCAACGTAAAAATTTTCGATCCTAAAACATTAAACCTCACTGAACTTTCATCGGTATTAGTAGATGGCGAGTATATAGCAAGTATAGATTCTCCAGATACAAGAGGTGAAGACGAGCTTATAATAGACGGAGCAAATGGCACTTTAGTAGCTGGCATGTACGAAATGCACGCCCATACTGGAGATGAAGATGCCCTGTTGAATATTTTGGCAGGAGTTACTTCTTTTCGAGATATGGGAAACAACAATGAGGTCTTAGACGATTTAGTAAAAAAGATTAACTCTGGGGTTTTGGCAGGACCGAGAGTACACCGAATGGGTTTTATTGAAGGCAAAAGTGATTACAGTGCTAACAATGGTATTTTGGTTTCCAGTGAAGAAGAGGCCTTGGCTGCCGTAGACAGCTATCACGAGATGGGCTTTTACGGAGTAAAACTATACAATTCTATGAATGGAGATTGGGCACCCGCTATCGTTAAAAGAGCTCATGATTACAATATGTTTGTAAGCGGTCATGTACCTGCCTTTTCTAATGCCAATGCTATGCTTAGCGCTGGTTTTGACGAGATGACTCATATAAATCAGACTATGTTGGGCTGGGTATTAGAACCTCAAGAAGATACCCGCACCCTGCTTCGGCTTACGGCATTAAAAAGACTGCCTACACTAGACCTTAACAGTCCAAAAGTACAGGAAACCATAGACTTATACATTAAAAACAATACTGCTATAGACCCTACTTTGGCTATACACGAAGTATTGTTGAAAGCTAGAAACGGCGAAATCTGGGAAGGCACTAAAGATTATATAGATCATATGCCTCCAAACACCCAACGCGGATACAAAGTGGCTTTGTCTGATGTCGCTTCGCCTGAGGACGACCAAGCGTATAAAGAGGCTTATAACAAAATTGTAGCGACATTAAAAATGATGAAAGAAAAAGGAATCTTTATTGTTCCAGGAACCGATTTGGGAGGTGCTTTCTTTTATCATCGCGAATTAGAACTATACCAAGAAATAGGCTATACAGCTGCAGAATTAGTAAAACTGGCTAGCTACGATATGGCTCAATATATAGGCGATGAGAACTTAGGAAGCATAGAAGCTGGGAAACTGGCAGATTTCTTTCTAATTCCTGGAAATCCAGTTGAAGACATAAAAGCTATCAAAACAATTTCTATGGTAGCCAGTGGCGGTGTTTTCTACTACCCTACAGAAATATATCCTAGTTTTGGGATAGAACCTTTTACTGCTATGCCTAAAGTAGAGGAATAAAATAATTAGCGCTTCATCTTAAACTAAATCAAAATGAAAAAAATATTCCTTCTTAGCATTTTCTTATTATTTATTGGCACTGTTACAAATGCACAAGTATTTCAGCTTAGCTTCGATTCTAAACTAAGTAAAGAAGATTTTTCAGGCAATGTTCTACTCTATCTTTCAAAGGAAAACAAATCGCCCAAAGACATCTTTGTCGGGCTAGAATTGACTCCCGTTTACAGAATAGTTGTTGAAAATTTAAAAGCTGGTGAAAATGCTGTGTTTAATGACGACGCTCTGTCATACCCAGTTGAATTATCAAATATTGAGCGAGGAGAATACTATGTACAAGCAGTATTTGATCTTAATCTTGGCGATGCGAATATTGGGGGAAGCGCTGGTAATTTTTATTCTGAAGCTATAAAAGTTAATCTAAATAAGGATTTCAACAAAGTGATAAAGATTAAAGCCAATAAGCTTGTTGAAGCCATAACATTTAATGAAACTGAATATTTAAAAGAGTTAAGAGTAAAATCTGATTTGTTAAGTGATTTTCATAAAAAAGATGTCTTTGTAAATGCTGCTATAAGTTTACCAAAGGAGTACTACCAACAGCCAGACAAAAATTACCCAGTAGTTTTTTCTATTTTTGGTTTTGGAGGCAATTACAAACTACATTCTGGACACAATACTTTCTTAGAACAATTAGGAGAGCAACCAACCATCGTTGTTTATTTAGACGGCAATTGTCCAGAGGGGCATTCTACCTATGCAAACAGCGATGTTAATGGACCTTGGGGAGATGCACTTGTAACTGAATTTATCCCTGCATTATCAAAGCAATACAGAACAAACAACGCCTATTTATTATACGGTCATAGCAGTGGTGGGTGGACTTCGCTTTGGCTACAAGTAAATTATCCTAAAACCTTTGCAGGAGCTTGGTCCAGTTCACCAGACCAGGTAGATTTTAGAAACTACCAAAACAAAAATATCTACCAAGTCAGTAATATGTTTTATGACCAAAAGGGTAATTTATTGGCAGATGTAACTATTGCTGGTAGATTTCCGGTTACTAGCGCAAAAGACTTTTACAAAACCGAACACGTAGTGTATAGAGGCTCCCAGTTACATTCTTTTGATGCTGTTTTTGGAGGCTATGATGCAGATGGAAACAGAATAAGATTGGTAAATATGCCTAATGGCGAATTAAATAAAAATGCCCTCCCCCTCTGGAAAAGATATGACCTCTCTATCATACTTAGAGAAAACTGGAACAGTTTAAAAGAAGATCTAGATAGTAAAATTAGAATATCTATTGGTACTAGCGATAATTTTCATTTGCATCACGCCGTTAAATTGCTTGAAGAAGAAATGACTAAAATAAATGCGAATCTAAAGTTTGATTATTACCCTGGCGACCATTTTACAATTTTTACAGACGAGTATATAGGCGATGGCGTTAGCTTTTTAGAACAACGCTATAAAAACTGGTTAAATAAAGACAACTAATGTAAAAAACTAGCTAAAAAGTGTAGTTAGAATAACGCCCTTTCCTTTTCCCAAAAATACCGAAGTTAACTGTGTTTCATTTTTAGCTTTAAAATTAAATGGAGGCGCCGTAATAGCTACACCGCTTTTCACTTTCAGCCTATTTCCTTGTCCAGAAATAATATCTTTATTTGGAATGAAATCACCTTCGGGTATATGTTCTGTGAGTACAATGTATTTATAAACAGCTAATTTGTTTACAATGCTTTGTACTTCGGCATTAGACAGATGCTGAAGCACTTGCCTTAGTATTACACAATCTCCAGCAGGCAAAGGGGCTACCGCAAGGTCTAAACAATGAAATTCTAGATTTGCTACTTTAAATATTTCTTTATTTCGGGCTATCAAGCTTGGTACTATGTCTACAGCTATATACTTTTTAGTATGTTTAACCAACTCCTTACCCACATTAAAATCGCCACAACCTAAATCGCAAACGGTCAGTGGATTTTTAAACGAATTTAAAAAGGAAGACACTGCATCTATATACGGATTGACAATTTCTGGGCGGTAGGAACCTTCTCCAGAATAAAAATCTGTGTCATTCCCTCCCCAAAGCTTCATTTTATAAACCTGCTCCATAGCCTGCTTAGTAGGCCAGGGCTTTTTTATTCTTTTAGTCTGGTTTTCGCTCTTCTCCACAAACAGTTTATAGTGTTACACTTTTTAAGTGTATTAATTGGTTTACAAAAATACAAATAAGAAACTGCTATGCCTATAGGCAATATTACAAGGCTTTTGCCCTATTGGTTTTATTATTTTTTTGAAAACCTATCTAATAAAAAAAACCGCTGTGTACGGTTTTCCATAAAATGAATGCTTTCATAGATATAATTGAACTTTTAAAACTTACTGTGCTAATTTGCGATATGCACAATCGTTTTTTTGTTTATATATTGTAGAGTATTAGAAATAACTACTTATGAAATAGTTTATTAGCATTAAATTATGGACTTACAAAGAGTTGAAAACGAATTAAAAAAAAGATTGGTGTTTTCATACAAATGGGGTAGAAAACAATCAAACAGCTGGGATACAGACACTAACTTTATCTACAAAACATACAGTTTTGAGTTATTGTTAAAAAAAACCGATGCTTTGAGTCAAGAATTAAAAAATTACGCTTTAAATAGGTGGTATAATTACTGGTCTGCAATGGCGGTTGAAGAAATTTTTGGCTCACATTTAATAGTACAACAAAACATAAACAAATACGACAAGCTAGTAGACTTTAAAATAAATGAGATACCATTTGATCACAAAACCTCCATCTTTCCTAAAGGTTTTAATAAATCTATTGATTATGCAGAACAACATAAAGAAGAACTCATTACTTGGCTGTATAAAAACCAAAGCCAACAAGGAAGAAAACATTTAAAAAACCGTCTTTTTATAGTTCTGTACAGTAGTGAAGCGCAACAACATTGGAAACTAAAATCGGAAATTATAAAGTTAAAATCTATTATTGATAATTATGTAGCGTATTTTTCTGAAGATAATCTTGTAAAGCTCAATTTTGGAAACGGTACAGTTTACTCAGATATAATTTGGTTTAAAAAATGATCCTTGAATTAAATTGATATGACCATGCATGAATTATTTAATCAATTGTCTAAACCTATTAAAACAGGGAGAAAAAGCTACTCCTGCATACACTTAAAAGCGTTTAATAAAGCGCTTGTTTTAAAGGGATAAAATATTAGCCATTTATAATTATTTACCCTATAATTGCGTTTTATGTTAAAAAATCTGTGATTCTCATGAACTACATTGGGTCAAAATTAAAACTATCAAACTTCATTAAGGAAACTGTGTATGATGTTGTGGGTGAGAATTTATCAAATTTAACCTTTTGCGACATTTTTGCTGGTACTGGAATTATAGGAAGAAACTTTAAACAAGAAGTAAAAAAAGTTATTAGTAACGATTTTGAATACTATAGTTATGTTTTAAATAGAAACTACATAGGCAATCACAAACACATAATAAATAGTGATTCATTTTTTAAAGAACTTAACAGTCTTGCGCCTATAGAAGGATTTATATATAAAAATTATTGTGTTGGCGGCAATGGAGAAAGGCAATATTTTTCTAATGAAAACGGAAAAAAAATTGACGCAATACGCTCTAAGATAGAAGCATGGAAAGATTCTAAAAAAATTGACGACGACCTCTATTATTTTTTATTAGCCAGCTTATTAGAAAGCGCAGATAAAGTTGCTAATACGGCTTCTGTATATGGGGCTTATTTAAAATCTTTAAAAAAATCAGCTCAAAAAGAATTGATCCTAATCCCTGCAGAATTTTCATTAAATGTAAATAAACACGAAGTTTATAATGAAGACAGCAACAAATTAATCAAATCTATTAAAGGTGATATTTTATATATGGACCCACCTTACAATGCGAGACAATATGGTTCAAATTATCATATTTTAAACACTATAGCCAAGTATGACCATTTTATTCCAAAAGGCAAAACAGGTTTAAGAGATTATAATAGATCTAAATATTGTAGCAAATCTAAAGTAAATAAAGAATTTGAAGACCTAATTAAAAATGCAAATTTCAAATATATCTTTCTTAGCTACAACAACGAAGGACTAATGAGTGTGGGCGATGTTAAAGAAATTATGAGTAAATATGGTCAATACAGCTTAGCCTCAACTAACTATCAAAGATTTAAAGCAGATAAAACTGAAAACAGAAATCACAAGGCAGATAAAACAGAGGAATACTTACATATTTTAATAAAATAACACTCAATAAAAACACATTTTAAAAGTGAATCCTAAAATGGTTATTTTTAATATGGATTGAATATAAATTTATTATTTCTAGCCTAAGCCCTCCTCTTCAAAATAAAAATCTGTATTAGCTTCACCCCAAGTTGTATCTCATAAAGCTGTTCCAAAACCTTCATCGCAAACTAGGTTTTTTCTTTTAGTTTGGTTTTCGATCATCTCCACAAACAGTCTATAGTGTTATGCTATTAAAGCATACAAGTTGATTTACAAAATTAATAAGAAACTGCTATGCCTAAGGGCTAAATACACTTGGCTTCTACCCTATTGTTTTATAGATTTTATTCATTTTTAAAAATCTATCTACTAAAAATAATGCTGTTTACGGTTTCCCGTAAAGAGCTTGTATTGCAATGATTTATATTTGAGATTATAAACACTTTACTAATGTGTGGGGTTATACACTGGTTGTATGCCATTAAAGAAAATGAAAGATTGGAAAAAAATAAAAATGATTGGTAAAACCGCATTATAACTATTAAATAAAAATAACAAATGTGTGGTAATACACTAGTTGGCGGTGATTGAAAAAAAACGAAACATCGATGATATTTAAATTTCTAAAATCAGCAAGTTTTATCTTGCTTATATTAATCGGAATAGTATTAGGAATATTTTTAAGACAAAATAAAACGACTTGGTCTATTATTAAAAAACCATTTATAGAAACCTACATAAAGTTTGATGACACACGTCAAGCCAAATGGAGCAAAGATTTTGAAATAGTTGAAATTAAATCAAGTAAAGACAATAGTCTTCAGAAATCATACTTTTATAAATCAAAATCAAATGAGCCGAAACCTCTAATAGTAAGTTTACATACTTGGAGTGGATATTACAACCAAAATGACGATTTAGCCGAAATTTGTAAACAAAAAGATTTAAATTATATCCACCCTGATTTTCGAGGTGCAAATCGAACAATAAATTCTTGTTCTAGTGATTTAGCACTAGCAGACATTGATGATGCTATATCTTATGCAATCAAAAATTCCAATGTTGACCCAACGAAAATATTTGTTATTGGGGTAAGTGGCGGTGGATATGCAACTTTAAGCACTTTTATGAAATCTAAACATAACATTAAAAAGTTTTCAGCCTGGGCATCGATTACCGACCTAAATGCATGGTATAAAGAAAGTAAAATAAGAAAAAACAATTATGCAGAAAACATTCTTGAATGTACAAACTCTATAAACGAACTTAATGTTGAAAATGCAAAACAAAAATCCCCAATTTATTGGGATACACCGACAGAAAAATTAAAAAGTTCAAAATTGTTTATTTATGCTGGTATATATGACGGAATTCAAGGTAGTGTTCCAATAACTCATTCAATCAATTTCTATAATAAATTACTAACCGATATGTCTGTGACTGATTCTTTAAAATATGTATCCCTCTCTGAAAAACTCAACTTACTTGAAAAACGAGAAAGATTAGGTGAATATGGAAATATTACGGATAGAAAAATTATTTTAAGAAAGGATTTTGAAAATGTAAGTTTAATAATATTTGAAGGTAATCACGAAATGCTTACAGAATTTGCTCTGAATCAACTGATTGAACAACAACAACTACCGCCAACAACATGTATTATTAATGGCTAGTTCTAGCCTAAGCCCTCCTCTTCAAAATAAAAATCTGTATTAGCTTCACCCCCAAGTTGTATCTCATAAAGCTGTTCTAAAACCTTCATCGCAAACTAGGTTTTTCTTTTAGTTTGGTTTTCGCTCTTCTCCACAAACAGTTTATAGTGTTACACTTTTAAAGCATATTAATTGGTTTACAAAAATACAAATAAGAAACTGCTATGCCTAAGAGGTAAATACACCTAGCTTCTACCCTATTGTTTTATTGATTTTATTGATTTTTAAAAATCTTTCTACTAAAAATAACGCTGTTTACGGTTTCCCGTAAAGGGCTTATATTGCATTATTTTATATTTGAGATTATTCACATTGTACTAATGTGTGAGGTACAAGCATTCGTATTTATTGAATACATTAAGCATAATAACTAGCTAAATAAAAACTAAAAACATGATTTCAAGAGTAAAAGTAGACGGAAGTTATCTCGAAACAATAGACGAAAAAGGAAAACGAATAAAAAGGGCATACAACAATGGTGATTTTTTAGGAAACTCATCAGAAATAGTTGTCGTTCAAGATGGAAATTATCTGGAAGTATTTGACGAAAATTTTAAGAGAATTTCAAGGAGTTACCAAAAGCTTGATAGATTTTTAGGAGCTTCGGGAATGACTTATTCCATACAAGACGGAAATTATGCAGAAACCTATGATGCAAAAGGAAAAAGAATAAGTAGACAATACTCAAAATAATTACTCAAAAACTATGATAAAATCGAGCATAACAGACAGCCCAAGAAATGTATCAAAAGGAGAAGTTGATAATTTTGGAATTGAGCCTTTTGAAAACGGGCTTACCAAGTTTATTAACCATACCAATACACCTATCACTATTGCATTGCAAGGCGAATGGGGAAGCGGGAAAACTTCATTAATGAATAGTCTTCAAAGGAATTTAAGTGAAAGCGATAATTCAAAATATCACTCTGTTTGGCTAAATACTTGGGAATATGCTTTAATGAAAGATGCTCAATCTACATTAATGGACATTATTACAGGCTTAATTCAAGAAACTTCAAAAATTGCAAATGTAGATGAAACCCAAACAAAAAAATTATTAAACACACTTTGGTCGGGAATTAAAGATACTTCAAGAGTTGTAGCCAAAAACACTTTAGATAAAGCTGTAGATGGTGCAGGAACAGTTATTGATGCTTTCTCTTCAAAAGGAAAATCAACAATTGGAGAAATAAGAAATGAGTTAGAAGACATTATCGAGAATTGCATAAAAAAAGACAATAAACAAGGTTTTATTTTCTTCATTGATGATTTAGATAGAATTGACCCACCAGTTGCTGTTCAATTATTAGAACTTTTAAAAAATATATTTACTTTAAAAAACTGTGTTTTTGTTTTAGCGATAGACTATGATGTTGTAATAAAAGGTCTTGAACCAAAATTTGGTATCTATACAGAAAAAAACGAGAGAGAATTTAGGTCGTTCTTTGATAAAATTATTCAAGTCCCTTTTTCTATGCCAGTTTCCGGATATGAAACGGATAGGTTTCTAAAAGAAAGTTTGCTTGCAACAAATTACATAGACGAAACAACATCGAAAAATATTGAGTTAATTGCTAAATTTTCAGAAATTTCAAATCTTTCTGTCGGTAAAAACCCAAGAGCTTTAAAAAGGTTAATGAACTCACTTTCTCTAATTAGTTGTATCAATTCTACCAAAGTACAATCAGAAGAAAACAATCAATTAAATAGTGAATTAGAACTTTTAGTTAATTTCGCATTAGTGAGTATCCAAATTGCCTATCCTTCTGTTTACAGACTTTTAACCCTATATCCAGATTTTGATAAATGGAATGAAAGTGTTGCCTTACAAATGAATTTAAAACAACTTGACCAACAAAGTATTGACAAATTAAACCAATCGGAAGAATTTGATGAAGAATGGGAAAAAATACTTTTCAGACTTTGTGAGAATGATCATTACTTAAAAAAGCGTGCGTTAAATATTTCAAGATTGCTAAATAGTTTAAAAAATTCAATACTAGACAAGGAAGAAGAAGTTGAAGATATTATTGGAGCAGTAATTTCTCTTTCGTCAGTTACAAATCTTGAAGCTTTTGACAAACCTGTTGTAGATTATCATAAAGGTTGGCTGTTAAAGGAAATAAGAAATAGACTTTTTGCAGTATTAAAGAAAAAAGTATCTAATGCAAACGACATTAAGCAAATTGGTACGAGAATACAAAGTAATTTTAAATTCTATATAGCCAAGGACGTTAACTTTCATATGAGTTCGTATCCAAAGGAAGGGAATATAAATTTATATATAAACACAAACGTTTGGTTTGGAAATGATATCAATGATTTCAGAAAAGATTTAGAAGACAACAATATACTTGCTCAATTTGAATCAATAAAAAATGAATACGATACGCACTTTAAAACAAATAGCAATTTTGTAACACGCGATTTATTTGATATTGGTACTTGGAGAAACAAAAAAACAAACCATCATTATGTAAATTTTCACAGCGATTTATTATTGCCAAAACCTGAAGATTTTTTTACTGAAGAATCAATTGAACAGATTAGCGAACACATTATAAAAATAAATGAGTTCAGAAGTAGAATTCAAGAATTAGCAAACATCAGAAATAACAAATGATAAACTCCTTTATTGCTATAGATTTTGAAACTGCGATAAACCACCATATATGTTCTGTTGGCATTGTAACTGTTGAACATGGAGTAATTATTGACGAATTTCACGCATTAATAAAACCACCAAACAACAATTACAATTGGCACAATATTCAAGTTCACGGAATTACAGAAAAAGATACTTTAAACGCTCCTGTTTTTAGTGAAATATTTCCCGAAATTAAAAAACGTATTTACGGCAAAACTCTAGTTGCTCATAATGAAAGTTTTGACAGAAGTGTTTTACACAAAACAATGCAAGATTATAATATTGCCTATTCCGAGTTAAATATTGCGACTAAATGGCAATGCACTTTAAAAATTTATAGAGCAAAAGGCTATAATCCTGCTAGATTGAATGCTTGTTGCGAAAAGCATGATATAGAATTAAAACACCACGATGCATTGTCTGATGCTCGTGCTTGTGCAAAACTTTTTTTAATCGCTCAACAAAATAAAACACTATGAACAGCCATTTAAATATCTTCAAATCATATACCAATACGGATCAAACATATCAAATAGAAAATAATTTAACGAGAGCTTTAGCCATATCACTACAGGAAGATTCTCTGTTTTTTCACGAAGTGTTTAAAGAAATATTAAAAGGCACTAATTTTTACAATCAGCTTTTTGAATCTTTGGAAAGTGAAACCAACGTTAGCATAAATATTCAAAAAAGAGCAAGTCAGATAGCTAACTTCGATCATATTTTCGCTATATCATTAAGTGAATCTGAAATTTCAGATTTTTGGAAACAAAATTACGACAAGAATTATGACCCAATCTGTGATTTAGTAATTCAAATTAACAATATCGTACTTGTTTTTGAGGCAAAAAGAGATGATGTTAATTGTACTGCACAGCTTTACAATCAAATACTAAATATTATAAATACAGAAAACGAGCCAAAAGCTTTTAATAAAGAAAACTACGGAGATCTAATTACGCCTTTCGACTTGAATTGGCCAAAACTTATGGCAATTGCAGTTAAAGTTTCGAGCTTTGAAAAAACAATGAATAGTCAAAATAGATTTCTATCAGACTTTATCTCATTAGTAAAGCAACATAATTTTAGATGGCTTCCAGAACCGTCAATTTCAGCTTTACAACCAGAAAATAAGGATGCAATTAAAAGAAGATTTGAATCTACAATTGAGGAAGTTGCGAAAACTACGGAAATAAGCAAACTAAACTACAATGATAGACTAGGTCTTGAGTTTTACAGAAATTGGGCTAAAGAAATTTTATTTTGGATAAAGGACAATGGCAATCTTGGAGCAAGTATATATCCAGGAAACACAAAAGGCCAAGGTTATAGTCTTTTTGAAAACACCCCGAGATTTCGTGAAAAGCTAACTATTTTGGGTAATGATTACAACACTAATTACAGCTACCACATTAAATTAACGAGTTTTCAAAAATACTTTCAAGGTCTTTGGTTTTCGGAAACCGATTTAAAAAAACCGCTTTATACCATAGAAAATTTCAACAATTACACCGGACGCAAAAAAAGAGGAAATCAATGGGAACAATTAGCAACACTATTTGATGATTGTCTGAATTACGATTGGAAAAAACAATGCGATTGGGAAAATTCTGTAATAAATTCTGGCAAAAATCAATTTGACATTTCGTTTGGTTATGAGGTACATATTGAAATTCCTTTTGAAAAGTTAAAAGAATTAGACCAAAAACAATCTGAACTAGATAACTTGATAAATTTAGTGATAGAAATACATAAGAGCTTCAGTAATGAATTATTGTTGAAGCCCTAAACTACTGCACTTGCCATTGCTTAAGTTTCCTTCTCAATAAAATAACGCTGTTTACGGTTTCCCGTAAAATAGATGCTATTCATTGATTTATATTTGGGATAATAAATACCTTACTGATGTGGGGTTATGTGTTAGTTGGGAAACATTTTGAAAACAACCATAAAATTAAATTAAAACATTAAGATAATGGGAAAAATGGCTTTAGGTTATGGAAGTGAATTCCATTTATTAAGATGGATAGGAAGACATCGAAATGAATTTAATAAAAGGATTAAAAACTTATTGGATATTGATAATATTACTTGGATAGATTTTGATTTTGACGCAGGAAAAAAAATACCTGATAAAGAATTGATAGGCTTATCATTTTTAAAAGACGAAGCAAATTACCAAGAAGTATTGTCTCTCTGGAAAAAAGAATGGCCTCAAACAGGAAATTCTATGAATTGGGATTTAGTTGGGTACACAATTAAAAATGGAATTAAAACTTGGATTTTAATAGAAGCCAAGGCTCATTTAGGAGAACTTTTTCAAAGCTGTGGAGCATCAGAATATAGTTTATCTAAAATTGAAAATGCTTTGTTAAAAACGGCTGAGAATAATGGTGTTAAAATTATTAAAGACAATCCTTGGACAAAAAATTATTATCAACTTGCGAATAGAATATATATTCTAGATTTATTAAAACGATCTGGAATAAAATCTAAATTAATAAACATATATTTTGTTGGAGATATGATTTCAAAAAATAGAAAATCACCGGAAAAGAAAGAGATTTGGGAAATTGAAATTGATAGAATGAAAAGATATCTGAATATAGAAAAATCGGATATGAAAGATATTAAAAATTTGTATTTAGAAATAGACAAATAAAAAACATTATAACTATTAAATAAAAATAATGAATAACAATTGTGTGGTTATACGCTAGTTGTAAGCAATTTGAGAAAACCGAAAAACATTGAAAAAAACACTTAACAAAATTCTATTTCCTTTCAATGTCTTAATGACTGCTATCGGACTAATAAACTTTGGAGACGATATATTTCCAGCTATAGTTAAATGGGCTGATTTCATAAAATTTGGACTGGAATTAGTAAAAAAAATAAGAGATTTTTTTCTTTTTCCAATTACATTTCCAATTGATAAACTATTTGACCTTGAATTATTGGAATGGTATAAAAGTTACTTGTTTATTGGATTTCTTTTCTTAAGCACTTTTAATTTTTCATATAAGAAAATTTGTGGTGGATTTAGTTCAAGTTCTTTTATAATGCTCTGTTTTGGAAAACAAAGATGGAGAATTGCTCTAATGATTCTATTAAGAATATTCGTTTGGCCAATATTCATTTTCGAACTAATATCTCACTATATAAAAGGAGATTATAAACGAAAACATAATGTTTATACATTATGGGGAAAATACCTGTTTTGGGTTTTAATAACTACTATTCTAATAGTCTTTCTAAATTGGATTTGGATTAGATTTAGCATTAATTTATAATAATAAACTGTGGGTGGAATAAAATCTGAACTTATTGAATTTGATTTAACAAAAGAAAAATGCTTTGTTTGTGGAAAACCAGCTGATACAGTTGAACATCTTTTTCCAAAATGGCTTCAAAATAAATTTAATCTTTGGGACCAAGATATTACAGTATCCAATCAAACGAATGTAAAATATAGGCAACTTATTATTCCTGCTTGTAAAAAATGTAATAACGTTACTTATGGGCAATTAGAGCAGAAAATAAAATCCAACAAAGCAGATGAAAAAGATATTTGGAGATGGGCTAATAAACTGCATTTTGGATTAAGACTAAAAGACACATTTTTAGAAGCTGACAGAAAAAACCCTGGAAAAAAGATATCAGACATTTATGAATTAAATGATGCATTGGAACAAAGTAGGCATTATCTGCATTGTATAACTGGAGAATTCTCTTGCTATCCTGACCCTTTTGGTTCAGTTTTCAAATTTGAATTTGAGGAGGAACAATCTTTTAATTTCATACACATATTACAATCCAGCTCAATTTATATTTGTCTGGGTAAAGTCTTATATATTGTATTTGTTACAGATGGACAATTAATGAAAAAAGAAGCTTCTGGAATTATTGAAGATTACAATTCAATCATTAGTAAAGATTATAAAATACAAGATGTATTATTTTTTTATGCGAAATGCGTTTATTATTTAGAGCAACATACATATTCAAACCCAATTGTTTTTTCTGGAAAAGGAATTGCGAAAATAGGTAGTTCAACCTTAAGAAAAACAAAACCATTAGATAAAGAAATGTTTAATGCAATTTGTGAAAGGTTTGGTATAACTTGGATTGATGAAAGTACTCTAAAATAAAAACTGCTTACAACAATGTATAAAAAAAATAGGGCAAAAAGTGCTTAATCGAGAGGTCTGTGAGTATTTGCAAAATCGCCAAATTTTTAAATTTGGTATAATTAATAAATAAAATATAATTAACAAAATTTAAAAATTCGGCTTTAGTTTAATCCGAAAAGTAACGCATACGACTGCCTTACTTTTCTTATACTAGACCGTTGTAAGTAATATTATGAAACACTTTTTGCTCACATTTTTATTTCTTCAATCAATTTGCCTTTTTGCCCAAAATGAAAAGTTGATTTTGACTGAAAGTGCTAATAATTTATGGTTTGAATCTCTGAATTCGACAGAAACACTTAAAGAAAAAATTGGCTTGATAAATGAAAGACTGAATAATGACGTGAACGTGTATATTGAATGGAGCTTTGCGGACGGAATAACTGTTTCTAGGATTCCTAAATTGGACAGTATTCGTAAAATAAGAGCCAAAGGATTCTGTAAACCACTTTATTTGATAAAATACAAGGATAACGTAATAGCATTCCGAATTGAAAATCCAATAGACTCTGAACTGACTGATTCCGTAACTGAACTCATTACGGAAAATAATATTAAAAATGTAGAAATATGGACTGACGACAACAGGCAAGCGTTATATGGAACGAGTGCAGATTGCGGAGTGATTATGTTGGAATTAAAAAAACGGAAAGTATTTAAAGCTTTCAAAAAGCTAAATCTAACGAATTGGAAATACGATGAGATTGCTAATTATAAATGAATATTAACTAAAAAATACTAATTACAACAATGGCTATAAGTAATTGCTTGTTCTCGCCTACTTCTAAAAATCCTCGCTCCCGATAGCTATCGGGATTCTATTCGGTTTTTATTTGTTAACTTAGTTGCTTAACCACGCAACAAACCATATACAAACACGTTGGGCAACATTTTACAAAAATGAACTAAACCTCCTAATTATTCCAATATTCATAAAGATTATCTTTCGCCCACATGAAAAAGTTCCAATAAATACGAACAATATATTCAACTTTTTCCTTCTCAGACCCAAATTCTGGAATCGGAATTAATGACAAAAAATTTCGTTCTGAATAAACTATAAGTTTATAATTTAAATCGGCATCTTTTATAAAACTACCTTTACTGAGAAATGGAACAATAACTCTTCCCTTTACGACAAGCTTCTGATAACTAGTTTCCCAAATGTAACCTGTAAATTCTTGTATTTGAGAGAATCTATTACACATCTCAAAGTTGATTTTTCTGACAGGTGGCGTTATTTCATCTGCCTTTTTCATATAACTAAAATCAAAACTAACTTGATCTGAAATATGGACTACTTTGACTGGAACTGAAAATGTATCTTCCTCATTAATTGGGTCGAAAATTACAATTGGTGCTATTAACCTTAAGTCAGTATCCATAAATAAGTATAAATTTATTAAAATTACCACAAAAAACGTTGCCCAACACCGTATAAAATTAATGGCTACTCCTATCCAAAACCGTCTTAGTCTAAAATAAATACACTCCCTTTTCAAGTTCAACTTTATCACAATAGAATATAAAAACTTCAAGTCGTTAACAGTTTTAGAAAAACATTTACATTTTTTTTTATATATTCGAATAAATTGGTCTATTTTCCCCCCGTTTATCTGTCAAATACTTAATTTCAACACATAAACCTAATAAAGGGTAAGCTGAAAACCTACTAGAGTAAGCAACAACACTAACTAAATTAGAAACACAAATTATGGGGAAAACACAAACAACCTTAAAACATTGGTATTTACCGCTTATATCTGGCTTAATCTTTGTCGGAATGGGGTTTTATACCTTTAATCATCCATTGGCTTCCTATGTAGCTCTATCGATGCTATTTAGTCTATCATTTATATTCTCTGGATTGTCTGAAATTATTTTCGCATTGTCCAACAAGTCTGAAAACCGTAATACCGGATGGACACTTTTTTTAGGAATAGTAACTTTTGTTATCGGTTTATCGCTTTTAGCAAATCCCGAAATATCAATTGCAACCTTACCCTTGTACGTTGGTTTTATCGTTTTATTTCGTTCTATTGGATCCGTAATCCATTCGTTAGATCTTAAGAAAAATAATTCGTCTAGCTGGGGAGGATTTATGTTTATGGGAATATTGGGGATAATCTTTTCTCAGTTTTTAATGCATAATCCAACATTTACAGGGATGACTATCGTTATTTGGACAGGAATTGCCTTGTTAACCGCAGGTATACTTAATATCTTCCTTTCCTTCAGATTAAAAAAATTAGTTGCAGCATCATAAGAGTAACAAATGTACTCGATGGTTTTTGAGTGTGTATTGATTTTTCATTTATCAATAATTAAAAACAGAAATCACTCTATATTCAAACCAACAATATAAAAACCAATAGCGGTTCTTGTGCAAGCTCGAACCGCTATTTATTTTAGCATATAAGCCTTTGGTTTACAGTTATTAACGTTGTAACTACTAAAAAAACAACTATGTTTGTTAATTAAAAACCCAATCTATGTATAAAACGCTAACTATTTTAAGCTTTGCGGTGATACTGGCAAGCTGTCAAAAACAGAATTCAAATATAGTTACTACAGACATCAACAACTTCTGGGAAGCCTATGACAAAATAACGACTACACAAGATTCAACTTTACAGTATAAATATCTTGACAGTTTGTATTTTAAAAAGGGAACGGCAGGATTAGACGCTATAAAGAGAGCAAGGAACTACACCCCTCAAGATTATATAACAGCAATAAATAGTTATCCAAAATTTTGGGCTTCAGTTAGAAAAAACACTTTAAATGCAGATCAATACAGTGCTGGTTTAGAAAGCGGAATTGAAAAATTAAGAGAACTCTACCCAGACTTAAAACCAGCCAAAATTTATTTCACCATTGGTGCATTACGAACTGGAGGTACTACTTTAGACAGTTTGGTGTTAATAGGGAGCGAAATAGCAATGGGTGATAAAAACACCATTACTGAAGAGTTTCCAGAAAACAGTAGGAACGGAAGACGCAACTATTTTAACACTAACCCCATAGACGATTTAATACTTTTAAACATACACGAATATGTTCATACCCAGCAAAACCCACAGCTAAACAACCTACTTTCTATTGCCATTCGTGAAGGCATAGCCGAGTTTGTTTCTACACTGGCTATGGAAGTGCCTTCAGCTAGCCCAGCAATAGCATTCGGAAAAAACAATGCTGAAAAAGTTAGAGCAAAATTTGAAGAAGAAATGTTCTATACTAACAATCAATCGAAATGGTTTTGGAGCGATTACCCAAATGAGTTTGGCGTACGAGATTTAGGTTATCATATAGGCTATCAAATAGCCGAAAACTATTACAATCAAGCCGAAAATAAGGAAATGGCAATCAAGCAAATGATAACATTAGATTATACAAATGAGGCTGAAGTTGAGGAATTTGTAAAGAAATCGAGCTATTTCTCGGCTTCCTTAGATGAGCTATATCAAATGTTTGAAGCTAAAAGACCAACAGTGCTTGGCATAAAGCAATTTAACAATCAGACTGAAAATGTCAATCCAAAAGTAAAACAAATCACCGTTGAGTTTTCCCAAGCTTTAAATGGGCTGAATACAGGAGTAGATTTTGGCGATTTAGGCAAAGCGGCTTTTCCTAAAAATGATATAAACGGAAGGTATTGGTCTGAAGACAATAAGTCTTGGACAATTTCAGTTGAATTAGAACCCAATAAACACTATCAGTTATTAATTTCGAATAACTTTAGAACAGCAAATGATATTCCGTTAAAACCCTATTTAATCGATTTTAAAACGGGAAATGAATAAAAATGCATTGTAAACAGTTTTAGAATATCACACTCCGGATTGAGAGTATTAAAAGACTTGCTTCAAATAAAAAATAATTTTTAGTAACTTGTATGTTTTACAACCTATTAGTCTCGCTGCAGGGGTAAATTTAAAAATTCACATTTATGAAAAAAACAGCAAAGTATAGTGCTGCTTTTCTTGCACTTTTAGTACTGATTTCTGCTGTACTTATTTTTAGACCAGTCCCAATTGTAGCTGAAAGTGAGGCAATAACCGAAAAAGGCATAGTCGCAACTATTTACAGTAATAAAGGAAATGACATCGTCTTTATTTTGGAAGACAACAACCGCAGGTTTTATATAAATAGAGGCTTAGAAAACGGTTTAGAGCTAAATAGTTTAAAAGAAAAACTAATAGGTAAAACTGTGGTTTTAAAATACCCCGAGTATTGGACGCCTCTCGATTGGAACGACAAGATAAAACACCTTTCTAAGGTAGCAATTAATGACAGTATACTATTTAACGAACTAAAATAAATACGATGTTTAAAAACTCAATAGTTTTGTTTTTATGTCTCTTAGTGTTGTCTTGTCATAACAACGACAAAAAACAAAACATTGAGAGTCCTAGTGAAGCTCTTACTAATGCTTCGGAATTGTGTGTAGAAAATATCCTTAAAAAGGACAGTGAATATGGTGAAATTAGAAATCACGAATCTGAGCAGCTTTCAATAAGTAAAACAATAGACAACTACACTACTAATTTAAAGTCATTAGATTATACAAAATGTCCTGAAAATTTTTCAAGTGCATTTTCAGAACATATTAACGCCTGGTTAGCTATAAAAAAAGTAACAGACAATTACCCCAATCTGCGGGGCGAATTACACAGTTTGTTTACTGTATTAGAAAATGAAAAGGATTCGGTAGAATTCAAAGTTTTGAGTAAACAAATCTGGGACAGCTGGAAACTAGTAGAAATTGCTTCAAAAAAATAAAAACAGTGTTACTAGGTTTTTGAGTTAAAATTAAAACATTAAAGAAGATTGACAGCTTGATGCAACAAGCTGTATCTAGAGCGAATGCAATGTTGAAAAAGCATAAGCACCAATGGTAATAAATTAAAAAAAACTCAAACTATGAAAAATTTTAATTGGGAAAACTTCACTAAGAAAATCGCTATAAACGCAAGTGTCACAAACTTATACAACGCTTGGACTGTTCCTTCTGAAATTGAAAAATGGTTTTTAAGTAAAGCTGAATATAAAAACTCCAAGGGTGAATTTGTAAAAAGAAACGAAAATTTTAAAGCTAATGATTCTTATAAGTGGTCTTGGTTTTTATACGATGTGGTTGAAACAGGAAAAATCATTGAAGCTAATGATAAGGATTGTATTAAATTTACTTTCGCTAGTAGTTGTATTGTAGAAGTAAAGTTAACTAGGGGCAATGATTCTACTATAGTAAGTTTAACCCAAAGTAATATACCCACAGACGACAATTCAAAAAGAGGAATTAGGCTAGGTTGTGATTCTGGATGGTCATTTTTTCTTGTCAACTTAAAATCTGTTTACGAAGGCGGGATCGATTTGCGCAATAAAGACACTAATTTAAAAGGAATGCTAAACAATTAGACATTTCATTAAAATACGCTTTTTATCAATAAAAAAATAAGAATTTAGCAACAATGTCTTTAAAAAACTTTAGTATCTTTATGTAAATACAGTATTAACTACTAAAAATTCAACAAGATGATGAAGAAAGCCTTTATCGGTGAGTTTCAGTACGAAGCCGAAAACACACGAAAACTATTATCAATGATCCCCGATAGTGCATTAAACTATCGTCCACAACCACAGCTTTGGTCTGTTGGTGAATTAGCTTCGCATATAGCCGAAGTATACAATTGGTACGACGTAACCTTTAATCAAGACTCTTTTGAAATGAGTACTTATAAATACGACAAAGGAGACATTAGTAAAACCGCCAATATTTTACATAAATTTGAAGCCAATGTAAAAGCCGCTCAGAAAGCCATTGAAAAGTCTGATGAAGCAAATTATATGAAAGAGTGGACTATGACTATGAATGGAGAAAACAGTATGCCGTCTATGCCAAAAGCACAAGTTATTAGGGGGTTTCTCTACAACCATTTATACCATCACAGAGGCGAACTTATTTCGCACTTAAGAGCAACAGGAAACAAAGTACCTTCTTTGTACGGTCCTAATTATGAAGAATCTAAACAAATGGCACAACAATCTTAAAACCGCTTTAAATAATATGACAACAATACACACTTATTTAAATTTTAACGGAAATTGCGAAGAGGCTTTTAACTTTTATAAGTCTGTCTTAGGTGGAGATTTTAGTTATATAGGTAGATTTTCTGAAATGCCAGAAGGAGACGGTTACAAAGTTGCTGAAGCAGACAAAAACAAAATAATGCATATTGGCCTTCCCATAGGTAACTCAACACTAATGGGCAGTGACACAGTTGGCGATTGGGGTCCTAAATTCTTGCAAGGCAATAATTTTTCGGTTTCCTTAAATCCAGATAGTAAAGCAGAAGCAGACAGACTCTTTAAAGGACTTTCGGCTGGTGGCCAAATAACTATGCCTATGGACCAAACATTCTGGGGTGCATATTTTGGTATGTTTACAGATAAATTTGGCATCAATTGGATGGTGAATTTTGATACTCAACAACACAATTCATAATAAAACATCTTACAACACAGTAAATACTAAAAAAAACAACTTAAAAATATGAAAATTGCGGTAACATCGGCAAGCGGACAATTAGGCGCTTCCATTGTAAAACATTTAATTAAAGAAATTGGAAAAGAAAACGTAATAGCCATAGCGCGAACACCAGCTAAAGCAAAAAACCTAAATGTAGAAGTAAGAAAAGGCGATTACAACAATCTAGATGATTTAACCACTGCCTTAAAAGGAATAGACAAAGTCTTGCTTGTTTCTGGTATGGATGAACCGCAAAAAAGAATTCAACAACACAGAAATGTAATAAATGCCGCTATACAAAATGGGGTGCAAAAAATTGTGTATACTAGCATCGTTGGCGATGAAGAAGAAACAGCGTTTAGCCCCGTTGTAAAGAGCAACAGACAAACCGAAGAAGACATTCGCAATTCTGGTTTGCAATGGGTTATTGGCAGAAACGGCATCTATATTGAACCAGATTTAGAATATATTGACACTTATGTTGCAGAAGGCGAAATTAGAAACTGTGCTGCAGATGGAAAATGTGCCTATACTTCTAGAGAAGAATTAGGTTTTGCATACACACAAATGCTTTTGAATGATGTTCATAATGGGAACACCTATAATTTAGCAGGTGAAGCCATTACACAAACTCAATTAGCTACTTACATCAATCAAGTTTATAACACTCATTTAAAATTTACTAACGTAACTGTTGAAGCCTATAAAGAAGAACGTCAAGCTGCTTTGGGTGAATTTATAGGAAACATCATCGCAGGTATTTATGAAGGTATTAAAAACGGTGCAAATAACGTAAGCTCACATTTTGAAAAAGCTGCCGGTAGACCACATAAAACACCATTAGCGATGATAGAAGACTTTCATAAAAAATCTATTTAACGGCAAAATGTATCTTTGTAGAGACTGCTATATTTTACTCCTAATTATTCTTTAGTAAACAAAAAAAGGGCTTGAATAACTCAAAAACACACATTGTCCCAAGCTTACAAGCTCCTATTAGACTTCAAGAATACGGTGTAGGTATCTTTAATGAGCTTAGCACTAAATCTGCATTAAAGAAAGCTTTAAAGAAGCAGTATATCACTGTAAACGACAAAATAGCAACTACAGCTACTTTTATAAATGGAGGAGAAACTATAAAGCTTTGTTTTATTGAAGAAGTTAAGCCTAAAAGAAAGCTAATCTTTTCACTAAAAGTATTGTATGAAGACGAACATTTGGCTGTAATCCATAAACCAGCTGGTATATTAGTGAGTGGCAATAGTTTTAAAACTATTGGCAATGCTTTAGCTCAAAACATTAAACAAAGTAAACTCCCAGATGCCACTACACCACAACCCGTACATCGTTTAGATTACGCTACTACTGGCGCTTTATTAGTAGGAAAAACTAGTAGCAGTATACGCTTGCTAAACAAAATGTTTGAAGACAAGACGATTAAAAAAACCTACTATGCCATTACAATTGGCAAAATGGACAACAAAGGAAAAATAACTTCGACTGTAGAAGGTAAAAAATCACAATCTAATTTTACAGTTATAGAAACTGTAGATTCCAAAAGATTTGACAAACTAAACTTAGTAAAACTGAACCCTAAAACAGGAAGAAAACATCAATTGCGCATCCATTTATCTTCAATTGGCAATCCTATCTTGGGCGATAAGACTTATGCTAAAGAAGATTTAATTTTAAACGGAAAAGGATTATACCTACACGCCTATTCCTTAAAATTCACTCATCCTTTTACACAAGAAAAAATTAGTATTAAAGATGAATTTCCTAAGCGATTTAATAAAATATTCAATCGTACAGTAGTTTTAAGCAATACTGAAATTTAATTAATCAGATTAAAATATGACTGAAGAACAACAACACTATACCGCAATTGGGAATAGCATTAAGGGAGCTGTAGAAAGTAAGCTATTTGGAAAACCTTGCTTTAAAATAAACGGAAAAGCATTTATATGTTTTTTTCAAAACGAAATGGTTTTTAAATTAACAGGAGATGCGCACAGCGAGGCATTAGGTTTAGATGGGGCGCAATTATTTGATCCTTCAGGAAAAAAAAGACCGATGAAGGAATGGGTACAACTACCATTTCACTATAAAAACAATTGGGCAGAATTTGCAAAAAATGCTTCAGCATATGTTGGTGCAATACAAAAATGAAAAGCTCAATACCAATTCTGCACATCTGAAGCCTTGACTTTATTTCAGCCTAACTTCTATACTTTTCAGTTAAAGAAATCAAACTAAATTTCTTGCTTCACTTAGTTTTCACACTAAACAAATCACAAGCGTTTTAAAGTTAAAATACACTGCCTACAAATACTAAGGGGAAGTATTAAATTATACCTTTGCAAACACCAAAAAAACAGAATTAAATAAAACCAGTATGTTTAGACATCAAGGTAAGAGCAGGACATTAAAACACAATCTGCGAATTGCTACGATTTTATCATTTGTAGCTGGTATTGTAAATGTAACTGGTTTTTTAGCTTTTAAACAATTAACTACAAATGTTACTGGGCATTTTGCGTTATTTATTTACGATGTATCCACCTTTGATTTTTGGAAAGGAACAATTTATTTTCTCTATATTTTCGCTTTCCTTTTTGGTTCATTTTTATCTAGCTTTTTAATAGAAAAGTATAAGGAAAACAAAAAACTCAATGTTTTTGTTCTCCCAACATTGATAGAGTGTGTGGTTTTATTTGCTATTGGAGTTTCAAGTAATTTTACCACTATAAACAATCCAGATTTAATTGTGTGTTTACTGCTTTTTGCGATGGGGCTTCAAAACTCTTTTGTTACAAAAATCTCGAATGCCGTAGTGAGAACCACACATTTAACGGGACTCTTTACCGATTTAGGAATAGATATTTCTCAATTGTTTTTTCCGAAGAACAAAATAAATAGAGCTGCCTTAAAAGCGAATATCAAACTTCGTATTTATATCATTTTATTCTTTTTTGCAGGTGGATTAATTGGCGGATATATTTATTCTAAAGTAAACTTAAACGTTTTAAATATTGGTGCTTTAATTTTACTTTTAAGCTTGTTCTATGACGATTTTAGGTATAAATTAATAAAGACTAAACGGAAATACAATCAAAGAAAACACTAACGTACTACTAACAAATTAAAGTAGTATTTCAATTTATATTTTTAAGAATATTTAAGCTTCAGTTTAAATATTTTCTTGCTCATTTAATTACTTATCTGTACATTTAGATTTATGACAGAAGCCGCATTAGAAGAAGAGAAAAAAGAGATTGCAAACAAGTATAAACAGTTGCTTAAGATTAGTTATAGAACTCTTTCACAAGAGGATAAAAAACTGATTCGCAGCGCTTTTGACCTTGCTGTAGACGCTCATAAAGAACAACGCAGAAAAAGTGGAGAAGCTTATATTTTTCACCCTATTGCAGTTGCAAAAATTGTTGCTTCAGAGATAGGATTAGATGCCACATCTATAGCCGCCGCACTTTTACACGATGTGGTTGAAGACACAGATTACACTTTAGAAGATATAGAGCGCTTATTTGGAACTACTGTAGCTCGCATTGTAGACGGCTTAACAAAGATTGCACACATCTCTATGTCTGAAGATGTTTCTATGCAAGCCGAAAACTTCAGGAAAATGCTACTTACCCTAAACGAAGACATACGGGTAATTATCATAAAAATTGCAGACAGACTCCATAATATGCAAACTATGGACAGTATGCCGGCGCATAAACAACAAAAAATAGCTTCAGAAACACTTTACATCTATGCTCCCCTAGCCCACAGAATTGGGCTCTACAATATAAAAACAGAACTAGAGGACTTGGGTTTAAAGTTTACTGAACCCGAAGTATACGCAGAGATTTTAGGACGTATAAAAGAAAGCAAGGAAGAACAAGATGCATATATTGATGCTTTCAACAAAGTGATAAAAAACTCTTTAGACTTCGAGAATTTAGAATACGAAATTAAAGGGCGTCCAAAATCTATTTTCTCTATCAGAAGAAAAATGCTTGCGCAAAACGTGAGTTTTGATGAAGTGTACGACAAGTTTGCTGTTCGCATCATTTACAAAAGTGCACCTGAGAATGAAAAATTCTTCGCTTGGAAAATATACTCTATCGTTACAGATCACTTTAGACCAAACCCTATACGTTTACGCGATTGGATTTCTTCGCCTAAATCTACAGGTTATGAAGCATTACACATAACTGTAATGGGGCCAAAAGGCCGCTGGGTAGAGGTGCAAATAAGAAGTGAGCGTATGAACGAGATTGCAGAAAAAGGATTTGCCGCTCACTACAAGTACAAAAACAAAGAAAAAGATGATGGAGGGCTAGAAAACTGGCTAAACAAACTACAAGACACTTTAGAAAATTCAGAAATAAGTGCGGTAGATTTTGTAGAGGAATTTAAATTAAACCTATACGCAAAAGAAATTTTTGTGTTTACTCCAAAGGGAGATTTATACTCACTGCCTAAAGGAGCTACGGCCTTAGATTTTGCCTTTCACATACATACCGAAATTGGTATGCATACCCGAGGCACCAAAGTAAATGGCAAATTGGTCCCATTGAGCAACGAACTTAAAAGTGGTGACCAGGTAGAAGTTATAACTTCAGAAAACGCGAAACCTACTGCAAACTGGTTAAATTACGCAACAACAGGGCGCGCGCGTTCTAAGATAAAATCTTCTCTTAAAGATGAAAAGAAACAACTTGCAGCAGAAGGAAAAGTTGTCTTAGCGCGAAAATTAAAATCTTTAAAATTAAACCTAGACGAAAGCACACTCAACCAGCTTGTAGTTTTCTTTAAAGTGAAAACAAGTTTAGACTTATACTACCGTGTAGGTGCTGGAATTATAGACAATCAAAAATTAAAAGATTTTGCCGCTTCGCGAAGCAATGCGTTTATAAGTTTCTTTAAGAATAGAATTCGAAAACCCGAAAAGCCAGAAGATGTAAACAAAGAGGAAATAACCGAAAAGTTTGACCAGTTAGTTTTTGGAAAAAACGAAGACAAACTAGATTATAAGATGGCAAACTGCTGTAATCCTATTCCGGGTGATGATGTATTTGGTTTTGTTACGGTAAATGAAGGCATAAAAGTGCATAAGTCTAATTGCCCAAATTCATTACAGCTTCAAAGTAATTACAGTTACCGCATTATGCCTGCTAAATGGATAGATAGCACCCAACGAGAGTTTAAAGCGGTATTAGAAATTTCAGGTATAGACACTATTGGTCTTGTAAATGAAGTGACTAAAGTAATTTCAAACAATCTTCATATAGATATGAAGAGCGTTCACTTTGACAGTGACGACGGTGTATTTACAGGTAAAATAGTAGTTATTGTAAAGAACAAGACCATTTTAAACAACTTGGTTGAAAATATCAAAAAAATAAACGGAATTGATAAAGTTACTAGAGCATAAATTTTAAGTAACTTTGCACACTTAAGTATGAGTTCAAAAACAGACATAAATAATCAGGCAATTGTAAAAAACGTTTTTACAGGTTTTCTAGAAGAAAAAGGACACCGTAAAACACCAGAACGCTACGCCATTCTTCAAGAGATATACGATCACGACGATCATTTTGATATAGAATCGTTGTATATCAATATGAAAAACAAGAATTATCGCGTAAGCCGTGCAACACTTTACAATACAATAGAGCTACTTTTAGAATGTGGTTTAGTGCGTAAACACCAGTTTGGGCAAAACCAATCACATTACGAAAAGTCGTATTTTGATCGCAATCACGATCATATAATACTAACCAATGGAGAAGTAATAGAATTTTGCGATCCTAGAATACAAAGTATCAAAAAAACGATAGAAGAAGTTTTTAATATAGAAATCACCAACCATTCACTTTATTTCTACGGAAATAAAAAAACTCCCATCAGCACTAATGATGGCAACAATCAATAAAATATTATGGCAGTAGACTTACTACTTGGACTCCAGTGGGGCGACGAAGGCAAAGGAAAAATTGTTGATGTCCTAACAAAAAATTATAACATAATTGCACGATTTCAAGGCGGGCCAAATGCTGGGCATACCCTAGAATTTGACGGTCATAAACACGTGTTACACACTATCCCTAGTGGTATTTTCCACGAAGGCACAATCAACCTAGTGGGTAATGGCGTGGTAATAGACCCTGTAATCTTTAAAAGAGAGCTAGACAACCTTGCAAAATTTAATCTAGATCTTAAAAAGAGTCTTTTAATTTCGCGTAAGGCACATCTTATTTTACCAACCCATCGTCTATTAGACGCTGCTTCTGAAGCTTCAAAAGGGAAAGCAAAAATTGGCTCTACGCTTAAAGGTATAGGTCCTACTTATATGGATAAAACAGGACGTAACGGAATACGTGTTGGTGATCTAGAACTAGAAAACTGGAAAGAAAGATACCGCGCTTTGGCAGATAAGCACGAAGCGATGATTAAATTTTACGATGTAGATGTACAGTATGATTTAGCAGAGCTTGAATCTGAATTTTTTAAAGCGGTAGAAGTATTAAAATCACTTACTTTTATTGATAGTGAAGAGTACTTACACCAAGCTCAAAAAGAAGGAAAAACTATTTTAGCCGAAGGAGCACAAGGCTCTTTACTAGATATAGATTTTGGAACTTATCCTTTTGTTACCTCTTCAAATACTACTGCTGCAGGTGCCTGCACAGGCTTGGGAGTAGCACCAGGTAAAATAAAAGAAGTCTACGGTATTTTTAAAGCCTATACTACTCGTGTAGGAAGTGGCCCCTTCCCTACCGAACTTTTTGACGAAGTAGGTGAAACTATGGGACGTGTAGGAAACGAATTTGGCGCAACCACAGGACGTGCTAGACGTTGTGGATGGCTAGATTTAGTAGCGCTTCGCTATGCCGTTCAAGTAAATGGTGTTACCCAATTAATTATGATGAAAGGCGATGTTTTAAGTGGTTTCGACACCCTAAAGGTATGTACAGCATACAAGTACAAAGGCGAAACTATTCACCATTTTCCATACAATATAGAAGAAGAAAACGTAACGCCTATCTATACTGAACTTAAAGGATGGCAAGCAGATTTAACAAAAATGACAACTGCTTCACAAATGCCAAAAGCCTTAAATGATTATATAGATTTTCTTGAAAAAGAACTAGAAGTGCCTATTAAGATTGTTTCTGTAGGTCCAGATAGAAAGCAAACAATTCACAGAGAGTAGTAGATATATAATTTGGTTTTCGGAATTCTAAACGTTTTTAAACCTACAAAGCTTTTATAGGGTGTAGATAAAAATAATAGAAACGGAACTAATTTAAAAGATTAAAACAGCACATCATTTGAAAGTAATTTCGGCATATAATCTTTTTTTACTACTTATACTGATAGGGACTACGCTTGCTGCACAGGAAAAACAAAAAGTAGATATCCAATCTGGATACTTAGAGATACGTCCAGAGTTTCCCGATGCCGCAATTTACACTAAAGACAATACGGGTCAAGTTTACATTGTACACGAGGGTGTAGAAATGTGGTGTGATCAGGCTTTTGTGTATTTAAAAAGCAATTTTGTAAAGGCCTATGGCGCTGTTAGAATTTCGCAAGGAGACACTATTTCTATGAAAAGTAAGTATGCCGAGTACAACGGTAATACACAATTTGCTTTTGCCAGTGGCGATGTGGTTTTAACCGAACCAAAAACAACTCTAAAGACAGATACGCTTTATTTTGACAGGATAAAGCAACAAGCTTATTACAGAAGTGGTGGTACTGTTCGCGATACTGCGAGCGTATTAACCAGTCGCACAGGTAGGTATTTTGCTGAAACCAAGAAATATCAATTTCTTCAAAATGTAAAAATCGTCAACCCTAAATACACTGTAAACAGCAACCAGCTAGATTTTTATTCAGAAACGGGAGCTGCCTATCTTTACGGTCCTTCAACAATTGTTAGCGAATCTAGTACCGTTTATTGCGAAAGAGGTTATTACGATACTCGTGGCGATACGGGTTATTTTGTAAAAAACTCTAAAGTAGATTACGAAAACAGAACGCTTTACGGCGATAGCATCTATTTTGACAGAAACAAAAGCTTTGCTTCGGCAACCAATAACATACGGGTTTTAGACACCGTAAATAAAAGTATTATTCGCGGGCATTATGCCGAAGTTTTCCGTGCTAAAGATTCGGTTTTTATCACTAAAAGGGCTGTTGCAATAACGGTTCGCGATGGCGACTCTATTTACGTACACGCAGATACGCTACAAGTAACTGGAAAACCCGAAAACCGCATCTTAAAAGGGTATTATAAAGCAAGGTTATTTAAGCCTGGAAAGCTAGGCGATGAACCTACAAGTGGTAAATGCGATTCTATTTATGTGAATGAAAAAAGAGGCATTACCAAGCTACTTAGAAACCCCGTATTGTGGAGTGGAGAAAACCAAATGATTGGCGATACCATCCACATACTTTCAGATACTATTACAGATAAACTAGACACCCTAAAGGTATTTAACAACGCCTTTTTAGTTCAAAAAGACAGTATGGGTTACAATCAAGTTAAAGGGCAACGACTTATTGGACTTTTTACTAATAATGAATTAGATACTGTTAACATTAATAAAAACGCGCAAGTAATTTATTATTCGCGTAATGATAAAGACGAATTAGTAGGCATAAACAACACTGTTTCTAGCGCTATACAAATGTATCTGGAAGAACAACAAATAAGTGGTATTCGCTTTATAAAGAAGGCAGATGGAAAGGTGTATCCACCATCTATGCTTCCAGAAAACGCAAGGCTCCTGCCCGGTTTTCAATGGCGAGGTGAAGAACGCTTATTTTCGGTTGAAGATTTATTTAAGGGAAAACCTGTTCCTATACTCCCAAGAATAAAAGGAATTGCATTACCTATAGACGAAGGCCAATTTTTTGAAGATATCCCTGAAGAAGACATTCAGCTTCCAGAAGAATCTAAACTGAGCCCTAAAGACATACAAAACAGAGCTGACGATCCTAAAGCCGAAACTTCCCCCAAACCCCCAAATGGGACTTAAAAAAAATGAAAAAGGATTTTTTTAAATATCAAGCGCAGACTTCACCGCATCCATTAGCGGTAGAAATTTCGTATGCAGAAGGCAGTTATATTTATGATACTTCAGAAAAAAAACACTTAGATTTTGTTGCGGGAGTATCTGCTTGCACACTTGGGCATTGCCATCCGCGAGTAGTAAATGCTATAAAAAATCAAGCCGAGAAGTACCTTCACGTAATGGTATATGGCGAATACATACAAGAGCCCGCAGTAGCACTTGCCAAACTACTCGCAGAGCAGCTACCAGAAACTTTAAACACCACTTACTTAGTAAACAGTGGCACCGAAGCTATAGAAGGCGCATTAAAATTGGCGAGACGCACTACCGGAAGAACAGAAATCTTGTATGCAAATAACGCTTACCACGGTAATACTATGGGTTCTATGAGTGTGATGGGCTATGAAGAACGCAAAAATGCTTTTAAACCATTAGTGCCAGATTGCTACCCTATTAATTTTAACAACGAAGCAGATTTAGGCAAAATAACTGCCAAAACAGCAGCCGTTATTTTAGAGACTATACAAGGTGGCGCTGGTTTTATACAACCAGAAAACGACTATTTAAAGAAGGTAAGACAACGTTGTAACGATACGGGCACACTTTTAATTTTAGATGAAATACAGCCAGGTTTTGGCCGTACCGGAAAACTATTTGCCTTTGAACACTATCAAATTGTACCAGACATACTCGTAATGGGAAAAGGTATGGGTGGCGGTTTACCTATTGGAGCTTTTACAGCTTCGGCATCGGTAATGGCATTGCTTCAAGACAATCCTAAGCTAGGGCATATTACTACATTTGGCGGAAACCCTGTTATTGCAGCTGCCGCTTTGGCAACACTACAAGAACTTACAGAAACAGATCTTATTTCTCAGACTCTTGAAAAAGAAAAACTTTTCAAAAAACTATTAAAACATCCCTTAATTAAAGAGGTTCGCGGTAAAGGATTAATGCTGGCTGTTATGCTAGAAACACCCGAACTAGCTTCAAAAGTTATTCTTGAATGTAAAGAACGAGGCTTGATACTTTTTTGGCTTCTTTTTGAAGGACGTGCAATTCGTATTACACCCCCGCTAACAATTAGCAATGACGAAATTAAAGAGGGATGTGAAATACTGACAGCAGTCTTAAACAGCCTGAAAACCCAATAAAAATTACACAATCATCTAATTAACAGTGTTTTACCTATGTAATTCCTGTTAATAAGTCCGTTAACAATAAAGGCGGCATAACTATTGATTTTACATATACATTAGTATCTTTAAAATAGAAGAAACCGTTAAAACGTGCCTATGCAATTAAGTTCAAACGAGCATAATAACTTCTCACTAGAAAAATTTGAATCTATGTTGAAAACCAACAGCGTTTTGTTTTTCGACTCGGAAGAATTTGAAGAAATAGTGCACCACTATCTTGAAAACGGTAAGATTGCACTCGCAAAAAAGGCTACTAAATTAGGTCTTGAACAACACCCTGGTTCTACAAGCCTTAAACTTTTCCAAATAGAAATGTTCATTTTTGAAAACCAATTAGACATCGCAGATGAACTATTGGATGAACTCTACCAATTGGAACAAAGTAACGAAGAGATTTATATACAGAAAGCGAATATCTTTTCACGACGAGACAAACACAAAGAAGCCATCGCGCTTTTAGAACAGGCATTAGAGATAACAAACGACCAAGCAGATGTACTGTCTTTGTTGGGTATGGAGTATCTCTTTATGGAAGACTATGTAAATGCTAAGTATTATTTCATGAAATGCTTAGAAGAAGATGAAGAAGATTACTCGGCGCTTTACAATATTATTTATTGCTTTGAATATCTTGAGGAAAACGAAGCCGCTATAGATTACTTAAACGACTTCTTAAACAAAAATCCTTATTGCGAAGTTGCTTGGCACCAAGTGGGAAAACAGTATTACGTACTTAAAGATTATAAAAAAGCATTAGCTGCCTACGATTTTGCAATTATTAGCGACGATCGTTTTATTGGTGCTTATCTTGAAAAAGGAAGAGTTTTAGAAAAATTAAACCGTTATGAAGAAGCTATAGAAAGTTATTCTATCACCTTAACTCTAGACGATCCTACCTCCTACGCCTTATTGCGCATTGGCAAATGTTATGAAAAACTAGGCAATGCCGAAATGGCCTTACAGTTCTACACAAAATGTGTTGCTGAAGATTCATTACTAGACAAAGGATGGATAGCAATTACAGATTTTTACACTAAGAGCAAACAGTTTCAGAAAGCGCTTTATTATATAGAAAAAGCACTGAATATTGATAGTGAAAACGTATTGTACTGGAAGCGTTATGCTAAAATAAACAACAAGCTAAACCTTTTTGAAGAAGCCGAAGTAGGTTTTAGAAAAGCAATAGAGCTAGGTAATTATGAAATGGAATCCTGGTTAACACGCGGTGATATTTTAACCAATATAGGAGAGTTTGAAGCCGCTGTAAACAATTTTAACCAAGCTTTAGAATTTTATCCTGAAAACCCCGAGATAGAATACCGTTTATCTGGTTTGTATTTTACTCTTAACGAAACAGATAAAGGCATTTTTCATTTAAAAAATGCCCTTAAAGCAGAACCTGAATATCTAATGATAATTGAAGAGTTGTTTCCACAGGTTTACGAAATGAAAACAGTGGTTGAAATAATTAAACAACACAAAAATCCTTCGCTATAATTTCTGTATTTTTGGGGTTTTAGCAATATAAACTATGCCTCAGAGAAATTTTATTCAGTATTTAGTTATAACAGCAAAAGGCCTTGCTATGGGTGCCGCAGATGTGGTTCCTGGTGTTTCTGGCGGAACAATCGCTTTTATTTCAGGTATCTATGAAGAACTTATAGAAACGATACACAAGGTAGATCTTGGTTTTTTTAAACTCTGGAAAAAAGAGGGGTTTTTAAATGCTTGGAAACACTATAATCTAGGCTTTTTACTCGCCTTATTTTCGGGTGTTTTTATCAGCATTATTTCACTAGCAAAACTCATTACCTGGCTTTTAGCAGTATACCCTATTATGGTATGGTCGTTTTTCTTCGGCTTAGTGATAGCCAGTATCGTTTATGTTGGCAAGCAAATTACAAAGTGGAAAGCTTCAATTATTTTAGCTGTTCTCATAGCTACGGTGCTTTCGTATTTAATAACCATTGCAGATCCTGTAGGTTCGCCAGATAGTATTTGGTTTCTCTTTTTTGCAGGTTTTATAGCCATAATCGCAATGATTTTACCTGGAATTTCGGGTGCCTTTATACTTTTACTCTTGGGAGCCTATACTTCTGTTATAGGTATTATTACCCAATTAAGTGAAGGGATAACAAGTCTTAACTTTTCAGTTTTTATAAACGCATTTGGTAAATTACTAATATTTGGAGTAGGCGCCATTATAGGCTTAAAAGTGTTTTCTAGAGCATTAAACTGGATGTTTAAACATCATAAAAACTTAATACTTGCCGTACTAACAGGTTTTATGATAGGTGCGCTCAATAAAATATGGCCTTGGAAAGAAGTATTGCAATACAGAACTAACCACGCAGGTGAAAAAGTTCCATTTCTTGAAAGCAGTATACTCCCACAGACTTATGACGGCAATCCACAAATTTTATACGCCATACTATTTGCTGTTATTGGCTTTTTAACCATATTTTTATTAGAAAGAGTGGCTGTAAATAAAAGCACAACAACTAGCGCTTCACAAGAAACAGCAAACAATAATACCGAAGAAATTAATTAATCCCTAACAACGAGAAATGTACGAAGATCGCTCCTTCTCAGATAAATTCTGGTTAGTCCTTAAAGGACTTACTATGGGCGCGGCAAACAAAGTACCTGGCGTTTCGGGAGGAGTTGTGGCCTTTGTGGCAGGTTTTTATGAAGAATTTATTTACTCGCTTCAAAAAATTAATAGAAAAGCATTTAAACTACTAATTAACGGTAGGTTTAAGAGTTTCTTTAAATACACTAATAGTCAGTTTTTAGGGCTCTTAATTTTAGGGATGATTATTAGTTATTTTAGTATTTCTAAAATCTTAGACTTCTTAATTGTTCATTATGAACTCTATGTATGGAGTGCTTTTTTTGGAATGATTATAGGCTCTATTTATTATATAGCGAAAGATTTTGGCGATTGGAACAGAAAATACTTAGGCTACTTGCTCTGTGGCGTAGTGGCAGGTGTAGCCATCAGTTTTTTAGAACCGGCTAAAGAAAATAGCAATCTCATTTTTGTGTTTTTTTGCGGAATTATAAGCGTTTCCGGTATGACCCTTCCCGGGCTTTCTGGCTCTTTTATCTTGATACTTCTAGGAAATTACGTCTTGCTATTAGTAGATTCTGTAAATGCATTATTCGATACATTTGCTGCAATTTTCCTTTGGGATTTTAGCTGGATTCACAACCCAGAACATATAGAACTCTTAAAAGTTCTCGCTGTATTCTCACTGGGCTCATTAGTAGGATTAGTATCGCTTTCGCACTTGCTAGCCTATGTTTTAAAACGATTTAAAAAAGCCACTTATGCCGTAATAATTGGGTTTATTGCTGGTTCATTAGGAGTGGTCTGGCCTTGGAAAGAAAAAAAATACGACCTCGATTCCTTTGGTCAAATACGTTTTGATGCTAATGGCAGAGAAATAATTACAGGCTATAACAGGTTTTTTCCTTCAGAATTTAATACAGAAGTAGTACTCGCAATATTTTTTATTTTAGTAGGCATCGTAATTGTGCTTAGCTTAGATTGGTATGATTACTTTAAAAAGAAGCAGCATGGGTAAGTACGGCTTAGTAGGTAAAGACATTGATTATTCGTTTTCAAGAAAATATTTTTCAGAAAAATTTGAAAAGGAAAACCTACTTCATACCTACCAAAATTTCGATTTAAGCACTATAGATTTATTTCCGAAGATAATTTCAGACACAAAAAACTTAAAAGGTTTAAACGTAACTATACCTTATAAAGAGCTTGTGATAAAGCACTTAGATGCTATAGACGAAGAAGCCGAAAAAATAGGAGCTGTAAACACTATAAAAATTCTTGACAACAACAAGCTTAAAGGCTACAATACAGATTGTTATGGGTTTCAGAAATCGCTTGAAGCTTTTTTACCGCTTCAACAAAAAACCGCACTTATTTTAGGAACTGGAGGTGCTTCAAAAGCGATTGCATATGTGTTACAAAAACTAGGTTTTAACTACACTCAAGTAAGTAGAAAAAAGACCGCGCATACCTTAGTTTATTCTGAATTAAATGAAACTATTATAGCAAACAACCTCTTGATAATAAACTGTACTCCACTGGGTACCAGTCCAAATATTAACGCTTATCCCCCACTGCCTTATCAATATTTAACGAAGCATCATTTACTTTTCGATTTAATCTACAATCCTTCGGAAACAGCTTTTTTAAGAAATGGCAAATTGCAAGGCGCAAACACCACTAACGGTAATAAAATGCTCGTTTTTCAAGCCGAAAAGTCTTGGGAAATATGGAATTTATAAAAAAAGCATAAAAAAAATCAAAAAAACGCTGTGTGCTTTGCTAATTCCACAGTTGTTAGTATATTGACCCTCTAAGAAAAATGAACCTAAACATTGAAACAAATGTCTGACGAAAAATTACCACAAGAAGAAAATGAAAAGGAAATTCCAATCACCCAAAGCGGTGCGGAAACAAATGAAGCTTCTGAAACAACGCAAAATGTAGCTGAAACTATTACTGAAGAGGTAGCAGTTGAAGAAGTACAAAAACCAGCAGAAGAAGCCCAGGAAGAGCCAATTGTGGAAGAAGTACAAAATAAAGAAACAGTATCTTTAGAAACTACAAACAATAAAAACGACGAAGCTACAGAAGAAGCTTCAACACCTACAAATACAGCAGAAGAAACCGAAGAACTAGATGAGGAAGAGGAAGTAAGCTCTTCTGAAGATGAAGAGGAAGAAGAAGACCACGAAGAAAAAGCACAAAAAGATTACAGTACGTTTACAGATAAGGAATTAGTTGCAGAACTAGATTTACTTCTAAAAACAAAAAAAATACAAGAGTTAAAACACGATGTTGAAGAAATTCGCGCAGAGTTTAACAGTAAGTTCAACGAAGAACTAGAGCACAAAAAAGAGGAGTTTTTAGCCGAAGGCGGTAATATAATAGACTTCCACTACACTACCCCGCTTAAGAAAGAGTTCAATTCGCTTTATTTTGATTACAAAGAAAAGCGCAACAACCACTATAAAAAACTTAAGGGTGATTTACAGTCAAACCTCAACAAACGTTGGGAGTTGATTGAAGAGTTAAAAGGTCTTTTAGGTGCAGAGGAAAATATAAACACTACCTATAAGCATTTTAAAGAGATTCAAGAAAAGTGGCATGTAGCAGGTGCAATCCCCCGAGACAAGTACAATACTGTTTGGAACACTTACCATCATCATGTTGAGAATTTTTACGATTATCTTCACTTAAACCGCGAGTTTCGCGATTTAGACTTTAAACATAACCTAGACGCTAAGCTTAAATTAATTACACGAGCAGAAGAGTTAGGACAAGAAGCAGATATAAACAAAGCTTTCCGCGAGTTACAGATGCTTCATAAAATGTGGAAAGAAGATATAGGGCCTGTCGCCAAGGAATATCGCGATGATGTTTGGGATAAGTTTAGTGAAGCCACTAAAGTGATTCACGACAAGCGCCAAGGGCAATTGGAGGAGATGGAGAAGGATTTTGAAGCTAATTTGGAAAAGAAAAACCAAATAGTTGAAGCGATTAAAAAAACCACTGAAGAAGCAAAACCAAGCCATCAAGGTTGGCATAATGCTATTAAAAAAATTCAGGAACTTCGCGATGCTTTCTTTAATACTGGAAGAGTTCCTAGAGCAAACAACAAGGAAATCTGGAAGGCTTTTAAAGAAGCTACAAGCAACTTTAATCACCAAAAAAACAGTTTTTATAAAAACCAGAAAAAAGAACAGTTCGCCAATCTTGAAAAGAAACGTGAACTCATAAAAATTGCCGAAGACAATAAGGATAGTGAAGACTTTGAAGTTACCACATCCTTAATGAAAAAAATTCAGAGCGACTGGAAGAATGTAGGTCACGTACCGCGAAAAGATAGCGACAAGGTCTGGAAACAATTTAAAAATGCTTGTAATCACTATTTTGACAGAGTTCACGCTCAGAAAAATGAAGCTAATAAAGAAGAGGTAGAACATTTTGAAGCCAAGCAACAAATGTTAGAGAAGCTTACTTCTCTAGAACTTAGCGGTGACCATAAAGTAGATTTAAAAACGATAAAAGAGCATATTACAGCTTGGAAAAAAGTGGGTAGAGTACCTTATAACAAGCGTAATATAGAGCAGAAATTTAATCAGACACTCGATGGGCTTTTCTCTAAATTAGATTTAGGCAAAAAAGAAACAGAGCTTATTAAGTTTGACAATAAGCTAAACACACTTGTTAATAGAGATGACGAGCGTAAACTTCAAAACGAGCATTTCTTTATCTCAAAAAAGATAGATGAAACCAAAGATGAAATACGTCAGTTAGAAAATAACTTAGGTTTTTTCCACCATGTAGATGAAAACAATCCATTGGTAAAAGAAGTGCATAAAAACATTGCACGACACAAGGAACAGCTGGAAGTATGGCAAGCAAAGCTTTCTAAAATCAAGGAAGTTAGAGAAGATTAAAACATAAAAAAAGCCAGCTTAACTGCTGGCTTTTTTAGTAATACAAACTTGTTATAAATTCTGTTTATTGAAGTTTTGCTTCATTCCAAAACACATCCATTTCTGCAAGAGTCATATCTTTTAAAGATTTATTCATCTCCTTTGCCTTGCCTTCTAAATACTGAAAACGTTTTATAAATTTTTTGTTGGTACGTTCTAATGCATTTTCTGGATTTACGTTTAAGAAACGCGAATAGTTTATCATTGAAAAAAGTACATCTCCAAACTCGGCTTCAATCTTTTCTTGGTTATTTTCATTAATCTCATGTTGCAATTCGCCCAACTCTTCTTGCAATTTTTCAAAAACCTGTTGTGGTTCTTCCCAATCAAAACCTACACCTGCAACTTTATCTTGTATTCTACTAGCTTTTACGAGAGCTGGAAGAGATTTAGGCACACCTTCTAGAACACTTTTCTTTCCTTCTTTAAGCTTTAATTTTTCCCAGTTTTGTTTTACTTCCTCCTCATCGGCAACCTCAAGGTCTCCATAAATATGAGGATGTCTAGAAATTAACTTATCGCAAATGCTGTTACACACATCTGCTATATCAAAATCGTTAGTTTCACTTCCTATTTTGGCATAAAACACTATGTGTAAAAGCACATCGCCCAATTCTTTTTTTACTTCGTCTAAATCATTATCTAAGATAGCGTCACCTAACTCATAGGTTTCTTCAATAGTTAAATGGCGAAGCGTTTCCATAGTTTGCTTTTTATCCCAAGGACACTGTTCACGCAGTTCGTCCATTATGGTTAGCAATCTATTAAAAGCTTCTAGTTGGTTTTTTCTGGAATTCATATTTTAAGGGTCTTTAGATGCCGTATTTGTAAATGTAAGTTCAACAAAAAAATCCCAAAATCAAGAATGATTGAGGGATTTTTTTAATATATATAACTAAGTAATATAAATGTATTATTAGGTTTTACGGGAAGCAGCACTTTTAGTAGATCCTCCCTTTTTTGCTGAAGAGGCTTTAGGAGATGCTGTTTTGGCAGCTGTTGATTTTTTAGCTGCGGTATTTTTAGCTGCTGGCTTTTTTAACTCTTTAGCAGTTTCACTTGCGTCTTCTTCTTTTGTTTCTTCTGTAGTTTCAGAAAAATCTGTGATACCGTTTTTTATAAGCATATTGTACCATTGCACAACTTTCTTAATATCGCTAGGATACACTCTATCTTCGTCGTAATCTGGCATTATACCGAAGAAAAACTCCTCTAATTCTTCTTTAGACACTTTATGGTTAATGGTTTCTTTACCACCTTCTTTTTCAGATATTTTTTCGAATACCTTACGAAGTGGCACTTCTTCCGCTAACGTATAAATAGCTATTTCTGAAAGCAAGCTCACATTGTGGCGCCCACTTACATTAATTGTTTTTCCGTCTATAAGCGACTCTGCTAGAAAGCCCGCGCGGGTTTGCGATTTTAATTTATATAATCCAGGTTTACCAGATATGGAAAGCACTTTTTCTAAGCTCATAAAATACTTTTTAATTTTTTAATGGTTGCAAATATCTTTGGTTTGGTTAATATAAACAAGGGAGTTAACGTTTCTTTTTTACATTCGGGAATTTCATACGGTAATCTACCCCTACTTTTCCTTTAGAAATGTTTGCTAACTTGCCTTTTATTAAGCGTTTTTTTAAGGGTGAAAGCTTGTCTGTGAACAATATACCTTCTATATGATCGTATTCATGCTGAATAATACGCGCTACAATACCCGAAAAAGTTTCTTTGTGTTTTTTAAAATTTTCGTCTTCGTATTCCAATACGATGTTTGGTTTTCTAAAAACATCTTCTCGCACGTCTGGTATACTCAAACAACCTTCATTAAACGCCCACTCATCGCCAGTTTCTTCAATAATACGCGCATTGATAAAGACTTTTTTAAAGTTTGAAACTAGTTTTTGCTCTTCTTCAGTAAAGTCTTCATCGTCTTTAAATGGTGTTGCATCTACTATAAACAAACGAATAGGCAAATTAACCTGTGGTGCTGCAAGACCTATACCATGAGCCTCATACATAGTCTCAAACATATTTTCTAGCACAGCATCTAGATTTGGGTAATCTTTAGTTATTTCTGCTGTTTCCTTTCTTAATACTGGGTCGCCGTAGGCTATTATTGGTAAAATCATTTATTAATGTTTAATGGCTAATGAATATTGAATAATAATTATCTATTTAAATTTTTTTTTAAGCGGTAATTCTTGAAGCTATGAAAATGGAAGTCAATTCTGCAGATTCTTTGAGCAATGGCTCACAGCTTTCTTTAGGCAAAATATTTTCATCTATTAGTATAAGCTGACCTTCAATATGACTTCCCAATTTTGTTTTAGGCAGTGAAATAGCCGGTTTACCACATTGATGCGCAAAGGTTTTGGAGCGTAGTTTTAAATTCTTTTCCATATTTATAAGGTTTTACTAATGAAATTATTCATTAAACAATATTCATTATACATTATAAAGGTATTCTTGTAAAATAATAGTTGCGCTAATTTCATCAACCAATGCTTTATTTTGACGTTGTTTCTTTTTTAAACCACTGTCTATCATTGTTTGAAAAGCCATCTTACTGGTATAACGTTCATCTACACGTTTTACTTCTAAGTTTGGATAAAGCGTTGCAAATTTCTTTAAAAACTTCTGAATTTCTTCTTCTATACTAGAATGGGTTCCGTCTTTCTGCTTGGGCTCTCCCACCAAAACTAGTGTTACTTTTTCTGAAGCAAAATATTTTTTTAAAAAATCAAACAATTCTGAAGTAGCGACAGTCGTCAATCCTGAAGCAATTATCCGCAACTCGTCTGTAATGGCGATACCCGTTCGTTTACTCCCGTAATCTATTGCTAAAATTCTACTCATTTGGTTGCAAAAATAAGGCTTTGTTAATTACTATACTATTATAGACTACAATTTTGATTTTTGAAGCCTATATTTGTAATTCTAAAACAATAAAACCTACGTAGCTAGTAATAGCTATACTAATAAATAACATTTCGAATTAGATTAAATCATGCAAGAACTTCAACAGATTATAGATAAAGCTTGGGAAGATCGTTCCCTACTTAGTGAAACCAAAACCATAGACGCTATACGCAAAGTAGTAAGTCTTTGTGACGAAGGCGAACTGCGATGTGCAGAACCTACAACAGATGGTTGGCAAGTAAATGAGTGGGTAAAAAAAGCTATTGTACTTTACTTTCCTATTCAAAAAATGAAAACTATGGAGGTAGGTATTTTTGAGTACCACGATAAGATCCCGCTAAAAACTGGTTATCAAGCAAAAGGTATACGTGTTGTACCACATGCTGTAGCTCGTCACGGCGCTTATATCTCTAAAGGAGTTATCTTAATGCCTAGTTATGTAAATATAGGGGCCTATGTAGATGAAGGCACTATGGTAGATACCTGGGCCACAGTGGGCAGTTGTGCACAGATAGGCAAAAACGTACACCTTAGTGGCGGTGTTGGGATTGGTGGTGTATTAGAACCACTACAAGCTGCTCCTGTAATAATAGAAGATGGTGCTTTTATAGGTTCTCGCTGTATTGTTGTAGAAGGTGTTCGTGTAGGTAAAGAAGCTGTTTTGGGTGCGAATGTAGTGCTAACCGCTTCTACAAAAATTATAGATGTTACTGGCGAAACTCCTATTGAAACTAAAGGAGCCGTTCCAGAGCGCTCGGTAGTTATTCCGGGTAGTTATACTAAAAAATTTCCAGCTGGTGAGTACCAAGTTCCTTGTGCCCTCATTATAGGAAAACGCAAGGCGAGTACAAACCTTAAGACATCGCTTAATGATGCATTAAGAGAATACGACGTTGCTGTTTAAGACCGAATTTATTTTGCAAAAATGAAATTGTTTACCAGCTTCCGCCACCTCCGCCGCCAAAGCCACCACCTGAAGAACCGCCTCCAGAGCTACTGCTAGAGGGAGAACTCACCATAGTGGATTGTGCATAGGAGATAGAATCTGAAAAAGAATGCGAAAAGTTGTTCATTGTAAAAGCTCCTGAAGACGAAGTATACCAACTAGGTGGTTGTATATTTAAAGCTTCAAATTTCTTAGCCCATTGGTTAAACAATCCAAAAGCAAGTGCATAGCCCATTGTAGTTTCAAAATACGATGGGCTATCCTGTAATAGCATTTTAAGTTTATTTGCTTCGGCTATTTTAATAAAATTCTTAAACCCTTTTAATTCGGAAAGCATTTCGTTGCCTTTGCTATTTTTCTTCACTAAATGCACAGACATAAACAGTAATAACACAGTTAGAGGTATTACCGCCAATGCTTCTAAAAGACCCCAGTTAAAAAGAAAAAGCATAAAAGTAATAACACATAAAAACACTATGCCGAAAATAGTACGCGTCTGTATTTTATTTGCTTTCTCATCATAATAAATTTGTGCCTTCTTTTTTAAAAGAGTTTTTGCACTAGCCATATTAGTGTAAAATGTATTTTTAAGACTACTTATTAATATCTCTTTGGGCTCTGAACTTTTGGCATTTCCGAAGAGACCTTTAAAGATTTCTATTTCGTAATCTGGCGCTCCATCTGGTAAGGGTCTTAATTTTTTAAGTTTGGTATCGTCTTTTCCAAACCATCCTTCTTTAGGTATTTGCTCCATAGCAATAATTCCGCGGGAACCCCAATAAGGTATTAAAGCTATAAGATCTTGAGTATCCTCATCATCATCAATTAAAAAGCCTGCCATCGCTGGGTCTATTCCGCTTGGCGGGAAATAACTTGTAGTGGTCACTACCCTATCATCTTTGCCGTATTTATACCAAATCCAATAAAAAATAGCTATAAAGGAAGCGAGTATTAAGGTCCAACCGTACTTTGTCCAAAAGGGCCACCAAGGTTTTATTTCCTTTACAGAACCTAACGGAAGATTGAGCAAGACAGTAACATTCTCCATAGAATAAGATCTAAACGCTGCTTCACTTTGAACCGTAAACACATCGTCTTTATAATCTATAGTAAAATTGCCACTTTCAGTGGTGTCACCACTATAGCCAGAATAAACGTGTATATCGTCTAAGCTTAAGTCTAGTTTTTCGGGAGGGTGAATTGTGAAATCAATTTTTTCGAAGGGTGCAATCCAATCGCCAGCTTTAATATTCCAATAAAACCGAATCTGAGATTCTTCAAATAGAAAAGCGTTGTAGACTCTGTATTTTATTTGATAGTGTTGTGGCCCAATTACCGTTTTATTTTTATCGCCTATCTTTATTTGAAGCTTATCACTTAGCTTTTGTTCAAAATCGAAATCTGCTTCAAACTTATGGTCTGGAACATCAATTTTTCTAATTTTTATTTTGCGTTTTTCTTTTGCTCCGTCTTCAGTTAACAAATCGTAATTTGTACGGATATCTCTATAAATACCGTGTTTATAGGTTTTAAAAGTTAGGTCGTAATCTTCAACCACATCAAAATAACCATCCTCGCTAATGTAGATACTCACGTGATAGTTATTAACAATAAAGTCTTGAGCTGTAGCTTTCAGAAAAAACAGCGTACCGAAAAGTATCAACAGCAGTTTTTTCATAATTGACATTTTTTAATTAAAATTCACCTTTACATTTTCTCGGCTTGCTTCATCTGTTTCAAAATAATCAAAGTGCTGATAGTTTAACATAGATGCAAAGAGCACCGCTGGAAAGCTTTCGCCATAAGTGTTATTTTCGCGTACTGTACCGTTGTAATATCTTCGGCTACGTTCTAGGTTTTCTTCTATCTCGTTAAGCTTTTGCTGTAGGTCTAAAAAATTAGTATTTGCCTTTAAATCTGGATAGGCTTCACTTAAAGCAAATATGCTTCGCAGAGTTTGTTGCAATTGATTTTCTGCCTTTATCTGTGCATTTATATCGTTTGAAGGCACTGCCATAGCGGCATTTCTAGCTTGTATCACACTCTCTAAGGTGGTTTTTTCGTGAGCGGCATACCCTTTTACGGTTTCAACAAGATTGGGAATTAAATCGTAACGGCGTTTTAAAGCAACGTCTATATTACTCCAACCATCTTTTACTGTATTTCTGTTTTTTACAAAACGGTTATACACAATTACGAGCAAGAGCCCAAAGACAATTATAACCCCAAGAATTAGTAGTACAATATTCATAATTAGTATTGTTTATCGTTTGCTTATTCCTTCAAAATGAATAACTAAGATACTACAAATTACTAGTAAAAACTAGCAGACAGTACTTCAGAAAAAATAAAGAAGCAGTTAAACACGATTTATTTTCACACTTTAAACAGAAAACAATAGCTTTGAATACTATGAAATTGTTCTCGCTAGAAATGGATTCGCAACAAAACCTACTGCCTAAAGACGGTACGGTAAATTACTTCGGAAAAATATTTTCTGAAGAAGAAGCAAACAACTATTACGACATCCTTTTAAACACGATAAAATGGAAAAACGACGAAGCCATTATCTTTGGTAAAAAAATCATTACCAAACGCAAAGTAGCTTGGTATGGCGATAGCAAATTTGATTATACCTACTCTAAAGTTACAAAAAAAGCATACGCTTGGACCGAAGAATTACTTCAACTAAAAAAACAAGTAGAACTAAAAAGCGGTGAAACATTTAACAGTTGTTTGCTAAATCTCTATCATACGGGTGAAGAAGGGATGGCCTGGCACAGTGATGGCGAAAAAGATTTAAAAAAGAATGGCGCCATTGCCTCGGTAACTTTTGGCGCAGAGCGCAAATTTGCCTTTAAACACAAAACCACAAAAGAAACTGTAGCTTTACAATTAGAACACGGCAGCCTTTTAATTATGAAGGGAGCCACACAAACAAACTGGTTACACAGACTACCTCCAACAAAAAAGATATTTTCTCCAAGGGTTAACTTAACCTTTAGAACTATTGTTAAAGAATAATATTTTTTCGAAATAAATGTATCCTTTTTGTAATTTTTCAGTCTACATAGCGAATCATAAAAACTTTAAACTATGAATACTTGTATATGTACCAACTGCGATTGTAATAAATGCAACTGTGTAGATTGTTCGCAAAACAATTGCCCTTGCGAGAAATGTGAATGTACTAAATGTACTTGCTGTTAAATTAAACAAAGGTTGGTCTTAGGGCCAACCTTTACATTATTTTTACAAATGGAAACACAGAAAATATGGAACACTTACAATAACCAACTGTATTTTTTCATTTTAAAGAAGGTGAAAAACAAAAGTGCCGCTAACGATATTCTTCAAAATACTTTCTTTAAAATTCACAAAAACTTACACCAAATTAAAGAAGAAGAAAAGGCAAAGTCTTGGGTTTTTCAGATTGCTAGAAATGAAATCACCAATTTCTTTAAACAGGAAGCTGTCTATGTGTCTGCTTTAAGCGAAGCTAAGACCCCTATGAGCGATAAATACCAAAACATCTGTTGCTTTGATACGTTTATAAACACGCTACCTGCTATTTATAAAGAACCTATAGAACTCGTTTATATAAAAGGAAAAAAGCAACAACAGGCTGCAGACCTATTAGCCATTAGCCTTCCCAACCTAAAGGCTAGAATACGAAGAGCTAAAGAAATTTTAAAGAAAAATTTTAACGAGTGTTGTAAATATGAAATCGATAAAAACGGAAACTTAAAAGGAGAACCCAATTGCGCTAAATGTAAGTGATGTGTTTTTTTTGCGTCTATCAAGTAGTTCGGCCTAAATAAATATGAATAACCCTAATAATCTATTTACCACTAACCCTATAGCCTGTATATTGCACTAAGCAAAAATTCTATTATGAAAATCTTTTACCTACTCCCTTTCTTAGCTTTTTTTATAAGCTGTAAGCAAGAAAACAAAGCGCTAAGCGCACAGCAAATTATTGACAAGACTATTGTAAATGCTGGTGGAGACACTTATGAAAAAGCAGACATCAGCTTCACTTTTCGCGGTACAAAATACAGAAGCAAACGCAATGGAGGTCAGTATGAACTTAGCCGTAGTTTTCAGGATTCGGTAGGTAAAATAGAAGACGTCCTTACAAACACAAGTTTTAAACGCTTTGTAAATGATTCAGTTATTGTTGTTGCAGACTCTACAGCTTCAAAATACAGTAACTCTGTAAACTCTGTACATTACTTTGTTCAATTGCCATACGGTCTAAATGCTACTGCGGTTACAAAGAAGCTGGTAGGCGAAGCTGAAATTGAAGAAAAAAAATACTACGAAATAGAAGTTACTTTTTCAGAAGAAGGTGGCGGTACAGACCACGAAGATATTTATATGTACTGGATAGCGCAGGATGATTTTACTGCAGATTATTTTGCCTATAAATTTTATACAGGCAAAGGAGGTATACGCTTCAGAAAAGCTTATAACCCAAGAACAGTAAACGGTATTCGGTTTGTAGATTACAAAAACTACAAAGTAAATTCCTGGGAAAATGTAGCCATAGACAGTGTTGATGAGCTTTACAACACCGGAAAGCTTGAGTTACTTTCAGAAATTAAAACTGAAGATATCTCTGTGGTTGTTTCAGACAATTAATTAAAGAAGATCGCATTTGCTAAAAATAGCTTTCCAATCTGCCAAAAAGAACGGAACGAAACATCATCAACCATATAAATAACTTTGCCTCTCCCCTTTTTAGCTTGGGCAAAAACGATGGAGTTTTTTAAAGAAGCCTTAGCCGCTTCACCCGAAAATCCAGAAACACTTACAGGCTCATCTTTTATATAGCCTACATTAAACCCATCTTGTAAAAAAGCATAGGAGTCGCTACCTAACTTTAAACTGTAATACGTATTGCCGTAACCAAACGCTAATGGATGTGTATTGTCTATACTTACTTTATAAATACTTCCGGTAATAAAATCTTTAGTGCTTTCCATCTCTCTTTGGGCATAAGGCACTAAATTACCTATACTATCATTTTTAGTTTCTTCGTTTGAAGTGTTTTTCTTTAAATCGAAACCATCCTTATCTACAAAAACATTTAAGGCATTACCTATAGCTATAATTTTTCCGCCTTTACTAACCCATTCTTCAAGATTTTTAAAGACAGTCTCGTTTATAATAGAGTTGTAAGATCCTTCTGGCAATACAAGTACATCGTAGTTTGCCCAATTAATTTTACTAACATTAGCTGTATTTATAGAGGTTATAGGGTATTTTAACTGTGTTTCAAAAAAGTGCCAAAGCGCTCCATAATTCAATGAAGAAGTACCTTCGCCTTGAAGCATTGCAACTTTTTTGTTTTTAATTAAATGCACATATTGCGAACCAAAATCGGTAAGTGAATCTGCTAAACTTGTGGGTGAAGCATATAACTTACGGCTCATCGTATTAGCTATATCAATTACTTTTTTATCAAAATCTGCATTGTTTTTATTATCACTTCTTGTAATAATTAAACTACCACGACCAAATTGGTTACCACCAAAACTGAGTTCATTTTCAGAAAAGCGTACTTTGATATTTTGTTGTAATAGAGCCGAAAGAAACTCGGCATCCTGTAAGCTATTCCATTTAGCTATATAGCCTGCTGCTTTAGGCGAGCTTACATTAAGGGCTACCTTATTTGTTGTAGTTGCTTGTGAAGGCACTAAAGTAGTACTAGCCACAGCTTCTAAACCGTATGCATACGGCAAGCTCCAAGCGGTAATATCATAGGTTAACGGAGTAGAAAGCGTTGCATTGGGTTCAAAAAGAACCTGTACCATTTTCCCTTTTGGCTGATTGGTGCTAACAACCAATGCCCCTTTAGCATCCATAGATCCCTTTTTATTTTCTGAATAGTGAAAACCACTAACACTTCCTCCGTTTGAAAAACCGTATTTAATCTCATGCTTATCTAGAAGCTCTGTAAGTGCTTTTATATTATCTGTATTTCCTTTAAGCACAAAGCTTTTGTATTTAAGCTTATCGTTTGTAAAGAATTTTTTAAACTCTGTATTCAATGCAGTTGCCTGTTGTGAAGCTACTTCTATCGTAGAAAGCCCAGAGGTGGTATGGTGTGCCATACGGTCCATAAGTGTAAGCTCTATCTCTTCGTCATTAATAATCCCCAATCCTGCCATACCGTGACCTGCCTGTTCATAAGTCATACCAATAGCACCCATAAAAAGCGGATAGGTATCGCCATAACTAGGGTATAAAAGATCAAAGCTCTCGCGAGTAAAGAAAAGCCAGCCATTGGCATCAAAATACGCAGCATTGTTTTTCCCTACTTTGTTTTGAAATTCGCGCTGCCAAGGAGTAATTATTTCGTGAAAAGGCTCTGCTGCTGGCGCAAAATAATAAGGGTTGTTTATAAATTGCTCGTGAAAATCTACGTGTATTTGAGGCATCCATTGGTTGTAAACTTTTAAGCGTTGCTGCGTTTCTACTTGACTTGCCCACATCCAATCTCTGTTTAAATCGAAAAGATAGTGATTAGGTCTTCCCGCAGGCCAAGGTTCATTGTGCTCTATAGCGTTTCGCGAACTGTTATAAGGCGTTGCTTTTACTTGGTTATACCAATTTACATATCTATCACGACCATCTGGGTTTACACCAGGATCCATAATTATAACGGTGTTTTGCAACCAATCTTGATGTTCTGTAATTAGTTTATACACGGTATTCATAGCAGCTTCACTACTACTAGCTTCATTACCATGAACATTATAGCTAAACCAAACTATAGCCTTTTCTGGCTTTGCAGTGCCAGAAAGCATTCCTATATTTTTTAAGTTATCGGTACGTATCTTTTCTAGATTTGCTATATTTTCTTCTGAAGAAATAACGGCATAAGTTAGTCTTCTTCGTTCATTGGTTTTTCCGTAATCTAGATAGTTTACTTTTTTACTGTTTGCAGCTACATGTTCAAAGTAGTCTACAACATCTGCATGACGAGAAAATTGAGTGCCAATTTCATAACCTAAGAACTCGGAAGGAGATTGCAGTTGTGCAAAAACAAAGAGCGGAAAAACAAACAATAATAAAGTAAGATAAGGCTTCATTTATAGAAATTTAAAATATGCTATAAAACTAAGTAAAGAATTTGAAATACAGCTTCAGTAAATTCAATACAATGATGCAAGCTTCTATTTATTTCTGAATTTTCAGTCTTCAACATACTAATTTCAAGATTAACGTATCTTTAGACTTGCAGCCCATTAAAAACGGTTATTTTTGTATCAATTTTTCTAAAGAATCTATGCCAAATCATTCCATTACATACAAGAACACTGGTTATTTCTCCAAGCTTATATGCGATTACCTTACTGAAGACAAAGGATTAAAGCCTTTTTACAATCGCTTCCCTACCCTAGAAAATTTCAAAGAACAACTAGCCGAAAAACAAAAGGATTTTAAAGAAAAAGACAGAGCTCTATTAACCGAAAGAATATTGTTTCAATACGGAGACAATTCTATTTCGCACGCAACTTTAAGCAATATAGATTTGCTTCGTGAGCGCAATACATTTACAATAACTACAGGGCACCAACTCAACCTTTTTACGGGGCCTTTGTATTTTTTATACAAGATATATTCAGCTATAAATCTTGCAGAACAGTTAAACAAAACCTATACTGGCAACCGTTTTGTACCTGTGTATTGGATGGCAACGGAAGACCACGATTTTGATGAAATTAATTATTTTAATCTCTTCGGAAAAAAAGTAACTTTTAACAAAGACGCTTCTGGTGCCGTTGGAGCGCTTTCTACGGAAGGATTAAAAGAAGTAAAACAACAGCTAAAAAAAGAATTTGGCGAAAGCGATAACGCCAAAACGTTGATTTCGTATTTCTCTGATGCTTATTTAAAACACAACAACCTAGCTGATGCCACTAGGTATTTAGCAAACACGCTTTTTTATCATAGCGGTCTGGTAATTATAGACGGTAATGACTCTCAGTTAAAAAAGAGTTTTATACCCTATGCCGAAAAAGAAATTACCGATAAGCTAAGTTATAAAATGGTTTCAGAAACAACCGAAAAGCTTACGAGTTTAGGGTATTCTGAACAGGTACATCCGCGTGAAATAAATTTATTTTATTTAAAAGAAAACCTTCGCGAGCGCATTATTGAGCAAGAAGGACGTTTTTATGTAAACGAAACAGACATCTCTTTTTCTAAGGAGGAGATTTTAACAGAGTTACACCAAAACCCACAACGTTTTTCACCAAACGCATTGTTACGCCCCTTGTATCAAGAAGTAATTTTGCCTAATCTGTGTTATATAGGTGGCGGTGGCGAACTGGCGTATTGGTTTCAGCTAAAAGATTATTTTAATACAGTAGAAGTACCATTCCCGGTGTTATTACTTCGTAATTCGGTGCTTTTAGTTCCTAAGATGCTTTCAGAAAAACTAAAAAAACTCAATGTAAAAATAGAAGCCTTATTCCTGCCTCAGCACGAATTAATGACCAAACACACTAAGGAAATTTCAAAAATACCAATTGACTTTTCACAACAAAAAGAACACTTACAAAAACAGTTTGAGGGCTTATATGAATTGGCAAAACAAACAGATGTTACGTTTTTGGGAGCTGTTAGCGCACAGGAAAAGAAACAACTTAACGGTTTAGCCAATCTTGAAAAAAGACTGCTGAAAGCTCAAAAACGAAATCTTTCGGATGAATTAGACCGCATAAAAAATATTCAAACACAACTTTTTCCGAAGCAAAGCTTACAGGAAAGGCAGCTTAATTTTTCAGAATTTTATTTAGAATACGGCGATAATTTGCTCGATATATTAAAAGACAACCTAAAACCCTTAGATTCTAATTTTACAATATTAGAGTTGTAACAACTCAAAAACAACCCTCTAGAAAAAACCTTAAAAAAATTTCATATAACCATTTAACCAACTTATATATTTAAAGTATTTTTGCCTATGCAAAACAACGTCCTAATTTTAGATTTTGGTTCGCAGTACACCCAATTAATCGCGAGACGCGTACGGGAACTCAACATATACTGCGAAATCCACCCATACCACAACATTCCAGAAAACTTGGCTACTTTTAAGGCTGTAATACTTTCGGGCAGTCCGTTTTCGGTACGTGCAGAAGATGCTCCGCATCCAGACCTTTCACAAATTCGCGGTCAAAAACCACTTTTAGCGGTTTGTTATGGCGCGCAATATCTGGCCCATTTTAATGGTGGAAGTGTAGAACCCTCAAACATTCGCGAATACGGAAGAGCAAAGCTTTCTACTATAAAAGCAAACGAGGCATTCTTTAAAGACATACCAGAAAACACAAATGTGTGGATGAGCCATAGCGATACTATAGCTCAACTTCCAGAGAACGGAGTGCGTTTGGCTAGTACAGATGATGTAGTTAACGCTGCTTATAGAATAGATGGAGAGGAAACTTATGCTATACAGTTTCACCCAGAAGTGTATCACTCTACGCACGGCAAGCAACTGCTAGAAAATTTCTTAGTAAATATTGCTAAAGTTGAACAGTCTTGGACGCCTGCAGCATTTGTAGATACAACTGTAAACGCTCTAAAAGAACAAATTGGCGATGGCAAAGTAGTTCTTGGCTTAAGTGGTGGCGTAGACTCTACGGTAGCAGCTATCTTACTTAATAAAGCCATAGGCAAAAACTTGTATTGTATTTTTGTCAATAACGGCCTACTGCGTAAAAATGAGTTTGACAGCGTTCTTGACCAGTATAAAGGAATGGGTCTTAACGTAAAAGGTGTAGATGCCTCCGCACGTTTTCTTGATGCTCTAAAAGGCGAAAGCGATCCCGAAAAGAAACGCAAAGCTATTGGTAACGCATTTATAGAGGTCTTTGACGATGAAGCACATCAACTAACAGGTGTAGACTGGTTAGGACAAGGTACCATCTATCCAGATGTTATTGAAAGTGTTTCGGTAAACGGACCTTCGGTAACTATAAAGAGTCATCATAATGTAGGTGGATTACCAGACTTTATGAAGTTAAAAATTGTTGAGCCACTACGTATGCTCTTTAAAGACGAAGTACGTCGTGTAGGTAAAGAAATGGGTATAGATCCAGAGCTTTTAGGAAGACACCCTTTTCCAGGACCTGGACTTGCAATACGTATATTAGGAGATATTACCGCCGAGAAAGTTCGTATCTTACAAGAGGTAGATGCAATCTTTATCAACGGTTTAAAAAAGTGGGACCTTTACGACAAAGTTTGGCAAGCTGGAGCAATTTTATTGCCAGTAAACAGTGTTGGCGTAATGGGTGACGAAAGAACCTACGAAAAAGTTGTCGCTCTACGTGCTGTAGAATCTACAGATGGTATGACTGCAGATTGGGTCAACCTTCCTTACGAATTTTTACAAGAAGTGAGCAACCAGATAATAAATCGGGTTAAAGGCGTTAATAGAGTAGTATATGACATAAGCTCTAAACCGCCCGCAACTATCGAGTGGGAATAATAAAGTAGAACTTGAGCCTATGTTTAGCTATCTTAATAATAAAATTATCTCTATGTTGAAATGTTTAATTTACGTTTCGGTTACTTTACTTTTTATGGTTAGTTGCGGTTCTGTAGCCCAACAACAATACAAAAGCCATGCAGTACAAAAAGGCGAAACGGTTTATAGCATTGCAAAAAAGTATAATGTTTCTGAAGAAACCATTTATAATCTCAATCCAGATTCTAGATCAGAATTAAAGGTTAATAGTGTTCTTATTGTTCCTTCTAGCAGCCTAATAAGCTCTGGAACCAATAACAATAACTATAGAGAGCATAAAGTAAAGCGGAAAGAAACCCTTTTTGGCATTGCTCAAAAATACAATGTTAGCATAGACGATATAAAAAAGCTAAACAAAGAACTCTATTCTAGAGACCTAAAAAAGGGAGAACGCATACTTATACCTGCTGTTTCAACAATTACCGAAACAGTTAGTACTATTTCTAACACCCCTCCCGGCACTCAAGTTTATACTATACAACCAAAAGAAACCAAATACGGCATTGCCAGAAAATTTGGAATTAGTATAGCCGAACTTGAAGCCCTAAACCCAGAAATGGGTGAAAGCTTAACTATAGGGCAAAGCCTTATTGTACCAGAAACAGCTGTTACAGAAAACGCAGAAATAGACGATGAAAACTTTCAGTATTACGAGGTAAAACCGAAAGAAGGTTTTTACAGGTTAAAAACAAATTTTGGGCTTTCAGAAGAAGAAATTGTTGCGCTTAACCCATATGCTAAAGATGGTTTAAAGGAAGGAATGATTCTTAAATTGCCCAAGACAGCAATTTCTGTTTCACAAGAGGATGTTTCGGTTGTAGACCTTGAAAATAGAATCGAGAACAAAAAGATGAAAACTGTTGCTTTAATGCTTCCCTTTAGACTAATGCGAAGTGTAAGCGACACGACAAGCACAGACACTTCTACAGATTTACTGAAAAAAGACCCAACCCTTCGCGTAGCTTTAGATTTTTATAGCGGCGCATTAATGGCTGCCGAATTTGCAAAGGACAAAGGTATTTCTGTTACCTTAAATATTTACGATACCGAAAAAAGTGAAAGCAAAGTAGCTTCAATAATTTCTGCTAATGAGTTTAAAAATGTAGATGCTGTGATTGGGCCTTTACTTCAAAAAAATGTTGAAAAGGCTTCAGATTTATTGAAATCAGATAAAATTCCTGTATTCTCTCCATTGAGCAATAGAGAAATGTCTATGAATTCAAATCTTTTTCAAACATTGCCAACAGATGCAGTGCTTCAAAAAACTATGATTCAGTATTTAAAAGACAATAGCACTGGAAAAAACATTATCATTATTTCGGATGCTAAAAGAGCCAAGCAACGCGAAATGGTTCAAACTGCAATTCCAACTGCTAAAACGCTATCGCCTCGTAAAGGAGGGTATATTCAAGCTAGCGATATAACTAACCTAGCCTCTTCAACAGCAGAAAATTGGGTGATCTTAGAATCTGAAAACCCTGTTTTAGTTAGTAGTGCCGTAAATGTACTTTCATCTATGGAAGCAAATTATAAAGTGAGATTATTTACTTTAGATAAAAACGAAGCTTATGAGTGGCATGAAGTTTCTAGTACACGCCTAGCTAAATTAAATTTCACTTTTCCATCGGTTAACAGAAATATAGCTGAAGATGACCGCAGTCCATTTTTAGTTAGCTACAAAAATAAATACGGTGTGCTTCCCAACAGATACGCCATCCGTGGATTTGATATTACGTACGATGTGTTGTTGCGTTTAGCCTCTGGAGATGATATTTACGACGCTATACTTCCAGAAAACGAAACGGTTTATATTGAAAATAAATTCCGTTATGAAAAGGCGAAAGGAAATGGCTACTGTAATGAAGCAGCATATATTTTAAAATACAACAAAGACCTTAAATTTGAAGAAGTAAAATGAGCACATCCAAAGTAACCTATTTAGGCAACCTACGCACCCAAAACGAGCACCTTAAGTCTGGCAATACTTTTATTACAGATGCTCCAACAGATAATAATGGTAAAGGCGAAGCATTTTCGCCTACAGACACTGTTGCAACTGGTTTAGCAAACTGTATGCTTACCGTTATGGGGATAAAAGCTCAAAATATGCAAGTAAATATAGACGGTGCTACGGCTATGGTTACTAAGACTATGGCGGCAAACCCACGTAGAATTTCAAAAATTGAGGTGATTCTTGATTTGCCTAGTGGTATAGATGAAAAATCTAGAAAAATATTAGAAAATACCGCTAATACTTGCCCTGTACACAATAGCTTGCACCCAGATATTGAAAAAGTTGTTGTTTTTAATTGGTAAGCCTTCACATCTATTTAAAGGAAGGTTTTTAATAAGGTATTGTTTTTGATTAATCGTTATTATGAAACTTCTCTTTGCCCTTTTATTTTCAATACTCGTATTTCCAGAACCTATTAATGAAAAGATTTTTTGGCAAGAAGGCCATAAACTGAAATGGGAAGATTTTAAGGGTAAAGCTATAAAGAGTAGTAATTTTGTAGCTAGCACCAATACGGGCATTAGCTTTCAATATAGCTACGCCATAAAAAACAACAAGCTAAATGTAGACTACACCGTAAGCTGTTTCTTTAAACCCGAAGGTTCTTGGTATAAAGCCGAAAGGGTAAACGATCATATTTTAAAACACGAACAGGCACATTTTGACATTTCAGAATTACACGCACGTATGCTTCGGAAAAAACTTTCGGAGCGAAAATTCACTAAAAATATAAAGTCCGAAATTGAAGCTATCTACAAACTAGTAGAAGCAAAAAGAAGGGCTATGCAAAATAAATTTGATGCCGAAAGTGACCATTCACGCAATGTAAAAAATGAGGCCACTTGGCAGAAATACATCGCACAACAACTCGCCGAATATGAATCTTGGAAGTAGTCCAGACCCCAATCATTTAGTAGAACTTGCCAATTATAAAATGCCTTTTGGCAAATACGAAGGCTATTATCTTGTAAATGTTCCCGAATACTATTTTGTGTGGTTTAAACAAAAAGGCTTTCCCGAAGGAAAGCTAGGCAGAATGATGGCCGAAATGTATGAGTTAAAACTGAATGGCTTGGAAGGATTACTTAAAAAGCTGATTAAAAAATGAAGCAACTTTTAAGTTACATTTGGCCAACTACAAAGCGTTTTTCTTCAACTATTAACGGTGTTTTGGAAGTAACTTATATTAACGGCAAAAAGGTTTTAGACACCGAAAATGCTAACTATTCCTATGGTTCACTTCAAAAAATACTAGAGTTTGGGCTTTCTAAGGTAAACCTAAAACAAGTAGACAATATTTTACTTTTAGGAATGGGTGGCGGAAGTGTAATTAAATCACTTCGGCAAAAATTTGAATACCAACACAACATTGTTGCAGTTGAAATAGATTCGGAGATAGTAAAACTTGCCAAGGAAGAATTTAATATTTCAACTTCACCTAAGCTTCAAATTATAGAAGCAGATGCATATGCCTTTACAAAAAATTGTAAAGATAAATTTCAACTTATAGTAATAGATTTATTTATAGATTTAGAGGTACCGGACGTCTTTTTTAAAAGAGATTTCTGTGAAAATATTGCTAAAATGTTAGTAAAGAACGGTTGGGTAATTTTTAATGTAGGTGTAAATATTAAAAGTGAAAACAATACCGTAGATACACTTAAGGCAAACTTTGGAAACAGCTTTCAATTTCAAGTACACAAAAAGGTAAACGGCACCAACACTTTATTAATTGCAGAAAAAGTTTAGCATAAGTGTTAGTTGCCATATTTTAATAATTATCTATTTCCTTTCCACAATAAAAATGTACCTTTGCATCCCGTATAGTTATTTCAGTAAAAGCATTCATGAGCACTACAAAATACATCTTCGTTACGGGCGGAGTATCATCTTCATTAGGAAAAGGAATTATAGCAGCATCACTAGCTAAGTTATTACAAGCTAGAGGATATAGGGTTACTATTCAAAAGTTAGACCCTTATATTAACGTAGATCCGGGTACTCTAAACCCTTATGAGCATGGCGAATGCTATGTAACCGATGACGGCGCCGAAACCGATTTAGATCTAGGTCATTACGAGCGTTTTCTTAACGTAAAAACTTCACAAGCAAACAACGTAACTACGGGTCGCATTTACCAAAGTGTGATAGAAAAAGAACGTCGTGGCGAATTTTTAGGAAAAACCGTTCAGGTTATTCCACATATTACAAACGAAATAAAAGAACGTGTACAATTATTAGGCAATACTGGTGATTACGATATCGTAATCACAGAAATTGGCGGTACGGTAGGCGATATAGAATCTTTACCTTATATAGAAGCAGTGCGTCAAATGAAATGGGAAATGGGCGATGATAACGCATTAGTTATTCACTTAACGCTTGTCCCCTATCTTTCTGCCGCTGGCGAGCTTAAAACAAAACCTACGCAGCACTCCGTAAAAACATTGATGGAAAGCGGTATACGAGCAGACATATTGGTGTGCAGAACAGAGCATGAGCTTTCTGATGATTTACGAAGAAAACTGGCGCTTTTCTGCAATGTTAAAGTAGAAGCGGTAATACAATCTATAGACGCTTCAACTATTTACGATGTTCCTAATTTAATGCTTGAAGAAGGCTTAGACACTGTAACACTTCAGAAATTAGATTTAAAAGACACTAAAAAACCAGATTTAAAACAGTGGAACAAATTTCTGGAAAGACACAAAAACCCGAAAGCCGAAGTTCGTATTGGTTTAATTGGGAAATATGTAGAATTACAGGACAGCTACAAATCTATACTAGAAGCTTTTATACATGCAGGAGCCGAAAACGAAGTAAAAGTAAAAGTAGAATTTATTCATTCAGAGCATATAAATGCAAAGACTATCGGTAAAAAGCTTTCAAAGCTTGACGGTATTTTAGTAGCTCCAGGTTTTGGCGAGCGTGGGATAGAAGGAAAAGTTGCCGCTGTAAAATACGCCCGCGAAAATAAATTACCCTTTTTAGGTATTTGTTTGGGGATGCAAATGGCGGTGATAGAATATGCTAGAAACGTACTAAAACTAAAAGATGCCAACAGTACTGAAATGGATTTAGAGTCTAAAAATCCTGTGATTAGCATCATGGAAGACCAAAAGAACATCACAGACATGGGAGGTACTATGCGTCTGGGCTCTTGGAAATGCGAATTGAAAGAAGGAAGTATTGTCAGTAATGTTTACAAATCTAAAACCATAGAAGAACGCCACCGTCATAGATATGAATTTAACAATGAGTTCCGCGAACAGTTTGAAGCAGCGGGGCTATTTGCAACAGGTACAAACCCTAAAACAGGCTTAGTAGAGATTGTTGAAATTCCGGAACACCCTTGGTTTGTAGGAGTTCAATATCATCCAGAATACAAGAGTACTGTTGCAAACCCACATCCGTTATTTGTAGCCTTTGTAGATGCAGTGCATAAGCATTCACTAAAGCAGGAATAGGACAATTTGGCGGATTCCCAAAAAAGGCGGGATTATTGCCTCGCAAGAATAAATTAACGAAATACACTTTTGAAATAGATCAAAAGAAGAAATAAAAGATGGAACAAAAGAAATTCGATTTTAACTCACTAATAGGCTTTTTATTAATTGGAGGTATCCTAATCTGGATGCTCTATCTCAACAAACCTACGGAAGAGGAACTTCAAGCTGAAAAAGCAAAAACGGAAGCTGCCGCAAAAGCTGCCGAAGCAGAAAACAAAGCTGAAGACATTAGCTTAAGCCAGGCAACTTCAGAAATAATACAAGAAGGAACTCAAAGTGATTCACTTGCACTCATACAGTTAAAAAACAAGCTTGGTTCTTTTGCCTATTCCGAAACATTGCCTTCAGCTAAAGAAGGGGTAACTGTTTTTGAAAACGATGTTCTTTACTTAGAAGTGAGTAATAAAGGTGGGTATATATCTGAAGCACTTTTAAAGAATTTCACCAAATACGATTCTGTTCCTGTTTATTTAATAAAAGACGGAAACGCCTCTTTAAACCTTCAATTTACTTCAGAAAACAGAACTTTAAATTCAGAAGATTTATATTTTGAACCTACTTTGAGTAAAAATGGTGAAGACCAAGTACTCTCAATGAAGTTAAAAACTTCTGAAAACGGATTTATAGAGTACCGATATACGCTACATCCAGGCGAATACATGATGGACTTTAGCATTAACAGTCAAGGACTAGACGGAGTTTTAAACACTTCGCAACCTATGTATCTAGACTGGCAATTAAAAGGGTATCGCCACGCAAAAAGTATTTCGTACGAAAACAGATATTCGCGTTTAACCTATGAGTACGATGATGAAAAGCATTCAAAACTATCTCCTACGGGCGAAGATGACGAACTAGAGATAGATGTTACCTGGATGAACTTTCGCCAGCATTTCTTTAGCTCTATGTTGCTTACAGACACGCCTTTTAAAGAAGTAAAACTTACATCTGTAGATTTAGTAAAAGACGAAGAAGTAGACACTATCTTCACAAAGCAATACAGCGCAAAAATGCTGTTAGAGCCTAAGAACGGTGGATTGGCTCAAAACATGAATATGTATTACGGCCCATCAGACTATCAGATTTTTAAAGAGTACGGGCGTAATCTAGATGAAGCAATGCCTTTAGGTTGGGGAATATTTGGAATAATAAACAAATATCTAATTATACCACTTTTTAGCTTTTTAAGTGATTTCCTTCCTGCCGGAATTGCAATTATTGTATTGACAATTCTTATAAAATTAATGCTATCGCCAGTTCAATACAAACAGTATTTAGCGCAAGCTAAAATGAAGGTTTTAAAGCCTGAAATGGACGAGATAAAGGAGAAGTACAAAGACAATAAATTAAAGATACAACAGGAAACCATGAAGCTTCAAAACTCTGCAGGCGCGAGTCCGCTAAAGGGTTGCTTACCAGCTATACTTCAAATCCCTGTGTTTTATGCCTTGTTTACGTTCTTCCCATCCGCTTTCGATTTAAGGCAGAAAAGCTTCCTGTGGGCAGATGACCTTTCTAGTTATGACACCATACTAGAATTGCCTTTCCATATACCGTTTTATGGAGATCACGTAAGTTTATTCCCTATTTTAGCTTCCATCGCCATCTTTATCTATATGATGATGACTATGAGCCAGAATATGCAACAGCAACAACAACCAGGAATGCCAAACATGAAATTCCTAATGTATCTTTCTCCGTTGTTTATGTTGGTATTCTTTAATAACTATGCGAGTGGATTATCACTTTATTACTTTGTCTCAAACTTAATTACTATAGGTATTATGCTTGTAATTAAGAACTTTATTATAGACGAAGATAAAGTACACGCTAAGATTCAGGTGAAAAAAGCAGAACCTAAGAAACAAAACAAGTTTCAGCGTAAAATGTCTGAAATGATGGAACAAGCTGAAGCTCAGAAAAAGAAAAAATAAGGCTTCAAGCTTATAAAATTACCAAAGCTCCTCCCCTTTTTAATTTAGGGGAAGAGCAATAGGTTACCCTTTTTACTAGCTATTAAGCTAACTACTAGTTCAACAAAATAGTTTTTTAACTTCTTCGTTAACTTTAGTAAACAAAAACCTCAATGAAAAATATTGCTTTTATTCTTCTCTTCGGAATTAGTTTTAGCTCCATAAGTGTTTTTTCACAAAGTGATATAAACCAGATGGACGCTCAAGGAAAGCGTCATGGAGTTTGGAAAAAAACATTTGATGGCACAGACCAACTTCGTTATGAAGGTACTTTTGAACACGGTAAAGAAGTAGGTGAATTTAAATTTTATTGCGAAAAATGCAAGGAACAACCTATGGTTATCAAAAATTTTAATGGTCCTGATGGAGTTGCAGATGTAAAGTACTTCACCATTAAAGGCAAACTAGTGAGTGAAGGCAAGATGAAGGACAAAGAACGAATTGGCGAATGGGTTTATTACCACAAAAAATCTGAGGATGTAATGACCCGCGAGTTTTACCTAAACGGAAAGCTAGACGGAAAAAAAACCACCTACTACCCTAACGGAAAAACCACACAAGAAACAAACTATAAAAATGGAGTTATAGAAGGCGAAGAAAACTATTACTCCCCTGAAGGTGTTTTGCTTAAAAAGCTACTCTACACAAATAATGAGCTTCATGGTCCTGCATTTTACTACGACGCTTATGGCAATGTTATAATTGAAGGCGTATACAAACAAGGCAAAAAACACGGTCTTTGGAAGTATTACAAAGATGGAAAAATTAGTAAGGAAGAAACCTATCCTAAAAAAAACAAAAAATAAACTTTAAAGAAAGTTAAGCTTTTCCCTCCCGACCTTTGTTTACAGAAAGTCTTTTTATCTTTGTGTATTCTTAAGGCTTTCTAATATTCTTTAAAACATTATAATCAAGCCGAAGCCTTATAGAGTTTTTGCTAAAACAAATATAAATACAGATGAAAAAACGTGTAGTTGTAGGACTAAGCGGAGGTGTAGACTCTAGTGTGGCTGCCTATCTTTTAAAGGAACAAGGCTATGAAGTCATTGGGCTTTTTATGAAGAACTGGCATGATGATTCTGTGACAATTTCAGACGAATGCCCTTGGCTTGAGGATAGCAATGACGCTATGCTAGTTGCCGAAAAGCTAGGCATACCCTTTCAAACTGTAGATTTAAGCGAGCAATACAAAGAGCGCATTGTAGACTATATGTTTCGCGAGTACCAAATGGGGCGTACCCCCAACCCAGACGTACTGTGTAATCGCGAAATAAAGTTTGATGTTTTTATGAAAATTGCACTTAGCTTAGGTGCAGATTATGTGGCTACAGGCCACTATTGTCGTAAAGGTGTTATTACTAAAACCGACGAATCTGGTACTGAAAGCAAAGAAATTTATCAATTACTCGCTGGTAAAGACCCTAATAAAGATCAATCCTATTTTTTATGTCAGCTTTCACAAGAACAGCTTGCAAAAACACTTTTTCCTATAGGCGAATTATTAAAACCTGAAGTGCGGAAAATTGCTGCGGAACAGGATCTTATTACTGCCAATAAAAGAGACTCTCAAGGTTTGTGTTTTATTGGAAAGGTAAGATTACCTGAATTTCTTCAGCAAAAATTAGCGCCAAAAGACGGAGTTATAGTAGAAGTACCTTCAGATTTTAAGGCTTATAATACGTCAGAGCCAGAATTTACTTCAGAAGTAGAAAGATTAGAGCATCTATCGTTTAAACACAGTTACGCTTTAAACGACGGTAAAAAGGTGGGTGTACATCACGGTGCGCATTATTTTACAAGAGGCCAGCGCAAAGGATTAGCTGTAGGCGGCACTAAAGAACCTTTATTTGTTATAGCTACAGATGTAAATGAAAATGTAATTTACACAGGTCAAGGCAAAGATCACCCAGGCTTATACCGCCGTGGTCTTTTTGTGAAAAATGAAGAAATTCATTGGGTTCGCCAAGATCTAAAACTTGATGAAGACGAAAAAATGGAAGTGATGGCTCGTATTCGCTATAGACAAGCCTTAGAAAAAGCAATTTTATACCGCACAGTTTCCGGACTTTATATTATATTTGACAATCCTCAATCTGCAATTACTGAAGGCCAGTTTGTTGCCTGGTATTTAGATACCGAATTAGTAGGTAGCGGTGTTATCTCTTAAAAAAATATTATGATGAAAAAATTCTCCCTATTAGTTATTCTTATTGTTTCCTCATTTGGTTTCGCTCAAACTGAGGATGCACTTGTATTTTTAGAACCAAAAGATCCAGCTGTAGTTGCTGCTGCTTTGGCTGACCCAATAACAATTTTAACACAAGCGGCTTTAGACAGGAAAGCGACACATGGAACACCAATTGACGATCGCGACGTACCTTTAAACGAAACTTATAAAGCACAAATAGAAGCTGCTACAGGTATTACTGTTCTTGCAAAATCTAAATGGCTTAATGCTGTTTACGTTCGTGGATCTGAAAACAACATCAATAACCTTTCAACAACTTTTACTTTTGTTACAGATATTGAGTTTGCAGATAAATCTTTAAACAGACCTACTGGTGGAAAATCATTTTTCAAAGATAAATTTGAAATAGAAAATGAATCACAATCTAGAATTGTCTACAATTATGGAGATGCTAGAAACCAAACAGAGATGATTAATGTAGACTACCTACATGAAAATGATTATATAGGACAAGACATACTTGTAGCGTTTATGGATAATGGCTACCCAGGTGTACTTACAAATCCTGCATATACAGATCTTAGAAATGAGGGTAGATTATTAGGTTATTACGATTTTGTAGACCGTATAGAAAACCCAAATGGCACAGGAAGTCACGGTGCTAATACCTTAAGCGATGCTGCAGGTTTTCTAAATGGAGATTTTGTAGGAACTGCCCCAGGAGCTTCTTATTATTTATATGTTACTGAAGACGGTGGAAGCGAATCTCCAGCTGAAGAAGCCTATTGGGTAGAAGCTTTAGAACGCGCAGATAGCTTAGGAGTTTATGTAACAAATACATCTTTAGGATACCAAGCTTTTGACAATTCAACTTTTGATCACGAATACGAAGATCTTGATGGGGAAACTACAATTGCAGCTAGAGGTTCTAATATTGCATTTGCTAAAGGAATGATTAATGTAACATCTGCTGGAAATGACGGAAGACCTGGTAATTTTGGCTATGTTGCAACTCCTGCAGATGCCCCTGGAAGTTTTACTATTGGTTCTGTAACAAGTAGTGGTGATCCTTCAGATTTTAGTTCATATGGTCCTACTGTAGATGGTCGCATTAAGCCAGATGTTGTTGCTCAAGGCTCAAGAGCTGCAGTAATAGATCAATACGGCGATGTTACTACATCAAGTGGAACTTCATTTAGCTCGCCTATTATCGCTGGTGCTGTAGCTTCTCTATGGAGTGCCGCTCCTAATTTAACAAACGATGTTATTACGCAAGCTATTCGTGAATCTGCAAGTAGATATACTAACCCTACCGACAAATTGGGCTATGGTATTCCAAATTTTGGAGAAGCTTTAGACCACATCCTTTTATTGAGTGTAGAAGAGCAAATGCAGGATATACATTTTGCGCTTTACCCAAACCCGGTGAGTACTCAAATAAATATTTCTTTCCCTAAAAATGCTGAAAGTGCAGACTTCACTCTTTATAATATTTTAGGAGAAAGAATTCTTCAGACCAATATTACAACCCTAAAAAACAGTATAGACGTTAGTGGTTTATCTTCAGGAATGTATATTGCTTCTATTACATCAAACAACAAAACAACTAGTTATAAAATCATTAAACAATAAAGAATAGTGCAAAACAGAATTACGGATCTATTTAAGATAGAATATCCCATAATTCAAGCCGGAATGATTTGGAACAGCGGATGGCGATTAGCCTCCGCTGTTTCAAATTCTGGAGGTTTGGGTTTATTGGGAGCAGGCTCTATGTATCCAGAAGTGCTTCGCGAACACATAGTAAAATGTAAAGAAGCAACCCAAAAACCTTTTGGGGTAAACGTACCTATGCTTTACCCAGATATCGATAAAATTATTGACATTATCATTGAAGAAGGCGTGAAGATTGTTTTCACTTCTGCAGGAAACCCAAAGACACATACTTCAAAGCTAAAGCAAAACGGAATTACAGTTGTTCATGTAGTAAGTAGTGTAAAGTTTGCTTTAAAAGCCCAAGAAGCTGGTGTTGATGCCGTAGTAGCAGAAGGCTTTGAAGCTGGTGGTCATAATGGCCGTGAAGAAACAACCACCTTTACGCTTATCCCTATGGTTAAAGAACAGTTAGAAATCCCTCTTATTGCTGCAGGTGGAATTGCCGATGGTCGTGGAATGCTTGCCGCTATGGTTTTGGGAGCAGATGCAGTACAAGTAGGTAGCCGATTTGTCGCTTCAGAAGAAGCATCATCTCACTTGGCTTTTAAACAAATGGTGGTCGACGCCAAAGAAGGGGACACTCAGCTTACTCTAAAAGAATTAGCTCCAGTACGCATGTTAAAAAACAAATTTTTTGATAGTGTTATGCAGCTTTATACTACCAACCCAACAAAAGAAGACCTTATAAAACATTTAGGAAGAGCACGTGCTAAACGCGGTATGTTTGAAGGCGACTTAGAAGAAGGCGAATTGGAGATTGGCCAAATAGCTGGACTTATTCACGATATAAAACCAGCGGCTCAAATTGTAAAAAATATGATTGAAGAATTTGAACTTGAAAAAAGTAAAGTTTCAAATTTATAAGAAATACAATTCTATAATAGATAAAATAAAAAACCCTTTCAATTTAAAATTGAAAGGGTTTTCTTTTATAATACTTAATGCTTATTCTTTAATAAGTCGTTTAGTTACTTGGCCGTCTTTACCTTGTATTAAAATTAAATAGGTAGAAGGTGCCATTTCTGAAACATCTATAGATTTTTCAAGCCCCATAGTGTTAAGGTTCACACTTTTAATCAATCTTCCTCTTAAATCGAATACACTTAATTTATCAAGTGAAAGTTGGTTAGGGTTAGAAATAATCAAGATACCACTAGTTGGATTTGGATGCATTTGCACACTTGCTATATCCAAACTATTATCGTTTACACCAGCTGTACCGTCTACTATTAGCTCAAAAGTACAAGAACCTACATTAGCACTACCATCTTCGGCAGTTAATGTGATAGTATGTGTTCCTGGATCTAGCAATGTACCTGCAGCAGGACTTTGCGTAGTAATAGTTAGTGGGCTCGTACAGTTATCTGTTGCAGTAGCTTCTCCAGTTCCAAAATAATCTGGAAGTGTATATTGATTACCCGTAGTTGGCACAACAGTTTGATCTGCTGGACAAACAACAACAGGAAGCTCTGCATCAATTATAGTTATATCAAAAGAACAAGTATCTACTGGGTTTACACCATCATCATACACAAAAGTATTGGTAGTAGTACCTATAGGGAATGCACTTCCACTTGCTAATCCAGCTGTTTGTGTTAATGTTCCTCCGCTACAACCAGCAGGTGAATCTACTGAATATGTTACTACTGCGCTACACGTACCAGCATCAGTATCTTGAGTAATATCACCTGGGCAGCTTAATGGGCCTCCACCTCCATTGCTAATAACATTAACAATGGCTGTACACAAGGAAGCAGCTCCGCTATCATTTGTAACCTCTACATCAATATTATTTGTACCTACATCAGAACAAGTAAAGCTTACAGTTGGTGCTAATGGGCTTCCTGCCAATACAGTAAAACTACCACACTCAACAGTAGCACTAAAGAGTAGGTCTTCAGCATTTATAGTTGCATTTCCTGTTCCATCTAGAATAACATCTAATACAGGAGCTGTTACTTCATAATCATAATCTAATCCCCAACTATTTAAAGTACCTGTATCACCACCTACTGCATCAGTAACATTAATTTCCCAAGTACCCATAGTGCTTTCTCCGTCAAATACAGATAATGGATTGTTTGGTATAAACGAACCGTCTATAGTTGGCGTTGCACTTTGGCATTCATCCTCCACAGGACTCGCAGCTTCATCGTCTAAAGTTGCCAAAATATCATTTTGAGAACAACCAAAACCTGAAGAAACTCTTCCTGGTCTATCTATTATAACTGCAGTTGTTCCTGCTGGAGATTTTACGGTTACTGTAACATCACCTACCCAGGTATGAGGGATATCTACATTAACATCTAGGTCTGTAATTGTAACATCTTCAGTAACAACCATAGTTGAAGTAACACCAGTAGTATTATTATCTGGAATTGCAACACCAGGATTACTAGTTTGTGTACCCGTCATAGGTATTAAACCTGAACCTACACAGATAATTTCTGGTGGAGCATTCGTTACATTTATATCATCTGTTAATGTTGTAGGTAAGCCTGAACAAAAATCGTTTACCATATAACTAACGGTAACCGCTCCTGTACCAGCAACACTTGGGTCAAATGTAAAAGTTGTACCATTACCGTCATCGGTTACACCTGTACCACTATAAACACCACCTGCAGGGTTTCCTCCGCTAAGACCAGATTGTACTCCTCCAGATAAACAAACTTCTTCAACAACATTTAAACCAGAAAATGTAGGAGGTAAATCAAATGCCTCTGTTCCGTCTGTTTTACTACTTGTAGAACCTTGGTCTGCACTATATCCTAGACCTCTTCTAGCAAAAGCCTCCCAAATTTCACAAACATGCGCACCGCCATAAAGCGCTTGATCTGCAGCTAAAATAGCATCACGTCCATCAACAAATCCAGGACTACATGGTTGTAATTTTAAAGCTTCAGTAACTAAGGCTAAAGCAACATTATTTCCACCTGTTCCATTATAAAAGTCTGGATCAAAACCATCTGTATCTATAATAGCCCAAGTCATATCCCATAACATTGTAGCCCATATTTCACCAACTCCGTGTGGTGCCACTGCTGTTATAATATCATCGTATGTATGGTTATTTACCGCAAAGTCTGTACTGTATTTTTGTGTTCTTACACCAGTACCTGTTATAGGCTGTCCTAATAAATAGGTTCCTACCCCTCTAGCATCTGCTCCGGTATCCCCTGGCTCGATCGTTAACATAAGTCCGTAAAAATCGCTCCATCCTTCACCCATTTGCTCTTGATTATTTAAACAACTAGTATTTGATGGCCCACCTGTTAGTCTATTAGACACACCGTGTCCATATTCATGTGTTACCACACCAGCATCAAGACCACCATCGTGAGAAGGGCTAGAGTTACTACATAAGAACATATTCATAGTTGGGTTAGACCCATCATTAGGTGTTCCAAAATTTGCGTTACAATTTCCAGATGCGTGAGCATTTGCATTTACACTATCAGATCCTAATCCACCATTTCCGTAATTGTTCTCTTGGAAGTTTCCACTCACTTCATCAAACCCATAATGATATAATACATCGTGAATAATATTATTCCAATAAAACAAGTTAGTAATATATGGAGCCGTATTTGAAGCTGGGTTTTGCGTTAAGTCTATAGGAAAATCAAAAGTTAATGACGCTGTTCCATCTGGACGATCTGAACCTTTATGAGCATCTACATTATTTCCCCTAGTATCAGTAAATTCAGGTCCAGCAACCCCATCGGTATCGTGCCAACCAAAAGGAGATGCAATTGCATTATCAGGATCATTTTCTAAAGTTCTACCTCCGTGATTAGGAGATTCTACAGGCATTGCATATACTCTGTACCCTCCAACTAAAGCTGATTCTTCTTCTATAAAAGAAGGTTGAAATGATATATTGGTGTTAAGTAAAGCTGCTTCTTCTTCATTAAGAGGGCCTACAAAACTAGCACTATATACAGATCCTTCACTGTGGAAATGATCGTTATGACCGTCCATAATATTACATGAAGCTGTCCAATTATCTTTATCTATAATATTTCCATTAGAAGCATCTACTCTAAAGTTCCACCAATCTGTTGTAGTTGTTTCAGCTATAGAAAGTTCCCAAACCAACTGAGTGCCTACTCCTTCTCTGTAGTAATACATTAGTTTAGCAGGAATTTCAGCTAAAGAAACACCCGCTTTGTTAAAAACCACAGCTTTATTATTTCCACCTAAAGACTTAATTTCTGCTAATCCAGAAATAGTGTATCCCATTTGGCGTGCAACAGAGCTTACAGCTTGAGATGCCGAAATACCTTGTGAATTCTTTGTAAGGGTGTTTTCAATATCTGCCAAAAATCTATTATGACTCATCACAGTATTTCCAGATTTGTCTATATGCACACTAGACTCAGTACCGTAAACTTCTAGACCATTAATTGCTTGACGCAAATAAACGTGGCGAATACCACTAAGTTTACTCACACTTTCACTTGTAATAACATAAGTGTCACTTTTTTCTTTTATAAGTTTTTCTAGCGAAATGGAAGCGGGCTCACTAGCCATTCGAGCGGCTTCTTTTTCCTTTTCTGGATTTTTGTTTTGTGCAGACATTTGGAGCGTTAGCACACACAAAACCATTAGTAATAAGGTAGATTTTTTCATAATTAATTTAATAGTTTAGATTATATAACCACTAAAATTATACAAAAACGGCTGATAACTAATGAAATAATAAAATTATTTTAAAAAAATATATAAAAGATTAAAAAACAACCTCCCTAGAAATGGAGGTTGTTTAATAAAAATCTGAATTATTTGTACGCTTTGTTATTGTGAATATCATTAACAAAACTTAATAAAACAAAAAAACCCCGCTAAAAGCGGGGTTTTGTGTCTTAAAAAAGTGATACGTATATTAAAGTACTTTTACGTTAACCGCGTTCAATCCTTTTTTGCCTTCTTGAAGATCAAATTCTACTTCGTCACCTTCGCGAACTTCGTCGATTAAGCCTGAAATGTGTACAAAATGTTCTTTGTTGGTTCCTTCTTCAGTGATAAAACCAAAACCTTTGGTATCGTTGAAGAATTTTACTGTTCCTTTGTTCATTGTATTTAAATAAAAATTAATATAAGATGCAAAGATAGTGTTATAATTAACATATTAAGGTGTTTTATTAATATTTATTTTAAGATTAGCTAGAACACCCTCTTTAAAGTTAATACTTTATCGGCACTATTTACTTTACATCTCATCAATATTAATGTAAATCTACTACTATCTGATTCTTCAGTATATCTTCAAAAGTTTCTCTTTTTCTAATTAAATGCGCTTTTCCTTTACTCCATAAAACTTCTGCTGGACGATAACGCGAGTTGTAATTACTTGACATCGTAAAGCAATACGCCCCCGCATTGTGAAAAGAAAGCATATCACCTTCGTGAACCTCTGGTATTCTTCTATTATTTGCAAAGGTATCGGTCTCACAAATATAACCTGTAACTGTGTAAAAACGATCTCTTCCGTGAGGTCTGGAAATATTAGAAATCTCGTGTTGCGACCCATAAAGCATAGGACGGATTAAATGATTAAAACCACTATCAACCTGAGCAAAAACAGTAGAGGTCGTTTGTTTAATTACATTCACCTTTACCAGAAATTGTCCAGCTTCACTAACTAAAAACTTTCCAGGCTCAAAAGCAAGGGTTAATTTCTTGCCGTAATTTTTACTGAATTCGTTAAAACGCTTGCTCAATTTTTTCCCTAACTCCTCTACGTTTGTTTCTATATCTCCATCTTTATAAGGCACTTTAAAGCCACTTCCAAAGTCTATAAACTCAAGATTATCGAAGTTTTCGGCGGCATTAAAAAGAATTTCAGAAGCGTATAGGAAAACATCTATATCAAGAATGTCACTTCCTGTATGCATATGAATACCATTAATATTCATCCCAGTATTCTCTACAATTCGTTTTAATAAGGGCATTTGATGGATAGAGATTCCAAACTTACTATCTATATGTCCAACAGAAATATTTGTATTTCCGCCAGCCATAACATGTGGGTTTATACGTATACACACCGGTATGTTTGGGTGTTTGGTACCAAACTGCTCCAAAATAGAAAGGTTGTCTATATTAATTTGCACTCCAAGTTTTGCAGCTTTCTCTATTTCTTCCATAGAAATTCCATTGGGGGTGAAAATAATATTTTTAGGATCAGCACCAGCTTCAAGACCTAGCATTACTTCTTGAATAGAAACCGTATCTAAGCCACTCCCCATATTAATAAGTAACTTTAAAATAGAAATATTAGAAAGCGCCTTAACTGCATAATTTATTCTCAACTTCTCCACCTTATTAAAAGCTGTTGTTAAACGTTTATACTGTTTTTCAATTTTTGCAGCGTCATAAACATAAACAGGGCTTCCAAATTCTTGGGCAATTGCCAAAAGGTCTTGATTTTTCATGGTTTTCGAATAAATTTTTTAAAAGTTAAGGCGCAAAAATAAGAATGTCTTTAATATTACATAGCTAATAATCATATAAAATAAGCCGTGTGGGCAATTTTTAAAATCCTTCTCTCAAAGCTTAAAAAACATTAGTCCATTCATTCAACATTTGTTATTTTTGCATTCCACAAACAAGTCTTTCCTCATAAAGGGAAGGGAACAAAACCGTTATTATGAATTTACACGAATATCAGGGAAAAGAAATTTTAAACAGCTTTGGCGTTGAAATACAGCGCGGTATAGTAGCAACCACACCACAAGAAGCTGTGGAGGCTGCAAAAAAACTTACCGAAGAAACCGGAACAGGTTGGCACGTTATAAAAGCACAAGTTCACGCTGGAGGCCGCGGTAAAGGTGGTGGCGTTAAGCTTGCTAAGAATTTACAAGAAGTTGAAACCATCTCTGGTAATATAATTGGAATGAACCTAATTACCCCGCAAACTTCTGCTGAAGGTAAAAAAGTTCATCAAGTTTTAGTTGCAGAAGACGTTTATTATCCTGGTGATAGCGAACCAGAAGAATACTATATGAGTGTTCTTTTAAATCGTTCTACCGGAAAAAATATGATTATGTATTCTACCGAAGGTGGAATGGATATTGAAACCGTTGCCGAAGAAACTCCACACTTAATATTTACCGAAGAAATTGATCCAGCTGTAGGCCTTTTAGGTTTTCAAGCTCGAAGAGTTGCCTTTAACCTAGGTTTAAGTGGAAAAGCTTTTAAAGAAATGACCAAATTTGTTACAGCTTTATACAAAGCTTACAACGAGTCTGATTCTTCTTTATTCGAAATAAATCCTGTATTAAAAACTAGCGATGATAAAATTATTGCTGTTGATGCCAAAGTAAGCTTAGACGATAATGCACTTTACCGTCATAAAGATTATATGGAAATGCGCGACGTACGCGAAGAAAATGCCGTAGAAGTTGAAGCAAAAGAAAAAGGACTAAACTATGTAGACCTTGACGGAAACGTAGGTTGTATGGTAAACGGTGCTGGACTTGCAATGGCAACAATGGATTTAATTAAGCAAGCTGGTGGAGAACCAGCAAACTTCCTAGACGTAGGTGGTACTGCTGATGCTGAACGTGTTGAAGCTGCATTTAAATTAATCCTAAAAGACCCTAATGTAAAAGCTATTTTAGTTAATATATTTGGTGGTATCGTTCGTTGCGACCGCGTAGCACAGGGTATTGTAGACGCCTATAAAAATATGGGAACTATAAATGTACCTATCATAGTTCGTCTGCAAGGTACTAATGCAGATATTGCAAAAGAATTGATAGACAGTAGTGGCTTAGATGTTCAAAGTGCTATTGAATTTCAAGAAGCTGCAGACAAAGTGAAAGCTGTACTTTCTTAAAGAACAAACAAATATTTTTAAAAGCCCTTCGCAATTTGCAAGGGCTTTTTTTACACTTACTATTATGGGAGGAAGTTTTAAATATCTTCTTAGCGACTTAATAAAAATGGTAATGGCCGATGGTAAAATTAAGGGCCCTGAAATAGAATTTATTAAGAAAATAGCCAGACATATGGATATATCAGACAAAGAGCTAATAGCCCTTTTTGAAAATCCACAAAGCTCACATTCACATACAAGCTTTAGCGAAGCAGAACGCATATCTCATCTCTATAAGTTAATCCTAATGATGCGAATAGATAATGAAACCCACGAGTCTGAAATTGAAGCCCTAAAAAACTTTAGTATTAAGATGGGAATCCGCCCTGTAATAACAGATCAAATATTAAAAAAAATTGAAGAGTCCGATAAAAACGCTCTTACTGCAGAGGAATTACTCAAGATTTTTAAAGTATACTACAATTAGTACTTGCATCCACTCCTTTTAAAAGAATTTCTATAGCTCAAAAAACAAGAAACTAAACATCGTTTCTGTCAAAATGACGCGATCGAATCCTTGATATCTGTCAAAATGTCGTTTATATTGTAATGGAACTGTTATTGACATTTCATTAAAACACTATAAATTTTAAAAATTATTTTGATATGAAAACAGTTAATAAAAATAACATTTGGTTGTCAGGATTACTAGACAACCTCGTATTAGACAGCAAGTTGGACGCTTTTACTCACAATTGTGAAACTTTTAGCATTCCTTCAGTAAATATAATTGAAAATTTCACGAATTTTGTAATCGAACTGGCAGTACCAGGCTTACAAAAAGAAGATTTTACTATTGAAACTGAGGAAGATACCTTGAAAATAGCTTCAAAAAAAGTAAGCGAAAAAGAAGCTGAGAGCGACTTAAAGTACACACTAAAGCAATTTAATTACAAGAATTTTGAACGAGTCTTCAAACTTCCAGAAAACATTATAACTGAAGACATTAAGGCCAGCTACGAAAACGGCATTTTAAAAATTACTCTTCCAAAAAAGGAAGAAAAGAAAGCATTGAAGAAAATGATTGAGATTTCATAATTGGAATTTAATTTGGTTAGTTAGTTGATAATAACCGCGTGCTACTCAATCGGTGCGCGGTTTTTATTTAACTACTCCCCTCTTCTGCGTCTTCCACCTGTACTTTTAATGTCCTTACTTTTATTCTCCTTCTTTTCAATACGACCACTAGGTTTACGTACTCTTTTAGTGTTTTCTGTATTTCTATCAGTCTTTTTATAAGCTTTTGGTTGCCCATCACTATCCTTAACAGAATCTCTAAGTGTCTTTAGCTCTTCGGTAGTAAGGTCGCGCCATTGCCCTATAGGCAAGTTTCCTAATTCTAAGTTCATTATCCTAATGCGTTGTAGCGCAACCACTTCATAGCCTAAATACTCACACATTCTTCTAATCTGTCTATTTAAGCCTTGAACCAAGATAATTTTAAATTCAAACCTACTTACTCTTTCAACTACACAACGTTTAGTAACTGTATCTAATATTGGGATTCCCGACCCCATTCTTCTTACAAACTCATCTGTAACTGGCCTATCTACTTTAACGATGTATTCCTTTTCGTGTTTATTACCAGCGCGAAGAATTTTGTTTACAATATCACCTTCATTAGTAAGCAACAATAAACCTTCACTAGGTTTATCCAATCTTCCCACAGGGAAAATACGCTCTGGATGGTTTACAAAATCAACCACATTATCATCAAAACGAGTATCTGTGGTACAAGTAATCCCAACAGGTTTATTAAGCATTATAAAAACTTCAGTGCTATTTTTAGTAATTAGCTTTCCATCAACAAGCACTTCATCGCCAGGCATTACTCGATCTCCAAGCCCACTTTTTTCGCCATTTACACTTACACGTCCTTTTTCTATTAATGAATCGGCTTCGCGTCGTGAGCAGTAACCACTATCACTAATTGCTTTATTTAATCTTACTGAATCTGGATGATGCATATTTAATATCTATTCTTAATTAGTAGCTAGTTAGCTATTTAAACTTCTTCCAATTGTTTTTGAAAGGTCTTTATTTTATCGCGAAGCTTAGCAGCCATCATAAAATCTAGTTCTTTAGCTGCTTTTTCCATCGCTTTACGCGTATCGCGTATTTTCTTTTCTATCTGTGCTTTTGTTAGGTATTCTACTTCTGCTTCCGCCGCAAGCGATTCTGCATTTTCAAAAGAATACGCTTCTTGCTTAGATTTAGTTAAAGAATTTTCAAAAGACTTTTTAATAGCAGTGGGTGTAATACCGTGCTTTACGTTATAATCAATTTGCTTTTGCCTTTTATATTCGGTGCTGTCTATAGTTGCTTGCATACTCTTTGTTATTTTATCTGCATACATAATCGCTTTCCCATTAAGGTTACGCGCGGCGCGACCTACAGTTTGAGTAAGCGAACGTTCACTTCTTAAAAAGCCTTCTTTATCGGCATCTAAAATAGCTACTAACGAAACTTCCGGCAAGTCTAAACCTTCCCGTAATAGGTTTACCCCTACCAAAACATCAAACAAACCTAGGCGTAGATCTTGCATTATCTCTACCCGCTCTAGCGTATCTACATCACTGTGAATATAACGCGTACGTATTTGTACACGAATTAAATATTTAGTGAGTTCCTCTGCCATTCTTTTGGTTAAAGTAGTAACCAAAATACGTTCGTCTTTCTCTATACGAATCTGAATCTCTTCTAATAAATCATCAATTTGGTTAAGACTTGGACGCACTTCTATAGGTGGATCTAGCAATCCTGTAGGACGAATAATCTGCTCTACATAAACACCACCCGTTTTTTCAAGTTCGTAATCGGCTGGAGTCGCACTCACATAAATCACTTGATTTTGAAGCGCTTCAAATTCGTCAAACTTCAACGGGCGATTATCCATTGCAGCCGGCAATCTAAACCCGTATTCTACCAGATTCTCTTTTCTAGAGCGATCGCCACCGTACATAGCACCTACTTGTGGTATAGAAACGTGACTTTCGTCTACTATCATTAAATAATCCTTTGGAAAGTAATCCAAAAGACAGAACGGCCGCGTACCAGGCAAACGCTGGTCTAAATAACGAGAATAATTCTCAATTCCGCTACAATACCCCAATTCACGTATCATTTCGAGATCAAAATTGGTGCGTTCCTCAAGGCGTTTAGCCTCTAAATGTTTTCCTATTTCTTTAAAATATTCTATTTGTAAAACTAAATCATCCTGTATACTACGGATAGCACCTTGAAGTACATCTGGCGATGTAACAAACATATTTGCTGGATAAATATTAAGACGGTCGTATTTCGCTTTAATAGCATTGTTTAATGGATCAAAAACTTCTATTTCTTCTATTTCATCACCAAAAAAGTGAATTCTAAAAGCATCATCTGCATAACCGGGATACACGTCTACTGTATCGCCTTTTATTCTGAAACGTCCGTGGTTAAATTCTGCTTCGGTTCTAGAATAAAGACTTTGCACTAAACGGTGTAATAGTTTTGTCCTGGAAATAATCTGTCCTTTCTCTAAACTTATTACGTTCTTCTGAAATTCAACAGGATTTCCAATACCGTATAAACAAGATACCGAAGAAACCACAATCACATCCCTCCTACCCGAAAGTAATGAGGACGTTGTACTAAGCCGCATTTTTTCTATTTCTTCATTTATAGAAAGATCTTTTTCTATATATGTTCCGCTGCTAGGTATAAAAGCTTCGGGCTGATAATAATCGTAATAGGAAACAAAATACTCCACCGCATTATCAGGAAAAAGGTTTTTAAACTCTGTGTACAACTGTGCTGCAAGGGTTTTGTTATGCGCTAATACAATAGTAGGTTTTTGCACCTCTTGTATAACATTAGCCACTGTAAAGGTTTTCCCAGAGCCAGTAACACCAAGTAATGTCTGGTATTTCTCCTCGTTGTTTAAACCCGCTACCAATGCTTCTATTGCCTTTGGCTGATCGCCAGTTGGATTAAATTCTGAAGCTATTTTAAAGTTCATACTATCTTTTTCATTGCATACAAAAATACGAAAAATAGCTGGGGAAGTAGATTAATATTGCAGACGGCTTATTGTTGTAAATATTAGTAACTAGTGCGTATTTCTATTATTATTCTAACTGTTTTTTTCCGCTATCCATTTACTGAGATACTTAGTGCTTTGTAAGCTATGGTGAAGTAAAATTTGACCTATAAAATGTTGCTTGCGATGTGTACTAATTGTAGCGGTTAACGAATTAACACGATTAATAAATTCTTCAGAAAAAAGTTGTTTCTCAAAGCGTAATTTCAGAATATCTAAACCGTTTTGCTGAGCTTTCTTCCACAGATTTTCTTCGGAATACAGTTTGAGAGAGGCGCTTATAAATTCCTCTTTTGAAACTGTAATTGCTCCTCCAAAAGCTAGCTTACCACAAAGACCTTCTGCCCCAATAGCTGTAGTTACACTAGGCAGACCAAAACGCATTGCATCTAGCAATTTTCCTTTTAAACCCGCGCCAAATCTTATGGGGGCTAGCTGAAGGCGGTAGTTTTTCATCAACTCCTCAACATCTTCTGCCCAACCTTTAATTACAAAACCCTCCTTTTTATTATTAAGCTGAAGTATTTGTTGCGGTGCATAAGCTCCATAAATATGAATTTCGGCTTCAGGTAATTGCTTTTTAATTTCTGGCCATAAGCTCTTTAGCTGCAAAACCGAATCTACATTGGGAGCGTGAAGCAAGTTGCCAATAGTCATAAAGTTCTGACGTTCCTTAAATGAAGGTGATTTTATTTCTGAAGAAGTATTCGCTATTAAAAAAGGTAGATAGAAAAGTATTTTAGAAGAAACCTTAAAGGTCTTCTGAAGCAAATCTATTTCGTATTCCGAAATAATAAGCGACAAATCACAACGTAAAATACTTGCGATTTCCCGTTTTGCTATCGTTGTAAAAATAGCTGCTTCACCAACCGGAATATTTTTTTTAACAGCTTCCTCTCTAGCTTTTCTTAAAAAGTGTAAATCTTCTGTATCGAGAATTTTTAAAGCATTAGGACAAGCTTCAGAAACACGCCAGCCAAATTGTTCTTCGGTTATATAACGGTCAAAAAGTACAATAGCGGGAGCTAGTTCTTCTATAAACGCATCAAAAGAGTCGTGGTTTAGCTGAATGTTTTTTACCGAAATATGCAGGCTTTGCAGCGCTACAGATTTTTCAGAAATTGTCGCCGTACTCGCAAAAGTGATTTGATAATTGTCTTCTGCAAATAACTCTATCAACTGCATCATTCTACTTCCCGCTGCCGTAGTACTAGGCTCGGGAAATGTATGACCAATTATGAGCAGTTTTTTCAAAACAATGGGGTTTAAGCCGTAACCACCTCTGCGTAAAGGTCAAAATCTTCGGCAGCGGTAATTTTCACATTAAAAAATTCACCTGTACGCAAATAGCCTTCTTCGGCATTTATCAATACTTCGTTGTCTACGTCTGGGCTGTCAAATTCTGTTCTACCTACAAAATAACCACCTTCTTTACGGTCTATTACAACACGAAATTCCTTGCCAATTTTTTGCTGATTCAACTCCCAAGAAATCTGAGATTGAATATCCATAATCTGGTTAGCGCGGTCCATTTTAACATCTTCTGGCACATCGTCTTCCAGTGTATAAGCGTGTGTGTTTTCTTCGTGACTATAGGTAAAACACCCTAAACGCTCAAAACGCATATCTTTAACCCATTGTTTTAGCGTTTGAAAATCTTCTTCCGTTTCGCCTGGGTATCCTACTATTAAGGTAGTTCTGATAGTCATCTCGGGAACAGCAGCTCTAAAATCTTCTAACAACTTAGTAGTTTTAGCTTTGGTTGTACCGCGGCGCATAGATTTTAAAATAGGGTCTGCAATATGCTGCAGCGGAATATCTATATAGTTACATATTTTAGGTTCGGCACGCATTACTTCCAAAACATCCATAGGGAAGCCCGTTGGAAATGCATAATGCAAACGTATCCATTCAATTCCATCAACCTTTACCAACTCTTTAAGAAGTTCTGCTAGGTTTCGTTTTTTATATAAATCTAGTCCGTAATAGGTTAAATCTTGCGCTATAAGTATTAGTTCTTTCACTCCTTTTGCAGCGAGTTTCTCTGCTTCAACCACCAAATCTTCTATAGGTGTACTTCGGTGTTTACCGCGCATTATTGGGATTGCACAAAACGAACAAGGACGGTCGCAGCCTTCAGCAATTTTAAAGTATGCGTAATTCTTTGGAGTGGTTGTAATACGCTCTCCAATTAACTCGTGTTTGTAATCTGCCCCTAAGGCTTTTAATAAACTAGGAAGCTCTGTAGTACCAAAATAGGCATCTACATCTGGTATTTCCTTTTGAAGGTCTGGTTTATATCTTTCAGAAAGACAGCCTGTAACAAATACTTTATCTACAGCTCCTTCTTCCTTTTTTTGAACATATTCAAGAATCGTATTTATACTTTCTTCCTTTGCATTCGCAATAAAGCCGCAAGTGTTTATTACTACTATATTTCCTTCTTCTTCGTGCACAACCTCTTTATTGCTAGCCTTTAGTTGGCCCATCAAAACTTCGCTGTCATACACATTTTTAGAGCAACCAAGGGTTACGACATTTATCTTATTCTTTTTTAGTGTTTTGGTACGCATCTTTTTGGGTTATGATTAACGATTGCTGTTTTTATATATTGAATTATTCAATAAAAAGCTTGCAAAGATACCACGAAAAATACGAATCCACACAACTGAAAATCATCATTGAAAACTGCTTCTTTTTTAAGTAACTTTACACTTCTTATAAATTTAATTATTTACTGATGAAAAAAATAACTTTCCTACTTGCCTTTTTAAGCGCAAGCTTTGTATTTTCTCAAAACACTATGACGCCAGAATTATTATGGCAAGTTAAAAAAGTGGGTCCTATAGGGGTTTCCAGTGATGGAGCTACACTTTTTTACAAGGTTTCAACTCCAAATATTGAAACAAATGGGTTTGACTCTAAGTATTACAAAATGCCTGTAACAGGTGGTAATTACACAGAAATCACAAAAGACGAAGCTATTGTAAAAGACAAAAACCTTTCGCCAAACGGCAACTTTTTATTGATGAATAAAGCAGTGCATGTAAAAGATGTAGCTGGAAAAGACATATATTCAGATCTTCCAAATAGCGATGTTTATGTATACACTTCATTAGATTACCGTCATTGGGATACATGGAATGACGGAAGCTACAACCACGTTTTTTATAAAGACGTAAATACGGGAGCCGAAACAGATATTACACCCAAACAACCATATTACACTCCTCAAGCACCTTTTGGTGGTGACGAAGATTATATCTGGGGGCCTAAAGGCGAAAACATATATTATGTAAGTAAAAAATTAGCGGGTACAGAATACGCTGTAAGCACCAATACAGATATCTATAAGTACAACCTAAGTACTAAAAAAACAGAAAACATAACTGAAGAAAACAAAGGTTACGACACTCAGCCTGCGTTTTCAAAAGCAGGCACATTAGCTTGGTTGCAAATGAAAACAGATGGTTATGAAGCAGACAAAAACGATATAATTGTACTTCAAGATGGTGTAAAGTTAAACCTTACCGAAAGATGGGACGGCACTGTAAATAGCTTTTTATGGAGCAGTAATAACAAGGATATATATTTTACAGCTCCTGTAGATGGTACCGTACAACTTTTTAAAGTAGACAACCCAGGGAGAACCCGAAAAATGCCAGTTGTAGAACAACTTTCACATGGCCAATTTGACGTAAGGGGTATAGTTGCCGAAAACAACGGCCAGCTGTTAGTTACCCGTACAGATATGAATCACGCTTCCGAAATATTTTCATTTAGTTTAGCAAACAAAACGTTTAAACAATTAACCCAGGTAAATAACGACCTCTACTCAAAATTAGATTTACCAACGGTAGAAAAAAGAATGGTTACCACAAAAGATGGCCATCAAATGCTTGTATGGGTTATTCTTCCTCCTAATTTCGATAAAAACAAAAAATACCCAACACTTTTATATGCGCAAGGCGGACCACAATCTGCTTTGTCTCAATTTTATTCTACACGATGGAATTTTCAACTTATGGCCTCACAAGGGTATATTATAGTTGCACCAAACCGTCGTGGAATGCCAGGTCATGGCGTGAAATGGAATGAAGCTATTAGCGGCGATTGGGGTGGTGGCGCAATGCAAGATTACCTAGACGCTATAGACGATGTTGCTAAAGAATCTTATGTAGATAAGGATCGTCTAGGAGCTATTGGCGCTAGTTTTGGTGGGTATTCTGTTTTCTGGTTAGCCGGAAACCATCAGAAACGCTTTAAAACTTTTATTGCCCACGATGGTGTTTTTGACACCCGCGCGATGTATGGAACTACTGAAGAGTTGTTCTTTGTAAACCACGATATGGGTGGCGCATACTGGGATAAAAACAATGCTGTGGCACAAAAGGCTTATAATGAATTTAACCCTACTACCTATATTGATAAATGGGACACTCCTATATTAATAATTCAAGGAGGCAAGGATTACCGAGTGCCAATTGAGCAAGGCTTAGGAGCTTTTCAAGCAGCACAATTAAAAGGATTAAAGAGTAAACTTCTATATTTTCCAGAAGAAAACCACTGGGTATTACAACCACAAAACGCATTGGTATGGCAACGTGAGTTCTTCAGCTGGCTGAAAGAAACTTTATAAAGAGAATAAAACTCAATTTAGAGCTCCAAAATACTTTTGTGTTTTGGAGCTTTTTTTTATCCTATATATGGATTAAAACCATCAAATAAACGAAGAAGACTGCTTTGTATAAGATGAAAAAGCAATATTAATACCGCGTAAAAAACAAAATGTTTCTTTTTAAAATAGGATTTCTTGATAAGGTAATATCCTAAAAATAGCAAAAGCAATAAAAAAGGAATAAATGAAATATACGGGAAAGCTGTGTATTTATAAAAATTTAATGGCATCAATGGATTTGGAACAGGCTTTAAAAAATACTGAATTATTTTAAAAGAATGATATCCAGTAAGTACACCTATATATCCAAACAATGCGTAAATAAAATACTGAAAAAGTTTAGTTTCTTTTTTAACTTGTTTTTCTTTCATTATTTAAAAAACGAATCTACAAACTCAAATTTATTAAACACCTGAAGATCTTCCATACCTTCACCTACGCCAATGTATTTTACAGGAATCTGGAACTGATCGCTAATACCAATCACTACCCCACCCTTAGCTGTGCCGTCAAGCTTTGTAACCGCAAGAGATGAAACTTCTGTAGCAGCAGTAAATTGTTTTGCCTGTTCAAAGGCATTTTGTCCTGTAGATCCATCTAGCACTAAAAGCACATCGTGAGGTGCATCTGGAATTACTTTTTGCATTACGCGTTTCACCTTAGTAAGCTCATTCATTAAGTTTACTTTGTTGTGAAGACGACCTGCAGTATCTATAATAACAACATCTGCATTCTGGTTTACAGCACTTTCTAGGGTATCAAAAGCTACACTTGCAGGGTCACTACCCATACTTTGCTTAACAATAGAAACATCGGTTCGGTCTGCCCATATCTGCAATTGATCTATTGCAGCCGCACGAAACGTATCGGCAGCACCTAAAACCACTTTTTTACCTGCTTTCTTAAATTGGTATGCAAGCTTACCAATAGTAGTGGTTTTACCAACTCCATTTACACCAACCACCATAATAACATAGGGTTTCTTGTCTTGTGGTATTTCAAACTCTGTGGCGTTGCCCGAATCAATTTCACTTAAAAGACCTGCAATTTCCTCACGAAGAATTCTATTTAATTCATCGGTACCCAAATATTTATCTTTAGCAACACGAGCCTCTATTCTTTCAATAACCTTTAAGGTGGTATCTACTCCTACATCACTAGAAACAAGAACCTCTTCAAGGTTATCAAGAACGTCGTCATCAACCTTACTCTTTCCTGCTACCGCTTTGCTAAGTTTGTCTAAAAAGGAAGTTTTTGATTTCTCTAGACCTTTGTCGAGTGTTTCTTTTTTCTCTTTGGAAAATAATTTCTTAAATAAACTCATCGTTTGGTTATCTATTTTCTACTTTCTTTTTGTGATAAACAGAAAGCAGAAATGTCTTACTTAGTTGTAATAAACAAAAATAGGAAAAGCCACCTTCGTAAAAAAGTGGCTTTTAATAAATATTTTAAGCTGGTTATTTTTTGTTTAACCAGTCGTTTACAAATTCTGGAGCCATAATAGACTCTGTAAATGTATAAGCGCCAGTTTTAGGCGACTTAACCATTTTTATTGCTTTAGTTAAACGCTTTGAACCTGTTTGTAACGATGCTACTGATTTCTTTGCCATAATAAATGTAATTTCATTCCACACTCAAGGGTGGAATCTATATTATTTAATCTCTTTATGAACAGTCATTTTCTTAAGAATAGGGTTAAATTTCTTTAACTCCATTCTATCTGGTGTGTTCTTTTTGTTTTTGGTAGTTATGTAACGAGAAGTACCTGCTTGTCCAGATTCTTTATGCTCAGTACACTCCAAAATTACTTGTACTCTATTTCCTTTTTTAGCCATTGTAACAGACTTTATTGATTATTGCAATTATTTAGTTAAAAAGCCTTTTTCACGCGCTTCTTTCATAACCGCAGAAATACCTTTTTTATTGATGTCTTTTATAGCAGAAGCAGACACACGTAGGGTTACCCACTTATCCTCTTCTGGAATATAAAAACGCTTTTTTAGCAAGTTTACATCAAACTTACGTTTGGTTTTATTCATTGCGTGCGACACGTTATTTCCAACCATCGCTTTCTTTCCGGTAAGTTCACAAACTCTTGACATTCCTTGACCTTTTTAAATTATTTTTAAAACAGGCTGCAAATTTAAGTAATTCTTTTGTGATGTACAACAAAAGGAAATTAGTTTTTTGAAATTTCTTTCAGAAGCATCTCAAAAGCTTTATTTACAGCCTTTTCTATAACACGAAAACGATCATTTCCAAAATTAAATTTTTCTGAAACTACTCCTTTTGGAGTAGCTATAGCTATACATACTGTTCCTACCTCGTCTCTTCCATCGCCTTTTGTAGGGCCAGCTATACCCGTTGTTGCAATTGCATAATCTGTATTAAAAAGCTTACAGCTATTAACAGCCATACTCTCGGCAACTTCAATACTAACTACAGAAAACTCTTCAATTAATGCAGAAGGAACGCCTAATGCTTTAATTTTTAAATCTGTTTTATACGGAACAATACTTCCTATTAAAAAGGAAGACGCTCCTGCTTCAGCCGTAATTTGTTGTACTATAGCTCCACCCGTGCAACTCTCTGCGAGGCTTAAAGTCTTGTTGTTCTTATTTAATATAGAGGCTATTCTGCCCACTATAGTGTTTTCATCTTCAAAACCTACTGCAATATCGGCTAGCATTTCATTTAACACCGCCATCTGTGAGTCTACAGCATTTTTAAGTGCTATTTCATCCTCTCCTGTTGATGTCAGTCTAAGCCTAACTCTTCCCAAGGAAGGTAAATATGCAAGCTTAATAGTTTCAGGTAAATTATTTTCCCAAGTTTCAATGCGCTCTGCAATAGCACTTTCACCCAAACCATAAGTCATAAGTGTTTTGTGATAAATATGAGGTCTTTTAAAGCGTTTTATCACTCTAGGCAGCACTTCTTCTTGCAACAAATGCTTCATTTCATAAGGCACACCAGGTAACGACACAAAAACTGTTTGGTCTTGTTCCATCCACATACCCGGAGCGGTGCCAAACATATTCATAAGTACAGTTGCTTTAGAAGGAACCATAGCTTGCCTTAAATTTGCGGCTAAAGGGGTTTTTAAGTGGTATCTTTTAAAAAGTTGAACTACATTTTCAACCACACTTTGGTCTTCAACTAAGCTGTCTTGAAAGAAGTCGCAGAAAGTCTGTTTCGTTATATCGTCTTTTGTTGGACCTAAACCACCGGTAACAATAACGAGGTCTGTGTATTTTTTAGCGTTGTTAAAAGCCCGAAGTATATGCTCACGCTCATCTTGAACTGAGGTTATTTGATAAACCTTCACTCCTATTTTATTGAGCTCCTTTGAAATATAAGCTGAATTGGTATCAACAATTTGGCCTATGAGTATTTCATCGCCAATAGTTATAATTTCTGCAAGCATTTTATAAATTAAAATCTTTTTTTAGCTCGTCAAACACATGGTTTAAAGTACTAATTACATTTTCTAAATGCGGTAAAACAAAGGCTTTGTTTTTAGTAGATTTAGACCAAGCTTCAATGCTAGATATATCTTTTAACACATCGACACCAAACATCTCTATATTCGGTTTCATTTTATGAGCGAATTGATATGCCAATTCTTTATTTTCATTTTCAATAGCCTCCTCCATAGCATGCAAATCTAGAGGTATTTCATCTAAAAATGTCTGTGCTAATATCTTTAAGAAATCCTGATCTCCATCAGCTATTTCATTAAGATTTTCTTTTACATAGTATTTCATCTTCTTATTTTATTTTTATGGAAAACATCTCTGTTTCACCAATAAACCCAGTAAGCTTGTCTTCCGCATCAACTCTACCTACTCCAGCAGGGGTACCTGTAAAGATAACATCTCCTATTTTTAAGGTAAAGTATTTTGAAACATATTCGATTAAAGCATCTATTTTCCACATCATTAGCATAGAATTGCCCTTTTGAACAGTTTTTCCATTCTTTTTTAAACAGAAATCTATATCGTTAACGTCTTTAAAGTGCTTTTTATTTATAAAATTTCCAATAACTGCAGCCCCATCAAAAGACTTTGCTTTTTCCCAAGGCAAGCCTTTCTCTTTTAATTCGTTTTGTAAGTCTCTAGCGGTAAAATCAATTCCCAGACCAATTTCATCATAATATTTATGTGCAAATTTTTGATCTATATGTTTTCCTATCTTATTTATACGAATTAATAACTCTACTTCGTGTTGCACATTATTTGAAAAATCTGGAATAAAAAAAGGCTGTTTTTTTAATAAAATTGACGTATCTGGTTTTAAAAAAATAACAGGATCTGAAGGCTTGGCATTATCCAGTTCTTTAATATGGTCTGCATAATTGCGCCCAATACAGATTATTTTCATGTTGCAATTATAGTTTTGTATTCAACTTTTGTAGTCGGATTCTAGTTAATACCTTTTTTGTATATAAGGGGAAATCTGCATTTAACAACCAACCAAAATATCCAGAATCTTTTTCAAGGACATCGGTTACTAGACTGCCTTTATATTTTCCAAAGGAAAAAACTTCCTGTCCATCTTCATCATAACTAATAAAACCAGCAAAATCTGCATGGTTGCGATGCGAACTGAAATCTGCTAAGAAATTTACGTCATTCTCAAGTTCGTTATACTTGTCTAGTTGTGCTTTTAAAACTTCGAAAGTGGCATTGGTATCTGCCACTGCACTATGCGCGTCTTTTAAATCTTTATCGCAATAAAATTTATAGGCCGCTTCTAGCGTTCGTTTTTCCATCTTATGAAAAATAGTTTGCACATCTACAGAGAGTGCTTTTTTCATATCAAAATCTACTTCAGCCCGTAACAATTCTTCTGCAAGCAAAGGAATATCAAAACGATTTGAATTAAACCCACCAAGGTCACAATCCTTAATCAATGCGTATACTTTTGGGGCGAGTTCTTTAAATGTAGGTTCACTAGCAACCATCTCATCTGTTATCCCATGAATTGCTGAAGACTCTGCTGGGATAGGCATTTCGGGATTAACACGCCAGCTATGACTCTCTTTGTTACCATTAGGAAATACTTTTAATATCGCTATCTCAACTATTCTGTCTGCTGCCACATTTATTCCTGTTGTTTCAAGATCGAAAAAACAAATGGGTCTATTTAGTTTTAAATCCATTAATTATAGTTTATAAAACAAAGTTACTATTTTATGGTTTTAAGAGGTGTTTTGCGTATTAAATCTTACTAGAAATATGATGTTTTTTCAATAGGATTCTAATCTACTGTCTAATTATAGACAAAAGCGCATCCTTTTTAACTGAAGAAATGGTGAAAAAATTGTGCTAGACCAAATAATAAAAACCAACAAAGGCAATATTTTACAGTCTATAATACTGTTTTATAAACAGCATTTAGAAACACTTCAGAAAATAAGAAAAAATTAAATTTCAGTTTAGATTTCTCTATTTAAATCCCAAGCTTCTAAGTAATCACACACACGTTTCACAAATTGTCCTCCCAAAGCACCGTTTACTACTCTATGGTCATAACTATGCGACAGGAACATTTTATAACGAATACCTATAAAATCACCTTCTGGAGTTTCAATTACAGCAGGCACTTTACGTATAGCTCCAAGGGCCAAAATACCTACTTGCGGTTGGTTAATAATTGGGGTTCCCATAATAGATCCAAAGGTTCCTACATTAGTCACTGTATAGGTTCCACCTTGAATATCATCTGGTTTTAGTTTATTTTCTCTAGCGCGGTTAGCAAGATCGTTTACCGCTTTACTCATCCCCAATAAATTTAATTGATCTGCATTTTTAATTACAGGAACTATTAAATTACCGTCTGGTAGGGCTGCAGCCATTCCCAAATTAATATTCTTGCGTTTTATGATGTTGTTACCATCAACTGCAATATTCATCATAGGGAAGTCTTTTAATGCTTTAGCAACGGCTTCCATAAATATTGGTGTAAAAGTAAGGTTTTCTCCTTCGCGTTTTGCGAAACCTCCTTTTACTTTATTTCTCCAATTCCAAATATTTGTAACATCACATTCTATAAAAGACTGAACGTGTGCAGAAGTCTGGGTACTCTCTACCATATGATGCGCAATAAGCTTGCCCATTCTGGTCATTTCTATAACTTCATCTTCACCATTTACTGAAACTGCGGCTTTAGGCTTAGCAACTTCTGCTGTTTGCGTTTTAGCGGGTTGTGAAGCTGTAGCTGTTTGCGACTGTGTATTTACCGAAGAGCGGTTTTCTACATAACTCAATATATCATTTTTTGTTACGCGCCCGTCTTTTCCTGTACCAGAAATACTATCCAATTCTGTTTGTGATATCTTTTCTGCTGCAGCTATATTTTTTACTAATGGAGAATAAAAACGATCTCCATTGTTTACAATAGGAGTTTGAGTTACTTCTTTTGCAGACTCAAGTTGTTTTTCTACTTCTTTTACAGCTTGGGGAGCAGGAGTATTTTCGGCAACTACCTTAGTTGTTTCCGTTCCTTCGCCAGCTGTTTCAATTATGGCAATGGTTTGCCCTACTTGCACCACATCATCTACATTAAAGAGTTTTTCTACTAAAACTCCGTCTACCTCACTAGGTACTTCACTATCAACTTTATCGGTAGCTATTTCCAGTACAGCTTCATCAGCTTCAATAGAATCACCTACTTCTTTTAGCCAGTTAGTAAGAGTTGCTTCTGCAACACTCTCTCCCATTTTGGGTAGTTTCAATTCAAATTTTGCCATAATATAATTTCAATGTCTAATTTGGTAAGCACAAAGATGCTTGTTTTAAAAACCTTGCAAAATTAGTTAAATTTTACTCGTTTTAAGTTTCAATTTTATTAAAAAACAACAACCCCACCCTTTTCATCACTTTGGTCGCTACCTATCATAAAGTTACAGCCCTGAGGACGAATGCGAAAAAGGTTTCCTTTACCTTTAAGTTGCTTCATTAATTTAAAGATTTCTTTATATGAGATATAATCTGCATCAAAAACTAAAAGGCTATTTTCAAGAGCTATTGTAGGGTGCATATTTTTAGAAACCATCTGAAATACAGTTGTTGTACTATCAGAAAGCTTTTCGAGCAGTTCTATGTTTTCGGTAAAGAAATAGTTTCTCTTTAATTTCGGTTCTGGTTTTTCAATAGTTTCAGAAGAAATTCTCCGTGCTTTTTTAGCCAAGGCAACACCAGCTGAAACAGAACTTTCTAGCAGTATATTTTTATTAAAATGCTTGCTATAAAAAATCTGCATCGCTCCGTAAAAGCGTTCAAAATACAATTCATCTTTTTTAGTACTTTCTCCTTTATAGTGAAGCACAGTAGTACTTCCCATATAATGATTTTTATAACCAGCCTGAGTTATCTTATAAGACAGGTCTATATCTTCGCCATACATAAAGTAATCCTCATCAAAACCACCTACTTCATCATAAATACGCTTTTTAAGAAGCATAAAAGCTCCAACAAGAACCTCAACTTCGCCTTGCTGACTCTCCAAAACTTGATTTGCGTAATATTTTTGTGTAAAGCCTGTAAACTTCAACAATGAAACTTTAGGCGTTGGGAGATTTCGTTTACTCTCTGGAAGAAAGTTTCCGGTACCGTCCTGCAAATAGACCCCTAAAGCACCTATATTTTTAATACTTTCAGAATACGCTATGGTTTGCTTAAACGTATCTTCAGAAACAGCGGTATCTGGATTTAAAATACAAATATACTCTCCTTTTGCAATTGCTACTGCTTGATTGTTTGCTTTGCTAAAACCTACATTCTCCTTGTTTTCTATTAAAACTACATCGGGAAAATTAGTCTTAACCATTTGGCAGCTATCATCTTTGGAGTCATTATCTATTACAATAATTTCGGCATCTATACCTTCTATGGCTTTTTGAACCGAAAGAATACACTGCTCTAAAAAATAGCGTACATTATAATTAAGAATTACTACAGAGAGTTTCATTATAAAATTTTAATTAAAAGCTGGAAAGTGCGCTTGGTTTCTTTAGACACTTAGTTTGTTTGCAATAAAAATTTAGTGTTTATCAATCAACTATTTTTAAGAGAGGTTTCAAAAGGTATACGATGCACTATGCTTCGTCCTAAGGTAACCTCATCTGCATATTCAAGCTCGTCACCTACTGCAATCCCTCTAGCTATTGTTGTGGTAGTAATATGATAAGCTTCTATTTGTTTGTAAATATAAAAATTGGTAGTATCTCCTTCCATAGTAGAGCTTAACGCAAAAATTAATTCTTTCACTTTTCCTTCTTTCACTTTACTAACTAAGGAAGGTATGCTTAGGTCGCCTGGTCCTATTCCGTCCATTGGGGAAATTTTACCTCCTAAAACATGATATTGTCCACGGTACTGGCTGGTATTTTCTATAGCCATAACATCACGAATATCTTCAACCACACAAACTAATTGACTATCGCGTTGTGGGTTTGCGCAAATTTCACAGAGTTGAGCATCACTAATATTATGACAATTGACACAAAAATTTATCTCTTCTCGCATTTTAAGCAAGCTCGTAGCTAATTTTTGTGTTTGCTCTTTAGGTTGTTTCATTAAATGAAGCACTAAACGCAAGGCGGTTCTTTTTCCAATTCCGGGGAGTTGGGACATTTCATTTACCGCATTTTCAAGAAGTTTTGAAGAAAATTCCATAGCCTTATTACTAGCGCGAAGATAAAAAAAATGCTTCAGAAAAAGAGACTTTTCCTGAAGCATTGCTTATTATACAAAAAGCGGCTTACTTAATAAGAAGCTTTTTAGTTGCAGTTCCTTCCTCACTATTAATACGAACAAAATAAGTTCCAGTAGAAAGTGAAGATACATCTACATCATGTTTGTTAGAAAGTAACGCTCGAGATTCAAAAATTAATAGCTTTCCGCTAATATCAAAAACTCTCACTTCACCATTCATTGATTTTGGCAAAGCAATTGTAATACTTGAAGTTGCAGGGTTTGGATAAATAGAAACACTGCTTTCAGAAAGTCTATCTTCTACTCCTGCAGTACCAGTTGCTAATGGTGTAGCCCATAAACCTCTACCGTAAGTACCAGCATAAAGCTTTCCGTCTACTCTATTAACCTCTAATTCATTTACATATACATTAGGTAATAAATTACTGTATGGTTGCCAGTCTGTAAACGTATTATCTATATAGTACACGCCATAATCCATACCTAAATATAGACCGTCTTCTCCGTTATCATGCCATACTAAAGCAAAAGCGCTAAAGTCTGGTAAGTTCTTTTTGTAGTTAATCCAAGTAGTACCACCGTCTTCTGAAACCACAACGCGATTCGTTCCAGTAATAGCAACAGCAATCTTATTAGGATCTCCAGGGTGAATAGCGATAGAATTCACAAAACCTCCTGGAAGTGTTGTTTGTGTCCAGTCTGTAGCACCACCATCTGTAGTTTTAAAAATAAATGGTCCTCTAGCTGCATACATCACTTGATTGTCTGAAGCAGCAATCTTTAAATGATCAAGGTTCGCTCCGAAATTTTGAGAAACTGCAGTCCAGCTTCCACCTAAATTGGTTGATTTATAAACAGTGTTAAAACCTACATAAATTGTATTATCTACAGTAGGATCTTGTTCAAAAGGAGTTACCCAGTTTCCAGAACCACTTCCTGGCTCGTTTAAACCTACATAAGATGCACCTCCATTACTAGAGCGATATAAAGAACCAAACTGACTTGTACCGTATAATACATTACTGTTTGTTTTATCTACAAAAGACTCCATACCATCTGCACCTAACCAGTCTCTCCAACCAGCTGCTTCTGTGTAAACTGAAGTTCCGTTATCTTGTGCACCACCAGATACTTTTACATCAGCCTCTTGTGAAATTCCTATTTTGTAAAATTGACGTATTCCAAGACCAAATGTTAAGTCTTCAAAATAATTTGCCGATATGGTTCCTGTGTTTTCAGCTTTAAAAATTCCACCATCAGTAATAGCAAAAAGGGTCGTTCCGTAAAACATAAGATCATCTACATCTGCATGACAGTATCCTAAACCAGCTGAAGCAGCATTTCCAGGAATCCAATCTGAGGTAATTGTAAAACTAACACCTGCATTAGTAGAGCGCCAAGTTAATATACCTGCAATATGCACTTCATTTACATCTGTTGGGTTAACAGCAATGGCCATATCGCGAGGCGCTTGTCCATTGTTATCGTTTCCAGTAGTACTGTAACCAAAATAGTTAGAGCTACCGTGGTTTAATCTTGTAAAACTATCGCCGCTATTTGTTGATGAATAAAAACCTCCAAATCTATTTCCTGAAGCTTCTAAAACATAAACCACAGCAGGATCATCTGCAGAAACACCTATCATTTTAGCTCCACTTGAAAAACCACTTACTGATGTAAAAGTTGCACCACCATCTGTAGATTTATGAAAACTAGTACCAGAAGCGTAAACAACTGAAAGATCACCTGGTTTAAACTCTACATCATACCCTCTACTGTCTGTCGTTACTTGTGTCCAAGAAGAACCGCCATTTGTAGAACGGTAAATACCTGCATTACTTGCAGTAGCAAACATCATGTTTGTATCTGTTGGGTTGATTAATATTTTATTTACATCACTGTTACCAATTGTACCTAATAGGTTCCAGGTAGCACCTGCATCTGTAGATTTAAATATATTTCCGTTTGTCGATCCAAAAAAGTAAGTATCAGAATCTGATGGATCCATAGCTACAGAATAAACAGATAAATTTGAAAAATTATCACTTAATGGAGTCCATGTTTGCGCACCATCTGTAGTACTCCAAACACCTCCTGTATTTGCACCTACAATCATGTGGTCTGCATCTGCTTCATCAATAGCAAGACCTGTAATTCTACCAACACCAGGATTCCAACCTGAAGTAGCATTCCAAGAAGTTGGCCCTAATTCTTCCCAATTATCTTCAAGAACACCACGGTTTTGAGCTGTACTATTTAAGTATGCATTCCAACGGTCAAGTTCATCTAAACGCTCTTGAGCAGATGGTAAATACCCATCTTCTTTTACTCTGCGAATCGCATTGTATTCCCATCTTTTAAATTGTTTATAACCTGTTCCACGACCTTTGTCTCTATTTTCAAAATAGGCCTCTGCATTATCGATGATTTCTTGCACTTTATAGGTGCCAGAATCAATCATTTGTAAATATTCTTGCGCCTGGCTGGCGAAAGAACCAAAAAAAAGTGAAATTAATAATAGTAAATTAAAACGCATTGTATTGATTTTTAGGGGTTTATATTAAATTATACTCAAAAGCTTTCAAATGTATTAAAAATAAAAATCTTGTAGAAGCCAAACTTTGTATTTTTACAAAATTGTATTCTAAACAATTGAAGTCATAATTTTTATGGAGCCCTTACATATTTTACTCTTAATTCTCTGTTATTTCTTAGCGCTAATAGCTATATCTTATTTCACAAATAAAGGTGGAAGTAATGCCGATTTCTTTAAAGCTGGAAAACAATCGCCCTGGTATTTAGTAGCTTTTGGAATGATAGGCGCTTCTTTAAGTGGCGTTACTTTTATATCTGTTCCTGGCTGGGTAGAAGCATCTAAATTTAGTTATTTTCAGGTTGTTTTAGGATATATTGTGGGCTATGCTGTAATTGGCCTAGTACTACTCCCTCTTTATTATCGATTAAATTTAACGTCTATTTATACTTACCTAGAGGGAAGGTTTGGAAAAGCTTCTTATAAAACTGGTGCGAGTTTCTTTTTACTCTCCCGTATTGTAGGAGCTAGTTTTAGGCTCTACTTAGTTGCTGTAGTGCTGCAAAGTTTAATTTTTGACGATATGAACATCCCGTTTTGGGTAACTGTTTCTATTACTATCTTATTAATATGGCTCTATACCTTTAAGAGTGGAATAAAAACTATTGTCTGGACAGACACTTTACAAACCCTTTTTATGCTAATTGCTGTAGGGGTTTCTGTTTATTACGTTTCTACAAATTTAGGGGTATCAGGTACGCAACTTTTTAGCTTTATTGCAGATAGTGATATGAGCCAGATTTTCTTTTTTGACGATTGGAAATCTGCAGATCACTTTGTAAAACAGTTTTTAAGCGGGGCATTTATCGCAATTGTGATGACTGGTTTAGACCAAGACATGATGCAGAAAAATCTTACCTGTCGCAACTTAAAGGATGCGCAGAAAAATATGTTTTGGTTTACCATAGTCTTAACTATCGTAAACTTTGTATTCTTAGTTTTAGGCTTATTACTAACTGTGTATGCTTCACAAAACGGTATAGACGCACATAAAGATCAATTATACCCAACTCTCGCAATGCAAAATGAATTTGGAATTGGCGTAGCTGTGTTCTTTATATTGGGCTTAATAGCCGCAGCTTATAGCAGTGCAGATAGTGCCTTAACAGCTTTAACTACCTCTTTTAGTATAGATATTCTTGATATTGAAAAAAAATACGACGAAGCAAAACAAGTACGGGTACGTAAAATGATACACATCTCAGTATCTATGGTGCTTATTTTAGTTATTATTTTCTTTAAATACGTAATCGCAGACGCTTCAGTTATTGCAAAACTATTTGTCTTTGCTGGTTATACCTATGGTCCTCTTTTAGGTTTATACGCTTTTGGCCTTTTTACAAACTGGAACGTCAAGGACAAAATTGTACCTATAATTGCAATAGCGACACCTTTTTTAGGGTATTTTATAAGTTATCTCGCTTCAGAATACTTAAAATTTGAATTCGGTTTCTTTATATTAATATTAAATGGAGCTCTTACTTTCTTAGGTTTAATATTGATTCGTACCCAAAAGAACTAAAGTACAAGCCGCTTCAAAAGCAATATTGTTTTTCTGAAGCAATTCGTAAAACTCAGGGTTTTCGGTTCCAGGGTTAAAAATAACGCGCTTCGGTTTTAATGAAATTATATAATCGTAATACTCTTGCTGTCGCTTCGCATTTAAATACAGCGTTACAGTATCTACATCTTTAAAGTTTTCTTTTTCTGTTGAAATTGCTACTCCCGCTACCCTTCCACTTTTTAAGCCTATAGCTACTACAGTGTGTTTATGATTTACTAAACGGTTAATAGCGAGGTTTGAATAACGGCTAGGATTAAGGCTGGCGCCAAGCACTAATGTCTTCTTCATAGATTTTATTTTTAGCTGAAATTACAATACTCACTTGAAAGATTTCATAAAAGATAGTTAAAATGAAAATTGCTTTGAAACAATCCTAATCTTTTTACGTCTATATAGTAGTTAGAATTTTATTCTTTACTGCATATTTTTTTTACGTTGATGGTTAGTGTTAATAATAGCAGTAAAGATTCAAACCCGAAGCAATTGCTTCGGGTTTGTTTGTTTTAACCTTACAATGTTATTGTTCTGTTAAAAGTGCTTTTAGAGTGAAACTATAGTAACACTTCTAACGTCTATATAATAAACACCTAAAATTTCATTTTATAATTTATTTGAATTAGCCTTTAACGAATTATACCTTTTTTAGGTAAAAAAATAAGCCTTTCAAACTAATGAAAGGCTTTTCTTTTTTGTGTTTTAAAGAACTACCATCGTATTATAGCGCTTCCCCAAGTAAAACCACTACCAAAGGCTGCCAAGACCACCAAATCGCCCTCCTTAATTTTTCCTTCTTCCCAGGCCTCTGTTAAAGCAATTGGAATAGAAGCCGCAGTGGTATTTCCGTATTTTTGAATGTTGTTAAAAACCTGATCGTCTGTCAGTTTTAATTTATGTTGAATAAATTGCGAAATACGCAAATTTGCTTGATGCGGAACCAACATATCTATATCTTTTACCTCTAGGTTATTGGCTTTTAAACCCTCGTTAATAACCTCTCCAAAACGAACAATAGCGTGTTTAAAAACAAACTGTCCATTCATCACTGGGTAATAAGGGATATTTTCTTGTGGGTTTTCAGCAATAATCTCTGGAACCCAATGTTGCGTACTTGGACCTTGCAATGAAAGTTCGTTTTTATGTTGCCCTTCGCTATGCAAATGTGTTGAAAGTATACCTCCTTTTCCCGTTTCATTTCTAGAAACTACAGCAGCTCCTGCCCCATCACCAAAAATTACAGAAACATTTCTACCACGCGTAGAAAAGTCTAAACCTCCACTGTGGTTCTCACTTCCTATAACCAACACATGTTTATGCATACCTGTTTTTACAAACTGGTCTGCAACCGATAGCGCATAAACAAAACCACTACATTGATTGCGTACATCTAGTGCAGGAATAGTACGCATCCCCATCATTTGTTGAACCTCAACGCCACCACCCGGAAAATACATGTCTGGGCTAAGAGTTGCAAAAACAATCATATCTATATCGTTAGGAAGCAGTTTGGCGCGTTCTAAAGCTACAGTTGCTGCCTTTACAGCCATGACAGAGGTTGAATTACCATCGCCTTTTTTAATATGTCTACGTTGCTTAATACCAGTACGTTCCTGTATCCACGCATCGTTGGTATCCATTAATTTTGAAAGGTCATCGTTGGTAACCACGTTTTCGGGTACATAATACCCCAATCCAGTTATTTTTGAAGTGTACATTTAATTCTTTTTAAAATAAAGGGGAAAGATAAGTATATACCACTTTTAAAGGAAACAAATTGTAGTTTATATAGTATGCATGCATAGCAAATGAGTTTTACAAATTTTGAATATCTTTAGACCTTAAAATTTTTAACTATGAAAAAAATCATTGCTATTGTTGTATTCCTTTTGATGTCTGCAAATTTTATTGCGCAGGAAAAACTTACTTATCAAAAACCACCAAAAGAAATTTTAGAACTTGTAGATTCCCCTTTAGCTCCTTCAGTTTGGATTGACAGAAAAGGTGAAAACGTCGTGCTTTTTTATCGCGATGCCTACAAATCTATCGCAGAACTCTCTGAACCAGAATTGCGTTTGGGTGGCCTTAGAATAAACCCAAAAACAAATATTGGCAGCCGAACAAGATTCTACAACAATATAATGGTGAAAAATGCCACCGAAAAAGATGCGCGACAAGTAACGGGAATTCCAGAAAACCCAAGACTTTCCACTTTTACCATTTCCCCAAACCAAAAAATGATTGCATTTTTAAATACTACCGAAAGTGGTGTACAGCTCTGGCTTGCCGATATTGAAAAAGGGACCGCTAAACAGCTTAGCACACTTAAATTAAACGCTAATATGGGCAATCCTATTAATTGGTTTAAAGATGGAAGCGCTCTTTTGGTGAATGTAATTCCACAGGACAGAAAAGAATTAATAAATACAGCCGAAGCTGTGCCCGAAGGTCCAACGGTTACCGTTAGCGATGGCGAAAAAGCACAAAACAGAACCTATCAGGATTTGCTGAGCAACCCAAACGACGAATACAATTTTGAACAATTGGCACGTTCAGAAATTAAAAAGATTTCTTTGAATGGAGCGGTATCTAATTTTCTTCCAACGGCAATGTATGACGATATCGATTTTTCACCCGATGGAAACTACTTAATGGTTACTTCACTTAAAAGACCATTTTCATATATAGTACCTTATAGCCGTTTTCCGTTTGAAACTAATATTTATAGCAGTGATGCCAAATTAATTCAAAAAGTGAACGACGTTCCTCTGAATGAAGTTGAACCAAAAGGTTTTATGGCAACACGTATGGGGAAACGCCGTATGAACTGGCGTTCAGATAAACCAGCTACTATCTATTGGGCTGAAGCCCTAGACAAAGGCGATCCCGAAGTAAAAGTAGATTTCCGCGATGCCGTTTATCAATTGGAAGCTCCTTTTAATGGAAAAGAAAGCTTGCTTTTAAAAACGATAAACCGTTATTCAGGAATTATTTGGGGTAACGACAATCTTGCAATTGCATCAGATTATTGGTGGAACGATAGAAATACAAAGAGTTATACTTTCAACCCTGCAAATGCTTCGGAAGCACCCAAAGTAATTTTCGATAGAAATTATCAAGACAGATACAACGATCCTGGAAGTTTCGTAACTACCACAAATGACTATGACGAACGCGTTCTGGAGTTGGATAATGATGTAGCTTTTTTAATGGGTGATGGTTTTTCAGACAAAGGACAATTTCCTTTTATAGATGAATTCAATTTAAAAACACAAAAAACCAAACGCATCTATCAATCTGAATATACCGATAAGCTAGAAAACCTTAATTCTGCAATAGATATGAAAAAAGGTAAGATTTTAGTGAGAATAGAATCTCAAAATGAATACCCTAATTATTATTTCAGAAACATTAAAAAGAAGAATGATTTAACACCAGTTACATCTTTCGAAAATCCATTTAAAAGCATACAAGACGTTCATAAGGAAGTTATTACATACAAGCGTGCTGATGGCTTAGAACTAGAAGGCACACTTTATTTACCCGTAGGTTACGACACAGAAAAGAAAGAAAAGATGCCGATGATTCTTTGGGCATATCCACGTGAGTTTAAAGACAAAGCCAGTGCTTCACAAAACACTACAAACCCTAATGAGTTTATTTATCCCTACTATGGTTCGCCTATATATTGGGTTACACAAGGTTATGTAGTTTTAGACGATGCTGCTTTCCCTATAGTGGGTGAAGGTGATGAAGAACCTAATGATACTTTTAGAAGCCAGTTGGTTGGAAATGCAAAAGCTGCTATAGATGCTGTAGATAATATGGGGTATATAGATAGAAATCGTGTTGGTGTAGGCGGGCATTCGTATGGTGCATTTATGGTTGCCAATCTTTTAAGCCATTCCGATCTTTTTGCTGCGGGTATAGCACGTAGCGGGGCATATAACAGAACGCTAACGCCTTTTGGATTCCAAAGCGAAGAAAGAAGTTATTGGGATTCTCCAGAAACCTATAATACGATGTCGCCTTTTATGCACGCCGAAAAAATGAAAACTCCTATGTTGCTAATTCACGGGGAGGCAGATAATAATTCAGGAACCTATCCTCTGCAAAGTGAGCGTTACTTTAATGCCTTAAAAGGTTTGGGAGCAACAGCCAGATTGGTAATGCTTCCTAAGGAAAGCCACGGTTACAGCGCTAAAGAGAGCGTTTTACACGTGCTTTGGGAACAAGATCAATGGCTCGATAAATACGTAAAGAATAAAAAAGAAAATACTTTAGAGCTTACCGAAGACACTAAAAAATAAGTGTAAAAGGTATAAATTAAAAACATAAAAGGGTGCATAAAATGCACCCTTTTAAACAACCTAACCAATTAAATAATAGAATATTTTACTTTTTCATAGCAATTTAATATTCGATTACGTCGGTAAAGATACTATACTTTGCCAAGTGTAGTTGTTAAAGGAATAACCAAAGTTTTGTTAAATTTTTAAAGCACGTTTTTAAAGCTATTCCACAAAAACAGCAATCTGTAAAATGATTTATTAAATATTAAAGCCAAAAAACTAAAAATTAAGGCTTCAACTCATTATAACTATACCTTAACATTGCTTCGGTGTTTTGAGTTTTAAGATGATTAAGAATATTTCAAAAACACTTCCCTAAAACAACTAGTGTGTTTATACATTCCTTCACCTAAATACGCTGTTTTGATAACTGTTTGTTTTTAAAATTTAAATAATCGTGACAAGCTGTCAGAATACTAATGAATGGTATTTTATTTGACTAGTACTAACCAAATTTCAATAAATAACAAACGATTAATAAAGAATAGAACTATGAGTAAAGGAACTATTAATGTATCAGTAGACAATATTTTCCCACTGATTAAGAAGTTTTTATACAGCGATCACGAAATTTTTCTTCGCGAATTAATTTCGAATGCAACAGATGCCACTTTAAAACTAAAGCACTTAACAAATATTGGGGAAGCCGATGGCGTAGAATACGGCAATCCCGTAATAGAAATTAAGCTAGACAAAGAGAAAAAACAACTGCGTATTATAGACCAAGGTATTGGGATGACAAAAGACGAAGTTGAGAAATACATCAACCAGATTGCTTTTTCTGGCGCTGAGGAGTTTATTGAAAAATACAAAGACAAGAACGGCAAGGATGCTGGAATCATTGGTCACTTTGGTTTAGGTTTTTACTCGGCATTTATGGTTGCAGAAAAGGTAGAGATTATTACCAAAAGTTTTAAAGACGAACCTGCAGTGCATTGGGCTTGCGACGGATCGCCAGAGTTTACTATTGAAACTGCAGACAAAAAAGAAAGAGGAACAGAGATTGTGCTTCATATAGCCGAAGACTCTACTGAATTTTTAGAAGATAATCGCATTAATGAACTTTTGGTGAAGTACAACAAGTTTATGCCTATTCCTATAAAATATGGTATGCGTACAGAAACTCTTCCGAAGCCAGAAGACGCTAAAGAAGAAGACCCTGCTCCTACTGTAGAAGTAGACAATATAATTAACAACCCTAGTCCAGCTTGGACCAAACAACCTACAGAGTTGGAAGCTGCAGATTACAATGCTTTTTATAGAGAGTTGTATCCTATGCAGTTTGAAGAACCACTGTTTCATATACATCTAAATGTAGATTATCCATTCAATCTTACGGGTATTTTATATTTCCCTAAGATGAGTAATGATATGAGCATACAAAAGGATAAAATTCAGCTTTATCAAAATCAGGTTTTTGTTACAGACAACGTAGAAGGAATAGTACCAGAGTTTTTAACAATGCTACGCGGTGTTATAGATAGCCCAGATATTCCGCTTAACGTTTCTCGTAGCTACTTACAAGCTGATGGTGCAGTAAAGAAAATTTCTAGTTATATCACTAGAAAAGTGGCAGATAAGCTAAAAAGTCTTTTTAACAATGATCGCGAAGGTTTTGAAAAGAAATGGAACGACATTAAAATTGTAATTGAATACGGTATGCTTACCGAAGATAAATTCTTTGACAAAGCACAAGATTTCACTCTTTACCCAACTGTAGATGATGTGTACTATACTTTTTCAGAATTAAAGGAAAAAATTAAAGATACACAGACCGATAAAGATGATAAGCTTGTCGTGCTCTACGCTTCAAACAAAGAAGAACAACACAGTTATATTGAAGCTGCCAAGGAGAAAGGATACGAAATATTATTGCTAGACTCTCCTATAATTGCACATTTGCTTCAGAAGATAGAAGGAAGTGAGGAAAAAGTTTCATTTGTACGTGTAGATAGTGACCACGTAGAAAACCTCATCAAAAAAGACGAAGAGCAAATTTCGAAACTTACAGATGAAGAAAAGGAAAGTTTAAAAAGCTTTTTAGACAGTGCTATTCCTAAGGAAAAATTCAGCGTACAATTAGAAGCTTTAGACAGTACTGCTAATCCTTTTATTATTACTGAACCTGAGTTTATGCGTAGAATGAAAGATATGCAACAAACTGGTGGTGGAGGTATGTTTGGTATGGGAGGATTCCCAGAGATGTACAACTTAATTGTAAATACCAATCACGAATTAATAAGTGAGATTTTAAATACTAAAACTGAAAAGAAAAAAGAACGTTTGGTAAACCAAGCGCTCGACCTTGCAAGATTGAGTAAAAATCTACTAAAAGGAGAAGAACTAACTGCTTTTATAAAAAGGAGTTACGAGATGATTAAGTAATTCACAATTATAATCATAAAAAGAAAGCCATTCCTTAAAAACGGAATGGCTTTCTTTTTTATATTTTTTGTAAAAAAATATTGTAAGAAATTTCATATTAATTGATTTTATCACAAAAAGTTAAGGATATTGTATGTAGTTTAATTTTTTTAACATACTTTTAATGTTATAACTAAAAATCATTTTTAATATGAAAACAATTACTTATTTTATTTTATCTGTATTACTTCTGGCTACTTTTAGCTGGCAAGTAAATGCACAAACCTATACAGGTAATGGCACTCCAGCCACAATACCTGTAACGGGCTCTGGTGGATTCCCTTGTGTGGGCGGACCTACCGTTTCAACAGCCAACGTTCCTTTAACTGGTGTCATTGGCACTGCACCAGGCGAATTTCAGCTTACTTCTATGTCTATTAACATACTTCACTCTTGGGCTGCCGACATAGATTTAACTCTTTTAAGCCCAGGAGGCTCTACCCTAGACATAACATCAGATAATGGTGGAAGCAATGGTTTTGATACTGCTGCAACTTTAATTATTAGCGATAGCGCTCCTACAGTTGTAAGCTCTTGGACTACTGGCGCACCTTCCGCTAGTGGTTATCAAGCCGAAGCTGGTATGCTTAACACATTACTTGCTGGCCAGACAATTAATGGAGACTGGACGATAAACATTTGTGACGATGCGGGGGGAGATCCAGGAAATTTAAATAGTTATGAAATAACTTTTGTAGAGAATCCATTAGTAGTTGGCAACCCACCTATTATAGCTTGTCCTGCTAATATTACAGCTAACAATATTCCAGGAGAATGTGAGGCAGCAGCAAGTTTTTCTGCCGTTGCTTTTGATATTGAAGATGGCGATATCTCTGGAGATATTGTTTATTCACATACAAGCGGAAGTGTTTTCCCTGTGGGAGACACCACTGTTACATTAACAGTTACTGATAGTGACAACAACACTGTTTCTTGCGATTTTATTGTTACAGTTGTTGACAACGAATTGCCTATGGCTGTTTGTCAAGACCTAACATTAGACCTTGACCCTGTTACAGGAACGGTAACTATAACATCGGCAGACATAGACAACGGTTCTATGGATAACTGCGGTATTGCTTCTATGACATTAGATGTATCGTCTTTTGACTGTTCTATGATTGGTGCAAATACAGTAACAATGACTGTTACTGACGATTCAGGAAACACTACTACTTGCACATCTACAGTTACAATTCAAGATGTTACAGCTCCAGAAATTTTTTGTATAGGTGGTTTTGGAGTATTCACAGAATCTGAAGATTTTGAAGCGGCAACTATCCCAACAGGATGGACAACCGTTATTGAAACAGGTGCTGCAGATTGGGAATTTGGTACTGGCGTTATGCCAATTGGAGGCAACTTCCCTACTAACGCTGCTATTTTTGATGATGATGCAGCTGGTATAGGCGCAGTAAACCTTGTAAGATTAGTTTCTCCTGCATACGACCTTACCGGAGCAAGCAACGTACAACTATCTTTTGATTATGCAATCCAAGATTTTGCTGGTGATGGTAATTTTGAAGCTTCTGTTTGGGATGGCGTTGCTTGGCAACAAGTATTGTTTATTGATGATACAGACGTAGCTCCAGTAAATAGTGGCGACATAGATGTTTCTGCTTATGTAAATGCTGCATTCCAAGTTCGTTTTACCTATGATGACGAAGGCGGTTGGGCCTGGGGTGCTGGTGTAGACAACTTCTTGTTGAGCTATGAAGCTACTACCGGCGGAGGACTTGATGTTTTTCTTGACGCAAACGGAATGGCTTCTGTAGATCCTAACGATCTTTTAACTGGAGTAAACGAAGCTTGTGGCTATACGGTTACTGCTGGAGGTGCTGGCGGTGGAACTATGGGGTCTCTAACTACTGTTTTTGACACTAACAATGGCGGTAGTGCAAACTGGTTAGTAATGTACGACCTTACTGTAGGTCCTAACGATATTGAAATCACAGACCTTGATGTTAACACAGACTCTACCGGAGCGTTTAACATAGACCTTTATACTTTGGTAGGTTCTTATGTAGGCAACGAGCTTGATGCTGCTGCCTGGGGTGCTCCTGCTACCTCTGGTAGTGGTACTGCTATGGGAACTAACCAACCTAGTAATGCTGTTCTAGACACACCAGTAGTTCTTACTGCAGGCACTACCTACGGTATTGCTATTTTAATGGATGTTGATGTTAACTATTCAGGTACTGGAACAAACCCTGCTCCAGGACAACTTAACTATTCTAATGCAGATTTGTCGCTAGATTTAGGATCTGCTGTTGCAGGTGTTTTTACAGGCCTTGTTTTCACTCCACGTATCTGGAATGGAACAATTAATTATACGGTTAGCAACGGTACAGGTCTAGACTTTACTTGTGCAGATCTTGGCGAAAACCTTATTGAGGTAACCGTAACAGATGCTAGTGGTAACGAATCTACCTGTACTGCAGTTGTTAATGTAATAGATATTACAGCGCCAGTTATTAGTTGTGGTCCAGAGCCTACAGTTTCAGAAACTGTTAGCGATAGCCCAGCTTTAGCTATAACAGATAACGACCCAGCGGGTGTAACTTCAACTATTTCTGTTACAGAAGATATTACTATAGATGATCTTGATGTAAATCTTGATATTGCTCACACTTGGATTGGTGATTTAATTGTAACAGTTACTTCTCCAGCAGGTACGTCAGTTACCTTAGTAGACCGTATTGGCACTACCACTGGTGGCTTTGGATGTAGCGGGGATGATATTTTAGCTACGCTTGATGATGATGCAACAAGCCCTATTGAAAATGAATGTGGCACTGGTGTTCCAGCTGTAGATGGTACGTTTAGCCCTAACAACCCTCTTGCTGCCTTTAATGGAGAGAGCACACTTGGAGATTGGGTAATTACTGTATCAGACAATGCTGGTGGTGACACTGGAACTCTTAATGCTTGGGGTATTACTTATTCTTATGCCAATACTTCTACAAATGTTATCGTTGAATTAGGACCTGATGGAACAGCAAACATAGATCCATACAGCTTAATGAACAGCATAGTTGAAGCTTGTGGTATTGACACTGCAGCTGTAGATGTACCTATGGTAACCTGTGCAGATATAGGCACCGTAATTCCAGTAACAGTTTTTGTTACTGATGCAAGTGGAAACTTAGCTTCTTGTGTTGCTAATGTTGAAGTTGTAGATTTATTAGCTCCAGAAATTACGTGTCCAGCAGACCAAACGGTAGACCCAGGACCAGGGAATGTATTCTATATCTTACCAGACTATTTCGCAACTGGTGAAGCTACGGCTGTAGACAACTGTACAGACCCTGTAACAGTTACATCACAATCTCCTGCAGTAGGCACTCCATTGTCTGATGGTGTTCACACTATTACTTTAACCGCTACAGACGAGTACGGCAATGAGTCTAGCTGTAGTTTTGACCTTACTGTGGAATCTGTACTTGGTGTAAACCAAAACTCTCTAGATGCTGGTATAGCGTTATACCCTAATCCAGCAAGCAATGTTGTAAATCTTGTTAACAAGACAGACATTGCATTAGATACAATGATGATATACGATATAAACGGTAAACTAGTAAACCAGGTTAACCTTAGCACAATGCAAGGTGAAAAAGCAGTAGATGTTTCATCTCTTGCTTCTGGAGTTTATGTTGTCAGAATAGTTGGAAACAACGCAAGCACTGTTAAACGTTTAATTAAGAAATAGTTAACAGTAAATAGTTAGTAATTGAGCCTTCTTATGGAAACATAAGAAGGCTCTTACTTTTTAATAGTTTCACAGTTGGAATATTTTCAAAAAGTGTATTTTTAAAATCTCAAAAAATAAAATCTATGTTACCCTGGCATCAATATTTAATAGGCGTACTTTTTATACTTGCAGGTATGAATCACTTTAGGAAACCTAAAATTTACGAAGGCATTATGCCTCCTTATATCCCTGCTCATAACAGTATGGTTATGCTTAGCGGCATTGCCGAAATGATTTTAGGGTTTATGATACTAAATAAAAATACTCAAGAAAGTGCTGCTTGGGGTATAATCGTTATGCTTATACTTTATATACCCGTTCACATCTATATGTTACAAAATGAAAAAGCGGCTATGAAACTCCCTAAATGGGTGTTAATAATAAGACTCCCTTTACAGTTTGTTTTAATGTATTGGGCTTATTTATACACTTAAAGGGTTTGACTAACTAAAAATTTCATTTAGAAGCCCAGCTAAACGTATCCCTCCTTTTTGAAGTTGTGAGCGTAATACTTCTGTATAATCATACATATACTTATAGCCAAGTTTTTCACCAACTTCTGTGTTGTTATAAATATCAATACAAAGTTCACGACTTTCATACATCCAGTCTTGAACAGAACCCTCTTTTATTGCCGCAACTTCTTTTTTAGTAAGCACATTAGAGTTTTCTGCTAATTCAGTATAAGACATATCAAAAGACTCTATCATCTTATAATCCCAAACAGTGTGTAGGTTTGTACCATCACCAAACCAGCGAACTTGAAAGTCATTCCCTCCTTTATCTTCTGCAAGTCCTATATGTAAAGGTTGATGTAAATCGCCAACAAAATGAACTAACATTTTTAGATAGAATTCTTTGTCTTCTCTGGAGCTAGTTTCGTCTTTTAATACTGAAATGCATTTATCAATACCCTGAATAATATCTCCTTTTTCATTTTTGTGGTGTGTATCATATTTCTCGCCAAATGGAAAGTTTACATAATGCCACGGACCAAAAGAATCGTACTGACGGTCGCTTTTAATATCATCACCGTAGTTTGAAACAAAAGCTAATGAATGCCCGTTGAGTAGTTTTGATATATTTCTTTGAGCTTTTTTAGTCAAATAGTTTTCTGCAATCTCTCCAACCACTCTGTGCCCGGTTTTTGACCAATCTTCTGAAGCAAAAAGCACATTAGACATTAAGACTACCAATAAAACAATAGCAGATTTTTTCATTTTAAATTCTTTTAAAGTTGAAACAAGTTTTCAGTTTCAGCAAAGATAGCATCCTTGATTTCAAAAATGATTCGAATTTTTTTAAAAAATTAGAGTTTAATTTTTCAGCATATATTTTTAGTATCTTTAATAACATACTGTTTGCATTAAAATACAACAGAAACAATATAAATGGGGTTTCCTTGTTACAAATACAATCTAAACTTAGTTTTAAAAAACATTAAGATGAAATACACGCTTTTAATATTCCTATTCCTTACTAGCATAACAATCTCTGCACAAGAGAAGTACAAAGCCACAGACTTAAGTATTACACCACTTATAGACGGCACTTTATTGGCGCCAGAAAATAAAGAGAAATTACCTTTAGCCATACTTATAGGTGGCAGTGGGCCAACAGACCGCAATGGCAACCAACAAATGATGGTCAACAATTCATTAAAATTACTTGCTGAAGGGCTTTATGCTAATGATATCGCTTCGTTTAGATACGACAAACGAATTGTAAAACAAATGAAGCAAGGTACTATTAATGAGAAAAATATAAAATTTGATGATTTTATAACAGATGCCAGAGCCATTCTTGATTATTTTAAGAAAGACGAGCGTTTTTCAAAAATCTACTTTATAGGCCATAGTCAAGGTTCACTGGTAGGTATGGTTGCAGCGCAAGGCGGCGCAGATGGCTTTATATCTATTGCTGGCGCTGGGCAAGGAATAGACAATGTAATTATAGATCAATTAGAAAAACAAGCTCCTGGTCTTGCAGATAATGCGCGTTCCTCTTTTGATGAGCTTCAAAAAAATGGATTTACAACTAATTATAGCCCTGGCTTAGCTTCTATTTTTAGAAAAGACATTCAACCTTTTATACACACCTGGATGCAATACGACCCTAAGCTTGAAATTACAAAACTCAATATTCCTGTATTAATAATAAATGGCGATAAGGACATTCAAGTTCAAATCTCTGAAGCTGAATTATTAAAAAACGCAAAACCAGAGGCCGATTATGAAATTATTGAAAATATGAACCACATATTAAAAGAAATTGAAGGAAATGATTTGGAAAACAGCAAGTCTTACAATATCTACAACCTTCCTGTAATCCCTAAATTAATTACTGTAGTAAGTGATTTCATTAAAAAATAAATGAAATTAAAAAATAATTGTATTTTGCAGCAAAACCATCAAAAATGCAGGATACTACAGCAGAAATAATTAAAGACACTACCCCTCTTTTCACCAACGACACTATTGTTTTTGGTGTATTAATGATAGCATTAGGCTTTATTTTTTACACTTCTTCAAAAACTGAAGGTTTTTGGAAGAAGTTTTACGGTATTGTGCCTGCATTGTTTATGGCATATTTTATTCCTGCGCTGTTTACTACTTCGGGATTAATTTCTCCTGAATGGACAACAGTATCTGAAACAGGCGAAGCAACTACAGGCAAATCTAGTTTATACTATATGTCTAGCCGCTATTTGTTGCCAGCAGCCTTGGTATTAATGACATTAAGCATAGATTTAAAAGGCGTTTTTAACTTAGGTCCAAAAGCGCTTATTATGTTTATTGCGGGAACTGCCGGAATTGTAATTGGTGGTCCATTAGCGGTTTTAATAGTAGGAAGCATACATCCCGAAGCCGTGGGTGGTGAAGGTGCAGATGCAGTATGGCGTGGTTTATCTACCCTAGCAGGAAGTTGGATAGGCGGTGGCGCCAACCAAACCGCAATGTTAGAGATTTATGGCTACAACCAGAAACTATACGGAGGAATGGTATTTGTAGATATTGTTGTTGCTAATATTTGGATGGCTATTGTACTATTTGGTATTGGAAAATCTGCAAAAATAGACAAGTGGCTTAAAGCCGATACTTCTGCTATTGAAAGCCTAAAAGAAAAAGTATCTGAATACACTAAGAAAGTAGATAGAAACCCCAGCCTAACAGACTTAATGATATTAGCCGCCATTGCTTTTGGAACGGTTAGTTTTGCACACTTTGGAGCAGATATTTTAAGTAGTTTCTTTTCTTCGGTAGTAGATGGTATCCCTAAGGGTATAACCCGAAACATATTTACATTCTTAGATTCTAGTTTCTTTTGGATGATAAGCATTACAACAGTTATTGGTGTATTACTTTCCTTTACAAAGGCGAAAAGCTACGAAGGTGCTGGCGCAAGTAAATTTGGTAGTGTTTTTATCTACATTTTGGTTGCCAGTATAGGAATGAAAATGGATTTAACGCTAATCTTCGACAATTTATGGCTTATAGTAATAGGCTTAGTGTGGATGGCTGTTCACGCCGGTATAATGATATTAGTTGCTAAATTAGTTCGCGCACCCTATTTCTTTTTGGCCGTAGGAAGCCAAGCCAATGTTGGTGGTGCTGCCTCTGCGCCAATTGTAGCTTCGGCATTTCACCCTTCACTAGCAACTGTGGGTGTGCTTTTAGCTGTATTTGGGTATGCTATAGGTACAGTAGCCGCAATTTTGTGTACTGTGTTAATGCAATTAGCTGCAACTGTTTAAATATTAGAAAAAATTATTCATATTTGCACTCCTAAAAAAACACAAATGCGTTACCTCCTTACCATTGCTACGGTAGTACTTACTTTAATTGGGTGTTCAACAGATAACACTCAAAAAATGAATCTTAATGGAAGTGTAAAAGGGCTGAAAAAAGGCACTTTACTGCTTCAGAAGTTTGAAGATACGGTTCTAGTTACTGTAGATTCAGTACAAATAAATGGTGCTTCAGATTTTTCTTTTTCTGAAGAGATAGCGAGTCCAGAAATTTATTATCTATACTTAAGACTCAAAGACGGAACTCTACGCGATGATCGCATTACGTTTTTTGCTGAAAATGCCCCTATTAGCATACAAACAAACTTGAAGAATTTTGGCAACGCAGCTATTGTAAAAGGCTCTGTAAACGACAGTTTATTAAGAGAATACGATAAACTGAAGCAACGCTATATAGTCAAAAATCTTGAATATATAGAACAGCGTTTAAAAAATGGAAAAAAGAAAAACGATTCTTTTGAAATGGATTTAAACAGAAAACAACAGGCACTTCTTTCTAGTAAATATTTTACTACAATCAACTTTGCGTTAAACAATAAAGAGCATGAAGTAGCACCCTATTTAATGCTTAGTGAAGCTTTTAATTCAAACATTAAATATTTAGATACCGTTTATAAATCACTTACCCCAAAAATAAAAGACTCCAAATACGGTAAGGAATTGGAGTCTTTTATTGTAAATCGTAAAAAGGTAGTAGATACTATCTTATAAAGCGTTTATTTTATCTATTAGCTTTCTACCGCGCTCTTCTAGTTCGCCTTTAATAGCATTGAAATGTTGTTTTTTACTTTCAACATCCTTTTGGTTTACTTTCGTAATAAGTTCATCAAAAGTTGTAATTGCTTCGTCTATAAGCGCTTCAGCATTTTTGTTGTCTTTTCCAGGGTTAGTTAACTCCCAAATGTAAACAGCTTCAATAATATCGCCCAAAACATAGTTAATGTCTTTTTTTAAATCTCTTACGTTTGCCATAATTTTTTTCCGCTAAGGCGGTATTTTTAATTAATTGTGAATTTTAATAATTTCGGCAAAGGTACAAACATTTAAGGAATGTACACCTCCAAAAATGAAGCGGAATTTGTTTTGAATTTTAAATCTTCTAATTGTGCTGGTATTAAGACGGTCTCCCCCATTTTTATTTCTTCAGAAAAACCATTTATCTCTAGTATCGCACTGCCTTCCAAACACATATACACAACAAAAGAAGCAAGCTCTTTTATGTTTTTTGAATAGTCTTGGGTAAGCGCTAATTTATTTACAGTAAAAAAACGAGTCGCACCAATATGGGCTGGTGTATTGGTTTTTTCAGTATAATCTAGTTTAGCTTCGGGAGGGTTAAAGTCTATTGCGTCTAAAGCTAAACCTGTATGCAGTTCGCGCATTTCACCAGTAGTATCTGGTCTATCCCAATCGTAAATACGATACGTAATATCTGAGGTTTGCTGAATTTCTGCCAATAAAATCCCTCCTCCTATTGCGTGAACAATCCCAGGGTTTAGAACAAATGCATCACCACTCTTTACTGGCTCTGATCTTAGGATTTCGGTGATTTTCTTTTCAGAAAGCGATTGTAAGTATTTTTCTTTATCTACAGTGTCATTAAAGCCTAAGATTAATCTTGCATCTTTTTCAACATCAATAATATACCACAATTCAGTTTTCCCAAAGGAATTATGACGCTCTTTAGCAATTGCATCATCAGGGTGTACTTGCACCGAAAGATCTTCGCGGGCATCTATAAATTTAAATAGCAAAGGAAATTTATTACCAAAAGACTTATAAGCTTTTTCACCAACAAGTTGTTGTTTGTAATTTGCTAATACCCAATTTAAAGATTTTCCTTTTAAAGCGCCGTTTGCAATTACCGATACATTGTCATCAACTCCAGAAATCTCCCAACTTTCACCAATAGCTTCGGTAGCATTTTTGTTCAACAAACTGTTCAACTTAGTACCACCCCACACTTTTTGTTTAAGTATTGGTTGAAATTTTAAAGGATATAAAGGGAAATTTGTTAACATTAAGTACCGTTATAAATAACAAAATTACGAGGGGTCTCGTATAGTTTTACAGAAATACCGTATTTTAAGTCAATTTTAGCTCTCAATTTATTCCAAATTACAATAGCTATATTTTCTACTGTAGGGTTGAGTTTTTGAAATTCGGGTACTTCAATATTTAAATTTTTATGATCGAAAGAATCTTCAATCTCATCTTTAATAATAGCGCTTAAAATTTTAAGGTCTATTAAAAAACCTGTTTCTGGATCTATATCGCCTGTTAAGCCTACTTCCAATTCATAATTATGGCCATGGTAATTGGGGTTGCTGCATTTGCCAAAAATTTCAAAATTCTTAGCATCATCCCATTCTTTTTTAAAAAGACGATGAGCCGCATTAAAATGTGCTTTTCTATATACTGTTAGGCTCATATTGGTAAATGTTGATAAAATTTATCGAAAATAATTTTAAACCAAGCGGTATAATTATCAGGATTAGCTGCCATATCTTTTTTAAGCATTTCTATATTCATCCATTTCCAAGCGGCAACCTCTTCGGGGTTAATCTGGGGCGCTTCTTCGTAATAGCCTATTAATATATGGTCTAACTCATGTTCTGTAAGTCCATTATCAAAAGGAGCTTTATAGATAAAACTAGTTGTTTCTTCTAGGGGTGTGCTAAAGCCCATTTCTTCAAAAAGTCTGCGATTACCTGCTTCTAAAGATGATTCTCCATCGCGTTGGTGACTACAACAGGTATTTGTCCAAAGTCCTGGGGAATGATATTTATGAAGTGCTCGTTGTTGTAACATCAACTCCTTATCTTCATTAAAAACAAAAACAGAAAATGCTCTGTGAAGCACACCCTTTTCGTGAGCTTCTTGCTTAGGCATTAACCCTATTTTCTCATCCTGTTCATTAACAAGAATTACTCTTTCTTCTTCCATTATAGCACATTTGGCTCAAAAGTACGAAAAGGGAAAATGTTTTAAAAACAAAAAGCGTTCAATAGCTAGTATTGAACGCTTTTTTATAAGATTAAGTAAATCTTTAATTCTGAATTATAAACATAGACCTTCTGTTAAGTTGGTGTTCTTCTGCTGTACAAGGCACACCGTTAGAACATTGGTTAACAAGTTGTGACTCTCCATACCCTTTTGCACTAAGTCTATTAGCATCAATTCCCTTTTCTATTAACCATTTAAGGGTAGATTGTGCACGACGTTCAGAAAGCGCTTCGTTGTAAGCATCATTACCACGTGAATCTGTGTGCGATTCTATATGAATAATTAACTCTGGGTATTCTTTCATAGCCGCAAGAATCTTAGCAAGTTCTATAGCTGCATCGGGACGTATGTATGATTTATCAAAATCAAAATAAATAGGTTGTAGGTTTAATTTACATCCTAAATCATTAGGTGCACAAGGACCAATTCGCTCTAAAGGTAGTGGCACATCTACAGTACCTGAAAGTTTAGGGGTCTCTATCAACTTTTCATATGGATTATATCCCTCTTTAACACCGCGAACTATATACTTTGTTCCACAATCGGTTTCAAAACTATAGGTTCCATCATTTTTGGCTGTAGTTTGACTTACTAACTGATTGTTTTCATCTAGCAAACTTACAGTTGCACCCGCTAAAGGATCCTTAGATAAATTGTCATAAACAAGCCCTTTTAAGGTAATAGCACAAATTTCTGTAACTAAATAAACGTCATCATCTTTACTTCCATTATCACCTCCTCTATTTGAAGATACATACCCAATACGCTCATCTTCATTTATAATAAATCCGAAATCGTCATGAGAGCTATTTGCAGGAGCTCCAAGGCTAGTAATTTTCCCTGGTTTACCAGCAGCATCAAGTGGGGTTACATAGATATCGTATCCACCTAATCCAGAACGCCCATCACTAGAAAAATACAAATTATTATTTTCACTTATAAATGGGAAAGACTCTCTTGCTTCGGTATTTATTTCAGAACCTAAATTTACAGGAGTTCCGTAGCTATTATCGCCAAGGATGTCTACGTACCATAAGTCTGACTGACCTTTGGTTCCAGGCATATCTGAAGAAAAATACAATTTTTTACCATCTGGACTTAATGCAGGGTGTGCAACAGAATAATCTTTACTGTTAAACGGAAGCTCAACTATATTAGTCCAATTATATTCGCCTGTTTTGGTTGCTTTATATAATTTTAAACGAATAGTTTTGGTTTTATCTCTACCTTTCTTTCCGTCTAAAAAGTTATTTCTTGTGAAGTAAACAGTATTTCCATCTTTTGTAAAGGCTGTAGATGATTCGTGATAAGGAGTGTTAATATCACCTCCTAAGGCTATAGAATTAGAAAGTTTTCCTTCAGAATCTCTATCGGCAACAAATAAATCTAGAAAAGGTTGATTGGTCCATTCAAAAATTTTATCACCATCGGTTCTTGAAGCAGAAGCGTATACTATCTTGTCTTCTCCATAAAATGAAGCTCCAAAATCTGAATTTTCAGAGTTGATATCTACTTTTTCAATTCTAAAATCTCTAGACTTAAAAACAGTACTTTTAAGATAGTTAGGATCGTCTTCAAACTTTTTAATTACAAGCCCACTCCCCCCTTTTGCGATATAACTATTTAGTAAATCGTCGGATTCTTTTGTTTTACCAATACTTTTTAAAGATTGAGCTGCTCTGTAATAATAGTCTGGGCTCATATCATCTGGAAACTGATTAACTAGTTTATCGTACCACTTTGCAGCGTTAGTATAATCACTATTGTAATAATAGGTATCCCCTAGTTTCTTAAAGATTTCTGCAGATTCATAACCGTCTTCTACAACTTTCAAATAGATATCGCGGGCATCTATATATGCAAATTTATCAAATTCCTTATTTGCCTTTAAGATATCTTTTTTCTGTGAAAATGCATTAGCGCTAGATATAGCAACCCATGCAATAATAAATATGTTACGTACTAATGTATTCATTGTCTATATTTTTATTAGAAGAATCTTGGTGTTATCACTCGTTCTGGTTTATTGAACACTTCAAAACGAAGCATCACTTCATACGAACCATCACTATAGGCCTCAATATCTGTTGTTTGATAATCGTAAGCAAAACCTATGAAAATATTATCTGTGGCTTGAAAGCCAACTAAGCCACTCATAGCTGCACTCCATCTATAAGCTGCTCCTACAGTAAACTTGTCGTACAATAAAAAGTTTGCAGACACATCTGCTTGTAGCGGTGAACCACTAACCATTTTAAATAATGTTGCTGGCTTAAACTTTAAATTGTCACTAATATCAAACACATAACCAGCAATCAAGAAATAGTGCATACGTTCTGCCGCTGTTGTTTCAACAGAAGAATTTACAATACTACTTTCATCAAAGTGTTTGGTCGATAAGAAATTAGGAACAGAAAGTCCTGCATAAAATTTTTCGGTATTATAATAAATACCCGCACCAATTTGAGGTTGAAGTTTATTGTCTATATTATTTTCAACAAAATAAGGATCACCGTCATCTAGTATATTCAGTTTATTGAAATCTACATCTAAGATATCCAGTCCGGCTTTAAGACCAAAAGACAATTTAGAAGATTCGGAAGTATTAATACTGTACGAATAATCTATATTGAAATTAGTTTCTACAGCAGGTCCTATTCTATCATTTACAATAGACAGTCCAAGTCCCATATTAGTTCCCACAGGAGAGTTTACTGTAAATGTACCGGTATTAGGTGCTCCGTCTCCAAAATTGACCCACTGCGTTCTATAGAGAAGGCCAAAATTTAAGGCTTCACGATTTCCAGCATATGCAGGGTTTACCACCTGGGTATTATACATATACTGCGTATATTGTGGGTCCTGCTGCGCTTTACTTGAAAACGTGCCAAGTAAAATCAAAATTATTAGTGTTAAATAACTGTGTTTCATAGTTATGTATTTTTACTCCTGGGAGTGATTATGCTCCCAGGAATTAATTTGTTTTTGATTTTTCTATCTGTTAATATATAAGTATCCGTTATAGCTTTCTTTACCAGGGTTATCTGCTGGGAAAGTAAGAATATAGAAGTAAGTTCCTGTTGGTAATTCTTCATTTTGCTGAACCGTTACTCTTCCTTCAGAAATTCCTTTGAAAACATTTTGTTTTCCGTCAGAACCTCCGTAACCATCAGTTTCATAAACTAGTACTCCCCATCTATTGAAAATCTTCATATTGTTGTTTGGCCAGTTTTCTATACCAACAACTTGGAAGTAATCATTTAACCCATCTCCGTTAGGAGTGATACCGTTGTATATTTCAAATGTAGTATCTAATACTAATGGAAGTATTACAACAGTAGGATCATCTGGCTCACCATCACCGTTATTATCTATATTGGTTGGGTCGTTAGGATCGTCTGATTCATCTTCAATTACATTACCTTCTAAGTCTTCTCCAGAAACTACAGCTTGGTTAACTACCTCGCCATTGTCTATATCTTCCTGAGTAATACTATAGGTAGCTGTAAATGTTGTACTATCTACTTCCCCTGGGTTTAATTGTAAAATTGGTCCGCCAGTAATAATTACACCTGGTAATGGGTCTGTAATTGTTATGTTGTATAAGGTTACAGAACCAGTATTGGTAACAGTAAAGGTGTAAGTTATTGTTTCACCTTCATCTGAAGATCCATTTCCATTCTCATCATTAAACACTCCAACTTTTTCTAATGACATTGATTTATCTTGACAAAGTCCTGTAATTGTAGGATCATTATCTAAATAACTATTATCATCAGACAGATCTGTTACTTGATCTCCATTTGGTGCAATTGCATCTGCTGTTGCTTGATTTTCAACAAACCCTAAATCTACATCAGCCTGAGTGATAGTATACACAGCTGTAAAGCTTGTTGTATCTTCAGCTCCTGCAGCAAGATCAATAGGTCCTCCTACAACAGTTACTAATGGATCGGTTACTATTATATTAGTTAACTCTACATTACCTGTATTCTTAACTTTAAAAGTATACAGTATAGTCTCACCTAGATCTGCACATCCATTACCGTTTTCATCATTTGGCACACCTACTTTAATCAATGCGATTTGAGGGTTTTGACATAATTCAGTAATAGTTGGGTCATTCTCTAACTCACTATCATCATCAGATAGATCACTTACTGAAGTTCCCGATGGATCCTTAGCCGTTACAGTAGCTTGATTCTCAACAAATCCAGCGTCAATATCAGCTTGTGTAATGGTATATACAGCAGTAAACGTACTTGCATCTGTAACACCTGGAGCTAATGTAATTGGCCCGCCTTGTACACTTACCATTGGGTCTGTAACCATTATGTCTGATAAAGTAACATTACCAAGGTTAAATACTGTGAAGCTATAATTAATTGTTTCACCTACATCTGCACATCCATTTCCATTTGCATCAACAACTTCACCTGTTTTAATAAGTGCAATCACTGGGTTTTGACATAGCTCAACTACTGTAGGATCATCCTCATCTATACTACTTTCATCAGATAAATCTGTAACAGGATTTGACGCTGGGTCATGTGCTTTTACTTTGGCTTGATTAACAACCTCGCCAGCATCAATATCGTCTTGAGTGATAGTGTAAACACCAGTATAAATCCAAGTTTCGGTTATATCTAGTTCACCGTCATTATCTGTATCACCTGTTGGTCCTACTATCGTAGAAATCAATGGATCTGTTACTTCTAGATAACTCAAGCTTACATTACCTTCATTTGTTACTGTAAACGTATAGCTTATTGTTTCACCTACATCTGAACAGTCATTCTGATTTTCATCATTAAAGATTCCTGTTTTCACTATTGCGATAGCTGGATCTTGACATAGTTCAACTATAGTAGCATCATTCTCATCTACACTATTATCATCTGATAGATCTGTTACTACTGTAGCATCAGGTGCTGTACCTTCAGTTGTAGCTTGATTCTTAACAAATCCAAAATCTATATCATCTTGTGTTACTAGATAAGAAGTAGCTGTGTAAATCCAAGTTTCTGTTACATCAAGCTCTCCATCATTATCGGTATCACCACTCTGGAATACAATATTCACTACTGGGTTTGGTGCTTCTAATAATGGATCTGTTACTATAATATTA
>JBLXDA010000010.1:0-100429 GCA_048264505.1 Aequorivita sp.
ACAATACTTTTTGAAAAAATATTTTTAAAAATGTAAAGAACTTCTTTTTGCTATCCTTAAAACATCATCGCTGTTGTTCTAAGCGGGTGCAAATATAGAACCCTTTTCGTTTCCTACAAACTTATTGCACCCTTTTTTTTCAAAAAAATGCAATGTTTTTTATAAGGGTTTGAAACGCTACAACTTAGCTTCAAAACTTTTTTTTAGGTATTTATACCTTAATATATATACTAATTTTTACAGTAGTTATTGCGTTAAGGATTGAGCAAGCTGTTTGAGCTCTCACTAAAGGCCGGTAGGTATTTAGTGAAGCGAGTTGCGAAAGCCTGCCCATTAACCCGACAAGGGGTAATGGGAACGCCCAAAAAAGTAACAACAAACAGTAAGGAGTATATTGCAAACTGCAGAAACTAATAGTATCTTTGCACCCTAAAAAAATTTAGTTTATGATAGCCATTACCCTACCAGACGGAAGTGTAAAGCATTTTGATGCAGGTGTTACGCCTATGGACGTAGCCAAAAGTATAAGTGAAGGGTTTGCCAGAAACGTGATTTCGGCATCCTTTAATAAGGTAACCCTTGAAACGACCACCCCCTTAACGGAGGATGGTAATTTAATACTGTACACTTGGAACAACGAGGAGGGCAAGAAAGCTTTTTGGCATTCTTCTGCACATATACTTGCACAAGCATTGGAAGAATTATACCCAGGTGTAAAACTTACTATAGGACCAGCCATAGAAAATGGGTTTTATTACGATGTAGATTTTGGAGATAAGACCATTTCTGAAAAAGACCTACAGGAGATTGAAACTAAAATGTTAACGATTGCCCGAGGCAAACATAACTTCTCTATACGCGAATCATCAAAAGCTGATGCTCTTGCGTATTATAAGGAACAAGGAAATGAATACAAAGTAGAGTTGATAGAAAACCTAGAAGACGGGACTATCACTTTTTGCGATCATGACACCTTTACAGATTTATGTCGCGGGGGGCACATACCTAATACCGGTATTGTAAAAGCAGTAAAGTTAATGAGTATTGCTGGCGCATATTGGCGCGGTGATGAAAACAACAAGCAACTTACACGTATTTACGGAGTGAGTTTCCCGAAACAAAAAGACTTAACTGAATACTTAGCGCTTTTAGAAGAGGCTAAAAAACGTGATCATAGAAAATTGGGCAAAGAACTTGAGCTTTTTACATTTTCGCAAAAAGTAGGGCAAGGACTTCCGTTATGGCTACCAAAGGGTGCTGCTTTACGCGAGAGACTTGAGAATTTCTTAAAGAAAGCACAGAAAAAAGCCGGTTACGAAATGGTTGTTACGCCACATATTGGTCAAAAGGAGCTTTATGTTACATCTGGTCATTACGAAAAGTATGGCGCAGATAGTTTTCAGCCTATATTAACGCCACATGAAGGGGAAGAGTTTTTGTTAAAACCTATGAACTGTCCTCACCACTGCGAAATATACAATAGTAAGCCTTGGTCTTATAAAGATTTGCCAAAGCGTTTTGCTGAGTTTGGTACTGTGTACCGTTACGAACAAAGCGGTGAGCTTCATGGATTAACACGTGTTCGTGGGTTTACTCAAGATGACGCACATATTTTTTGTACACCAGAGCAACTAGACGAAGAGTTTAAAAAGGTAATAGATTTGGTTTTGTATGTTTTTGGCTCATTAGGGTTTGAGAATTTTACAACTCAGGTTTCGCTTAGAGATCCAAACAAGCCTGAAAAATATATTGGCAGCCCAGAATTATGGGAAAAAGCCGAGCAGGCAATTATAAATGCCGTAAAAGACAAAGAACTTGATTATGTAATGGAAGAAGGTGAAGCGGCATTTTATGGTCCTAAACTAGATTTCATGGTAAAAGACGCCTTAGGCAGAAGCTGGCAATTAGGAACTATTCAGGTTGATTACACCCTGCCAGAGCGTTTTAAATTAGAGTACAAAGGCAGTGATAACGAGATGCACCGTCCAGTTATGATACACCGAGCTCCTTTTGGAAGCATGGAACGATTTGTAGCAATTTTACTTGAACATACAGGAGGAAATTTCCCGCTTTGGTTAATGCCAGAACAGGTTAGCATATTATCTTTAAGTGAAAAATATGAAAAATACTCCCAAAAAGTTTTAAATTTGCTTGAAAATGACGAAATTCGCGCCCTTGTTGACAATAGAAACGAGACAATTGGCAAGAAAATTAGGGAGGCTGAGATGAATAAAATCCCTTATATGCTAATTGTAGGCGAGCAGGAAGAAATAGATGGTACGGTTTCTGTACGTAAACACGGCGAAGGCGATCTTGGAACAATGACGATTCAAGCGTTTTCAGAATTGATTCAACAAGCAGTAAAAGAAGAATCGATAGAATTTAATGTTTAACTAAAATTAGTAAGCCATAGCAATACGAAGAAAAAGAAGTAGAGGCCCTGCAAGGGTTATTAAGGAAGACCAACACAGAATCAACGGAAAGATACGTGCAGAAGAGGTACGTCTTGTAGGAGACAATGTTGAGATAGGAGTTTATCCCTTAAGAAAAGCACGTGAAATTGCGGAAGAGCAAGAACTTGATCTTGTAGAAATTTCACCTAATGCAAACCCACCGGTTTGTAAAGTAATAGACTATAAAAAGTTTGTTTACGAACAGAAAAAACGTGAGAAGGCTCTAAAGGCAAAAGCGACCAAGGTTACCATAAAGGAAATTAGGTTTGGACCAAATACAGACGATCACGATTACGATTTTAAAAAGAAACACGGCGAGAAGTTTTTGCAAGAAGGCTCAAAATTGAAAGCCTATGTTTTCTTTAAAGGACGTTCTATTATATACAAAGACCAAGGTGAGATTTTACTTTTGCGTCTGGCACGAGATCTTGAAGAATTTGGAAAGGTTGAACAAATGCCAAAATTAGAAGGTAAACGTATGATTATGTTTATTGCGCCTAAGAAAAAGTAAGCAATCTTTAGAATACAACAATACATTCTTTGATTCTAACACAGACTTAAAGAGAACAATAAAGCGAAATAATTAATAAAAAGTAGGAAACATGCCTAAACAAAAAACAAAATCTAGTGCTAAAAAGCGTTTTAAGCTTACTGGTACTGGTAAAATTAAAAGAAAGCATGCGTTTAAAAGCCACATCTTAACAAAGAAAAGCAAAAAACGTAAACTTGCATTAACTCATGATGGGTTAGTAGACAAGGCGGACGAAAGTAATGTTAAGCAAATGCTTCGTATGAAGTAATACCGCTTAACCGGTTAAAACTATTATTTAAACCCTGGAGTAGTGCCAAAATAAAATTAGATTAACTGTTGTTGATTTAATAAAGTTTGAAAAAAGTGTCCTAAAAAAGAGACCGCCTGCTACAAAAAAATTAAAATTATGCCAAGATCAGTAAATTCAGTTGCGAAGAGAGCCCGCAGAAAAAAGGTTCTTAAACAAGCCAAAGGTTTCTTTGGAAGACGTAAAAATGTATGGACGGTTGCTAAAAACGCTGTGGACAAAGCTATGCTTTACTCATACCGTGACCGTCGTGCAAAAAAGAGAAATTTCAGATCCTTATGGATTACCCGTATCAACGCGGGAGCAAGACAGCATGGAATGTCTTATTCACAATTTATGGGAAGTTTAAAAAACAGTGGAATCGAGCTTAACCGTAAGGTTTTAGCAGATTTAGCTATGAACCACCCAGAGGCTTTTGCCGCAATAGTAAAAAAAGTAAAATAAGACACTAACTATATTATTTCGCCTAAAAACCGCTTCAGAAATGAGGCGGTTTTTTTTATTTAAAAACTTTAGGCTAAAGAAGTTTCTGTATCTTCGTTAAAAACAGTTGAATGCTACGCAGTGTATTTCTACTTTTTATATTCTTTTTTATTTCTGAAGGCATTCTATTTGCTCAAAAAGGAAGTGGTAAACTTTATAAAATAGACAGGTATAAATCTATTTATTTACCCTTAGGAAAAATTTCGTTTGCCGACACCCTTATCGATTTTAAAATAGGTTCTCCTGTTCCCATAAAAAAATACAGAGACAGCACTCAGTGTTTGCACGAACCAAACTACAGAAACTATCAAACTCCTAATTTCATATCCTTGGGTTGCGGCGGAAGTTTAACTGTAGAATTTACAGACAATGGCTTTATGAATTTGCCTGGTGATGACTTATACATTTTTGAGGTAGGCCCCTCGAAGGAATCTGCAAAAGTAGAAATCTCTGAAAACGGTATTGATTGGATTTACGCAGGAAAAATTGCTGGTGGCAAATCTTCCATCGATTTAAACCAAGAGGGTATAGATACTGAAACTGTTTTTTATTTTCTTAGGCTTACAGATTTAAAAAACCTTTGTAGGAGTAAAAGTGCCGGTGCAGATATTGACGCAATCGGGGCGATAAATAGTGTGATAAAGCTAACGATAAACGCAGATGTACTGTTTGATGTTGCCAAGTACAACTTAAAGGAAAATGCAACTAAGGATTTAGATACACTAGCAAACCAAATACGCCAAATAGATAAAGCTACTATATTAATTGAAGGGCATACAGATAGTGATGGTGATGAACAAAAAAACATGACACTTTCTGAAAACAGAGCCATTTCTGTTATGAACAGATTGATAGAAATTTTTGGCGACAATGCGCAATACGAATATGAAATAAAGCCATATGGCGAAAACAAAGCTCGTTTTCCAAATGACACTAAGGAAAATAAACAACAAAACAGAAGGGTAGAAATTACCGTCTTACCGCCAAAAGATTATTACAAGAGTCTAAAAAAGCCTTAGGTTTTCTGTTTTTTCTTCTTTGCTGCTGGAAACAATACATTGTTTAAAATAAGTCTGTACCCTGGAGAATTAGGATGTAATGCCAATTCGGTCTTTGCATCCCCTACTCTATGCTGGTAGTCTTCGGGGTCGTGGCCACCATAGAAGGTAAAGAAGCCTTTGCCTTTTATACCGTGAATGTAACGAGCTTCGCCATTAGATTTATTTTCGCCCATTACCAAGACATTGCTTTTAATTTCGTTGGCATCAAAAGATGTGGTTTGCCCCATAAATCCTTTTACTAAGGCTGTGTGGTTTTGACAGAGCATAGTAGGAATGGGATCCCATTTTGCCGAATAATCCATTAAAGTAAAATAATCTGTCTCTTTAGCTACTCTTCTTTTTGCAGTCATATCTATACTAGAAAACTCGTACACCATAGGGCTGCGCTCAAGAATAAAATTGGTAAATGCGAAGGTTTTGTTATAATCTATCTTACTTTGGTAACCAGCTTCGCTAGGGTCTCCATCAAACATAGGTTCACAAATATCTACACCATCTGCAGCTAGGGCAATGTCAAAACTGTCTGTTGCACTACACATAGCAAACATAAAACCACCACCTACAACGTAATCTCGTATTTTTTTTGCTACGTCTAGTTTTTCTTCAGATACTTTATTATAGCCTAATTTTGAAGCTAAAGCTTCAGCATTTTTCTTTTCTTCAATATACCAAGGTGCGAATCTATAAGCGCGGTAAAATTTACCGTATTGTCCTGTAAAGTCTTCGTGGTGTAAATGAAGCCAATCGTAAAGAATTAATTGATCGCTTAACACTTCTTCATCGTAGATTACGGTGTAGGGAATTTCGGCATAGGTTAATACCATGGTTACAGCATCGTCCCAAGGCAGGTTTCCTTTAGGTGAATAAACTGCAATTTTTGGTGCTTTTTCGAGTATAACGGCGTCCATGTTTTTTGAAGGGCTGCTTATATCGGTAAGAATTTGTTCGGTTTTACTATCTGAAATCACTTCAAAGGAAACACCACGAATCTGGCATTCCTTTTGAATTTCGGGTGAATCTGGCATTAAGAAAGCACCACCGCGGTAGTTGAGCAACCATTTTACCTTTTGTTGTTTTTCTAAAACCCAATAAGTAATACCATAGGCTTTAAGGTGTTCTTTTTGAGAATCGGCATCCATAGGAATTAGTATATAGGAAGCTGAAGCTTTTATAGAAAAGACGAAAATAAAGAGAATTACAAGATATTTTGGCATGCTATAAATATAACTATTTTGATAATATTCTAGACTTCAAAGGAGTTTTATAAAGCAAATTTTAAGCCAAAGCACACTGTTTCCTTAAAGAGCTCTATTTTTAATTATTAGAAAAATAGCAAAATGAAAAGGCTACAATTACAGGTATTTTAGAAAGGCACATCACTATCATCATCTATAGAAAAATCATCATTCATAGAGCTACCAAATGCTTCGTCTGCAGAAGGCAGATTTTTTGTTTTAAAGGTATCATCGTTTGCAGCGTCATTCATTCTAGAATGAATTTCGGTTGGAATTTCGTAGGTTTCCAAATTCTCAAATTTACCAAGATGACCAACAAACTTAAGACGTATTTCATCTAAGCCACCATTACGGTGTTTTGCTACTATAAATTCTGCTTGACCCGCTGTAGGTGTGTGTTCTTCATCGTCCCATTCATCAATTTTATAATATTCAGGGCGATAGATAAAGGAAACGATATCTGCATCCTGCTCAATAGCTCCAGATTCACGAAGATCTGAAAGTAAAGGACGTTTGCTTCCACCACGAGTTTCTACAGCTCTAGAAAGCTGAGAAAGTGCTATAACAGGAATATTCAATTCCTTTGCTAATGCTTTAAGGTTTCTAGAAATAGTAGAGATTTCTTGTTCACGGTTTCCTCCTTTTTGGCTTCCACCAGCAGTCATTAACTGTAAATAATCTACTACTATTAGTTTTATACCGTGTTGTGAAGAAAGACGTCTGGCCTTAGCTCTTAGATCGAAAATAGAAAGTGAAGGGGTATCATCTATAAAAAGTGGCGCTTTTTCAAGGCCTTTTACTTTTACATTGAGCTGTTCCCATTCGTGTTTTTCGAGATTTCCTGTTCTCAATTTCTCTGAGTTAAGTTGTGTTTCAGATGAAATTAAACGTGTTATAAGCTGTACAGAGGACATTTCCAAAGAGAAAAATGCTACAGGTATATTGTGTTCTACGGCTATATTTCGAGCCATAGACAGCGTTAATGCGGTTTTACCCATACCTGGACGTGCAGCGATAATAATTAAATCACTTGGCTGCCAACCAGAAGTTAGCTTATCTAGTTTAGCGAAGCCTGAAGGAACCCCAGAAAGTCCTTCTTTATTTGCTATTTCTTCTATTCGTTTCTTTGCTTGTATTACAAGATTTTGAGCCGTTTCTGATGAACGTTTTATATTTCCTTGAGTAACTTCGTAAAGTTTTGACTCTGCCGTGTCTAAAAGGTCAAATACATCTGTGTTTTCACTGTAAGATTCTTCTATAATTTCGTTAGAAATTTTTATCAAACTTCGCTGAATATACTTTTGAAGAATAATACGAGCGTGAAACTCAATATGTGCCGAAGAAGACACTTTCTGTGTTAATTGTATTAAATAAAACTCCCCTCCTACTAATTCCATTTTACCTTGCTTTTTAAGCTGGGTAGAAACGGTTAATAAGTCTACAGGTTGGCTATCCTCAAAGAGGTCGTGTATGGCTTCAAAGATGTACTGATGTGCTTGTTTATAAAAAACCTCAGCGTGTAATATATCAATTACTTCATCTACCCCTTTTTTGTCTATCATTAACGCGCCAAGCACAACTTCCTCTAAATCAATAGCTTGCGGTGGTATTTTCCCTTTTTCAAGAGAGATAACCTGTGAAGAACGGGTTGAATAACTAGTTTGAGGTTTGATTTTTTCCATGAAGCGAATGTAAAGAAAATGTTAAGAGAAATGAATAAATTTTGGTCTTACGATATTAACTGTTCATAAACAATCTAACTGTTGAAAACTCTAAAATATTGTTGATAACCCGCAAAAAAATCCGAGGCTCTCGCTTCGGATTTACGGTATGTTAAGCTATAGTTAGTTTTAACTTTTAAACTCACCCATATCTAAATATTTTTCCATTCTCTTTTTTACCAGATCTTTTGGGGATAACATTTTTAATGAGTTATAAGACTTCTCAATTGCAGCTGCAACTGTTATAAAAGTTTTCTTACGGTCGCTATGAGCTCCGCCTAGAGGTTCCTTTACAATCTCGTCTATAAGCTTCAATTTTTTCATATCCTTAGCGGTTAATTTTAAGGCTTCTGCAGCTTGTTCTTTAAACTCCCAGCTTCTCCACAAAATAGAAGAGCAGCTTTCTGGAGAGATTACTGAATACCAAGTATTTTCTAGCATTAAAACTTTATCGCCTACACCTATACCTAGGGCACCACCACTAGCACCTTCACCAATAATTACTACTGTAATAGGCACTTTAAGGCGTGTCATTTCTAGAATATTTCTAGCTATTGCCTCGCCTTGTCCGCGTTCTTCGGCTTCAAGACCAGGGAAAGCACCTGGAGTATCTACAAAACACACAACAGGAACGTTAAACTTTTCGGCAGACTTCATTAAGCGCATTGCTTTTCTATACCCTTCTGGGTTTGCCATTCCAAAGTTTCTATACTGGCGGGTTTTTGTATTAAAACCTTTTTGTTGACCTACAAACATATAGGTTTGATCACCTATTTTTCCTAGACCACCTACCATAGCTTTATCGTCTTTAAAATTGCGATCGCCGTGAAGTTCTAAAAAAGAATCCCCACAGATGGCATTTATATAATCCATAGTGTAGGGACGGTCTGGGTGGCGTGAAAGTTGTACACGCTGCCAAGGAGTAAGATTTTTATATATATCCTTTTTAGTATCGTTGAGTTTCTTTTCAATTTGCTTACAGGTATTAGTAACATCTACATCGCTCTGTTCGCCAATAAGGCAAGCTTTCTCGTACTGTTCCTGTAGTTCTTTTATAGGGAGTTCAAAATCAAGATATTCCATAATTATTTCCTTTGTTTTATAAAGGTTTGATGTACAAAGATAAAATTTTGTTTTAGGTGTTAGACAATCTTCTTCGTTTTCTTTCCTGTGTAATCTTAATGATACCATTAGCAACTACTGTAAGTAGTATAATTACAGCGCCATAATAAAATTGTGGACTCATATTTTCTGAATCTCCCAAAACAAGTAACGCTAAGATAATACCGTAAACAGGCTCCATATTAATTGTAAGCATAACTGTGTAGGGGCTTATCCATTTCATAACGTGTATAGACGCAATAAATGCATAGGCAGTACAAGCAGATGCTAAGATAAAAAGGTAGATCCAATCGTGGGTAGAGACCGTAAAAAATGCTTCCGAAAATTTACCTGTGCTAGCTAAATAAATAGATATTGCTAGCACTCCAAAAGTCAACTCGTAAAATGAAATTGCCGAGGCTTTGTGTTTTAGAACAAACTTACCGTTAATAACAGAAAACAAGGCACTTAAAAATGCTGAAATAAGTGCTAATACTATTCCTAAAGTATAGGAAGCTTCTACATCAAAAATAATGTAGAGTCCTACAACCACAATTAAACCGAAGAATACTTCGTAAAGTATTATTTTTCTTCCATAAAATAATGGTTCTAATATGGAAGCAAAAAAAGCTCCCGTAGAAAGCACTGCGAGTGTTACTGAAACATTTGAAGCTTTGATAGCACCAAAAAAAGTGAGCCAATGCAGAGCAATAATAACGCCTGCAAGCGCAAAACCTCCTAAGGTTTTAAGAGAGAATTTTAGGTTTTCTTTTTTATACTTTAAAAACGCAAATATTAATATTCCTGCTATAAGCATTCTATACCATACCAGCGGAATAGCATCTAATGTAATTAAAGCACCTAGGACTGCGGTGAAGCCCCAGATAAAAACTATAAAATGTAAGTGGAGGTAATTAAGGAGCTTATCGTTTCGCATTTCTTAAAAGATAGATTGCTAATATTCCAAAAACAAAGTTTGGAAACCAAGTAGCCACAAAGGGAGAAAAATCACTCTGTTCTGCCATAGTTCCAAAAATTTTATCGAAGAAAACAAACACCATCCCAATCCCTATTCCAATAGCGAGATTGAGGCCCATACCACCTCGTCTTTTAACCGAGGAAACAGCTACAGCAATAATGGTAAGTATGTATGCCGAAACTGGCAAACTCCATCTTTTATAACGCACTACTTCATACCTATTAATATATGAAGAGCCACGCGCCTTTTCTTTTTCTATAAAGTCGTTAAGTTCAGAAAAATTTAAGGTTTCAGCTATATAGGTTACCGGAGTTAAATCTTCTAAATCGAAGCTAAAAACGGTATCGAGTTTCGCCTTACTTTCTAAAACATCTTCAAACTCCCCTATTTTTCGTTTGTTGTAGTTAAAAAGCGAATAGGTACTATCTTTTTCGTTGTATTTTATTTGTGCCGCAGAAATTTTATAGAGCATTTTATTTCCATCAAAATGCTCTAAAGTAAAGTTGCTACCTATTTTATCATTTACATTAAAATAGCTTACATAAATATAATCGTTATCATTTATCTGGGTAAACACATTGCTTTGGTCACGATCTTTTTTTCCTTTTTTAAGGTAAGTATACGAAAACTCATTAAAGCCTTTACTTGCCTTTGGGGCTAGATACATACTAAACACTAAGGCTGCAATGCATACAATGGTAGCACCAATTATATAGGGTCGTAGAAAACGATAATAAGAAACACCACTACTCAAAAAAGCAATCACCTCGGTGTTATTTGCCAATTTTGAAGTAAACCAAATAACCGATAGAAAAAGAAACAAAGGAAAAAGTAGGTTAGCAAAATATATAGTAAAATGGTAGAGATAAAGCATCACTTCCATAAAAGGCACCTCGTTTTCTAGAATTTTATCAATCTTTTCGGCAAGGTGAACCGTGATACCTATAGGTATAAAAAGCAATAGTAGGAGCGAAAACGTTCCTAAATACTTCTTTAATATATATCTATCAAGTATGCTAAACATATTACAATCTTTGGTCTAGTTTTTTAACCATCCCATTTTTCCATTCAGTAAAATCACCTGCTAATATATGTTTTCTAGCTTCGCGAACCAACCATAAATAAAATCCTAAATTATGGATAGTAGCTATTTGTCTTCCTAGCATTTCATTTACTGTAAATAAATGACGTAAATAAGCTTTGCTATAGTCTGTATCAACCCAGGTAATTCCCATAGGGTCTATAGCCGAAAGATCTGCTTCCCACTTTTTATTCTTTATATTGATAGTCCCTTCAGAAGTAAAAAGCATTCCGTTTCTACCGTTTCTAGTTGGCATAACACAGTCAAACATATCAATTCCTAAAGCTATATTCTCTAAAATATTTGCTGGTGTACCTACCCCCATTAAATATCTAGGTTTGTCTTTTGGAAGAATTTCTGTAACGATAGCTGTCATCTCGTACATTTCTGGAGCTGGCTCTCCTACAGAGAGTCCTCCTATGGCGTTGCCTTCTGCTCCAACCGAAGCAATATACTCTGCAGATTGCTTTCGTAAATCTTTATACGTACTACCTTGAACTATTGGAAAAAACGATTGTCCATAATCGTATTTTAAGGGTGTTTTATCTAAGTGTTTTATACAACGATCTAGCCAGCGATGCGTCATATGCATAGAGCGTTTTGCGTAATTGTAATCGCAAGGATAAGGAGCGCATTCATCAAAAGCCATGATTATATCTGCGCCTATAGTACGTTGGATTTCCATCACGTTTTCTGGTGTAAAAACGTGGTAACTTCCATCTATATGGCTTTTAAACTTAACCCCTTCCTCTTTAATCTTTCTATTAGCAGAAAGCGAATAAACTTGATACCCCCCACTATCTGTAAGAATATTTCGATCCCAGTTCATAAATTTATGAAGGCCCCCAGCTTTTTCAAGGATAGGCATTTGTGGTCTTAGGTACAAATGATAGGTGTTTCCAAGAATAATATCTGGATTAATATCTTCCTTAAGTTCCCGTTGGTGAACCCCTTTTACTGTACCTAAAGTGCCAACCGGCATAAAAATAGGTGTTTCAATAACACCGTGGTCTGTAGTTAAAGTTGCAGCGCGTGCGTTGCTTTGTATGTCTGTAGCTTCTAATTTAAAGTGCATTCAGCAATTTTTATTGAGTGGGCAAAGATAATTTTATTAATTCAGAATTAGGAATTATGAATTGTGAATATTACAGCTTAAGCTATAATCTATTTATATTTTGAATTCACGATAGAGTCTTCATGTTAACAAAAGTTTAAAATCGTTAATAAAAGCCTTGGTTTAGGTTTTGAACAGCTAAGCGAATACCTTACTTTTGACCTTGAAAATTAAAACATACTATGGCAGACTATAAAGCACTAGAGGATTTGGTCACTCAAGTTCGAAGAGATATTTTAAGACAAGTACATAAAGTTAATTCGGGACACCCTGGAGGTTCATTAGGTTGTACAGAATTTTTTGTAGCGCTTTACAGCGAACTTATGGAGCGTAAAGAGGGTTTTACTATGGATGGTAAAGATGAAGATCTTTTCTTCCTATCTAACGGGCATATTTCACCTGTATTTTATAGTGTTTTAGCTCGCAGCGGTTATTTTCCGGTTGAAGAATTAAACACTTTCCGTCTTTTAAACTCACGTTTACAGGGGCATCCTACTACTCACGAAGGATTACCAGGAATTAGAATGGCTTCGGGTTCTTTAGGTCAGGGTATCTCTGTTTCTATAGGAGCCGCACTTACAAAAAAATTGAACAATGACACCTCAATTGTTTATACACTTTGTGGTGATGGTGAATTGCAAGAAGGGCAAAACTGGGAAGCTATAATGTATGCTGCTGCAAATAAAGTAGACAACCTTATAGTAACTGTAGATTTAAATGGCCAGCAAATAGACGGCTCTACCAATACGGTACTTGCTTTAGGAAATCTAAGAGCAAAATTTGAAGCTTTTGGTTGGGATGTAATCGATATTGAAAAAGGAAACAATGTTGAGGCTATCATTACAGGCATGAAACTAGCGAAAGAAAAAACGGCAAATGGCAAGCCTATTTGTGTTTTACTACATACGGTAATGGGTAACGGTGTAGATTTTATGATGCACACTCATGATTGGCACGGAAAAGCTCCAAATGACCAACAATTAGAAACGGCTTTGGCGCAAAACCCTGTAACTTTAGGAGATTATTAAAAGCTTCTTAGCCCCCGAAGGGGAATGAACAAAGAATAATGAAAATAGAAAATTAAAAAACAGCCCAAGAAAAGCCTCTCCTACTGAGGGGTTGGGAAGGACTATGAAAAAATATACAGACACAGGCAAAAAGGATACACGATCAGGTTTTGGTGACGGACTAACGGAACTCGGCAAAAAAAATAAAGATGTTGTTGCACTTTGTGCAGATCTTACAGGCTCTTTAAAGATGGATGAATTCAAAAAAAATCATCCAGAGCGTTTTTTTCAAGTAGGTATAGCCGAAGCTAATATGATAGGTATGGCCGCAGGTATGACTGTTGGTGGCAAAATACCGTTTACGGGTACTTTTGCAAACTTCTCAACCGGAAGAGTCTATGACCAAATACGTCAAAGTGTTGCCTACAGTGGTAAAAATGTAAAAATATGTGCTTCTCACGCAGGATTAACGCTAGGCGAAGACGGTGCTACACATCAAATACTGGAGGATATAGGCTTGATGAAAATGCTTCCAGGTATGACTGTAATTAACACTTGTGATTACAACCAAACCAAAGCAGCTACCATAGCGATAGCAGATTATGACGGCCCTGTTTATTTAAGATTTGGAAGACCAAAAGTTGCCAATTTCACCCCAGCCGATCAAAATTTTCAGATAGGAAAAGCAGTTCAGTTACAAGAAGGAAATGATGTAACTATAATCGCAACCGGTCATTTAGTTTGGGAAGCGCTACAAGCTGCAGAAGCTTTAAATGAAAAGGGGATTACTGCAGATGTAATAAACATACACACTATAAAACCATTAGACGACGAGGCAATACTAAGAAGCGTTAAAAAAACTGGCTGTGTAGTAACTGCAGAAGAGCACAACTATCTTGGTGGTCTTGGTGAAAGTGTAGCGCGTTTACTCACTACACAGCAACCTGCTCCTCAAGAGTTTATTGCTACAAATGACACCTTTGGCGAATCTGGAACTCCAGAACAATTGATGGATAAATACGGATTAAATGCTTCAGCTATAGAAAACGCTGTAAAAAAGGTAATCGCTAGAAAATAATTTCTTTTTAAGAAATACTAAAACTAAAAATCCCGATTCTAGTTAGAATCGGGATTTTTTAGTTTACAATTTGTTTTTATTAACTATCAGAATCTAGATAATCTGGAATTCCATCGCCATCTTCATCTGGATAAGTAATCACGCCATTTTCATCAATTTCTATTTCAAATTCGGTAAGCCTTCCGTCGCCATCATCATCTACATCTAAGTAATTTGCTACCCCATCTCCATCTGTATCATCATCTAATAAAAACCCATCTCCATCGAGATCTTCAAGGTAAGAAGGAATACCATCTTCGTCGTGATCTGCGACTTCAGAATCAAATAATTCAAAAGAAAATATAAGTTGTTGGTATGAACTTAGATTTGTTGGAGGGTATTGGTAATACGCTAAGCCAGATGGCACAAACACGGCACCTATACCAAAGCCTTCAAAAGAAAGCGTACCGTCAGGATTTGTTATTACGTTTGATGCTCCTCTAAACTGAATTAAAGCTTGTTGCAAACCTCTAATTATACCTGAGGAAAATTGGGTATCTACCAAGTTAAACCTAACCGGAATAACAGAGCTATCAAACAACTCTAGGTCTAAGGTTCTTCCTTCGTAGGTATTAATAGTATAATCTGAAAAGTTTGGCACATCTCCTTCACCTGTTCGGACATTTAAATAGTACATTTTATAGATAACATCTTCGTCAAAAAGATCTTCTACTTCAACAAAATCTACCTGATTTATCAAAGGTGTTTTTGAAGCATTATCACCAGCTATAGTATCGAACTTTATTTTAAAGTTTTCTGGGTCTGACTCAAATTCATCATAATTATAAAAGTGTGTTTCTAAAAACTCTTCTATTTCTTCTTGTGCTCTTAAAGCTTCTGGACCACGATCACGAGGTGGAACAACTTCTACAGACTCATCGTCTTTCTTACAAGAAACTGTAACAGCAAGTATTACAACTAAAAGCGCAAAGGCGTATTTTATTTTTATCATCGTCAATTTTTTGTGGGTGCAAGATACAATTTTCCATTATTTTTGCACACTACATTAACGTTGTTTTGGGCATAATAATTATGAGGATAGACAAATATTTATGGGCGGTACGGTATTTAAAAACCAGAAACATGGCAACTCAAGCTTGTAAAAAAGGGGCGGTACGTGTAAATGGCGATATTGTAAAACCCGCTAGAGATGTGTATCCTGGCGATAAAATTAGTCTACGCAAAAACCAAATAAACTACGAACTGGAAGTGCTAGATCTACCCGATAGTAGAGTTGGTGCTAAGCTCGTAGATATTTACAGAAAAGACACCACCCCAAAAGAAGCATTTGCAACCAATGAGATGCTTCAATATGCAAAATCGTACTATCGCAAAAAAGGAGTAGGCCGACCTACAAAAAAAGACCGCAGAGATATTGACGATTTTACCGATACTGAGGAAGATGAAAACGAAGACTAATCCTTATATTTGAAAAAACATTAGCAGATGCAAGAAATAAGCACCGTTATACTAGACAAAAAGCAAATAGCGCATAAAGTTAAGAGAATTGCCTATCAGGTTTACGAAACCAATGTAAATGAAAAGGAAGTTGTTATAGCAGGAATTGTTAGTAACGGCATGGTTATGGCAAAAAAAATAAAAGCTGAAGTAGAGAAAATTTCACCTATAAAGGTTTTGCTTTGTGAAGTGAATATAGATAAAAAAAATCCTACCAGCCAGATAACTACTTCTTTGAAAAAAGCAGAATATCAAAACAAATCCTTGCTATTAGTAGATGATGTTTTACATTCTGGTACTACTTTAATTTACGGAGTAAAGCATTTTCTTGAAGTCCCACTTAAGCAGTTTAAAACCGCGGTACTGGTAGACCGAAATCATAAGAAGTACCCTATAAAAGCAGATTTTAAAGGTATTTCGCTTTCAACATCAATAAATGAGAATGTTTCTGTAATATTCGAAAAAAACAATGACAGAGCTGTCTTAGACTAATTTAAGCTTAATCTCTTTTACAGTTTCAGAAATAGCTTCAAAGTCGTTATTTACTATAATTGAAGCTTGATTGTAATAAAAAGCTCTTTCAAAAAGATGCTTTCTTATAAAATCATTTATAGCTTCTTTACTTTTTAAGTGTGCCACTAAGGGGCGCTGCTCTTTTTCTTTAAACAATCTTGCCGTTAAGACCTCAAGGGAGGCTTTAAGATAAATTACGGTGGTGTCTTCTTGAGACAACATAAACGGCAATACATCGCCATAACAAGGAGTACCACCTCCAGTGGCCAGAACAAAATTATCTAGGTTTAAAAATTGGTCTTTTAAAACCGTATTTTCTTTTTTTCTGAAATAAATCTCTCCTTTTTCTGAAAATATATTTGAAACCGAAGTTCCTTCTTCTTTTTCAATTTCTAGATCTAAATCTATAAAAGGTAGATTTAAAGATGCCGCAAGATTCCTTCCTACCGAAGATTTCCCGCTTCCCATATAGCCAATTAGTACAATTTTCATCTTTAAAATGTTTGTATAGGTATTCTTTTTCACTTTGAAATACCCTTCAATTTTACAGAAATTAATTCAATAAACACAAATTGAAAAAAAACATTAATTGTGAAACCCTGTTTATCAGCGTTTTTCGATTTTTATTAAATTTTATTGGTTTTAGCTTTGAAAAAATAAATAAATGATAGTATATTTGCACCCGCATTAAGGAAGACCTGGTAGCTCAGTTGGTAGAGCACCTCCCTTTTAAGGAGGTGGTCCTGGGTTCGAGCCCCAGCCAGGTCACAAAAAAGTTAAGCCCACGGTTTAACTTTTTTTGTTTATAAGCTATTTTTATTTGATTTATAAAAGCATTCACCCGGGTGCTGGAATTGGTAGACAGGCATGGTTGAGGGCCATGTGTCCGTAGGGCGTGTGGGTTCAAGTCCCATCCCGGGTACTTTTAACATCAAACTGAAGGTTTTAAATATATTCTAAACAGTTTTTGATTTCTTTTCACTACATTAACCTCTTCAACATTAAAAAAAACAATGCTCAGTGGTCAAAACTCAATTTGGCATTAAAGACTTAGAGAATCTTTCGAATGTAAAGGCACATACTATTCGTATTTGGGAAAAACGCTACAATCTTCTACAGCCAGACCGCACAGATTCTAACATCAGAAAATATGATTTAGAGAATTTAAAGAAGTTACTAAATGTTGCTTACTTATATAATACGGGCCATAAAATATCTAAGATAGCTAGCTTGAGCTCAGCGCAAATTCAAAGCTTGATTAAATCAAGCATACAAGAGCCTAACTCACAACATACACTTCATGTATTTAAAACGGCTATGTTTGAATTTGACTCAGCCCTTTTTGACGACACACTTACAGTATTGTTAAAGCAAAAATCTTTTAGGACAATTTTTTCTGAAATATTTATACCCTTGCTCAATGAAATGGGGGTTTTATGGCATTCGGGTACTATAGATCCCGCCCATGAACATTTTATTTCTGAAAAAATAAAACACTCCATTATACACCAAAGCAAATTACAACCAAAAGAACCACAACCAAACAACTCCCCTACTTTTGTACTCTATCTCCCACTAGAAGAAATACACGAGTTAAGCCTACTTTACGCTAACTACGAATTGCTTTCTATGGGACATAACACCCTATATTTAGGCGCTAATATTCCTTTGGAAAGCCTAACACATATTCTAAGCACAAAAGAAAACACCATCTTCGTAACCTATTTTACTGTACAACCAGAGAACAATAACCTTGACCAATACCTCACTGATTTTCAACAAAAAATTTGCAATAAAAAACCTTGCGAATTATGGGTGTTAGGCTTTAAAACAGGTACAAAAACCAAAAGCTCAAAAAATATTAAACTCTTTAAAGAGATTGATTCATTTATCAAACAGCTTACTAAAATTGCCTAATTGCAGTTGAGCAATAGTACACTTGCTACTTAACAAAAACGCTTTCCTAAATAAAAATCCGCAAAAGTTTTAAACATAAAAAATGAATCAAATTCTATTTTGTTTAATTATTTTGTATATTTGTTAAACATTATGAGTTTAAATATTGCTATTATTGGTTCTGGATTTTCTTCACTTGCTGCTTCATGCTATTTAGCACAAGCGGGAAACAAGGTTACTGTATACGAGAAAAACAGCGCTATTGGTGGTAGAGCAAGAGTATACTATAATGAAGGCTTTACTTTTGATATGGGCCCAACTTGGTACTGGATGCCAGATGTGTTTGAGCGATTTTTCGCCGACTTCGGAAAAACGCCTTCAAATTTCTATGAATTAGAAAAGCTTAACCCTGCATATAAAGTGTTTTTTGGTACAGACGACTCAATAACTATTGAAGACACATTAGATAAAATTTGCATTGCTTTTGAGAATGAAGAGCCAGGAAGTTCAAAAAAGCTTAAAAAGTTTATAAAAAAGGCTTTAGACAACTATACTATTGCAATAAAGGATTTGGTGTACAAACCTGGAGTTTCACCCTTAGAACTAGTTACAACAAAGACATTAAAAAAAATAAATCAGTTTTTCAGCACCATAAGTAAAGACGTAAGAAGCGAATTTAAAAATCCAAAACTCGTTTCCATATTAGAATTTCCAGTTTTGTTTTTAGGAGCAAAACCATCCAACACCCCTTCCTTTTATAGTTTTATGAATTACGCAGACTTTGGACTTGGCACATTTCATCCAAAAAAGGGAATGTATAGTGTTGTAGAAGGTATTAAGAATTTAGCAGAGGAACTTGGGGTTACTATAAAAACCAATCAAACGGTTTCAAAAATAAATGTTTCACAAGCTAAAGCTCATTCGCTACAAATAAATGGGGACACCATTACTGCTGATGTTATTTTAAGTGGAGCAGACTATCATCATACCGAGACACTTCTAGACAACAAATACAGACAATACACAGAATCCTACTGGCGCAAAAAAACATTTGCTCCCTCTGCCTTACTTTTTTATGTAGGGTTTAACAAAGAAATTGAAAATGTAAATCATCACTGTTTATTTTTTGATGTAGATTTTGAAAAACATTCAAAAGAAATATACGATACTCCCCAATGGCCAACAGCTCCATTATTTTATGCTAGTTTTCCTTCAAAAACAGATACAACTGTTGCCCCTTCAGGAAAAGAAGCTGGTATTTTTTTAATTCCACTTGCCCCTGGACTAATTGATATTGATGAAGTACGGGAGGAATATTTTGAAAAAATAATAAGTCGTTTTGAAAAAATCACAAATCAAAAGATAAAAGAAAATATTATCTTTAAGAAGTCATTTTGCATTAATGATTTTGTTTCAGACTAAAACAGCTATCAAGGAAATGCTTATGGACTAGCAAATACACTTATGCAAACCGCTTTTTTAAGACCAAAATTAAAAAGCGGAAAAGTGAAAAATCTATTTTTCACGGGACAACTTACCGTTCCAGGCCCAGGAGTACCTCCAGCACTTATCTCGGGAAAATTAGTAGCAAGTTTAATTGAAAAAGAAAAGAAAAATTGAAAGCACTTTTTGACACCTTATCTCATAAATGTAGCAAAAAGGTAACACAAACCTATAGCACATCTTTTTCGTTAGCAACACGAATGCTTGGTCCGTCTATACGGCAGGATATTTATAATATTTATGGCTTTGTTCGCCTAGCAGACGAAATAGTAGACTCTTTTCACGATTACGACAAAGAGTTGTTATTTAGTCGTTTTGAAAATTCACTTGAAGACGCATTAAATGATGGCATTAGCCTAAACCCTATCTTAAACTCTTTTCAAGAAACGGTTGTTAAATACAGTATTGACAAAGAATTGATTGAGGCCTTTATGGCGAGTATGCGTTTAGATCTCACCAAAAGTGAATATACAACCACAACCGAATACAACAATTACATATACGGCTCTGCAGACGTTGTAGGGCTTATGTGCTTAAAGGTATTTGTGAAAGGTGACGAGCAGATGTACAATCAATTAAAAGAATTTGCAATGAATTTAGGCTCTGCTTTTCAAAAAGTGAATTTTCTTAGAGACCTTAAAGAGGATTATCAAAACCTTAACCGAACCTATTTTCCAAATACAAATTTGGATGCTTTAGATGAAGCGTCAAAAAACAGAATAATAAACGAAATAACAGAAAATTTTAATAAAGGATATCAAGGCATACTCTTATTACCTTCAGATTCAAAATTTGGAGTTTTCTTAGCTTACAGATATTATAAGCGTTTGTTGAGAAAGCTTCAACAATTACCTGCTTTAGAAATTAAGAATGCTAGAATTCGCGTGCCAAATTTTGAAAAACTTGGAGTGTTAACACATAGTTATGTTACCTATCAATTAAATTTGGTCAAATAAAACAAAGCGTGTCTAGGCAATTACTCTTTACAAAAACATACATTAATATGCCTTATAAGATATAAAACAACACTAAATGACAACACTATTATGGATATTGATATTGCTTGCCACATTCTGCTTTATGGAGTTTATGGCATGGTTTACTCATAAATACATAATGCACGGTTTTTTATGGAAGCTTCATAAAGATCATCATCATAAAGACCACGGGAGTTGGTGGGAACGAAATGACTACTTTTTTCTGTTTTATGCTATGGTAAGTATCAGTTGTTTTATAGGCTGGAGTTATTGGGGTTTTTGGGCAGGCTTACCTATAGGCTTAGGTATTTTTGCCTATGGGCTTACTTATTTTATTGTGCACGATATTTTTATTCATCAGCGTTTTAAAGTATTTAAAAAAGCTAATAATTGGTATTCACGCGGTATAAGAAGAGCCCATAAAATACACCATAAACACATAGGCAAAGACAAAGGGGAATGCTTCGGAATGTTGTTACCTCCCATAAAATACTTTAAAAAATAGAAGATGTGGCAGCTCTACCTTACACTTAATATTGCATCTTTAAGTATTCCGTTTCTTTTCAGCTTTCACCCAAAACTGAAATTTTACAAACAGTGGCTTTATTTTTTTCCAGCTACCCTTATTATGATGTCTTTTTTTATTCCTTGGGATATCATTTTTACTCAACAGGGTATTTGGGGATTTAATCCCGATTATCTTATAGGAAAAACCCTTGTTAATCTACCTGTAGAAGAATGGCTTTTCTTTATTTGTATTCCTTATGCTTGTCTTTTTACTATTTACAGTTTTAAGAAAATACTTCCAAAGTTTTCTTTTTCAAAAGACACAACCGCAATAGTCTATTACTGTTTACAAACTACTTTAATTGTTTTATTGCTATATTTTTACAATAGATGGTATACCGCAATAAACTTTGGATATGCTATAGTGTTAATAGCCTTAGTATTTAACTATAAACGCGAGCTCTTAAATGTATTTTTCCCTGTATTTACTGTACTCCTTATTCCCTTTTTTATTGTGAATGGTTTCCTAACAGGAAGCTGGATAAACGAAGAGGTTGTTTGGTACAACAACGCTGAAAACTTAGGGCTTAGAATTGGCACTGTACCTATAGAAGATAGTATTTACGCTTTAAGTATGTTACTAACCATATTCTTTATTATGGAAAAGCTTAAAGAATCACCCGTTATTCAATCAAAAGATTTCTAGCGAAAAAAATCGGCAAATTAACTGCATTAATAATTCATAAACAATAGCTTATAAAGTGTAAAACAAAGAGAATTTTGCACTACATTTAATCATTAAATGGAGATGAATTATGATACATCCTAACACTGAACTGAAATTTATCAGCAACGAAATTGGATATGGTGTTGTTGCCACCCAATTTATTCCAGCCGGAACTATAACCTGGGTTTTAGATGATTTAGACCGCGAGTATAGCCCTGCAAAACTAAAAAAAATGGATCCGCTATACCAAAATATACTGGAAACATACTGCTATAGAAACAACAAAGGTAATTATGTGCTTTGTTGGGATAACGGCCGGTTTGTAAACCACAGCTTTAAGAGCAATTGCCTCTCTACAGCATACGATTTTGAAATTGCTATTAGAGATATTCAAGCTGGGGAAGAGCTTACAGATGACTATGGGTATTTAAACGTTACTGAGCCATTTAAAGGAATTAACGAAGGCACTAGGCGAAAAACTGTCTATCCAGATGATTTATTAAACCATTACCAGTCTTGGGACAAAAAGCTACTTAAAAACTTTCCTAACATCATTAATGTTGAGCAGCCCTTAAAAGCATTAATAACGCCAAAACTATGGTTGGAAATTAAGGCTATTGCTACAGCAAAAAAAGAAATGAAATCTATTAAAGAGATTTATTTCCTTGGTTAGTGTATTACATGCATTTAGTTTAAGAGCTTGTCTAGCAACGCTCTCACTTTTTTACTGTTCCAATCTGCAACACCTTCTTCAGCTATTACAATTTCACCTGTTTTAGAAATCACGTAGGTAGTAGGAAGCACAGTTGTTTCAAGTTGTTCTGGTGCTTTATAGGTTTGTAGATAAACGGGTAAAATGTAATTTTTCTTCTTTAAAAACTGTTCAACTTTTGCTGGCTTTTCTGAAGTCACAAAATAAAAGGCTACTTGATCGCCATAGCTATCGTACAGTTTTTGAAGTGAAGGCATTTCGGCCACACAAGGCGGGCACCAACTAGCCCAAAAATTAAGAACTATTACTTTTCCCTTTGCTTCAGAAAAATTTAGTGCTTCTCCACTTAACTTTTGTAAATTCCAATTGTAATCTAGGAGAACTTCTCTATCTGCTTCATCTTTTTCTGAAGGTGTAAATGCTATAATTTGCTGTAAAAAAACCTGTATAGGCATTCGTGTTTGCGGTACAATAAGCAAACCTATAAAAACAAAGAACAAAATATTACTCCAGTGCTTCTTTAAAAAATTCATTATTATTTTAACATTAAAATTCTTCATTATCTCTCGTTTTGCGATGTATTTTGTATTTTTGCAGTACCAAATCAACTATAATGAAACGCTTATCCTATCTTTTTTTTTTAATTTCAATACCTGTATTTTCTCAAGTTGGTATTGGAACTACCAATCCAACTGCAGCTTTGGATGTTAATGGCAATTTACGCATTCGATCAATTCAAGAAGAAACTATTCCTGAAATTGCTACAGATTCTGTTCTCGTTATGTCTCGCGATGGAACCGTAAACAGAATCGCTTCCAAAACAATTTATGAAAGCAATATAAAAACAGCAGTCAAAGGCCACTTTACAGGTTCAGGAAACATTGGTATCTCTTTAGGATCTAATGTTGCAAAAATCCCATTTAATGCTGAGGAATTTGACTTAAACGATGAATTTAACACTACCACCAACACATTTACCGCAAAACAAGACGGAATTTATCAAGTTTATGCACAGATGAACTCTTCTGGTGGGCTTTCAATTTCAACAAACCACGGCATTCGAATACTTAAAGGAACGGAAGTAATTGCGCAAGAAAACTTTGCCAATATAAACATTGACGTTTTACTTTTAGACATAAATATAACACCACCTATACGAAGTGTACAAACACTAGTACAACTTGCAGAAGGTGAAACTATAAGTTTTCAGATGTTTTCAAACTTGGCAAATGTTAACTTATTACGTTCAAAATCTGACAGTTTCTTTACTATTCATCAAATTAGATAAGGAACTTAAACTATAACTCCCTTTAAATATCTTTAAAGAGAAATTTTAAGCAGCTTCAAAGTTCAACAGAAGCGTACTATCAATCTCATAAAAAAACCTCAAAGACACTTAAGGTCTTTGAGGTTTTTACTTAACTGTTATAATTATTAAGCGTTTTGCTTTTTAATTAAATTTAATGCAGAACCTTCACGGTACCACTTTATTTGAGCATCGTTATAGGTATGGTTTACTTTAATTGTATCTGTACTTCCATCTGCGTGAACAATCTCTAATGTAAGTTGTTTATTAGGAGCAAAATCTGCAATATCTACAAAGTTGAATGTGTCATCTTCTTGTATTAGATCGTAGTCTGCTTCATTAGCAAAAGTAAGTCCTAACATACCTTGTTTCTTAAGGTTTGTTTCGTGGATTCTAGCAAAAGATTTTACTAAGACCGCTGCAACCCCTAAAAATCTTGGCTGCATAGCTGCATGCTCACGAGAAGAACCTTCACCGTAGTTATGATCTCCCACAACGATAGTTTTTATTCCTTTTGCTTTGTATTCGCGTTGTACATTTGGCACACCACCATACTCATCTGTTAATTGGTTTTTAACAAAGTTTGTCTTTTTGTTAAATGCATTTACAGCGCCAATTAAAGTGTTGTTCGCAATATTATCTAGGTGTCCACGGTAACGCAACCACGGTCCAGCCATAGAGATATGATCTGTGGTACATTTTCCGAATGCTTTTATCAATAGTTTTACACCTTGCAATTCAGAATCTTGAATAGGTACAAAAGGTTCCAATAATTGAAGACGTTCACTGTCGTTTGCTACTTTTACATCAACCGTACTACCGTCTTCTATTGGAGCTAAATAACCGTTATCGTCTACTTCAAAACCTTTTGGCGGCAATTCTAAACCACGTGGTTCGTCAAGTTTCACTTCTACACCATCTTCATTTATAAGTGTATCGTTCATAGGGTCAAAATCTAAACGACCAGAAATAGCAATTGCAGCAACCATCTCTGGAGAACCTACAAAAGCATGTGTGTTTGGGTTACCATCTGCGCGTTTTGAGAAGTTTCTATTGAATGAATGTACAATAGTATTCTTTTCTTCGCCTTTTCTATCACTTCTATCCCATTGTCCTATACAAGGTCCACAAGCATTTGTAAATACTGTAGCTCCTAAGTTTTCAAAAACTTCCAGTAAGCCATCGCGTTCTGCTGTAAAACGAATTTGTTCAGAACCTGGGTTAATACCAAAATCACTTTTCGGCTTTAATTTTTTATCGATTGCTTGTTGTGCAATAGAAGCTGCGCGCGTTAAATCTTCATACGAAGAGTTTGTACAACTTCCTATTAAGCCCCAATCTACTTTTAAAGGCCAATCATTTTTCTTCGCTTTTTCTCCTAATTCGCCTACAGGTGTTGCTAAGTCTGGTGTAAAAGGACCATTTAAGTGTGGGCGTAAGGTATTAAGATCTATTTCAATAACTTGATCAAAATACATTTCTGGGTTTGCATATACCTCGTCATCACCCGTTAGGTATTCTCTAATTTTATTTGCTTCGTCTGCAATATCTTCTCGGTCTGTCGCTCTAAGGAAACGCTCCATAGCGTCGTCATAACCAAAGGTAGAAGTAGTAGCACCTATTTCGGCACCCATATTACAGATAGTTCCTTTTCCTGTACAAGAAAGGTTTTTTGCTCCTGGGCCGAAGTATTCTACGATAGCACCAGTTCCTCCTTTTACGGTTAAAATTCCAGCAACTTTAAGGATTACATCTTTAGAAGCAGTCCAACCGTTTAATTCGCCAGTTAATTTCACACCTATTAGTTTAGGAAATTTCAATTCCCAAGGCATTCCCGCCATTACATCTACTGCATCTGCACCACCTACACCAATAGCTACCATTCCAAGACCACCAGCATTTACTGTATGGCTATCTGTACCAATCATCATTCCACCTGGGAAAGCGTAATTTTCAAGAACAACTTGGTGAATAATTCCAGCTCCTGGTTTCCAAAAACCAATACCGTATTTATTTGAAACAGACTCTAAAAAGTCGAAAACCTCGTTACTAGTCTCGTTTGCGCGTTTTAAATCTTTCGCAGCTCCTTGTTTGGCTTGTATTAAGTGATCACAGTGAACTGTTGTAGGTACTGCTACAGTTTTCTTTCCAGCCTGCATAAACTGCAAAAGTGCCATTTGCGCAGTTGCATCTTGACATGCAATTCTATCTGGCGCAAAATCTACGTAGTCTTTACCACGTTGAAAACTTGTATTAGGGTTACCATCCCAAAGATGAGAGTATAATATTTTTTCTGAAAGCGTTAGCGGTTTGCCAGTAACCTCACGTGCTTTATCTACACGTTCTGCCATCTGAGCATAAACCTTTTTTATCATTTCAATGTCAAAAGCCATAGTTGTAATTTTAGTTCAGGCGAAAATACAAAATTTTAGAATATTAAAAAAAATATAAGGAAAGAGCTTATTTAATGAATATACTTTAAAAAATAGCAGAATTTTTTACATATAATTACCGAATTAACAACATTATGTAAATATTTTTAAGAATTTCAAAAAAAAGAATGAATCTTAAAAAAACCTTAATCTTTTATTATTTATTATTTCTATAAATAGTAAACATTTTTAGGATAGCAAGTACAATTGCAATTAATTGTAAGACGGAAGCTATAATAATAAATAACGCTCCATTTAAAAAGTCTATTTGCCAATGCAGGATATTAAAAAGTGCTCCTATAAGATAAAAACCAACTCCTATTAAAAAGAGTACGATAGGCAGCAAAAAATCTTTAACGCGCACTAGTACAAGCTTTTTATAATATCTTCTATGCTTAAGCCTTCAGCTTCAGCTTTGTAGTTTTTAATAAGTCTGTGACGCAATATACCTATAGCGGCTTTTTGAACATCTTCTATGTCTGGAGAAAATTTACCGTGTAATGCAGCATTTGCCTTAGCTGCAATTATTAGGTTTTGTGAGGCACGAGGCCCAGCACCCCAATCTATGTAATTCTTTACAATATCTGTAGCGGTATCACTATTTGGACGAGTTTTACCCACTAAACTTACTGCGTATTCTACAACATTATCTGCTACGGGTATTCTTCTTATTAACTGTTGAAAATCTATTATCTCTTGAGATGTAAACAGAGCGTTTACAGTTTTTGTTTCGCCAGCAGTTGTTTGTTTTACCACTTCTACCTCTTCAGCAAAAGATGGATACTCCAGGTTAATTGCAAACATAAAACGGTCTAATTGCGCTTCTGGTAAGGGGTAAGTTCCCTCCTGCTCTATTGGGTTTTGTGTAGCTAGCACAAAATAAGGGAGATCTAACTTATAATGATGACCTGCAACTGTTACCGCACGTTCTTGCATAGCTTCTAGCAATGCCGCCTGTGTTTTTGGAGGTGTACGGTTTATCTCGTCTGCAAGTATAATATTTGAAAAAATGGGGCCTTTTATAAATTTAAACTCTCGGTTTTGATCTAAAATTTCGGAACCCAAAATATCACTCGGCATTAAATCTGGGGTGAATTGAATTCTTTTAAATTTTAGTCCAAGCGCTTCAGCAACAGTGTTAACAAGTAGGGTTTTTGCAAGTCCAGGAACTCCAATAAGCAATACGTGACCTCCAGAGAAAATAGCGAGTAATACTTGCTCTACCACTTCATCTTGACCTACTATTACTTTTTTTATTTCCTGCTTAAGTGCGTTATATTTTGAAACCAGTTGCGATACTGCTGTTACGTCTGACATATATTTCTCTATTTTTTTAACCAATTACCAGTAAATTCACAATCTTGGTAATCTTGATTGATGCTAATATACGTATCTTTTATTTTTTCGTCCTGCCACTTATTGATAACCTTTAATTGTTTTTCACGAAGTGCCAATTGTTTTATACGCTCATAGTCGTTAGCATAATCTGCTTTGTGCTCTTGGTATTTCTTTGTAACTGTTAATATTTTTAAACTACTTTTTCCGGTACGGTCACGATCTGTATAGACTTCAGAAACCTCGCCTTCTTTTAAGTTATACACTTGAGCACTAAGGGTAGGATCCATTTTAGTTAGATCAAATTTAGTGTCGAATGTTATTGGGTTTACAAGTTGCCCTCCATTATTACGCGTTTCTTTATCGTCTGAATATTTTCTGGCAGCTTCGGCAAAAGTTATTTCACCATCATCTATATCTTCTTTTAATCTTTCTATTTCTTTTTGTGCAGCTTCAATAGACTGTTGCGATACTTCTGGAAACATTAAAATATGGCGTACATCTACCTCTTGCCCACGAATTTTTTCAACATATAATATATGCCATCCAAATTCTGTTTCAAAAGGCTCACTAACTTCACCTTCTAAGAGTGAAAATGCTTGATCTTTAAATTCTTTAGCCCAAGGAGAGTCTCTTTTAACACCTGTATACAAACCACCTTTAGATGCAGAACCAGGGTCTTTAGAATACAAAACGGCCTTAGTAGAAAAACTAGAACCGTTGTCTATAATATCTGCTCGAATTGAGTTAAGCCTCGCTTTAACTTCATCTATAGCTTGTTTAGTTATCTCTGGATCTATCACAATTTGAGCTATCTCAATTTCTGCTCCAAAGACAGGTCGCTCTTCCTCAGGTATTGAAAAGAAGAAGGTGCGCACTTCTTCAGGTGTAACTTCTAACTTTTCAATAACTTTTTGCTGCATCAAGCTTGCGAGTTTGATGTTCTTATTAGCTTCAAAAAGTTCTTTACGCAATTCGGCTATGTTATCTTTTCGGTAATAAGCAGCTACTTTTTCTTCGCTTCCAAGCTCACTGACCATATACTGTAATTGCTGGTCTATCATACCGTTAATTTCTGCATCTGGAACCAAGATACTATCTTGTTTTGCTTGATGCGCATACAGTTTATCTTCCATTAACTTACCCATAAGTTGGCAACGCGAAACATCTTCAATAGAGATACCCTGAGATTGCATTTCTACATATGCTTTATCTATATCGCTATCTAGAATAACGTATTCGCCAACAACAGCACTTACGCCTTCAGCTTTATATCTTTTAAAAGGTTTTAAAGAATCGCGTTTTACAACTTGTTGTACAACAAGAGAATCGTTTTCTTTTACAACACCAGTACTATCTGGCTCTACAACTGTCTGAGCACTTACAATAGTTGTAGCAAAAAGGAACACCAATAAAAACTTAGTCATTTTTATAGATTTCAAAATTATTTGTTTTAGTAGCATCTTTTATAATATCTGTTTCTAGTTTTTTTATAAGTTCAAGCTTTCTTTTATTCAAAATGATTTGCTTTAAAGTAGGCTTAACGTATGAAAGTGGTGCTATATCGTTGGGATTTAGCACGTCTTCAATTTTCACCAAATATACTCCTATTGAATCTTGCAGTTGTGCAAAATTGGTTTTTTTTAACACTTGTTCACTATTCCTTCTAAGCCCGGGAAGGGTTGCGAGCAAAACTTCTTTCTTAACCCAAATGGAGTCGTTAAAATTTGACGACACAAACTGATAGTCTTGACTTTGAAGGGATTTCTGGTCTTTCTCGCTATAGCGATTAAGCTTTTCTCGTACAGTTGCAAGCCCTTCGTAATTTAGAGGAAGCTGCACATAGCGAAGCTTTACCAATAAATCTTTTAATTTGAAGTTTTCTTTATTTGCCTCATAAAAATCTAGGTATTCTTGTTCAGAGATAACACTATCTAATTGTTTGCTAACAATTACATTTTTATAAGCCTCTGTAAGCAAATCATTTTGATATTCCTGTACTAGCTTATTGTATTGCTCAAGTTTTTCGGCAGTGAGATTAATCTTAGCCTGATCTATTAGCAATTGTTGGGTAGCCCAACGGTTTATATAATTGTTGACTATTAAAGTGCTGTCTTCAGCAGAAGTGACTTCAGAAATTAGTTTTTGAATATCTGTTTCGTATAAAAAGTTATTATTTACACGAGCGACTACATTCTCTTCGGTTTTCCTCTGAAAATATTCACAGGACACCAAAAAAACACTTCCTAAAAGTATACAAAGAGATGTACGTATCACTTTAAATCCTTTTTAATGCGTTTCAAAGATTTCTTATTAACAACTACCTTGTATTTTGAGCGTAAGCTATCCATCCACGACTTTTCAAGATCGTTTTGATAACTACTTAAAACGCGCCCTTTAATATCGTCTAAAGATTTTACGCCTGGTGCCAATACATCTTTTGCATTTACCACGACAAATGAATCGTTGCTTGGGTATACTTTTGAAACCCCCTTTTTAACTTCTATATTTTCAGGAAGTCCGTGATCTCCAACTTCAAAAAGACCTGAAGTTATCAATACATTAACCTTATCATCTTTGTTAAGTGCAGTTTTTATTTCTTCGGTAGTTTTACCTTCAGCCAACATTGATTGAATCTGCTTGGCAAAGTCTTCTGAAGTAGCAGCATAAATATCTGCATCTACTCGTTCTTTCCATTGGTAGTTTTCTTTATTAGCTTCATAATATTTTTGAAGTCCCACAGTATCCGATTTTGCTTTCTTCCAAATATTTTTGTTCATTACATCAAAAATCAATAGACCATCGCGATATTCGTTTAGTACGGCAGCATAATCTGCATTATCTATCTCTAATCGTTCTTTAAAATAGTCTTTTAATTGTCCTGTTTCAAATTCGTCATATAGTTCAACAAGTAAGGCTTCCTTTTGTTTATAAGGTCTTGTTCTCAATTGACGTTTTTCTATATATTTTGCAAAATCTGTATAGTTTACTTTCTTGTCTCCAATTGTAAAGAGTGTTTTTTCTTTATCGGCAGGAATAGGTTCCATCACCCACTTTCTATTTAAAACCTCGTCACTTACATAGGTGTCAAAATACGGTAAGAAACTCTCTCCTTTTTTGTAACCGTATTTCTCTTTTATTTTATTATTTGTAGCACTAACAACAATTTTTGAACGGTCGCCTTCGGTTACTTTCTTCTCTAACATTAGTTTTTGACTTTCAAATGTTTCTGAAGGCAATTTTTTATTTAGACGGATAATATGCCAGCCAAAATCTGTTTTAATTGGTTTACTTATTTCACCTATTTCTTTCAATTCGTATGCCGCGTCTTCAAATTCAGAAGCTCTTAAATCTCCTTTAGAAAATGGATTTAACTCACCGCCTTTAACGGCAGAATTTTTGTCGTCTGAAAATTGTTTCGCAAGACTTTCAAAAGATTCGCCTTGTTTTAACATAGTATAAAGCTCATTAATACGCTCTTCAGGATTAAAAGTACGCGCTCCTTTTTTATCTGAAATCATAATATGAGAAACCGCAATTTTAGGAAGCTTTGGTCTTCTGTCCTCCACTTTTATTATATGATAACCAAAACTGGTGCGCACTATATTAGATATCTCACCAACTTCAGTGTTATAAGCTTCGGTTTCAAAAGGATACACCATAGTAAAAACTGAAAAATAATTTAAATTTCCAGCTGTTTTCTTTGCGCCTGGTTCTTCAGAATAGGTTCTTGCTAATTCTGAAAAGTCTTCTCCTTTAAGAGCTTTTTCGCGTATGTTTTGAATTTTTTTATACGCAGCCAAGGTATCTTGAGGTAAAGCTTCATAGTCTACGCGAATTAAGATATGCGAAGCTTTTATATCAACCTTATTGCGTTCAAAAGCTTCTTTTGCAAGCTCTTCTGTTACTTTATCTTCAAAAAGATAGGTTCTTGAAAGCTGGTCGCGGTATTTTTTATATTCAAGTTCAAAAGAAGAATCCTTATCTAAGTCTTGCGCTTCTGCTTCTGCAATCTTGAGTTTATAATCTACAAAAAGATTTAAATAACCGTCAATATCTTTTTGCGATTCGTCTTGAACTAGGTCTAGATTTTTCTTATAAACACGTTTAAACTCATTGGAATAAACAGGTTTACCGTCTATGGTCATTAAAACATCATTTTTGTTTTGTGAAAAAACGGCAGTGGCACTCAACAAGGCCAAAATGAATACAGATAGAATTTTTTTAATCATTTTTTTGAATATTTTTTATTGAAGCGACGCAAAAATAACAAAAAGCTATGGTATCATAGCTCATAAAAGGAAACGAATTTAATATAATTATAGTGTTTTAGCATTTTAAAAATAATAGCAAAAACACTTACCTTGCACCAGTAAATAAAAAGCGGCTTTCAAAAACTCACTTTTTTGTAAGCAAACGTATTTAACAAAACACATACATGTCTGAAAGAGTTAAACTTATATGGGATTTTCGTGGCCCAAACGCACAGCCTATTGCAGAACATCACGTTAAACATTTAAATGAATTTTCAGAAATTGAGGGCTTGCAAAACAGCTTTACAGGAATGGAGCAAATTACACCTATGCACCATATAGCCTATATGGTAGTTGAAAAAAACTTAATGGACACATTACGCGAAAAACTAAAACCCACTCGCGGCCAATTTTATAAGGAGCAACAATAAGCCTTGTAGCCTCTAAGCAACCACAACTTCAATTGCAATTAGTTCTCTAATAGACAAACGATAGATTATAGTCTAAATATTTACAAATATTTATAGTAATATTGTGTTGTTAAAATTAAAAACTAAAAAAATGAAATTTCTAAAAATCGCAGTATTTTTTATAGGTTTAACAGCTTTCTCTCAAAGTAAAGTGGGCGCTGTAGATGTAGATTACATCCTTTCAAAAATGCCTGAAATGGAAACCGTACGAACTCAAATGGAAACCTACGGACAACAACTAGATATAGACCTTAACAAAAAAATAGTTGATTACAAAAAACTAGCTGAAGCTTATAAAGAAAAAGAGTCTAGTTTAACACCAGAGCAAAAGAAGGAAAAGCAAAGTGAATTGATAAATCTAGATTCTGACATTCAAAAATTTCAACAAAATGGCGCAAAGCTTATGGAAATTAAGCAAAAGGAATATTTACAACCACTTTATAAGAAAATTGGTTTAGCATTAGAAAAAGTAGCTAGTGAACAAGGCTTCACTCAAGTTATGCAAACCAATCAGGATTTAGTGTACCTAGACCCAAATTACGACCTTACCGTACCCATTTTAACAGAACTAGGCATTTCCATTACTGTTGAAACAGATACAAATGCAGAAGGCGAATAACAGCATTATACTAAACAAAAAAACGTGCTAACTCAGTAAGTTAGCACGTTTTTTTATGTTGAAATATTAAATATATTACCTACTATAATTAGGCGCTTCTTTAGTAATTGTTACATCATGAGGGTGGCTTTCTGCAATTCCAGAGAAAGTTATCTTTACAAACTTACCGTTCTCTTTTAAGCTTTCTACATCTTTAGATCCGCAATAACCCATTCCTGCTCGTAGACCACCTATAAATTGCGTCATACTCTCTACCAACTCACCTTTATAAGGCACACGACCTACAATACCTTCTGGCACTAGTTTTTTAATATCGTCTTCTACATCTTGAAAGTATCTGTCTTTAGAGCCTTGTTTCATCGCTTCTACAGAACCCATCCCGCGGTAAGATTTGTATTTTCTACCTTCGTAGATAATAGTTTCTCCAGGAGATTCTTTTGTACCTGCAAGTAAAGAACCTAACATCACACAATCTGCTCCCGCAGCTATCGCTTTAGGGATATCACCAGTATAACGTATTCCTCCATCTGCAATTACAGGTACACCACTTCCTTTTAATGCGGCTGCAACTTCAAGAACTGCCGAGAATTGTGGAAAACCTACACCAGCAACTACGCGAGTTGTACAAATAGAACCTGGACCTATACCCACTTTTACAGCATCGGCACCAGCATTTACTAAATATTTTGCAGCAGCTGCAGTAGCTATATTACCCACTACCACATCTAGCTCTGGAAATTTTTGTTTTACTTTTTTCAATACATCAACCACACCTTTTGTATGTCCATGCGCAGTATCTATAATAACTGCATCTATCTGTGCATTCACTAGAGCTTCAGCTCTTTCTACAGCGTCTGCCGTTACTCCTAATGCTGCGGCAACACGAAGTCTTCCAAATTTATCTTTATTGGCTATAGGCTTCTGTGTAAGCTTAGTGATATCTCTAAAGGTAATAAGCCCTAAAAGTTTTCCTTCGTTAGTAACTACAGGCAACTTTTCAATTTTATTTTGCTGAAGAATAATTTCTGCCTCTTTTAACGAAGTACCTTGAGCTACTGTTACCAAATTTTCAGAAGTCATGACTTCAATTAAAGAACGCTTTAAGTCTTTTTCAAAACGTAAATCACGGTTGGTAACGATGCCTATTAATTTTCCGTCTTCATCTATAATTGGAATCCCGCCAATGCTGTATTCGCGCATTGTTTTTTGAGCATCGCCTACTGTATTATGCTTCTGAAGCGTTACGGGGTCTATTATCATACCGCTTTCAGCACGCTTTACTTTCCTTACTTCGGCAGCTTGTTGCTCAATGCTCATATTTTTATGAAGCACCCCTATACCTCCTTCTCTTGCTATTGCTATAGCCATAGCACTTTCTGTAACGGTATCCATAGCTGCAGATACAATAGGTACGTTTAGTGTTATATTACGAGAAAATTTTGTGGCGATAGATACTTCGCGGGGTAATACTTCAGAATAGGCAGGTACTAATAGTACGTCGTCGTAGGTTAGACCTTCTCCTAAAATTTTGTTGTCGTGTGCAGTCATTGCAATTAAATTAACTTCCGAAAGAATGAAAGTGGTTATGGATTAATTGCGTGCAAATATACTACAATTTCTTCAGAAATGAGCTTTCTCTTACTGTTAACTTTAGTTAAACAAAATTTTAATTTGAAGAAACCTCTAATTGATACTTGTACTGAAGCTTAACTAAATTTGCCCATTGCAATAAAAGATTCTTATCGTCTTTACTTAGTTTACCGTGTATTAAGGTGTAGGAAGACAATGGCATTTCATTATTTTCTACCATTTCTATAAGCTCCTCTAACTTGTGGTCTTTCTTTTTAAGGGAGTAGTTTTCCCAATCTGAAACATTAAATTTTTTTTTGCCGTGATTAATATGTTCCTCTAGCCAGAGGGAAACTGGAGCAATCTCAGCATACCAAGGATACTGTGTATGATTACTATGACAGTCGTAACAATTATTTTTTAAAATAGAAGAAACTTTAACCGTGGGTTTGGTTTCGGTTTCAAATAAAGATATGCTGTTATAGCCACTATTGTTTTTTTCTGGACGAATAAACTGTAGTGCTAAGAGTGCTATAAGCACTAAAACAACAAGTACCTTTATAGCTTTTTTAAACATTTTTACTGTTCTAGTGATTTTAAATAATGTACAATTGCCTTTCTTATATCGTGAGCTGTTTCTGTTTCTTTGGGGGTGTAAACTTTAACAACATCTTTATTTTCGGGTGTTAAGAAGGGGATATCTAAACCTCTCAACAAAAAATCGCTAAACGCAACCGTGTAAGTTTTTCTATCTATTATAGACTTTCCGCTTATAAGCCAATCTCCATTATTTGCTTGCGAAATATTATCTCTTTGTAAATAAGCTCCTGTTCCGCGTTTTTCTTTGCCATAATCAAGAACTTCTTTTAACAAACTACCTTTAAGATCTACTTTTAAAACACCTCCACCAAAAGGCAATACTCTAAACACATCTTTTGCAGTAATAGGCCCTGTAAGCATATCGTCCACCCGTATAGAGCCTCCGTTTACTAAAGACGCATCTACTTTATTATCAAAAGAAAAAGCCATTGCTTTAGTTATAATTTCACCCAAATTTGTTTGAAGACCTCTACTAGCACTATCTGTTCCATCTAATGGGGTCTGCGGATTGTAAATAATTTCATTGGGGTTATCTACAACTTCTTTTAATTTTTCATCCAGCAAATCATTCCATTTAGATACGATTCTTTCCACTTTGGCATTAGAAGAAGTGTTTTCATCTACAAAAACAAGCTGCGATTGAACGTTGTAATACTTTGTCTTCGGGTTGTAAATAATAGTATGCACATACAAACTTTTGGCATTCGCATCTGCTTTTGCAATTACTGTTTTACCAACTTTTACTAGGTTAGCAACATGCTCATGCCCCCCCATAATTAATGGCATAGGCTGCAAAAGTCTCGCAATTTCTCGATCTTCTTCTATTGCAACGTGTGTAAGTCCAAACACTAAATCTGTTTTCTCACTTGCAGCCTCATAAGCACGCACGGCTTCTTTATAAATATCGCCGTAATGTACATAGTCCTTAGGATTTGAAGGTAAGGTTACTCCAATAACTCCAAATTTCATTTCATTACCATTAGGATCTACCGCTTTAAAAGTAGCAAAATCTGAAATTGGGACTGTTGTAAATTCTAGTTGAGTAGAAAACGGCTTAATACCTTCTTCTGTTACGTGACGTACATTTGCAGAAGTCCATTTAAATGTAGACTCGTCTAATCGTTTTTGTAAATCTTCTTCATCAAGATCCATTTCGTGATTTCCAAAAGTCACCAAATCAAAATCCATAGCGTTCATAACATCGACCATTTGTTTTCCATTCAGGCGTTCACCATCAACTTTTAGCGTCCCTAAAAGCGAAGGGTTTAAAAAATCACCTGCCATAAACAAATAGGTATTTGGATATTTTCTTTTAATAGAATCTCGAATATGAGCTACGCGGGCCATCCCTCCGTATTCACCTCCATTTAAGGGTGCTATTTCATAGACGTCATTTACTTGTACAAACTTTAAAGTTACAAGACCGTTGCCTTTAATATGCCCTTCAGTATTTGGCTCTAAGATTGAGCAACTACTAATAAAAAACCCCAGAAAAACGAATAGTAGTAATGTATTTCTCATATTAATGATATTTTGTAAAAATTTTGGTTGCTTCATTATATGCACTTTCAAAAGACATCGGGTTTATATTGCTCATCACTTTTTCAGTCGTAAAATAACTGAGCATCTTTTCAGTGGGCATATTTCCCGTCAATTCGTCTTTTGCCATGGGGCAACCACCAAATCCTTGAATAGCACCATCAAAACGTCTACAGCCTGCTTTATAGGCGGCGTCTACTTTTTCGTGCCAAGCTTGAGGAGTGGTGTGTAAATGTGCACCAAATTCTATGTGGGGATATTTGGGGATTAAGTTAGTAAATAAATATGATATAATCTCTGGTGTAGAAGTTCCAACGGTATCACTAAGCGAAAGTATCTTTACACCCATAGTAGAAAGTCGCTCTGTCCACTCTCCCACTATCTCTACATTCCACGGGTCTCCATAAGGGTTTCCAAACCCCATACTTAGATAAGCCACTACCTCCTTATTATTTTTATGCGCAAGGTTTAAAATATCCTGAAGTATCACCAAAGATTCGGCAATAGTCTTATGGGTATTACGCATTTGAAAGTTTTCTGAAATTGAAAAAGGATAACCTAAATAATCTATTTCTGGATGCTTTACAGCATCTTCGGCCCCTCGTACGTTTGCTATTATAGCCAGTAACTTACTGTTAGTAGCAGATAAATCTAGTTTTGAAAGTACCGCTGCAGTATCCTGCATTTGTGGGATTGCCTTAGGCGAAACGAAACTACCAAAATCAATAGTATCGAAGCCGCATCGTAAAAGCGATTGTAAATAATTCACTTTTAATTCGGTAGGAATCCAGTCTTTGATGCCTTGCATAGCATCGCGTGGGCATTCTATAATTTTTACTTCTTGCATTAGTTCAAAGATAGTAATTCAATTGAAGGTAGAATTATTTTCAATTTTAAAAAATGAATACATTTTTAAGGAAGCACTATAAAAATAGCGATCCCAATAAAGACTAAAATCTGCAACCATTTTAAAACCAGCCCCATACTTTTCCATTCTAAAAGCAGGCTTGATATCTTACCCGCTGCTACAGCAATACTGCTAAAAGCTATAAAGGAAACTAGCATAAATAGCACCCCAAGCACATAAAACTGAAAAACAGTACTTCCTTGATCGTCCCACAAAAAGCCAGGAAAAAAAGCCAAAAAGAAGATCATTACTTTGGGGTTTAACAAATTCATAATAACACCCGTTTTAAAAAGTTGCCAATGTGATTTTTGCGGAGCATTTTCTGTTAATGATATTTTAGAGTCACTTCCATAAACCTTATAGGCTAAGTACAAAAGATAGCAAGCACCCAAAACTTTTATAGCATAAAAAATTTCTTCGGAAGCAGTAATAATTGCCGAAACCCCAAAAGCTAAAAGTGTGGTATGAACAATACATCCACTAATTAAACCCGCCGTAGTTGCTATACCACTCTTGGTACCATTTACTAAAGACTGGGTAAGCACATATATATTATCTGGGCCTGGCGATAGCGCCAACACAAGCGTTGCAGCAGAAAAAGAAAGTAGGGTTTCTATCATAACAAAAGACCTAAGCCCCCTATGCTATAAGACGGTAAGCGTTTTAATTCATTGAACTCGAGATACCTATTTAACGCCATATTGTAGCTATTAAGACTATCTTATGCCCTGTTTATTCTCAACACAGCTTTATTAATATCTTTTATCAAGCCCGGGCCTTCATATATAAAACCAGTATACAGTTGTACCAAACTTGCACCAGCATTGAGTTTTTCTATAGCATCTTCTGGAGTGTGAATCCCTCCTACACCAATAATTGGAAATGCCTTATCGCTATTTTCTGAAAGAAAACGAATTACTTCCGTAGCTCTTTTATTAAGAGGTTTACCACTTAAACCACCCATTTCTTTTTTGTTTTCTGAAGTAATACCTTCTCTAGAAATAGTAGTGTTCGTTGCTATCACACCGTCAATTTGGGTGGTTTTAACAATGTCTATAATATCCAAAAGTTGTTCATTTGTTAAATCTGGTGCAATCTTTAAAAGAATAGGTTTTCGTTTTTCTTTTAAATTATTTTTATCCTGAAGCGTTTGAAGCAGCTCTGTCAAAGGTTTTTTCTCCTGTAAAGCGCGAAGGTTTGGCGTATTGGGAGAGCTTACATTCACCACAAAATAATCTACATAATCAAAGAGAGCTTCAAAACAAATAATATAATCACTTACAGCATCTTCATTGGGTGTAACTTTATTTTTACCAATGTTACCACCAATTAACACACGGTTATCAAGTGAAGTTGTAGCTGTTTTTCCGTTTTTTTTCAATCTTTCAACAGCCTCTTCTACTCCTCCATTATTAAAGCCCATTCTATTGATAATCGCTTTGTCTTCTTTTAAGCGAAATAACCGTGGCTTGTCATTACCAGCTTGCGGTTTTGGGGTAACAGTCCCTATTTCTATAAAACCGAAACCAAAATTGGAAAGTTCTTTATAGAGCTTAGCATCTTTATCGAAACCTGCGGCAAGCCCGACAGGATTTGGAAATTTTATTCCGAAAAGTTCACGTTCTAACTTTGGGTTTTTCAGCTTGTAAATACTTCTGAAAATACCTCCAAAGCCTATGGAGTGAAAAAACCGAATCATAGAAAAAGTGAAATGGTGAATTTTTTCGGGATCGAAACTAAAAAACAGTGGTCGTATAAATGTTTTGTACATAGTTGAAAAATGTGGTACAAAAATACACTAAACTATGTATTTGTTATTTTGAATATGCTTTATTTTGTAAAGTAAAAGAAAAGTTATGATTGAAAAACAACACCTTATTAATCGTTTTATAGGTTACGTTACTGTAGATACAGAAAGCGACCCTAATAGCGACACCACACCAAGCACCCAAAAACAATGGGATTTAGCAAATAAACTAGTAGCAGAGTTAAAACAAATAGGAATGGAAGATGTAAGCATAGACGAAAACGCTTACATTATGGCTACCTTGCCTTCTAACGTTTCTCATCCTGTTCCTGTAATAGGCTTTGTGTCTCATTTTGATACGTCACCAGACTTTACTGGCGCAAATGTAAAGCCTCAAATTGTTGAGAATTACAATGGAAAAGATATTGTACTAAACGCAGAAAAAGACATTGTTCTTTCTCCAGATTATTTTGAAGATTTATTGCTTTACAAAGGGCAAACATTAATAACTACAGACGGAACTACGCTATTAGGTGCAGACGATAAAGCTGGAATTGCAGAGATAATTTCTGCTATGGAATACCTTATAAACCATCCAGAAATTAAGCACGGAAAAATACGCGTAGGATTCACCCCAGATGAAGAAATAGGTCGTGGAGCTCATAAATTTGATGTGCAGAAATTTGGCGCAGAATGGGCCTACACTATGGACGGAAGCCAAGTAGGTGAGCTAGAATACGAAAACTTTAATGCTGCTGGAGCTGTTGTAAAAGTAAAGGGTAAAATAGTTCACCCAGGCTACGCAAAGGGCAAGATGGTAAACAGTATGTATATTGCTACAGACTTTATCAACTCCTTACCACGTTTAGAAACACCAGAACACACAGAAGATCGTGAAGGTTTTTTCCACCTTCACAATATAAATGGTTCTGTAGACGAAACAAGCATACAATACATTATTCGCGATCACGACAAAAAACATTTTGAAGCCAGAAAGGAAATGATCCAAAAACTTGCTGACGAACTAAACGAGCAGTTTGAAATGGAAGTTATAAGTGTTGAAATAAAAGATCAGTATTTCAATATGCGCGAAAAGATTGAGCCTGTTATGCACATTGTTAAGATTGCAAAACAAGCAATGGAACAAGTAGGCATTAAACCATTAATTAAGCCAATACGCGGTGGTACAGATGGCTCTCAGTTAAGTTTTATGGGGCTTCCTTGTCCAAATATATTTGCAGGCGGACATAATTTTCACGGTAGGTATGAATACGTTCCTGTTGAGAGTATGCAAAAAGCGATAGAGGTAATTGTAAACATTGCAGAAATTACCGCTCAAGATCTTTCAAAACACAAAACAGAAGAAGAATAATAAAGTTACAAGTCTTTAATCGTAAAACACTTTTTGTGAAGTGTTTTATGGTTAAAGGCTTTTGCAAAATATTACAGATAAAAAAACTCCCTCAACTATTATAAAAATAGCGAGGGAGTTTTTAAATAAAAGGAACAATTTTTATTTCTTCTCTTTTACAGGTGCGTTTAGCTTAGCTGTTTTTTCCATAGAAATAGCAGCTCTTTCAAACTTCATTTTTCCGGCTCCACTTTCAATAATGCAAGTGCCGTCATCATAAAGTTCAAGTATTTTACCGTGTAAACCTCCATTGGTTATCACTTTGTCGCCTTTTTTAAGTTGGGCAGCAAATTGTTTTTCCTGTTTGGCTTTTTTCATTTGGGGACGTATTAAGAATAAATACATCACCAAAAACAATAAAATTATTGGTAAAAAACTTTGAATTTGATCCATAGTAATTGTTTAATCCTAAAATAAAATTTAAGAAGTTGGGGTTTTAATTGGAGCTGCTCCAGCTTTAGGAGTTACAAAAGCTTTAATAGTTAACTTTTCTGTTCCAGCTTTGGTATTTGTAGTAAGGGTTACAGTTTTACTAACTTGGTTTTGACCACTACCGTTAAATTTAACTAACATTTCTCCAGAATCACCTGGTGCAATAGGATCTTTAGTCCATTCTGGTACAGTACAACCACAGCTACTTTTAGCGTTTACTATCAATAAAGGTGCCTCTCCTGTGTTTTTAAATTTAAAAACATGCTCTACAGCTGTTCCTTGGTCTATAGTACCGAAGTCAAACTGTTCTTCTTCAAAAGAAATTGCTGGAAATTTTCCAGATTCTGCATCACGTGCTTCTGCTGTAGCTACGTTTTCCTCATTTACTTTGTCTGCGGCGTTGTCTTTACAAGAAGAAAAGGCAAAAACCGATAGTATTGCTACTAATAAAACTGATTTTTTCATAATAAAATATATTTTTTAAGATTTAAGCACGCCAAAAATAAGGATTTTTTTACTCTTATTGAAGCCCTCGACCAATTTTGTTTAGCCTCCCGTTTTCAGAAAATTCCTTCACAATTTTATCTAGTATACCGTTAACAAAAATACTGCTCTTTGGAGTTGAATATTCTTTAGAAACCTCTAGGTATTCATTAATTGTAGCTCTAACAGGAATTGAAGGGAAATACAGAAACTCTGCAATACCCATTTTCAAGATTATTAAATCTACATCTGCTATTCGCTCTTGATCCCAATTAGGGGTTTTTCCTTCTATCTCTGCATTTAACTTATCTTCATTGAGTATTACTTTTCTAAAAAGCTGAAGTGCATACTCGCGGTCGTCATCGTTTTTATACAGGTCTGGTACTAATAATGAAGAGGCATTTTTTTCTGAAAGCTTTCCTAACATTTTTACGATTGCAGTATTTACTATAGGAAAATCGTCTACCCAAGTTAATCGCTTGTCTTCTAAATAATCATAAAGCTTGTCGTTAGGTGCAATCACAGCTTTAAAAACCTTACTTATAAATTCTTGATCCTCTTTATAGGTGGTTTCTTTTTTTGCCAAATAGTCTGCATACCATTCTAATTGGCGCAATTCGCTAAAAATAACGTTCACATACTCACTGTCTAACTGCCAATAATTGAGATTTTTCTTTTCAATTATATCCAAAAAAGAAGTGTTTGTAGCTATAACTTGAAGTAATTTATTGTCTACAAAAGTACGGCTTGGGTTTTTTTCTATTGCAGTAGCAAGATGCTTCTGTTGTGATTTTTGCAGGTAATTTTCCGCCTGTTCTTGAAGTGCAACAAGAAATTGCAACATCAATAAGTAAAGATCCTGCATCTGGTCTATACTGTGAAGTAGAAACTTTTCTTGTGAGTCTATTTTTGGGTTTTCACTTTGTTTATAAGCGTAAACAGACTGCAATACTTTTACTCGGATATGTCTTCTTGTAAGCATATTTTTTTTTGAAAGAACGGTGAGGCTTTGTTTTAAATAATAATTAAGGCGTTGTTTACTTGCAACTGCCTTAAATAAAAATTGATTTTTTACTAACAACGCACAAGAAAATTCTTGTGCGTTGCAAAGATAGTGTTTTATGAAAAAGGAAAACTATTTTTCGTTTTTTCTTGCATCAATTCTAGCTTGAGCAATATTAAATGCGGCTTGATGCGTTGTAATATTATCTGCTTCAGCTTTATTTAAAATTTCTAAAGTAGTATTGTAAATGTTTTCTGTTTTACGCATTATTTCCTTACGTCCGTAATTTTCAAGTTCAGCATAAACATTTATAATTCCACCAGCATTGATTAAGAAATCTGGCGCATAAACAATCCCTTTCTCACGAAGCATTAATCCGTGTTTTTGTTCTTCAGCAAGTTGATTGTTTGCAGCACCTGCAATTATTTTTGTATTTAACTGACTAATAGTAGCATCATTTACAGTTGCCCCCAAAGCACAAGGTGCGTAGATATCCATTTTTTCGGCATAAATGTTATTACCTTCATAGATATTCACACTGTATTTATCGCGAATTTCTTCTAAACGCTCTTGGTTAATATCAGAGATATAAACTTTAGCACCCTCATTGCTCAAGTTTTCTACTAAGGCTTCACCTACATTACCAATTCCTTGTACATATACTACTTTATCTTCAAGAAGTTCGCTTCCAAAAGTATATTTTGCGGCAGCTTTCATTCCCATAAAAACTCCATAAGCAGTAATAGGAGAAGGATTACCAGCACCCCCTTTAGCTTCAGATATACCTGTAACATATGGAGTAACGGTATGCACCAAATCCATATCTGATGTTGCCATACCTACGTCTTCTGCAGTAATATATTTACCTCCTAAAGAGTGAACAAACTCTCCAAATTTTAGCATTAATTCGGGAGTTTTTTGCGTTTTTGCATCGCCTATTAAAACCGCTTTACCACCTCCAAGGTTTAATCCAGTGATGGCACTTTTATAAGTCATCCCACGAGACAAGCGTAATACGTCGTTTAAGGCTTCCCATTCACTAGCGTAGTTCCACATTCTAGTACCACCTAAAGCTGGTCCTAAAACGGTGTTATGAATACCAATTATTGCTTTTAAACCAGTATCTTTGTCATTGCAAAAAACGATTTGCTCGTGATTGTCAAAAGACATTTGCCCAAATACTGGGTCTATTTTATGAAGTTCGCTTGTGTTAATTTCCTCAGTTACCATAGCTTTTTTAGTTATTTTATTAATCCTTTAAAAAGGCGGTGCAAAAGTAGCTCTTTGTTGTCAATTTCACAAAACATCAACTATTAATTTAAGTTTATTAAAAGCCCGTCTATTTCTTCAAAATGAAAGAATTAAAATATCTAAACAAGTATTTTCTAAAATACAAAGGTCGTCTACTTCTAGGGGTTTTTATCACCGTAATTGCTACTGCGTTTAAACTTGTAGTCCCAATGAAAGTGGGAGATTCAGTAACTTCTGTCAAGCAATATTTAAACGGTGAAATCACAGAAATTGCCGAGGTAGAACACCAGCTTCTTATAAATATTTTATTGCTTTTAGGAGCTGCACTCCTTTCAGCTTTTTTCACTTTTATGATGCGGCAAACTTTTATTGTTGTCTCTAGATATGTAGAATACGATCTTAAAAATGAAATTTTTCAGCATTACGAAAGGTTATCCCTCGGGTTTTACAAACAAAACCGAACTGGCGATTTAATGAACCGCATAAGCGAGGATGTTTCTAAAGTACGTATGTACGTTGGCCCAGCTTTAATGTACAGTATTACAACTTTTACACTTTTTATAGTTGTTATAAGCTATATGTTTTACAAAGCACCTGTTTTAACCCTTTACGCCATTGCCCCATTACCCATACTTTCGCTGGCAATTTATAAGTTAAGTGTGCTTATTAATCAAAAAACTACCATTGTACAGCAATATCTATCTAAGTTAACCACTTATACACAGGAGAGTTTTAGCGGTATTGCAGTTATAAAAGCCTACGGAATAGAATCTAGAACAAACGCAAATTTTGAAGAGCTAGCCGAAGGCAGTAAGGTTAAAAATATTGAATTAGTAAAGGTTCAAGCTTTATTTTTCCCTTTGATGATGTTACTTATTGGCGTGAGTAATATTCTAGTGATATATATAGGAGGAACGCGTTATATAAATGGTCAAATTGCAGAATTTGGAACTATAGTAGAGTTTTTAATTTATGTGAATATGCTCACTTGGCCTGTAGCCGTGGTAGGTTGGGTAACCTCTATGATACAACAAGCCGAAGCTTCACAAAAAAGAATCAACGAATTTTTAAAAACAGAACCTAGTATACAGAATTTAGTTACCGAAGAAACTCCTGTAAAGGGAGCCATAAAATTCAACAACTTAACTTTTACCTATCCAGATACCGGAATAACAGCATTAAAAAACGTAACTTTTACTGTTAATCCTGGAGAAACGCTAGCTATAGTTGGTAATACAGGTTCGGGAAAATCTACGATACTTGAATTAATAGGAAGACTTTACGATGTAGCAGATGGTATGTTAAACATAGATAATACAGCTATAAAAAAACTAAACCTCAACAACCTACGCGACAGTATAGGTTATGTGCCACAGGATGCATTTCTTTTTAGCGATTCGTTGCGAAACAACATACGTTTTGGAAAAGAAAATGCTTCAGATGAAGAAGTTATTAATGCTGCAAAAAATGCAGCTGTTCACAATAATATTGAAGGTTTTAAAAATGGATACGATACCGTCCTTGGCGAACGAGGCATAACTTTAAGCGGAGGGCAAAAACAACGAGTTTCTATTGCTAGAGCGATAATAAAAGACCCCGAAATTCTGCTTTTTGACGATTGTCTCTCTGCTGTAGATACTGAAACCGAAGAACAGATACTTCAAAACCTAAATGAAATTTCAAAAAACAAAACCACAATAATTGTAAGTCATCGTATCTCTTCAGCAAAAAATGCCACTAAGATAATAGTGCTGGAAGAAGGCCAAATTATACAGCAAGGAACACATAATGAATTGATAAATGCTGAAGGTTATTACAAAGAGTTATATGCAAAACAGCTTTTAGAAAAAGAAATGTAAATTTTACTTTGGCTGATATGTATTTTTTTTAGATTTTTGGCAAAACGTTAGTAAAAAAATAGAAATTATGAGTGACCACTACACGATGGAGCAAGAAGAAATTTTTTCAAAAGTAATGCGCGCCGGAAGACGTACTTATTTTTTTGATGTAAGATCTACAAAGGCAGGAGATTTCTACCTTACCATTACAGAAAGCAAAAAATTTACAAATGATGATGGTTCGTATCATTATAAAAAACACAAAATTTACCTTTATAAAGAAGATTTTAGCGATTTTAAAAACACTTTAGAAGAGATGATTAACTTCGTTATAGATGAAAAAGGTGAAGAAGTAATCAGCGAGCGTCATCAAAAAGATTATAAAAAAGAAACTGATGAGGTTCCCGTAACGGCAGAAACAACTGTAGAAAATGGGCAACCAGACACCAGCAACTTTACAGACATTGAGTTTGACGATATATAATAGCGCAAACTAAACTATTTTAAAAACCGGCAAAGACATCGTTCTTGCCGGTTTTTTGTTTTTATAAAGTGTGTAGCTCAATTACTTTGTTTATTTTTCAGAGCTAAATAGCCAAACAAAAATCCAACTATGGTGAATAAACTCTATCAAGCCTATAAACCTAGTCTGGATTTTTCAGACTTAGATCATATAGTCGTTGGCAGTGGCATAGGTGGGCTTACCGTTGCTACTTGGTTGGCAAAATCTGGAAAAAAAGTCGCTATTTTTGAAAAACACTACGTCCCAGGTGGCTTCACACATAGTTTTAAAAGAAAGGATGGCTTTCAGTGGGATGTAGGCGTGCACTATGTAGGCAATATGGCTAAAGATGAATCCTTAAGAGGTTTCTTTGACTATTTAACAGACGGAAAACTAGAGTGGGAACCAATGGGCCCCGTATATGACGTAGCTACTATTAACGGTAAAGAATACCTCTTTAAAGCCAAAAAAGAAAACTTCAGAAAGCAGTTTATCTCTTATTTTCCAGATGAAGAGAAAGCAATTAACGCTTACCTTAAATTAATTGAAAAAGCGAACAAACGCGGAAGTCTCTTTTTTTTCGAAAAAATATTTGAACCTTGGTTTAGCAAGGCTATAGGTTGGGTTTTTAAGAAAAGATATGCCAAATACTCTCAAAAAACTACTTGGAACGTTTTAAGCAATCTTACAACTAATAAAAACTTGATTGCAGCGCTTTGCGCACAGTGTGGCAATTATGGCTTATCGCCAAAAGAAAGTAGTTTTGCAGCACACGCAATGGTCATTGGGCATTTTCTAGAAGGTGGTTACTACCCTATTGGTGGCGCAGATAAGATTTGCGAAAAAACACTTGAAGTTTTTACAGCAGCGGGCGGAAAAACTTATATAAATGCCGAAGTATCGCAAATTGTCACCAAAAACAACAAGGTTTGCGGTATTAAACTTGGCGAAAAATTTATAGCCTGTAAAAGTGTAATAAGCAATGTAGGTGTGACAAATACATTCACGCATTTACTTGAAGAGAAAGACAGGAAGAGGTGCAATTTCAACTTAAAAAATGTACAAGCGGCAAGTGCACATATCTGTTTATACTTAGGTTTAAACCAATCTAGTGAGGCCTTAAAATTGCCTAAACACAATTTTTGGTATTACAAACACGAGGGAATAGACAAAATTTTTAGTGAAGCTACCTTAGAGAATGCTCCTAAAAACTTCGCCTATATTTCTTTTCCTTCTGCAAAGGACCCTAATTGGGAAAAACAAAACCCTGGAACAGCAACCATTCAAGCTATTTCTGTAGGAAAAATGGAATGGTTTACCGAGTATAAAAACACAAAATGGATGAAACGCGGTGAGGAATATTTACACCTCAAGAAGAATTTTGAAACTGAAATGCTAAAAGTACTCTACAAATATTTTCCACAAATAGAAGGCACTATCATTGCTTCTGAAGTTTCTACTCCGCTTTCTACCGAAAATTTTACAAGTTATAAAAGTGGTGAAATTTACGGCTTAGCTCATTCCCCTGAAAGATTTACGCTTCCCTTTTTAAGACCAAAAACTAAGATAAAAGGGCTTTACTTAACTGGACAAGACATTACCCTTGTTGGGGTTGCTGGAGCAATGCTCTCTGGACTGTTATGCGCTACAGCCATCTTAAAACTAAGATCTTGGAAAATATTTAAGGAAATTAAAAACTATCAATAACAATTAGTTTTTAATTACTTTTAACACAAAATTTTAACTTTATGAACCTAACCAAATTTTTGCTTACTACACTGGTAATTGTATTTACTGTATCTATAAGTTTTTCGCAACAAGATACAGTTAGCTTTAATTTAGACTCTCTTCATATTTCACAACTAGATTCCTACAAAGAGAGATTAGCGCATCTAGAAAGACAACGCATAATAAATTCGGTAAAGAAAAGTGAACTAGAATCTCAAATTAGCAAGTTAAAACCTACAGACACTGTAAATAAGAAAAAGCTACAAGCACTTATAGACAGAATAGACGAAGAAGAAACTGAACGAATTGCTTTCAAAAAAGCGGGTATAGACTTTTTAAAAAAGACCACAACGGGCTATCCTGTAATAGGTTTTTTTAAGGATACGCTGTTTAATGTTTACGCCAAAATGGGAAGCTTTTCACCAGAGGATCGCGCAAAGACTATAACCGAAAGAGTTAAGGAACTTGGTGATAGTTTTACTTTTGAAGAAAATCCGCTTTCAATAAAAGTATCTGAAACAACTTTCGATATTGCTTCAAACAATACAATTGTAATGAGTGTTACCGAAAACGATGCTATCTGGAACAACACTACAAAAAAAGAACTCGCAGAAGCCTATCGTACAATAATCCACGACGAAGTAGCTAGGTATAAACACGAAACCAGTTTTAAAACCCTAGCTAGAGAGGTTGGACTCGCATTTTTAGTGTTGCTTTTAATTGGGGTGCTTATCTTTTTAATTTCAAGACTGTTTAGATGGATTGCACGTAAAATTGAAGCTCAAGAAGAGAAAAGAATAAAGGGAATAAAACTTAAAGAATACACTTTATTTGATGCTAAAAAGCAAATAGGCGTTTTGTTATTAGCGAATAAAATTTTAAAATGGCTTTTTATCTCCTTGGCATTATACATTGCATTACCGCTACTTTTCGCTATTTTTCCTTGGACCCAACACTTTACCGACGAGCTGTTTGGTTTTGTTTTAAATCCTATAAAAAATATACTATCTGCATTTTGGGATTTTGTACCAAACCTTATAACAATCATCATAATTGTAATTGTTTTTAGATATATTTTAAAAGGTGTAAACTTTTTTAAAGAAGAAATCGCCAAAGGGAATCTTGAAATTACCGGATTTTATCCAGATTGGGCAGCACCTACTTACTCGATTATAAGAATTTTAATAAACGCCTTTATGTTCGTGGTAATTTTCCCTTACTTACCAGGTAGTGATTCTCCAATATTTAAAGGTGTTTCGGTATTTTTAGGATTTTTATTCACCTTTGGTTCGGCAGGATCACTTTCTAATATTATAGCCGGATTGGTATTAACCTATATGCGCTTGTTTACAATTGGCGATCGCGTAAAGATTGGCGATGTTACAGGCGATGTGATTGAAAAATCGCCATTAGTTACAAGGGTACGAACCATAAAAAACGAAATTATATCCATCCCTAATTCTAGTGTAATGAATAGCCACACCATTAACTACAGCAGTGATGCACCGGCCAATGGGTTAATCATACACACCACAGTAACTATAGGTTATGACGTACCTTGGAAAGATATGTACGCCGCTCTAATTGATGCTGCTTTGCGCACAGAATTAATTTTAAAAGAACCACAACCCTTTGTATTGCAAACGAGCTTAGAAGATTTTTATGTTGCATACCAAATAAACGCTTATGTGCGTGAGGCTAACAAACAAGCTGTTATTTATTCTAATCTGCATCAAAACATACAAGATGTATGTAATGAACGCGGCATTGAAATTTTATCACCACATTATCGTGCCGCAAGAGATGGTAACAATACTACGATACCTTCAGATTATTTACCAGAAGATTACGAAGCTCCTAGTTTTAACATAAAAACACAATCAAAAAAATAAAAAAGACTACTATTCATTAGTTGATTCATTCTATATGAAAACCTTATATTTGCCGCCTTTTAAATTTACAGCATGTTAGCAAATACAATTAAGAATTTCACTCAAAACCCTAAGAACGATATACTATCAGGGCTTACGGTAGCTTTAGCTTTAATACCAGAAGCAGTAGCTTTTGCCTTTGTTGCAGGCATTGACCCTCTTGTGGGGCTTTATGGTGCTTTTATAATGGGGTTAGTAACTGCGCTTTTTGGAGGTAGGCCAGGGATGATTTCTGGAGCAACTGGAGCTATGGCTGTTGTGATGGTGCATTTAATACAGAAGGGAAATGAAGTAGGGCTTTCATTGGCAGACCCAGTAGAATATCTAGGATTACAATGGCTTTTTATTACCTTATTATTTGTAGGTGCTATACAAATTTTAGCTGGTGTATTTAAACTAGGAAAATTTGTCCGTCTCATCCCACATCCAGTAATGATGGGGTTTGTAAACGGATTGGCTATTGTTATATTTCTATCGCAATTAGGGCTTTTTAAAGAAAGTAAAGGCTCCGTTCCACAGTGGCTTACCGGCCCAGATTTATGGGTTATGCTAGCCTTAGTAGCGCTAACAATGGGAATCATGTTTGGTTTGCCTAAACTCACAAAAAAACTTCCAGCAGCTTTAATTGCAATTATCGTTGTTGCTTGTATAACAATATTTGGAAGTCTTGATGTAAGTACAGTGGGTTCTTTTATTCGCGATGGTGGTGGAAGCGGCTTAAAAGGTTCGCTCCCAGTTTTTCAAACACAGCTTTTTAGTTTTATAGACACCCTAAGCGGGCATTGGGACTTGATACTTTCAACAGCATTTTTACTTGCTGCAGTAGGTTTAATAGAATCTTTAATGACCCTAAATCTAATAGACGAAATGACTGAAACCCGTGGAAGCGGTAACCGCGAATGTGTTGCCCAAGGTGGTGCAAACATTTTAAATGGTCTTTTTGGTGGTATGGGTGGTTGTGCTATGATAGGTCAATCTATAATAAATGTAAGTTCTGGAGGTCGCGGAAGGCTCTCTGGTGCAACAGCAGCCATTGCACTTTTATGCTTTGTACTTTTTGGTGCCCCTTTAATTGAGCAGATACCAATTGCGGCTTTAGTGGGCGTAATGTTTATGGTTGTAATTGGCACTTTTGCTTGGAGTAGTTTCAGAATTTTAAATAAAATACCACTTGCAGACGCTGTTGTTTTAATAACTGTTTCTGCAGTAACCGTATGGCAAGATCTAGCTATAGCTGTATTTGTAGGTGTTATTATGAGTGCCTTAGTTTTTGCTTGGAAAAGTGCAACTATGATACGCGCGCGTAAACACATTAAAGAAAATGGCACTAAGGTTTATGAAATCTGGGGGCCTTTATTCTTTGGCTCAACTACGGCCTTTAATAGCAAGTTTGATTTATCAAACGACCCAGACTCTATTGAAATAGATTTTATTGAATCTAAAATCTCTGATCATTCGGGTGTAGAAGCTGTTAGAAATATAGCTAATAAATATATGGATAGCGGCAAGCAAATAAAACTGACGCATCTTAGCCCAGACTGTAAAGCACTGCTTTTAAAGTGGAATCCAGAATTTAATACCATAATAGAAGATTCTATTGAAGACCCGCGTTATTACGTGGTTACAGATACTCTAGACGCAGATAACTAGAAACTACTTCTGTTTAGAAAAATAAAAATCAACCTTTTTCGGTTCAGTATTTACAACACCTTCAATCCAAGCGTGTAAGGAGTCTTTAGCAGGATTTGTATAGGTTATACGTTTGGGGAAATCGTGGTTTTTATTTTCAAAAGTAACTTGCCCTTTTTCTGATGAAATCATTTTAAAAGTAACAGGCTTTTCATCTTTATTATCGGCAGTTGCTACGGTTAACAATAAATCTTCACCAATTTGTTCTAAGGCCATTGTTTCGGCAAAAACAATTTTTTTCTTTACTTCTACAAAACTATAAGCTGTAAATGTACTATCGTTTTCTTGATTCCAAGTTTCCTGAGAAAAGGCTCCCTCCTCTTGATTAGTCCAAGTGCCTATCAACCATTTTAACTGCTCTATTTCATCAAAACTTTTCGTTACTGTTTCAGAATTAGAGCTTGTTGTTTCTGAATTATTCTTACAAGAAACAAGCATTAAAGTAAACATCAAAAGAAAGAGAATATTTTTCATAGTTTCAATTTTGAAGGGCTAAAGTATAAAAAAACAACTACAATATTCTCAAACCGTTTTTAACTCCTCTCTCTGGTTGTAATAGCGTTACATTTTTACCTTCTACAGCTCCCAAGACTAGACATTCACTCATAAAGTTTGCAATTTGTTTTTTCGGAAAATTCACAACAGCTATAACTTGTTTTCCTATTAATTCTTCTTTAGAATAAAGCGCCGTTAATTGAGCCGAAGTTTTGCGTTGTCCTATTTCGCTGCCAAAATCTATTAAAAGTTGATACGAAGGGTTTCTGGCTTTAGGAAATTCATTGGCTTCTAAGATAGTGCCCACGCGCATTTCTACTTTTTCAAAATCGGGCCAGCTAAGGTTATTGGTCATGATGTATTGTAAGTTTTTTAATCATTTCTGGCGAAATCTCTCCTTGATCTGCACCATAAACATCTACTAATAAGCCTTTGATGTTATCGTGTGTTTCAATTAAATACAATATTGTATTATCTCCAGGGTCTGTCAATCCTTCAAATCTATAAAATTTAATCACATCTAATTGTCCAGCTTTCCATTTTTTCTGAAGTGATTTAGACTCTAAACCTTCACCTACAAGATTAAAATCTTCTGTAAAGCCATGGTTTTGTAAATCCTGAATAGCCACGGAAAGAGATGAATAAGCATTTTCCATAATTATTTTGTTTTTTTTGTTTCCTTAAAGCTACTAGAGAAGTTTTTGAACAACAAAAAATTATAAAAAATTTAATAAAAGATATAGAAATATTAAGCCAAGCTAAACAAATAAATAGTTAAAAAACCCTTCAAAAAGCGTAACTTTAAGCCATAGATTACAACTTATATAGAAAACAAAAAGATGGCAAGAACAGAATCTAACATGCTCGAATTGGGAACCAAAGCCCCCGATTTTACACTTACAGACGCAGTTACAAACAAAGCGGTATCCTTAAAGGATGTACGAGGTAAAAAAGGGACGGTCGTTATGTTTATATGCAACCATTGCCCATTTGTGAAACATGTAAATGAAGAATTAGTACGGCTTTGTAACGATTACAGGGTAACGGGCTTTGGGTTTGTAGCTATAAATAGCAACGACATTGTTAAATACCCAGATGATTCCCCTTTAGAAATGTGGCGTACTTCAGTAAGTAACAACTACCCCTTTCCGTATCTCTTTGATGAAACTCAAGAGGTTGCAAAAAAGTATGACGCTGCTTGTACACCCGATTTTTATCTCTTTGATGGCGAATTAAAGCTTGTGTATCGCGGTCAGTTAGACAATAGTCGTCCTGGAAATGGCATTCCCGTTAACGGTCGCGATTTGCGTGAAGCATTAGACAATGTGCTTAACAATAACCCCCAACGAAAAGATCAAAAACCGAGTATAGGCTGTAATATAAAGTGGAAAGATTAAACTATAACCAGCCTTCTCTTTTTAGTAAATTTTCTATATGCGCATAATGATGGTTGCTATGCCAAGCATAACTACCAACGGTTTCTGCTAGGGTGTAATTGCGGTTTCTAGCTGGATGGTGAAATTCTTTTAGCAATTGCTCTTCCGTAAGCCCTTTTATTAAATAGACCCATTTTGCGTGTAGCGCATTTATTGCATTTAAAGATAATGCTATAGGTGCTCTTTTAGCATCTATGGTTTCTGCCCAAGCTTTCTCATCATAAGCTTTTATTGTAGGTAATGCTTCGGTAAGCGCCCATTTATACCGAGTATATGCATTGTGATGACTGTCGTAAACATGGTGTATTGTTTGACGAACCGTCCAACCTTCTGGGCGATATGGGGTATTTAATTGATCTTCGGAAAGACCTACCACCAAATTTGAAAATCTATCTGGGAAGTGTTTAAGTATAGAAATCCAGGCTTCTAAATGAGCTGTTGTAATATTTGTAGGGCAGTCAAAAGTGCCAATTGGGTATCTTAATTTTTCTAAATCCATATGCTAAAAGTACAAAACGCTCCAGTAAAGTGGAGCGTTTTGTCTAGATATTATAAGTGTTTGGTAAATTATTTTACATCCATTAATTCTACATCAAAAACTAAAGTAGCTCGTGGAGGAATTACACCGCCAGCACCGCGCTCGCCATAAGCTAAGTTTGAAGGAATTACAAAACGAGCTTTATCACCCACTTGTAGCAATTGTATACCTTCATCCCAACCAGAAATTACTTGACCTACCCCTAGTTGAAAGTCTATTGGTTGTTTTCTTTTATACGAAGAATCAAACTCTGTTCCATTGGTAAGTGCGCCTTTGTAATGTACAGAAACCGTTTTTCCTTTTTCTGCTTTTGCTCCACTTCCCTTTTGAATTATTTTATACAAAAGACCGCTATTTGTCTTGTCAAAGCCTTCAGAAATTTTCTTCAATTCTGCTTCTTCTTGTGCTTTAATTTTTTCTATTCGCGCTTCTCTTTCGCCAGTAAAACTTCTAAAAGCTTCTACTGCATTCCAAGCTTTTGCTTCATCGCCTACGCGAATAATTTCTACTTTCTGCATAGTATCGCCCTGTGCAACGCTATCTACTACTTCTTGTCCTTCTACAACATTACCAAAAACGGTATGTTTATCGTCTAACCAAGGTGTAGCAACATGTGTTATAAAAAACTGGCTCCCATTACTCCCAGGACCAGCATTTGCCATAGATAACACACCTGGTGTATCATGGCGAAGATCTGGATGAAATTCATCATCAAAATTATAACCAGGACCGCCAGCTCCCGTTCCATTTGGGTCTCCTCCCTGAATCATAAAATCTGGGATTACACGGTGAAATTTTAAACCGTCATAATAAGGTGTTCCTTGTGGTTTTGCCGAATTTTCTAAATTACCTTCAGCTAAAGCCACAAAATTCCCTACTGTTCCAGGAGTTTTATCCTCAGTAAACTTTATGAGAATTTCTCCTTTTTCAGTTGTTATTTTTGCATAGATTCCGTCTTGCATTGCATGTTTTTTTAAATGAAGTGCAAAGTTACTTAATTCTGATTTTAGAATTAACTATTCAGAATTGAAAAATTGTAACAAATTCCCTTTACATTCGTCTTACAAAAAACCTCCCGTAGCTATCGGGACCAAAAACCAAGCTTTGGAAAACATTCTCACAATTAATAATTTAACAAAAAAATTTGGGACACTTACCGCTGTAAACAACCTTTCTTTCACTATTGAAAAGGGGAATGTGTACGGTATATTAGGACCAAACGGAAGTGGCAAAAGTACTACCTTAGGTATTGTACTAAATGTAGTGAATAAAACCTCTGGTAATTTTCAGTGGTTTGACGGTAACACCTCAACTCATGACGCTCTAAAAAAAGTAGGTGCAATTATAGAACGCCCCAACTTCTACCCGTATATGACAGCCGTACAAAACCTAAAATTAGTCTGTAAAATTAAGGATGTTTCTGAAGGAAAAATTTCTGAAAAACTTGAGATTGTTGGACTTTTAGATAGAAAAGACAGTAAATTTAGTACCTTTTCGTTAGGGATGAAACAACGCCTAGCAATTGCTTCAGCTTTGTTAAACGACCCCGAAATATTAATACTCGATGAGCCAACAAATGGGCTAGACCCACAGGGAATTCATCAAATACGCGAAATCATTAAAACAATTGCTTCGCAAGGAACTACTATACTCTTAGCTTCACATTTGCTCGATGAAGTAGAAAAAGTATGTTCTCATGTGGTAATCCTTAGAAAAGGGGTAAGTCTCTACGCAGGTAGTGTGGACGGTATGAATGCTAGCCACGGCTTTTTAACGATGCAGAGTGACAATATGGAATTGCTTCAAAATACATTAGAAGGCAATCCAGCTTTTGGAAATGTAAAAAAAGAAGGAGACTTTTTAATTGTTTATCTCAACCAGCCTATGGATGCTGCAGAAGTAAACAAAATCCTTTTTGAAAAAGGCATCACCCTTTCGCATCTTGTAAAACGCAAAGAAAGCCTTGAAGAACAATTCCTTGAACTTACCAAACAAAACTAAGCCCAATGCTACGATTATTAAATATAGAACTTCAAAAACTGCGATATAACCGTGCTGCCAAGGTTATTTCTATTATCTACTTTATACTTATAACCTTTATTGCTCTTATAGCTTCCATAGAATTTAATTTTGGAGATTTCCACTTTAGAGTAGCAGACCAAGGGATCTTTAACTTTCCCTTTATTTGGCATTTTAACACCTATATGGCGGCAATACTAAAACTGTTTTTAGCCATCGTAATTGTTTCTATGATGAGTAATGAGTACAGTTACCGAACCTTAAAACAAAATTTAATAGACGGACTAAGCAAGAAAGAATTTCTGCTTTCAAAGTTTCTTACGGTCATACTTTTTGCTGTAATATCTACCGTTTTTATATTTTTAGTTTCATTGATTTTAGGACTCTTTTTTTCAGACTATAACGAGATAAGTATCATTTTTAGCGATATGGAATACATAGCAGCTTATTTTATAAAGCTGGTTGCCTTTTTCTCCTTCTGTCTTTTTCTTGGGGTTTTGGTGAAGCGTTCAGCTTTTGCCCTCGGCTTTTTAATTGTCTGGCAACTTGTAGAATGGTTTTCATACGCCCTGATGAAATGGGAACTTTTTAGAGACACCGAAATAGCAGATACTATTGCACAGTTTTTCCCATTAAACGCTATGGCTAACCTCATAAAAGAGCCTATTAGTCGTTTGGGAGCTATTCAATCTGCCGCAACACAATTAGGAGAAGATTTTACAAAAGATTATCACGTAACCTGGCTTAATGTATTAATAGTATTAGTGTGGACAAGCCTCTTTTTATACTGGAGTTATGCGATTTTAAAGAAAAGAGACCTCTAGAAAAAAAGCTTGTTAGTAGATTTTTTGCCTATATTTAGCAAACAATCAACCACTATGTTTTCTTTAAAGCATTTATTATTTATAATCAGTTTCTTAGTTTCTAGCGTAGTAGCTTCACAAGATATTTCATTATTTAAACAATTTAATGGAACCTATGATTATACGGTTTTCGGAAACACATTAAATACCGAAGAAAATGGAACTGGTGGTGAATGTACAATTCTTACAAGCAGCAGTGCAGATTTTCAGCTTCAGCCTACTCAAGAAGTAGAGGCTGCTTATCTATATTGGGCAGGATCTGGCCCTGGCGACTTTAACGTTTCCCTAAATAACATACCCATAGATGCTGAACGAACCTTTAATACTACTTTTAATTCTGGAGGCGTAGATTATGTTTACTTTTCAGCATTTGCAGATATAACCGATCAAGTAAGAAATACAGGAAATGGGCTCTACACTTTGTCTAACTTAGACCTTAGCCTTGTAATTCCTGCTTATTGCAATCCTCCAGGCTCAGGCACCAACTTTGGCGGTTGGGCAGTAACGGTTGTTTACAAAGACGCTTCACTCCCAAACAATCAAGTAAATATATTTGACGGTTTTGAAAACGTTTCACGTACAAACCCCACTCTAGATATTACATTAAACAACTTAATGGTTGTGGACACTCAAGGTGCAAAAATTGGGTTTTTAGCTTGGGAAGGCGATAGCTCGCTAGCTGTAAATGAAACCCTGAGAATAAACGGCAACATTTTAAGCAACCTTCCTTTAAACCCAGCAGACAATGCCTTTAACGGCACAAACAGTTTTACGGGAAGCGATGCGCTTTACAATATGGATATAGACTTCTATCCTATTGCTAATTATATAAATACTGGAGATACTTCAGCTAATATACAGCTTACAAGTAGTCAGGATTTTGTAATTATAAACAATATAATAACCGTTCTAAACACGGAGCTCCCTGATGCCACTGTAACTATAGACGAACTAACAGGAGGCACAGAATGCGGTGATAATGAACTCACTTTAAACTACACCGTTTACAACCTCAACAGTACAGATGTTTTACCGCAAGGCACGCCAATCGCTATTTATGCAGATGAAACCTTGGTGGCTCAAACCGCTACCCAGACAGTTATACCAATAGATGGGCAAGAAAGTGGAACAATTACATTTACAATTCCCAATACTCTTGAAGCAGATTTTACACTAAAAATTGTAGTAGACGACACAGGAAATGGCAGTGGAATAATACCAGAGACAAACGAGGATAACAACGAAGACTCCACCCCTGTTCACTTATTATTAAACCCAGTAATAACTGGACTTCACAATTTAAAGACTTGTGATGTTATAGGCGAAGAATTTTTTGATTTAACAGAAGCCACTTCACAAATAGACCCTATTTACGATTTAAGTTTTCATTTATCTGAAACCGAAGCACAAAACAACAGCAACCCTATTCTAGACCCCGAAAATTTTCAAAATACTGAAAACCCACAAACCATACACATACGCGTAGCAAACCCAGATTGTATTGTTTTAGACAGCTTTACAATTGAAGTTATTTCGTGCCCTTTACCAGATGCTACTATAAGCATTCCTGAAGTTTCAGCTTGTAGAGGCAGAGAATTGCTACTTAACTATACGGTTTACAACACAGATGCAACAGGACCGCTTCCTGCAAATACGTCCATTGCATTTTATGCCGAAGGTCTATTAATAGGTATCACTCAAACACAACAAAGTATACCTATTGACGGAAATGAGATGGGCGAAATTACGTTAACACTTTCAGACAGCCTTACTGATGTTTTTACAATTACAGCCGTTGTAGACGATGATGGTAACGGCAATGGCGCAATAGAAGAACTTCGTGAAGACAACAATTCTTTTTCTCAAAACATAGCTTTTGAAAGCATCCCTCCAATCCCAAATTTGCCAAATCTTTTAGAATGTGACAAAGGATTTGACAGAGCAATTTTTGACCTAACCGTTCAAGATGCTATTATTAGTACTGGAGCAGATGATGTAGTGCAATATTTCACTACTATGGAAAACGCTATAGAAAACACTAACCCTATTAGCAACCCAACCGAATATCAAAACGAAAACGACCCACAAACTATTTACGTTCGTTTAGAAAATGACATCTGTTTTGCCACTGCTTCATTTCTTTTAACTACAGAAAACTGTGCGCCTTTTATTCCGCAAGGTTTTTCGCCAAATGGCGATGGTGTAAACGATACTTTTGAAATAAGCAATCTGCTTAATATTTACGAAAATTTTGAGCTAAACATATACTCAAGAGAAGGCAATCTTATTCACACAGCTCACAACTCAGATGGTTTTTGGGATGGTGTAGCTACCCAAGGGCTACTTTTTACAGGCAGTACTGTTCCTGTTGGCACCTATTATTATGTGTTAGTTTTAAACGACCCCAAATACCCAGATGCACTTATAGGATGGGTTTATGTTAATTATTAATACTATTCTTTTAATTAAAAACTTATAAAATGAAACAACTTTTTTTTCTATTGCTGTTATTACCACTACAATTTTTTGGACAGGATCAACCCGCATCCGTTCAATTTTGGGATACTTTAAAAAGCCATTGTGGCAAGGCCTATGAAGGCACAATAATCGCTGGCGGAAAAGAAGGGGACGGGTTTATGGGCGAGAAACTCCTTATGCATGTTCGGGCTTGTGAGGAAAAAACCATACGTATTCCATTTTTTGTTGGTGAAAATAAATCTAGAACTTGGGTACTTACTTTACAAGAAGACAATCGCATCCAGCTAAAACACGATCATCGCCATGAGGATGGTACTGAAGAAGATATTACCCAATACGGAGGTATGAACTCTAATACAGGCTTAGCCAATATTCAATTTTTTCCTGCAGATCAACATACAACTAACCTTATTCCACTTGCTTCTACCAATGTTTGGTGGTTTACAATTGATGACACTTCTATTACCTACAACCTACGTAGAATAGGCAGTGATAGACTTTTTACCGTAAAATTTGATACAACAAAAGAAATTGGCACACCAGGCCCACCTTGGGGATATGTTGATTAGTCCTTTTAAAGGGAGGTAGAATTTAAAAAAGTAATTAAATTAGGCTCTTCTTCGTCTTCTGAGCTTTTTACTGTTTGCTTTTTTCTGAAATGCCCTACTGTGTTTCAGCATTAAAGCTTCGGTTTCTAGTGGGTTTTTTCCGTAGTAATTAGCGTATTCCTTTGATATAACCTGAATCATTTTTTTAGACAACCACAACCTTCGCAAGTTATGCATACGTTTATCAAAATCCATTTCTTCAAAACGCATACGGTTTAAGTCTATTAAATAGAAGTCGTATTTATCATTTCCGCAGTCTATAATCAAGGTATTTCCTGGAGAATGGTCTAAAAAGTTAACCCCATTTTCATGAAGTTTAAATGAGAAATAGGCGAACTGTCTTAATATTTCATCTCGTTTTTTAAAGCTAGGGTTGTGTATTAACTCTCTAAAATCGAAATCGTAATTTAGGTGTTCACTTATGTAAAAGCTCTCTTTTAATCCACCAGAAAAAACTTCTAAATACCCAACAGGCAAAGGTGTTTTTATTCCCATTGAAATTAATCGTGTAGCGTATTCATAAGAGCGTTTCGCTTTACTTTTCCGAAGATATTGATAAACTAAAGACTGAAATACATTAGGTGTTTTAAACTTTTTTATGTTAAAAGTAATCCCTTCTATATTCACTTTTTTAATACTATTGCGCTCCCCTTCTACCACATATTCTCCTCTGTTAGAAAAGTTATATAGTACATCGTCTAGTTTTGCTGACAAATGCGAATAATCTGGATGAATTACAAAATTTTTTTGCATTTTTAAAAAAGTTAAAACCAAAAAAGGTATTTTGCGAAGGTAATCTATATGAAGAAAATACTCGTTATACAAAACAAAAGAATTGGTGATGTATTAATCAGTTCTGTTATCGCTAATAATATCAAAAAAGTTTTCCCAGACAGTGAGGTTAACTATTTTGTATATGATTACACCACTGGCGTATTAGAGCAAAACCCCAACATTAAACGCATTATTGCCGTTCGGGAAAAGGAATTAAAAAAGATTCCAAATCTGTTAAGAACAATCGCAAAGATTAGAAAAGAGAAGTACGACATTATTTTTGATCCTTATTCTAAGTTTCAGAGCCGAATGATCTGTCTTTTTTCTGGTGCCGAATACAGGATTGGTTTAAAACGCGCTCATAAGGAGTTAAAATTGCCTTTTTACACACATCCTATTAGTTTTCTGGAGCATCGCTCAAAAAATTGTGGTAAAGCTATAGAAGACAGAATAAATATGATTGCTTCGGTATTTAGCTTAAAAGAAGCCGAATACGTTCCAAAAATATTTTTAACTGAGGACGAAAAAAATTACTCCCGCATAGATACATTACAAAAACCAGTAATTATGCTAGGTATTTTAGGTAGCACTCCACAAAAGTCTATGCCTTATGAATACATCGTTGAAATTATAGATTTTATAACTTCCAACTACCACTGTACTTTACTCTTTAATTATGCACCACATCAAAAGGAGGAAGCGCTTAAAGTGTATGAAATGTGCCAAAATAAAAAACAGATAAACTTAGACATTTACGAAGACTCCATTCGAGGGTTTATTAAGCTCATGAACCAATGCGATCTATTAGTATCTAATGAAGGCGGAAGTGTCCATATTACAAAAGCACTAGACAAACCAACTTTTACCATTTGCTCACCTCATGTAAACAAAGAGCACTGGTGTAGTTTTGAAGATGGCAAGTACCATGATTCTATTCATATATTAGAAGAAAGACCAGATCTTTTTAGCAGTTTTACTTTAGAAGACAGAAGACGAATAGAGCAAGATCCAAGCTCGCTGTATATGCTATTAACTCCAGAAATGATTCTCGAAAAACTAAAGCCTTTTTTGGCGAATCACCTCAATAAAGCCGAGTAATTAGCTAAGAAATAACTTCTTTTTCTTTAGAAACAATACCGTAATCTGTCCAAACTCTTTTTTCTTTTTTAGTCACTTTTCGTATGGCCTTGTTTTTAACAAACATTTCCTTTTTTACATAAGCACGATCGTGATCTAAATGTAAGGTTACAGTACTATATCTTATCTGCAAAGGTTTTACACCGTAATTCATCAAGCGTTCTCCCATTTCGCGGTCTTCACCTCCGTATTGCATTCGCTCATCAAAGCCATTTACTGCAATAATATCTTTTTTCCAACCCGATGCGTTGTTGCCATCCCAAGTTGCGCTAGTGGGGGTAAACGTATTTAAAATATCTTCTTTTAAACCGTAAGAAGTAAGCTTATTAATCTTAAAGGTTTTCTTTAACCCTTGCATTAAAAGCCATTTTGCATTAAAACAACGCTGTGTTTCTATATCTTCTTTCGTTATCTGTTTGGAAATCTTCATTGACAACTTAAAATATCCAGCCGAAAGAAAACAACCTGGTTTACTTAATCCTAGATGTGTAGAAACTAAGTCGTTTCTCGGGATACAATCGCCATCTGTAAAAATTAAATACGCGCCTTTTGAAGCTTGAATAGCTTTATTTAAAATTTTAGTCTTCTGGAATCCGTGGTCTTCCTGCCAAACATGCGTAATTCTCAAAGGTGAATTCGCTTTAAAATTTTCGATTAGCTTTTTTGTTTCTTCGGTTGAACCATCATCTGCGATAACAATTTCAAAATTTTTCTCCAGCTGTTGCTCAAAACCCCAAAGTGCTTTTTCAAGCCATTCGGGTTGGTTATACGTACTAACAATTACAGAAACATAAGGCGTTTCTTCTTTATTCTTAACTATACCAAAAGGTGTCCAATCTTTTTTATGCAACCTAGTTTGTCTTCTTATAGCAAGGTTTTTATCTATAGATTGCTGGTTTTTATAACCTCGTGGATGATCTAAATGCAAAACTACAGCGTTATAACGAATCTGCTTAGGCTTTATCCCTAAGTTAATGAGTCTTTCACCAAGCTCACGATCTTGACCGCCATATTGCATGCGCTCATCAAATCCATTTATTGCTATGATATCTTTTTTCCAGCCCGAAGCATTATGACCATTCCAACTTGCATTTGTAGGCGTTAATGAATTCAGCATAAAGGCTTTAAAAGGCCCCGAATAAAGTTTGTTATTTTTGAAAGATGTCTGTAATCCGTTTTTCTTTAACCAAGAAACATCGAAACATTTTTCAGAATAAATATCTTCTTTAGTAATATCTTTAGAAATATTTAGTGGCAACATAAAATACCCTCCAGAGAGAAAATACCCTTCCTCGCGATACTTTACGTGCTCCTCCACAAAATCTTTTCTTGGTATACAATCGCCATCGCTCATAATTATATAAGCGGTACTACATTGAATTATAGCCTTGTTGAGAATCTGGGATTTCTGAAATCCTTTATCCTCATGCCAAACGTGAACTATAGGATAAAAAACCTCTTCCTCAAGCTTTTTAAGTAATTGCCTTGTCTCATCTGTAGAACCATCATCTGCAATTACAACTTCAAACTGTCTGTATGTTTGGTTGTTATACCCATACAACACTTTTTCTAACCACTCTATAGAGTTGTAGGTACTTATAATTATGGAAGTGTCAATAGCAGTCATAGGGGGCAAAGATAACGTTAATTCTTACGTAAATAAAATGCTTCTTGCTAGTCTCCTAGCGCCTTATTCAGTTTTTTAGATTTTCAGCTTTTCTATTATGCCCGAGATTTTCTTTTCCCCAATTTTAATTAATTTGAAGACAACTGCGAGCAGTATATTTAAAACACTCAAAATCTGCCACTAAGCACTGTATCATTTCATTATTAATATAGATTTAGTTTTCACTACTATAGTTAGAAATAAAGTTAAGTATAGCATAAACTGAAAATAGATTTAAGTACTAAAGATAAAGTTATTTACTAATTTTGCAGTAATGCCAAGACTCTCAGTAATCATTCCTACATTTAATGAAGAAGCGTATATAAAAGACGCTCTCTTTTCTGTTTCATTTGCAGACGAGATTATTGTAATAGATTCTTTTAGCACAGATACAACCCCAGAAATAGCAAAAAAATACGCTACAAAATTCTTAGAACGAAAATTTGATAATTTTTCAAACCAGAAAAATTTTGCTTTAAAAGAAGCTACGGGAGATTGGGTGTTGTTTGTAGATGCCGATGAACGCGTAACACATACGCTAGAAGCCGAAATAAAACAAACCATTCAAAACCCAAAACACGGTGGATACAAAATAAATTTCCCCCATTTTTATATGAACCGTTTTCTATATCATCACAGCGATGATGTATTAAGGTTAGTAAAACGTGAAGGAGCAAAGTTTTCGGGTTCAGTTCACGAAAAACTTATTTGTGAAGGAAGCATTGGGAAATTAAAAAACAAAATGCTCCACTTTACTTACAAAGGTTTAGACAATTATATTTCAAAAAAAGAATCTTATGCCTGGTTTCAGGCTCAACAAGCCTTTGATAAAGGTAAAAAAGCTACTTGGCTTCACCTCTTTTTTAAACCCTCCTATCGCTTTTTCCGCTCGTTTATACTAAAAGGTGGTTTTCGTGATGGCATTCCTGGATTAACCGTTGCTGCAGTAAATGCCTATGGCGTTTTTGAACGCTATGTAAAGTTAATGCTGCTAAAAAAAGGGATGCGCTGATGCGTGTTCATCTCAATAGCTATCGGGATTGTTGATTGTTTAGGTATTAAGTATTTGGAAATAAGCTATAGATCACACATTGAATTTCCGAATCAATCATTGTTAATTATCATTACTTACTACTATGTTAATACATTAAAAGAAGCAGCTTGGTATTAAGAGTTTTTAATTTTATGTTGTAAAATCATTACTTTTACACAAACTACAACACGTTTTTGGAAAAGCCCGTAAAAATCACTGCCCTAGCCATCACGCTTAACGAAGCGCACAATATTGAAGCTTATATTGAAAGCCTTTGGTTTGTGGATGAAATTGTTATAGTAGATTCTTTTAGTAGTGATACTACGGTAGCGCTAGCTTCCAAATATGAAAAAGTTATTGTTTACCAACGCGCATTTGATAATTTTTCTGCTCAGAAAAATTTTGCTATTTCAAAAGCTACAAATACCTGGGTAACTTTTTTCGATTTAGACGAAGAGATAACCCCTGCTCTAGCCCGAGAAATATTAGAGAAATACAGCAACCCAGCTGCCATTGCTTATTTTGTGAAACGCGATTTTTATTTTATGGGAAAACGCATAAAATACAGCGGTTTACAGAATGATTATATTATCCGTTTTTTTAATAAAAACCATTGTAGCTACAATGCAAATTTGGTTCATGAAACCTTAGAAGCAGACGGAAAAACAGAAAGATTAAAAAACAGTTTGCCTCATTACACTTATAAATCTTTTGACGATTACACTGCAAAAATGCATCAATACAGTGCATTACAAGCAAAAATGCTTTATAAAAAAGGAAAGAAACCCAATTATTATCATTTATTATTCCGTCCCTTTTATAGATTTTGGAATCAATTTATTTTTAGATTAGGAATCTTAGACGGAAAAGAGGGATTTATACTTGCATATGTAAGTGCTTTTTCGGTTTTTAAAAGATACGTAAATCTTTGGCTATTATACCGTAAAATAGATTGATGATGACAAAAAGAAACAAAATAGCAATAATTTTTCTGGATGAGATACATCACGTTTATCATTTTGTGAGTATAGCCGTGGAGCTTGCAAAAAACAATGAAGTTCATATTTTAACCCATGCGGGCGAACATGGTTTTCTTCAGGATTCTCTAGCACTACTCGACAACAACAATGTAGTTATAGAAAAACTACCAACTATTGCTTTCAGAGCATTGACAGACAAATTAAAAGGCAGGAAATTGCCTCGAAAAGGGTTTTGGATAAAAAAGCATCAAGACTATATTTTGGAAAATTTTGACGCTGTACTATTTACCGATTATTTTCACCATTACCTTTTAAAAGCGAGAAAAGACCTAAAGCGCCCAAAATTCATTTTCATTGAACATGGACCTCCAGGTCGTGAATATGCTTATAACAAAGATTTATTGGATTTTGATTTTCATTTACTTTGCGGAAAATTTCATTATGAGCATTTAAAGAAAATGGGGTTATTACTTAAAAATCATAAAATCACTGGATACCCTAAATTAGATGCTCTTAAGAATATTAAAACAAAGTCTGTGTTTTCTATAGATAAACCCACCGTTCTCTACAATCCACACTTTACACCACCTTTTTCTTCTTGGCATTTTATTGGGTTAGAAGTATTGAGGTATTTTTACAATTCAAAAGAGTACAATCTTATTTTTGCACCTCACATAAACCTTTTTAATAAAGTAGGCGGGGATGATGTTTCCATTATTCCCGAAGAATATTTCGCTGCCGATAATATACATATAGATTTAGGGAGTGAAAAAAGCGTAAATATGACTTATATAAACGACGCTAATATTTATCTGGGAGACGTTTCAAGTCAAGCTTTTGAGTTTATGATAAACCCACGGCCCTGTATTTTCTTAAATCCTGAAAAAATTGATTATAAAGGCGATAAAAACTATCGTTTTTGGCAATGTGGTGACGTTATAACATCAAGCAATCAGCTAGAAGAAGCTTTAAAGAATGCTTCAGAAATATTTGAAAATAAATACAAGTCAATTCAGAAAGAAATAACTTCGGATAATTATTTTAAAGAAGTAGGTTCTACGGCATCACAACGGGCAGCCAATGCCATAACCGAATATTTAAACAAGGAACTATAAATATTTATCAATTCCGTTTTCACACCATTTGCTTTGATCGGCAATTGCTTTATTTTGTATATTATTATTGATTTCAACACGGCTTTGGTCTTTTACTTTGTGCCAAATATGATATACAATGCCCCGGTAACGCAACCTCCTACCTAACACACCATTATTCATCATCCTAATAATTAGTTCTGAATCTTCCTTACCCCAGCCTTCCAAAGTTTCGTTATAACCGTTTACGGCAATGAAATCCTTTTTCCAAAACGATAAATTACAACCCCGCAGTTTTTTTGAAACTTCATTTTTAGTTTTATAAAAACTAGCTAATAATGGAATTCGAAGATTTCTGGTGCGCTTGGATATTCCTTTCCCCAAAAAACCAAATTGAATTTGCTTCTTTGAAAATAATTCTTCTAGAAAACCTTCTTTAATATTTACACGACTACCATAAAGATAGGTGTTTGGTGCTCTCATAGCTATATGGTCCTTCACAAAATCTTTATGAAGCATACAGTCACCGTCTGTTTGAATAATATAATCTGAAGTGCTTTTTGAAATCGTTTTATTTAAAATTAACGATCTTCGAAACCCATTATCTTCATGCCAAACATGGATAATGGGGATTTTAATTTTTCTTTGAAAATCTTCAATTAGTTGTTTTGTTATTTTAGTTGAACCATCATCGGCTATTAAAATTTCATCTGGATTAACCGATTGATTTACAACACTCAACAAAACAAGTTCTAGTGCCTCAGGCCAATTATATGTTGAAATTAATAGCGCAGTCCTCATCTTAAGTTAATTTTATTCAAATATATATCTTTTAAATCAATGTTATCTCAGGGAAAAGATTAATAGAAATCTTCACGATTATTACATCATTTTTAAAGTACTTTGCATTTCTAAAACAACAGTTAATGACTCCTAAAGATGAAATAAACAATGCCCTTACAATTTTAAAAAAAGGAGGGCTTATCCTTTACCCTACAGATACCGTTTGGGGTATAGGTTGCGACGCTACAAATCCTGAAGCTGTAGAAAAGGTATTTCAGCTTAAAAAACGAAGCGATTTAAAGTCACTTATTTGTCTGGTTAGCGATTTCAGGATGCTCAATGAGTATGTAGAAAATGTACCTGAAGTAGCCTATGATATATTGAAATACGCAAAAAAACCCACCACCATTATTTACGACGACCCAATACGAGTGGCAGAAAATATTATAGCTCAAGACAACTCGCTAGCCATACGCGTTCCAAAGGATGATTTTTGTAAAAAATTAATCCAGAAATTTCGTCGTCCGTTAGTGTCTACATCGGCAAATTTAAGCGGTGAAAAAACACCACAAAATTTCAAGGAAATAAACCCTGTTATTTTGGAAGGCGTAGACTATGTTGTAAATTTGCAACACGAAAAAAAATCTGGAAAACCTTCAGCTATTATTAAGCTGAAAAATGACGGATCTGTGAAAGTAATTAGGAAGTAAATTAGCCACGAATACCACAACAAACGCATAATTCGTGTATTCGTGGAAAAACAACCTGAATACAACAATAAAAATATTATTCACACTTTCGTAGTAAAACAACAATTAGTGTCAAAACAAACCTACATATCTGCTTTAAAAAACCCGATTTTTAGAACCACCTCTAAAGCTGCTTCAAACTTAAATTTGGACAGTTATGTAATTGGTGGTTTTGTACGCGATTATATTTTAAAACGCGGAGAAGCAAAAGACATTGATATAGTTGCCGTAGGAAGCGGGATTGAACTTGCACAAGAGGTTTCTAAACTACTCCCAGGTAAGCCCAAGGTATCTATTTTTAAAACCTACGGAACCGCTATGCTTAAAAGTGGTGGCGTGGAGCTAGAATTTGTAGGCGCTCGCAAAGAGTCTTATACTGAAGAAAGCCGAAACCCTGCAGTAGAAAACGGCACATTAGAAGACGATCAAAACAGAAGAGATTTCACCATAAACGCCCTTGCACTTAGTCTTAGCGAGCACAATTTTGGCGAATTACTAGACCCTTTTAACGGCATAAATGATCTTCAGAATAAAATAATTAGAACTCCCTTAGACCCAGACATAACCTATAGCGACGATCCATTGCGTATGCTTCGCGCCATAAGGTTTGCTACCCAATTAGACTTTCTTATTGAAAAAGAATCTCTAGAGGCTATTAGCCGAAACGCAAATAGAATAAAAATTATAAGCAAAGAGCGCATCGTTGATGAGCTTAACAAAATTTTACTTTCTGAAGTACCTTCAAAAGGATTTGCACTTTTACACAAAACGGGTTTACTAGCTATTATTTTACCCGAATTAATGGCACTACAAGGGATAGATGAAAAAGAAGGACAAACACATAAAGACAACTTTTGGCACACGCTAGAGGTAGTAGATAATATTTCGAAAGCTACAGACAACCTCTGGTTGCGCTGGGCTGCTTTGCTACACGACATAGGAAAAGCACCTACAAAAAAGTTTGACAAAAAACTGGGCTGGACCTTTCACGCACACGAATTTGTAGGAGCAAAAATGGTTTTTAAGCTCTTTAAACGTTTAAAAATGCCACTGAATGACAAGATGAAGTTTGTTCAGAAAATGGTTTTAATGAGTTCTCGCCCCATTGTTTTGGCAAGTGATGTTACAGATAGCGCCGTGAGAAGGTTAATTTTTGACGCAGGTGAATACGTAGACGATTTAATGACCCTTTGTGAAGCAGATATTACAACAAAGAACCCAAAAAAGTTTAAAAAATACCACGCAAACTTTCAGTTGGTACGCACTAAAATTGTTGAAGTAGAAGAACGTGACCAAGTGCGCAATTTTCAACCTCCAGTAACGGGAGAAGAAATAATGAAAACATTCAATTTAACCCCTTCACGGGAAATTGGAATTATTAAAGACGCTATTAAAGAAGCCATTTTAGAAGGCGAAATACCCAATGAATACGAAGCTGCCAAAGCATTTATGTTGAAGAAAGGAGAAGCTATTGGGCTTAAAGCTGTAATTTAAGTTAGTGTTGAAGTTTATAACAAAAAGCTAAAGCACTTAAAGTATCAATATAAAGAAATGTATATCAAGTGAAAGATAATAAAAAAGTAATCTACTGGCTTCTCACAGGATGCTTCCTGGTTTTTATTATGGTTGTAATTGGCGGAATAACCAGGTTGACACATTCTGGTCTCTCCATCTCTAGTTATAAACTTATTTCGGGCACTTTGCCGCCATTAAATGAAGCCCAATGGATTGCCGAATTTGATCACTACAAGCAGTTTCCAGAATATCAAAAGCTTAACAACCACTTTAGTCTTGAAGACTTTAAAGACATCTATTTCTGGGAATGGCTACACAGGTTGCTTGGAAGACTCTTAGGGGTCGTTTTTATAATTCCGTTTTTATATTTTCTGTTTACAAAACAACTCTCAAAATCAACCATAAAGAAATCTATAGCGCTACTGTTTTTAGGTGGTTTTCAAGGCTTTCTGGGTTGGTATATGGTTAAGAGTGGCTTGGTAGATGTACCAGATGTAAGTCATTTTAGACTTGCAATGCACCTTACCACAGCTTTTATAACGTTTGCCTTCACGCTATGGGTGGCATTAGATTTAATCTATCCTGATAAAAAAGAAATAGACAAGCGACTGCGTAACTTTATCCGTTTTGCACTGGCAATCTTATTGCTTCAAATAATTTGGGGTGCTTTTGTTGCGGGGCTAGATGCTGGGTGGATACACAACCATTGGCCAATGATGAACGAAGGCAAATTGATGCACGAAACTGTTACCACAGAACAAACACCCGTTTGGAAAAATTTTGTGGAAGGAAAGAGCGGTGTGCAGTTTGTTCATAGATATATGGCGTATGTAGTAGTAGCGATGGTATTTCTAATTTGGTATAAAACCAAAAAACTAGCACTAACAAGCCTTCAGAAGTATGGTATAAACGCTTTAATTGTTTTAGTTATAATGCAATTTATCTTAGGTGTATTCACCTTAATAATGCAAGTACCAGTAGTATTGGGTGTTTTACATCAAGTAACTGCATTTTTCTTACTGGCAGCAATGACCTTTGTGCTTCACAGGTTTTCAAGATAAAGGAAATTGTAAAACTGCTTTTTAAAGACTAAAACTGACTACTTTTTAATAACTTTGCATCCCTAAAAAACAAATAATGATTTACCGTTTCAGAATTATCCTCGACACTCACGAAGACGTTTTCCGCGACATAGAGATAGAAGCTTCAGCAAGCTTAGAAGACTTCCACAATGCTATTACTCAAGCTTTTGGGTTTGACGGCTTAGAAATGGCTTCCTTTTACATAAGTAATGAGCTTTGGGAAGAAGGAGAAGAGATATCTCTTTTTGATGTAAGCGACGAACCGGGAGCTGTACGTGTTATGGGCGAGACTATACTTGAAGATGTAGTAGACGAAAACAACACTAGGCTTTTATTTGTATATGATTTTCTGAATATGTGGACATTTATGGTAGAACTTGCCGATATTGCACAACGAGAAGACGGACAGATGTACCCTAATTTAATGTTTGCTCACGGCGAAATACCCGAAGAAGCTCCAGAAAAAGAGTTTATAGCTGAAGATATAGACGATGATGATTACGATGAGGATTTAGACCTAGATCCTGAAGATTATGACAACCTTGATTTTGATGAAAACTGGAATTAAAACAGTTTGATATAACTGAGTGGTAGTTGGCAGAAAAACATATTTAGTTTCACAATTTTAATTTCCTATTTTAAATTATGATAAACCTTTTTAGCACCCACATTGCATCCCTTTCCATTCATAGAGTGGGTAATAAAAGTAGAAATGAAACCATTTTTCTTTCAGAAGAACCCTATAAAATGGATGATGAGATAACCCCTTTATTAAAGGAGTTTTTCTTAAAGCCATTTCGCGATAAGGAAGAGAATTACTTTCAGTTTTCACACGAGGCAGATTTAGAGTTTCACGAGCTCTTTAAAATTACATCTCAAGTTTTTGACAATCCAGAGAGTATACACGAGCAAAGTAGAAATATAGCTACGTATTTATACAATCAATCTGAACACCCTCATATTAAAAGCGGTGAAGTTTATGTTGCTTATCTAGAAAATGTACAGCTAGACAATGTAAAGATGGACGCCATAGGAATCTTTAAAAGTGAATTAAAACAAGATTTTCTTCAGTTTGCAGAGGAAGGAAACCAGCTAGAAGCGCTATTACAACACGGTGTAAACCTCAACAAGCTAGATAAAGGCTGTATTATTTTTAACGCTAAAAAAGAAGAAGGCTATAAAATTCTTTCAGTAGATAGCAATAGGTATGATGCGCGTTATTGGTTAGAGAGTTTTTTAGGTGTAGAAGCCTTTGCCGATGATAACTTTTACACAAAAAAGTATTTAAAATTCTGTCAAGATTTTGCAAAAGACGTGGTTTTACCTGCGGAAGATAAAAAGCAAGAGGTTATGTTTATGAACCGTGCTGTTAATCATTTTGCTAAAAACGACAATTTTGAGGAAACAGCTTTTATGAACGAGGTTATAGACAATCCAGATTTAATGCCAGAGTTTCGTCATTACAAAACCGAAAAAGCTCCAAAATACAGCATAGAAGATCTAACCACCTTCCCAATTGCAAACACTGCTGTAACTGCTGCGCGAAAAAAAATAAAGAATGTTATTAATCTCGATACAAACATTCAGATAAAACTAGATTTTATAAATCCTGATAGCGCCGAAAAATTTGTTGAAAAAGGATGGGATGAGGAAAAACAAATGTATTATTATCTAGTGTATTTCAACAAAGAACAAAAAAGCTAGTAAATAGGCTGTACTATGAAAAAGATTGCTGGTGTTTTAGTGCTTTTTACCGCGTTAATTTTAAATTCCTGCAGTGTAGATAATTGTGATGTAGATTGTAATTCGGGTCCTTTAAGTTTAAGCTTTGAACTTTTAGACAAAACAACAGGCGAAAACCTTTTTACCAATGGAACCTTTAATCAAGATGATATAAAAGTTTTAGATCTCGATAACAACAACAGTGGAGTTAGCTACGATTTTATTTCTGAAGACAACCTAAACATTATAATATTAGGCCCTTTTGGGTGGGAAAAAGAAATTGCTAACTACAACCTAAAAGTTAACGATCTAAACATTTTTACCCTAAATCTAGATGCCGAACAAAAAACAGAAGATTGCTGTTCCTTTGTTCAATTAAACGATCTTCAAATAGTAGATGCAACTTACGAGCTTAATCTCGAAACTGGGGTTTATGAGGTTTTCATAGAATTATAGACTAGTTTTACAAAGTCTAGTTCTAGTACAAAATCAATCTTAATTCCCTACTTCACTTATAAATTTAATGCGGTACAAACGAAGTTCTTCTTCATCGTATTCGCCATCAAATTCTTCTAAGGCTTCTTCTATTTTATCTGAAGTAGCTTCAAGAAAGTACTCGTGAATTTCTTCCTGTTGGTCTTCGTCTAATACTTCATCTACCCAATAGTCTATGTTTAGCTTAGTACCACTGTAAACAATAGCCTCCATTTCTTTTATAAATTCGGGCATTTCGAGACCTTTAGCATTTGCAATATCGGGTAGTGATAGTTTTCTGTCTACATTCTGAATAATGTATAATTTCAACGAACTATTACTTCCTGTAGATTTTACTATAAAGTCTTCTGGACGAATTATATCGTTTTCTTCAACGTAGTCTTGTATTATTTTCAGGAAAGTCTTTCCGTATTTTTTAGCTTTACCCTCTCCTACTCCGTGCACATTAGAAAGTTCTTCTAGAGTAACAGGGTATTTAAGCGCCATATCTTCTAGCGAAGGTTCTTGAAAAATTACAAATGGAGGTAAATCTAGTTTAGTAGCAACTTTTTTAAGCTCTGCTTTCAGAAGTTTAAAAAGGTTTTCGTCTGCTACATCGCCTCCTTTAGCCGCAGCGACAATAATATCGTCATTAGCATCTTTAAAGGAGTGATCTTCTGTCATCATAAATGAAACTGGTGCTTTAACAAACTTTTTTCCAGCTTCAGTTAAATGAATAACGCCATAAGTTTCTATGTCTTTCTTTAAATAACCTGCAACTAAAAGCTGTCTAAGTAAGGCCATCCAGTAGGACGCTTCCTCCTCTGCTCCAGAGCCAAAATACTCCTGAGCATCGGTACGATGAGATTTTATAAGTGCGTTTACTTTTCCTATTAATACATTTACAATTTCCTTGCTTTTGTATTGTTCATTCGTTTTTGAAACTACTTCTATAAGTAACTTGGCATTGTCTTTTGCTTCAGTTTGGGTTTTAGGATGACGCATATTATCGTCCATCATACCACCTTCTCCGGTTTCATTGTCAAACTCTTCACCAAAATAGTGAAGTATAAATTTTCTACGGGAGATTGAAGTTTCGGCAAAAGCAACCACTTCTTGCAAGAGGGCGTGACCTATTTCCTGTTCGGCAACAGGCTTGCCACTCATAAATTTCTCTAGTTTCTCAATGTCTTTATAGCTGTAAAATGCCAGACAATGTCCTTCGCCACCGTCGCGACCTGCTCTTCCGGTTTCCTGATAGTAACTTTCAATACTTTTTGGGATATCGTTATGGATAACAAAACGCACATCTGGTTTGTCTATACCCATACCAAATGCAATGGTAGCCACCACTACATCTACATCTTCCATTAAGAACATATCTTGATGTTTTACACGGGTTTTACCGTCAAGACCTGCGTGATATGGCACCGCTTTTATACCGTTTACTTGTAGCGTTTGGGCTAGCTCTTCAACTCTTTTTCTACTTAAGCAATAAATAATACCGCTTTTGCCTTCGTTTTGTTTTACAAAGCGAATAATATCTGAATCTACACTTTTAGTCTTAGGTCTTATTTCATAATAAAGATTAGGACGGTTAAAAGAAGCTTTAAAAGTGGTAGCACCCTGCATTCCAAGGTTCTTAAGAATATCTTCTTGCACTTTTGGAGTTGCTGTAGCTGTAAGACCTATAATAGGTATATTATCTCCTATACGTTCTATAATACTTTTAAGGTTTCGGTATTCGGGTCTAAAGTCATGACCCCATTCACTAATGCAATGCGCTTCATCTATGGCCAGAAAAGAAATGTTCTGTGTTTGCAGAAAATCTACATACTCCTCTTTAGTAAGTGATTCTGGAGCTACATACAGTAGTTTTGTAATTCCGTTTGCAATATCATTTTTCACATTTTTCACTTCCGTTTTATTGAGGGAAGAGTTTAAAACGTGAGCGATACCTTCTTCAGAAGAAAGTGAACGAAGAGCGTCCACTTGGTTTTTCATCAGGGCTATTAAGGGGGAAACAACGATGGCTGTACCTCCTTGCATAAGTGCCGGTAGTTGATAACAAAGTGATTTTCCTCCACCGGTAGGCATAACCACAAAGGTATTTTGTTTATTCAATATGCTCTTTACAACCTCCTCTTGTAAACCTTTAAATTTGCTAAATCCAAAAAAATGCTTCAGGGCTGCGTATATATCTGTTTCTATCACGCTACATAAGTTTTTAAAAGACAATTCAGTTTTAGCCAACAATACATTGTTTTACAGATTAACAATTGTAATTTTGCAACCGTATTAAGTTGACTGCATCTTAAAGAAAAGTATCTAAATTTAAGATTTTTGAATTGAATTAAATTCTAATCTAAATATACTAATTTCTGAAACAGTTACAAACATTCAAAAGCATTAAAATTTTGAACAAACAAGAACGAATTATTTCTATTGCCAAGAGCACTATAGAAACTGAAAGTAAGGCAATTGCAAACCTATCAAATTTGGTAAACGAAGAATTTGCCGGTGCTGTAGATTATATTTACAATTCAAAAGGAAGGGTTATAGTCACTGGAATAGGCAAAAGTGCCAACATTGCAACGAAAATTGTGGCCACTTTAAACTCTACAGGCACCCCTGCTATCTTTATGCATGCAGCAGATGCCATTCATGGAGACCTGGGTACTATACAAGAAAACGACACGGTAATCTGTATTTCTAAAAGTGGAAACACTCCCGAAATAAAAGTTCTTGTACCCCTTATAAAAGCCATAGAAAACAAATTAATTGCAATAACGGGAAATAGCGAATCGTTTTTAGCCCTGCAAGCAGACTTTGTTTTAAATGCTTATGTAGAAAAAGAGGCCTGTCCAAACAACCTCGCTCCTACTACTAGTACCACAGCACAATTAGTAATTGGCGATGCTTTGGCTATGTGTCTTTTAGACCTTCACGGATTTTCTAGCAAGGATTTTGCAAAATTCCATCCGGGTGGTTCCCTTGGAAAAAAGCTATATTTACGGGTGAGTAATTTAACGTCTTTAAACGAAAAACCCTGTGTAGGGCCAGACACTAACGTTAAAAAGGTAATTGTTGAAATTTCTGAAAAAATGTTAGGCGTAACTGCTGTCGTTGAAAACGACAAAATAATAGGTATAATTACCGATGGCGATTTAAGGCGAATGTTAACTAGAGTAGATAATTTTGCGGGATTAACAGCAAAAGACATTATGACTGAAAACCCCAAAAAAATAGACAATAATGCTATGGCTGTTGAGGCTATGGAAATTATGGACAAATACGGAATCACTCAAATACTTGCTGAAGAAAATGGCAAGTACAGCGGGGTGGTTCACATCCATAATCTTACCAAAGAGGGAATTATATAATGAAGAAAATAGGATCTCCTGAAAAAGAAATGTCCTTTTTGGACCATTTAGAAGAACTGAGATGGCATCTTATACGCTCTACAATAGCTGTAGTAGTCTTGGCATTAGTAGCGTTTATTTTTAAAGATTTTATTTTCGACACTTTAATATTTGGCCCAAAACATCCAGATTTTCCTACCTATAAAATGTTTTGTAGCATTTCACAACAATTAGGTATGGATACCTTTTGTTTTCAGGAAATGCCATTCCGTATACAGAGTAGAACAATGGCGGGACAGTTTTCTGCACATATGTGGACCTCTATTTACGCAGGTATAATAATAGCGTTCCCCTATATTTTATATGAATTTTGGAAATTTATAAGTCCGGGCTTAGTAGAAAAAGAACGCAAGTCTAGCCGTGGGTTTATTGTTATTGCTTCCTTACTTTTCTTCGTAGGCGTTTTATTTGGGTATTACCTTATAACCCCTCTTTCTATCAATTTCTTAGGAAATTATCAAGTTAGTAAAGAGGTCTTTAACGATTTTGATTTAGACAGTTATATATCCTTAGTGCGCACGTCGGTATTGGCTTGTGGTATTGTTTTTGAGCTCCCTATTATAATGTATATACTTACTAAAATAGGTTTGGTAACACCCGAAATACTTCGGAAGTATCGAAAATTTGCACTTATAATTGTTTTATTACTTTCAGCAGTAATAACGCCACCAGATATTGTGAGCCAGATTATTGTAGCTATTCCTATTCTTATTCTTTATGAAGTGAGTATCTATATTTCAAAAATTGTTATAAGAAATCAGTTGCGAGAAGAGAAAAGAAGAAAGAAAGAGCAAGCGCATTAATAACCTAAAGCAGTTTTTTGTTAATATAATTTACACTGAGTACCTATGAAAAATAATATCGTTGAAGAATTTAACGCCTATCGCGAAAAGATGAACGAGAAAATGCTTGAGGACAACAACAAAATCATCAAGCGTATTTTTAACCTAGACACAAACACCTATATGGAAGGTGCGCTTTCTAAGAGAACAAAGGAGTTGCTAGGGTTGGGAAATTCATTAGTACTTCGTTGTGACGATTGTGTTCGTTATCACTTAGAAGAATGCTATAAATTAGGCCTAAGCAAAGAAGAAGTGGTTGAAGCTATGAGTGTTTCACTGCTTATAGGCGGAACAATTGTTATACCACATTTACGCAGAGCTTTTGAATATTGGGAAGCTTTAGACGCTCAAGAAAGTTAGATTTTAAAGAAATTATAAAAACTAACACTGGCGCAAAAACCATTTACCACTTCCATTAACCGAATAATTAATATATTCGTGTATTGGCCATAAAAAACAAAACACCTAAATGAAGCTAAAAGCCGAAAATCTCATAAAATCTTATAAAGGCCGAAAGGTTGTAAAAGGCATTACTGTAGAAGTGAATCAAGGAGAAATTGTTGGTTTACTAGGTCCAAACGGTGCTGGAAAAACCACTTCATTTTATATGATTGTTGGCTTGATAAAGCCCAATGGCGGTAATATTTATTTAGAGGGTACAGAGATTACAAAATACCCAATGTACAAACGAGCACAGCACGGTATTGGTTATTTGGCTCAGGAGGCTTCAGTTTTTAGAAAGTTAAGTGTAGAAGACAATATATTAAGTGTATTGCAGCTCACCAAACTCTCAAAAAAAGAACAACGCGCAAAAATGGAATCCTTAATTGAGGAGTTTAGCCTAGGTCATATTCGTAAAAACCGAGGCGATTTATTAAGTGGTGGTGAAAGACGAAGAACAGAGATTGCTCGCGCCCTAGCTACCGACCCTCATTTTATACTTCTAGATGAACCTTTTGCAGGTGTAGACCCTGTTGCAGTAGAAGACATACAACGAATTGTAGCCCAACTGAAAAACAAAAACATCGGTATTCTTATTACAGACCACAACGTACAAGAGACTCTTGCCATTACAGACCGCACCTATTTAATGTTTGAAGGAAGCATTTTAAAACACGGTGTACCCGAAGAACTAGCCGCAGACGAAATGGTTAGAAAAGTATACTTAGGCCAAAATTTTGAACTGCGTAAAAAGAAGTTGGAGTTTTAAAAGAGGAGCCTAACAAATAAATCCCGGACTCGATACAATCCCGACCTGACAGGTTTTATAGTATTGAGTATTGAGTATTGAGTATTGAGACTTATTGCTAATTGTCTATTCAATCATTCATTATTAATCACAAATCGTTAATCAATACTGCAACTGCAAACTGCAACTGCCTACTGGTTCTGGATTCCGAGTTTTTCAATTTCGATTTCGATTTTGATTTCTCCCGATAACTATCGGGATCGATTTTGATTTCGATTTCTCCCGATAACTATCGGGATCGATTTCTCCCCTTAATCATTCATTATTAATCACAAATCGTTAATCAATACTGCCACTCCCTACAACCTACAACCTACTACTTCCCTCCCTTAATCTGTTACTTTCCAAAACAACGACAGGGCGATATACAGCAGTATGATAAGTGGTATTGCCAAAAACTTTAGGAGTACAAGAAGTACGACACAAAGTATTAAAAAGACATAACGAACAGCATTACTTTTAAAATCCCAAGTTTTAAATTTTAGTGCGAAGAGAGAGATTTCTATATTCAGTAAAATACAGCTCACTAAGGTTATACCTATTAAAAACCATTTATTTAATATAATAGTTTCCGCCAATTCAGAATATTGAAACTGTAGAATAAGCGGTAGACTTAAAATAAGTAGTGCATTTGCAGGGGTTGGAAGCCCTATAAAACCAGAAGTTTGGCGTGTATCCACATTAAACTTAGCCAAACGGTATGCAGAAGCAACTACTATCAACAAGCCTATAAGCGGCATATAGTTTTTAAAGCTTACATTCCAGCCATCTAAAGAAAAGGCTTCTGTAAGTGTTTGCATTTTGTGGAAGTAAGACAAATTCAGCATTTGGTACATAACTACCGCAGGTGCTAAACCGCTTGTAATAACATCTGCTAAGGAATCTAATTGCAAACCTACTTCGCTTTGTGCTTTTAACAATCTAGCTGCAAGCCCATCAAAAAAATCGAAGAAAATTCCGAGGAAAACAAATAAGGCAGCCGTAATTAAGTCTCCTGAAATTGCAAAAAGCACGGCAACACTTCCACAAAGGATGTTTAAGGAGGTAATAATGTTCGGAATCTGTTTTATAAAATTCATATAATTTTGTTGAATAAATTTAGTTGTGAAACGCTGTATATAAAACACCTCTTTTCGGCTCCACAGATATGCTTTGCTAATTAATGAGATAAAATTTTATATAAAGTATGATTCACTGTAAAAATAGTAAAGTATTTTCGTCCAAAGCTAAGAATACACAATATGTGTATAAATTTAAAGTTTACTATTCTGTAAAATAGTGCCATATTTGCCTAAATTTTTAAGCTTGAAAGAGAAATTATTCCTTCTTTTAGTACTTGTTTCAGTCACACTGAGCGCACAGACCGTACGTAAATATTCAAACGAATTTATGAATATAGGCGTAGATGCTGCTGCCTTTGGTATGAGCAATGCTGTTGTTGCCTCATCTGCAGATGTTAATTCTGGCTATTGGAATCCTGCGGGCTTAGTAAATCTTGAAGACAAACAAATATCGTTGATGCATGCTTCATATTTTGCAAATATTGCAAATTACGATTATGCTGCTTTTGCAATGCCTATAGATAACAAAAGTGCCATTGCGCTTTCTGTAATTCGCTTTGGTGTAGATGATATTTTAAACACTACCCAATTAATTGACGATGAAGGAAATATAGACTACAACCGTATTAGTCTTTTCTCTACAGCAGATTACGGTTTTACTTTTTCGTATGCCCGTAGGTTACCGCTAGATGGTTTAAACTACGGTATAAACGCTAAAGTAATTCGTAGAGTAATAGGCGATTTTGCTTCTTCTTGGGGTTTTGGTCTAGATGCAGCCATACAGTTTAAAAGAGACAAGTGGATGTTTGGAATCATGGCAAGAGACATTACTACAACCTTTAATGCCTGGAGTATAGACGAAGATAAATTTGCAGAAATACAAGGAGCAGTAGAAGGTCAAAACCAAGAACTGCCAGAAACTACTGAAATTACAATTCCTAAATTGCAAATAGGTATGGCTCGTAAGTTTATATATCGCCACGACTTTTCATTATTAGCAGAAGTAGACCTCAACTTTAGGTTTGCTGAAACTAACGATCTTATCTCTACTTCGTTTACGAGTATTACCCCTTCTTTAGGACTAGAATTTGGATATATAGATATGGTTTATGTACGTGGTGGAGTTGGTAATTTTCAGAATATCCAACAACTAGACGGAAGTGACTCTGTAGGTTTTCAGCCTAATATAGGTGTAGGTTTCCGTTATAAAGGCATCCAAGTAGACTATGCATTAACAGATATTGGCGACCAGAGTGCCGCTTTGTATTCTAATGTATTTTCACTTAAATTAGATTGGGATATTTTTAGATAGAAATCGATCCCAATCCCGATAGCTATCGGGACGGGACTGGGAGAGATTATATTGCTGAATTCAACAACTGACAACATATAAAACGTGGCAAAAAACTACATTCTACTCTTACTACTTTTTTTAACTATCTCTGCAAAAGCACAGTTTGTTCCTTTATCTGAAACTTCAGAAATAAGCATTTTAACCATTGGTCCGGGAGCGGAGCTATACGATAAGTTTGGCCATAGTGCTTTTAGAATCCAAGATACCATAAATGGAGTTGACATAGTTTTCAACTATGGTAGATTCGATTTTAATACGCCAAACTTCTACACAAAATTTGCCCAAGGAAAACTCCTTTATGAGCTAGGCGTAACCTACTATCAGCCTTTTTACGAAAGCTATGTGGCACAAAATAGATGGGTTAAAGAGCAAACTCTCAACCTGAGCTATACTGAAAAACTAGCAGTTTCAGATTTTCTTTGGAACAATGTAAAACCCGAAAATAAAAAATATAAATACGATTTCTTTTATGATAACTGCGCTACCAAAATTCGGGATGTAATCCAGAAAGTTTTAGGAGAAAAGCTGGTATTTAACGAAGCTCATATAGAAGAAGAATATACTTTTAGACAACTTATACAGCATAACCTACAAGCTAATAGCTGGGGAAGTCTAGGAATAGATATAGCGTTAGGCGCTGTAATAGACAGACAAGCGCAGCCTATAGAATATCAATTTTTACCAGAGTATGTTTTTCAAGGTGCTGCAAATGCCAAAGTAAACAGAAATGGAACCTCAGAAAACTTGGTAAAACAAACAAAAGTTCTTTTTGAAAATAAACCGAGTGATTCAAAGGGCAACTTCTTTTTAAGCCCACTATTTGTTTTTGGACTACTGGGAATATTAATTCTTTTTACAACTTATAAAGATTATAAAAACAATAGCCGATCAAGGTTTTTAGATACTACCATCTTTCTGTTTACAGGTGTTATAGGTGTGTTTTTACTTTTGCTTTGGTTTGCGACAGATCACACCGCCACAGCGAATAACTACAATTTACTGTGGGCATTTCCACTTTCATTATTGGCGCTTTTTGCAATTTCAAAAAAGAAAATCAATCCAAAATTGAAGCGCTATACATCATTGCTAGTATTACTCTTGGTTTTACTAACTATGCATTGGATTACAGGTGTGCAAGTATTTGCCATTGGCTTATTGCCTTTACTCGTGGCTTTGGCTGTGCGTTATGTTTATTTGGTGTATTATATAGGACGACAGCAATAGTTGGTTGATTGTTGAGGAAATAGGTATTAGGTATTGGGGATTAGGTATTAAAATTTTACATTTTTTATTCTACATTTTAAATTAATAATTATTCATTACTAATTATTAATCAACTATCAACTCAGTTTCGACACAAATTTTAACTCGCTCTGCTCCTTTAAATTCATTCGACCTGACAGTGTGTTTAGTATTGAGTATTGAGATGTGAGTATTGAGAACCAAAAATTACTAATCGTTATTCGCTAATAAAAACTGCAACGGCCTACTGCTTACTTCCCGATAGTTATCGGGATGGGTTCTGGGTTTTTCTCAATAGTTATTGGGATTAGTTAAAAGTTAAATCATTCATCACAAATCTTTGATCATAAATTAACACTGCATACTGCTAATGCAAACTCAATAATCCTTAATGCCTTTTTCATCACTAATCACTAATCACACATCACTAATCACACATCACTAATCATTAATCATTCATTACAAATTATTAATTTCAACTGCAAACTGCCGCCTAAATCATTGTCCTCTAAAAAACACTATAGTGCTTAGTGTTTTAATAATAATGGTAATATCTAGAAAGAGGCTTCTATGCTTAATATAGTATAGGTCGTATTGAAGTTTTTCTAGAGAATCTTCATCAGTAGATCCGTATTTTGCGTTTACTTGAGCCCAGCCTGTTACACCTGGTTTTACGAGGTGGCGCACTTCATAGAAGGGTATTTTTTCCACAAGTTGTTTTACAAATTTAGGGCGCTCTGGACGAGGGCCAATAACGCTCATTTCGCCTTTTATAACGTTGATAAACTGTGGTATTTCATCAAAACGTGACTTTCTTAGGAATCGTCCAAACTTTGTAACACGACTATCCTTAGCTTTCGCGAATTGAGCACCATTTTTTTCGGCATTAACGATCATACTTCGCAGCTTGTAAATTTTAAATTCCCGCCCATTTTTTCCAATCCGGGTTTGGGTATAAAACAAAGGACCTCTATTCCCTATAATATTTCCAATTATGACAAAGGGTAATAAAACAACTAAGAAGGAGAGGCCAATAATAGATAACATAAGATCTAATATTCTATTAAAAAACAAATAGAGTTTGTTTTGATTACTTCGGCTAAAAGGAAAATATCTATAAAAATCTTTTTCTACGTGTTGTACTGGGATTCTATGAGTAAGCTCCTCATAAACCTGAGTGTATTCGCGAATAGGAATTCCATTTTCAAGAAATTTTATCAATTGATTGTTGAGCTCAACCGTCATTCCATCAGAAATTGGAGTACCTACAACGATTTCAGATATATTCATTTCTTCAATTAACATACTTATATCTGCAATGGTAATAGAATCTATTTCTAGGCTATTAATTATGGTACTGTCATTAGGTCCGGTATTAAAATAACCAATTATTCTATAATTGGGGTCAGATTTTTGCAAGGAAGCTATTATTTCGTCTACATCTCGGGCATAGGCAATTAATAGCACCCGTTTATAAAAACGCGGGGCTGAAATAAGAATGATATATGCATAACGCCAAACTAACATTGCCAGGTTAATCGCCAAGAAAAAATACACTATCTGCAATCTATTTGAAGGAAGCATTGGAGTGTAAAAAGGCGTTAATAGGTAAAATAAGACCGTAACAGACGAAGTGATTATAACGTTTTTTACAACCACATCAAACTTACTCGCTTTCTGCAAGTTATAAAGCTCAAAAATAGTAGCGAATACAGTAAGGTAAGTAGCTAAAACAATGGACCATACCCAGTGTTCGGAATTTATCTTGAAATAATCAAAATTGAAAATAATACCTACTAAATATAGCAAGGATAAAACGCATACTATATCCAAGATACGGAGTAATATCTTTCGTTCAGAGATATCAAAGTGAATACTATTTTTAGACATGATTAGGCTGTAGGTTTTTAATTTTAGATTTGGGGGAGGCAAGTTTCTATAATTTATAAAAACTAGCATTAGCTTTATTCAAATTTAAATAAAATTCAACTTCCTAAAAGGTTTATCCATTGATGTTTTATTGTTTGCCAATCAAATTCTTCCATTTTAGCGCGGGCATTTTCAGACATCTCCTTAGCTTTTAAAGGGTTATCACATATAAACAAAATCTCATTCATAAAAACCTCGGGATTATTGGGTTCTACCAAAATACCATTAAGTTTATCGTCTATTAAATAGGGTAAGCCACCAACATTTGTAGAAATAACGGGAAAACCCAAAGCCATAGCTTCCATAACACTCACGGGCATATTATCGAAATTGGTGGTGTTTATAAAAATGTTGTAATCTTGGGCTAGACTAACCCATTCTTTCTTTTGCAACATTCCCGTAAAACGCACATCCAGATCTAATTCTGCAGCTAGCTTTTTACATTTCTGAAGGGATCCATCTTTATCTGGCCCTACCATACAAAGAGATACAGCGACCCCTTTTTTCTTCAGTCCCTCCACTATTTTTATTGCCAATAATGGATTGTAAATTTCAGAAAAAGAACGCACCCATAATAATTTAGGAGTGTTTACAGGTCTAGATTTAAAGGAGTATGCTGCAATATCTAGGGTATTAGGAATGTAAGTTATATTCTGAAATCCTTTAGCCCTAAATTGAGTTTCCATATACTTTGAAGGAGCAATATTTGTGAGTGCCTTTCCAAAGAGTTTTTTACTTAAGCTCTTACTACTATGAAGTCTAGCGGGAAGGTTTCCTCCGTGTAAAATAGGAATATACGGCAACTTAAAAAGCCTACATAAAAAAGCTATAATAACTGCGTAATAAAAATTTTGGGTACTGTAAGTATCTATTAGCACAAGAGAAACCCGTTTTCTATTAACTATAGCGGTTAGCACCATATCTAGCAAACGGCTTATTTTATTTTTTTTTGATGAAGCTGTTACAACTGTATAGCCCTCATCTTCTAACATAATTGACAGTGTGTCTATGCCAGCAGGAGGTTTACCGTGAACGGAAAGTTTATTTCCTATGTATAAGATTTTTTTTCTTGGGTGCATAATCAATATTCAACAAACTTAAAGCGTAAATAAAAGCTGGAGCTGCAATGCGCATAGAGGAATGGGCTATGGTTAATCCCCAGAAAATTAGAAATGGGTAAAAATAAATATTCTTTCTACCATTAACTTTAGAAACTAATGGAGTAAAAATTAACACTAATAAAGCAAAAATACCAAACAAGCCATGTTCAGAAAGCAGACGTGAAATTTCGTTATGGGTAGGCAGTTCTATACCCAGTTCGGCTTCAAAATAACTTTTAACTTGCCCCACTCCCACACCAAGAAACGGGTTTGATTTAAAAGCCTCTATCTCGGTAGATAACAATTCTGTTCTTCCTGTGGTTATATCCTCTTTTTCTCGCCCTAAAGCATCCTGATTTGCATATCTATTACCAATTAAACCTCCCGTCTGAAAAATTGTAAATGTCCAGATTGCAAGTGCTACCCCTACTATTCCAAGTATTTTAAAACTAATCTTAGCCTTGGTTCTTAGATTGGTTGAAAAGTAAAGAATTACAATAAAAGTAAAACACATAATAACCGATACTAAAACACCTCCCCTAGAAAAAGTAAGTAAAGCACGATAGCCCATTAATACTAAAAAAAACATCATTGTAAAATGAACTAAACTATTTTTATAAGGAATAAGCAATCTACTTAATAGTATAAAAACACCAAGTCCTAAAACGGTTGCAACCTGGTTTGGTCCATAGCCTCCTGAAACTGCAGCGTTTGACGCCGTGCTAGTTATTACATCTCGAACATCTGGTGAATACAGCACAATATAAATAGTCATACTAATTAGTGGGTAAACCACATAATCTAGTACTTTTAAAAACTGTTGTAGGCTAATTGTTCTTCCATAGATAAAAATAGAAGCTATACTTAAACATATAGGGCCACTTAGGTTAAAGAGCACAGCTTTTCTGAAATTTACATCGTAACTTATAACCTCATAAGACACTAAAATACCTGGCAATAGTAGCAATAGATATATTATGTAAGGAAATGATTTCCTCTTAAAACCTAGATAAAAAATACCCATAGCCGAGAAAAACATTAAAGTATATTTTCCTGTTTCGTATAAAAAGAATGCTTTCGTCATTCTAAAGAATACTTCGGCCCCTGTAAAATAAGCACAGGCCAATAAAACGTATAGCTCTTTGTTTTTTTGTTTTACAATCTGCCAGAAGAAATAAGCAAATACAACAAGCATATAAACAAGAATCGCTGTACGATTAAAAGAAGCTAGCGCACCTATCCCTACATGAAAGAGAATGGCTCTTAATGGTTTTATATTTCTAAATAAACTAGAGCTGATAGCAGTATTCTTTTAAATGAAATTACTTTAAAATTTCTGTTTTAATTCTTACTCGATAATTATCAAAGGTAAAATCTTTAGCCACTTTGTATGCTTTATTCGCCTTAATTTTTAAACTACCTGAATCTAAAGTGATTATTGTATTAAACTGCTTTTCTAACTCCTTGGTTGTACAAGGCTGTACAGTAAAACCATTAGAAGCGTTTATGTATTGTCCTATACTAGAAACAGTTGAAACTATGGGTATACACCCAAAATTCATTGCTTCGGCTATAACTTTTGGGAATCCTTCAGAAGCTGTACTTGGCAAAAGTAAAAAGTGTGCTGTTTTATATATCTCAAACACTTTTTCTCTTTCCAAAAAACCGTGAAAAACAATTGGTAGATCTAGATTAACTGCTTGTTTTTTATAATCATCACTTTTTTCTCCATTTCCTATTAAATGTATCGCCTTTACCTTTTCGGTATTTCTTAGGTTAGTAAAAGCATCTAGAATACGTTGCACTCCTTTGGCATCTTCTAAGCGTCCTACAAAACAAAATGTATAGGGAGCGCTATAGTCTTTATCTTGAATAATTTTTAACCCTTCTTCTCTTTCAATAGCGGTAAGGCAAGGGTTTTCAAAAGTTAGGCAGTGTTTTGGCTGACTCGGCCAACTGCCGTTTATAGTCACTTTTCTCTTTTGCCTTTTTAACATCCAGCGTTGCAGTGCATAGCCTAAAGGTGGATTTTCTTGGTTCCAGTTCCCAGCGTATTTATACCAGCCTTTTTTAGTACTAAACAATGTTAAATACGGAATTAAGAAGACCCCGATACCAGTAGGAGTACGCAATTGATAAGCGTCTACTTGTTTTAATACACTTCGAACTACACTAATGACATTTGGAATATTAAGTATAATTTTCAGTTTTGCTATTATTCCTTTACCTCCAACAGGTTTAAGTGGAATAAATTTTATATTACTTGCATTATAGGGTAAAGAGCTGGGTGGTGGGATGCCTGGGTGCAGAAAGGCTATATGATAAATTTCTTCAAAATCTTGCGCCAAATGATTTAACTCACTAATGGTTGGCCCCCAGCCTACAATAGTACCATCTGCCTTAGTGTAGTGTTCGGTATGAGATATTATCGCAAGTTTCAATATAAAAGTAGGTTTTTATAAGATGCTCAATATTAAGTAATAATAGCATCACAGAAGCACAAATATAAATTGTTTGAGGCTATGTATAAAGTTAGTTTTAATTTAAATTTATTTAAAACTAATTCAAAAAAATAAACCACAGAGACACAGAGATCACTGAGGGCTTTTACTCTTTTAAAGATGGCCGTTTATAACTCTTTTTATTCCATCTACTAGTTTTACTTTATTAAAATTTATTAAAAGACCAAGTTTGATATTCGTCAATTTTAAATACGTTAATATTTGTGCTGTATGAATTGGGGCTAAATCTTCTATAGACTTTATTTCAATTACAAGTTTATCTTCTACAATCAGGTCAATTCTATATCCTGCATTTAATTTAACCTCCTTGTAAACCACTGGTAACGGAACTTGTCGTTTAATATTAAAACCCATTTGTTTAAGCTCATAAGCTAAACAAATCTCATATGTGCTTTCTAATAAACCAGGCCCAAGTTGTTTGTGAACTTCGATACACGCGCCTATAACTTTTGAAGATAGAATATTCTCATTCATAACTCTGTTTTCTTCGTGCTCTTTGTGCCTCTGTGGTAATTTCGTACTGCTTAATCGCAATCTTAACGGAGGTTAATTATAAAAGCAATGGTTAAAGTTAACTTTAAAAACATATCACTCTTGCTCAAAATTCATCATTATTAATATACTTTTTGTCTCTATGATAAATTTAAAACAGATAGTACTCTGATGGTTAAATATATGAGTAATGGTAAAGTTAGTTTTAATTTTTTAAAATTCTTAAATAAGAACTTATCACCTTATCCCAAGTAAAACTTTTAGACCAAGTGACTGATTGACGTGAATAAGTTTCATAATTGTTTAAAATATCTTCTAATGCTACTTGAAGCTCATTGTGATTTTTATTGTTAACTAGTTTCCCAGAAACACTTTCTTTTATAGCGTCTTCAATACCACAGCCTAATGCACCTATTGCGGGTATACCCAAGGCATTTGCCTCTAATATAGCAATTCCAAAACCTTCCGAATCTCCTGTACTGGTAGTTTCACTCAGCATAACAAACACATCTGCTTGTTGCAATAATTTTATTTTGTTTTCTTCGGAAACCATTCCGAAGAAAACAATTGCATCTTCTACACCTAAACGCAAAGCTAAGTTAAGCAAACGCTCTTTCTCGGTTGGAATACCAACAATATGGTATTTCAGGTCTGGAAATTTCTTTAACAGCCGTGGCAATGCCTGTATTATATTGTGTTGCCCCTTGCGTTTAGTTACATTACCAACAGTTATTAACACAGGAATAGGCGCCTCTTTAAGTATATTTATTGGCTTGCTTTTCATCTCAAAACCATTGGGTATCACTTCAACATTCTTTAGGTTTAGCTTTTGAACCAACGACTTGGTATAATTACTAACCGCAATAATTTTGTTGAAACGCTTAAGTGAAAAGTTGGTAAATTTTCTAGCGAATATATTAGGAAGTCTCACTTCGCTACCGTGAATAACAGCAAAAAAGTCTTTTTTAAAGAAAAAGCTTAAGAAAGCACCTAACCACAGCGAAAACTTACCCGAGCAAAGTACTATTTCATTATTTGAAGCAAGTGTGTAAGCAGTTTTAATACGCTTTAAATAGCTGATAAAAATAAGTTTCTTACGTGGAATTCTAAACACCTCAAAAGGAAGTGTACTGTCAAACACTTTTTCCTCTTTTCCACTAACAGAACGGGTATCACATACAAGCTGTACGTTATAACCATTAGCCTGTAAACCCTTAGCCAAATTGTAGGCGTGATTACCTATACCACCAGGTTGAGGCGGGAATTCGGTAGTGAGGATGAGGATTTTATTTGCCAAAATTATTAAATGAAAAGCTTATTTTTTATTGTTATACTATTGTAACGAAAACCACCCCGATAACTACCATGATCGATTTCTCTCATATCTCATATCTCACATCTCATATCTAAAATCACCCTTTCCATCACTCATCACTAATCATTAATTATTCATTAAGCCTACCTACCACCTATTTCCTCAAACTATCATCAACTAAACTCTACATCCAGCTTTTCAATCATGGCTCCTTCTTTTAATTTCTTTGATGCTAATCGCCATGAAATAAATACTTGCAACACTACAAACGGAAACAAAAACAACGAGATTACAAGGCCTAGAACCAACATTTTTTTGTTTTTCTTATAGCGATAAGGTATTATAGATTGTGGTACTGTTTTTAAAATAGCCAACAGGCTTCTTTTACGTCCGTAATATTTTCTGTAAAGATACAGAACACTTGGTATTGGCCGTGGAGATAATAATTTTTTAGGTCTAAAGGCATCCCAACTTCCCATTTCGCGTAAACCACCAGAGCCTACTTTTAAATGAACCCTGCCCGCAAAAGGATTTGAGATATTCTTATAATCATTTAAATATGCCCGCAAGCCGTATTCGCCATCGCCCATACGTTGTTTTTCAAATTGTCTATCAAAGAGGCCAATTTCTCTAAACACTTGCTTTTTAAGCAGTACATTGCCAGTATCTATTTGATCTGAAACTCTAAAAAAGGAATAGTGTGGTGGCACTTCATCGCCAACGGCAGATATAGAAACCCCCGATGAAATATCTGTATTAAAAAAATCGATACATTTTAAGTGCATACGTATCCAATCTTTTTCCACACGGCTATCGTCGTCAAAAAGAAGTAAGTATTCCCCTTTTGAAATTGTTATCGCATGATTACGAGCAAGCCAAAGTGCACGCTCTGATTGCTGTACAAGCTGAATATCTAACTTAAAATTATTATAAAAATCTTCCTGAAAAGGCGAGGATTGATCTACAATAATTACTTCAAAGTTTTTATAATCCTGTTTCTCTAAATCTTCTAAAACATCTTTTAAGTATTCATACCTATTGAGAGTAGGTATAACGACACTCACAAAAGGGTTTTCTTCAACAAGCGAAGCGGTATAAGAGGACCACTTATTGTATAGTATAGGTTTTTTTAAATAATCACTTCTTTTAACATCGTTACTTTTTTTCCAAGCAGCAAACTCACGGAAAGGATTATTAAGTGTTACTATTCTTAGTATTAGAACATAAAACACCCAAACAGCATGAAAATATTTCCGCAGGAAGCGGTATTCATCTATTAACGGTAATTCATTAAAAGAACTATAGGTTTTTGCATTTCCTATATATCCTTTTTGAAGTGCTTGCCAGGACAAATCGTAATCTTTAGCTAAGTCGCTTGTAAATTTAAGTTCGGGTTGTAATTGGGCTATAACCTCCTGCGGAAGTTCTTCGACTAAAGGAAAAATCGAGTTTTCTTTTTTTCGGTATAATTGAAAATAATGAGTAGGCTGAAGGTATTTTAGAAATTGAAAGAGCATAAAAAGTTTATTTTGTAAAACACCACACTACATGATTACTACTCAGTCCATATTTTAAAATATCTTCTGACCTATACTCCTTTAAGGTTTTAGTTGAAAAACCTATTGTTTCAAAACGCTCGTAATAGTCCATTCCACAACTTCTACAATGATCGTCATGACCATGTATTTGTTCGTAATCTTCGTATTTTATTGTTGGATCTTCAAAAGTGGTTAAATTTCCCGTAGGATAAATAGGAACGCTCATCAATAAATTACCTTTTGGTTTTAATATTCTATATATTTCTGCAGCTGCTTTTCGGTCTTCCACTATATGTTCTAGCACATGCCATACAATAACCAGATCGTAAGTATTAGTAGCTATAGTATTTTTTGTAATATCCTGAACTAAATTAATATGTGGTACTTCGCGAATATTAAGACGGTCGTATTTTTTAATGTCTTGAAAAGTATTTTTCACAAAGTTGTATTCATTGAGATTAGGGGCAATATGCAGAATATTTAAATCTTTTTGAATCAACTTAAAATGTCGAAGTGAAAACGGTATAAGCCTCGTGCGTGGAAGGCTGTTACACTTAGGGCATTTTCCATTAAAAAACTGAGTTCCATGCCACAAACATATTTCACAGCTTACTGTATTACCTTTGAAGAACTGCACTCTAAATTTACGCTTAATAAGCTCTATAGCTGCTACAACATAAGGTTTAGGATTACTTAATAGCTTTTGGAAATTCATTTTTTTACAATTAGAGCTTTTAATTAATATATCTTAAATTTTGTTTGGAAGTGGCATGCCTTGTTTTATACCAATTAGATATTCGGGATATGTTTTTTCTTTTGGCATCAATAGAATATGGCATTTCCCTCTATTTTTTACTATTTCTCCAGAAGTCAATTCCTCACCACTTTTTAAATACCAGACTTTATAATCCAACTTCTTACTCCACTCTATCATAATATTTGTAGCCTTTTCCATATTTAGATCTTTCACATTATGCATTTCCACAAAAAAGGTACATTTAGTTTCTTTTGCTAATTTTTTAGCTCCTTCCATAACCCATGTCTCAGCTCCTTCCACATCAATTTTTACAAGATCAGGTTTTAAGCTATAAAAAGTATACAAATAGTCTAAGGTTACTGTCGAAACGTTTTTAAATGAATTAACTGCGGCTGCAGATTCAGCATGACTTGAATGCATACTCCCAGCTGCACCAGCTCCGAGTGTATAAAACTTAACGACTTCGTTTAATTTATCACTCACAAAAGCCGAATAATATTGGGCCTTAAATCCTAAATTATTGTTCAAAAGGTTTCCTTGTGCTTTTTGTAAAGCCAACGGATTTGGATCTACCAAAACATACTCCCTATCGGGTTTTTGTATCATTGCGAGAAGTGCTGTATATCCAACATTTGCACCAATATCAAAAATGATATTATGATGCTTTGCCAAATAAAAAAACCACGTATCATCCTGATCTGGTGTAGTACGTATAGTTTCATTATAAGTCATTAAAGGTATACCACAAAGCATGGATGCCTTAAGCTTATTATCATCTTTCTTTAAGGAATAATATACACCTGTAAGCCATTTTTTAAATTTCATAGAAAAAACGTTTAAAAAACCCTCCCAAGGTCAGTTTTTCTAGCCATAGGTTTCTGTTTGCTTGTTGTAAATCTATAAAATCCTGCTGAGAAAGTGAGTCGTGAAACTCTTTTACTTTTCGAGAAACTTGACTGCGCTCATGATAATCAACCCAAACCACATGCTTTTTCCAGTTTATAGCAGTATTTAAAGGCAAAGCACAATCTGTATTTATTAACACTGGAATCCGTCCCATTGCCAAAGCTTCATAAAAACGAATTGAAAAATTGCCCGCACCACGAACACAAACTATATAATCTGAATTTTTTAAATTATCGTAAAACTCTAAAGTGGTTTTATGCGAATCTTTATTTTGAGTTACTCCCGCCCTATACTTTTTTCTGAATATAAAATTTGTTTCTACATCTTTCGATTTCTGTAATGTTTTTAATACGGAAGCCCTTAAAAATGAAGTGGAAATAAGTTGCTGAGCTTCATCTTTAGAAAGTCGCAAAAAACACTTTAAATTGCGAAGCCCTGTTTTACTTATTTCTTTGACAGCATTAAATCTAGAAGGATTTGCTTGTCCGCAAAAACCAATAACCGCCTTAGATTTATAAGGACTTAGAAACACATTTTCGGTCTTAAAATACTTATTTAAAGGATCTGTAATAAAAGCCGGAAGACTGTATTCGTTTGTTGTAAATTTAGATTTGTAACCGCTTAGTCTAAGAACAATTAAATTTTTAAAGTAAGGGATTTTTACACCAAAATCGCCTGAATTAAAAGCAATCACTTTTTTATTAAGTGCTTCACATCGTTTTATAAAATCTATAGCCAGAGATTCCTGTTTTGTATTTAGATAGTAGTTCCACGCCATGGTAAGTACTACAAGCTCTGCTTCTTCAAGTTTAGCTGTGAATTGAAAGTCATTTTCAGAAACCCTATATATAGCAAGGCGTTGTGCATCAGTAAAACCTTCTGCTTTAATAAAAGGTTTTAGTAACGGAAAGAGAAAGCCACGATAGGCTTTGTTGTAATGCGATTTAGGGTAATAGAGTTTCACTAGGGTAAATATAATGTTTCCTGAGAGGATAAAAAGGGGAAATGGGATTAGGAATTAGGGATTAGAATACTTTATTAAATCAATCTTTATTTATTATAACTGCTTACTGCAACTGCCTACTAGTTCTGGGTTCTCCCAATAGCTATCTGGATCGATTTCTCTCACATCTCAAATCTCATATCTCAAATCTCCCACCTCAAATCTCCCTTTCCATCATTCATTACTAATCATTCATTACTAATCACTGCAAACTGCAACTGTAAACTGCCACTTCCTAATGCCTATCCCCCATAAAAACTCACAAATGCTTGTTGTTGTTTTTCAATAGTAAACTCTTCTTGAACGCGTTTTTGGGCGTTTTTAGAAATTGTCTTTTTAGCCTCTTCGTTTAGCGTCAATACTTTTTCAATTTTTATTGCTAAATCTTCAGAAGAATAATTTTTAAAAAGCCAGCCAGTTTCTCCATCTACAATGTTTTCTGGCAGCCCTCCTGCGTTTGATGCAATTGTTAATTTGCCCATGGCTTGTGCTTCTAATACGGCATTACAAAAACCTTCATTTAAACTAGCTTGTATATATAAATCTGCTTTAGCTACTTGCTCTAATGTTTCTTTATGCGATAGTCTTCCTGCAAATACAACTTCTTCTTCTAAGCCCATTTCATAGGCCATAAACTTATAGCGTTCTTTATAATTTATATCACCTTCACCAATAATACAAAAAGTGAATCTCACTCCTTTGTCCTTTAGTATTTTTAGTGCGGCTATGGCTATATCCAATCCTTTTATCCAGGTTATTCTTGCTACACTTACAATTTTAATAGGCTCTTTTACAGTATCGGTTTTTACTTTAGGCAAACTATCTATTTGTACCGCTGGAGTTATAATTGTAGCAGGTATAGACTTTGAAAGCCCCATAGTTACAGCTTTGTCTAGTAGGTACTGCGAAATACTATGCACCTTATCTACATTCTTCCAAAGACTCTTATAACAGCCTGGGTGCTTTACAGGGTAAACATTAAGGTCGAACCCTCTAAAGCTCACAGCCATTTTTGCTCCTATGGCCTTGGCTACTGTTTCGCTGCCAATAGCCTGGGTGGCAAAGCCAAAGTGTAGCCAATCTACCTTTGCTTTTAACAGATGTGCATTAAGATATATTTTCTTAAAAAGTGGAATAAAACCCCTGCCTTCATTGCGTTCTATTTTTATATAACGCATAACCGTAGCAAGATGCGGTAATAGCAGCAGAAATTCTTTTATAAAATACCAGGCTTGTATTAATGGATTTTTAGAAACCTTTGGACTTAAACTTACTGGGCAGAGATTAAAATCGTCTTTTTGGGTCTGACAATACACACAAACATCTACACCATTCTTTAGAAGCCCTTTTATTTTTGAAGTAAAAAAGGTTTCAGAATACCCAGGAGTTTGTGGAAGGACGATGCCTATTTTCATTTTTAACCTTAATTATTTATATCAAAAATTTATAATCTCAAAAACCATAATACCCTTATAAATTAAATAAAGTAAACATTACTTTCATTGATTAAAATATCTTAAAAAATAATTTCATGTCAATTAAAGTTTGTTTTCGTCCTAATCGAATTTTATTTTCAAACCAATAGTGTTTTAAAGCTTTGATTCTTCCTTTAATTGATAAAAAGCTGTATAAAACACGGTTTTGATTATTGTAATTTGTCCATTTATATTTATAATCCTCAGTTCCTCTTAAAAAATCAAAACGTTGAATTTTATGAGAGATTAAATAATCTATCACTTTTGAAATCATAACAATTCCCAAGCTATATTTAGAATAACTTGGATCTATTCCAGATGCAAAATACGCATATTGATTTGCAGATACAAAGCCATAAAGCGTCCCTATAACCTTTTCATTTTCAACTGCCTGAATAATTAAAATAAATTCTTCTTTATTATTTTCACGAATTTTATTGTGAAATAATTGAGAATTTGGTCTTAAAAATTTAGACAAGGTATCAATCTTATCCATTCTCATTTGATGCAATCTTTTAAGCTCTTGAAAAGCATCTTCAAATGAATTGCTTTGCTTATTAGTCAAGAACCTAAAAGTAACCCCATGTTTGTCACAAAAATTTGTACGATTTTTAATCATCCTTTTAAAGGATACACTCAAGGATTCTATATAATCATTATATGAATTAGGTAAATTTATATAAGGGCATTTAAACCCTTTAAAACATACAGGGTTTGTTGTATCATTATTGAGTAATTTGTAACAAGATTCACTTATATTTTTATAAATAACCAAATCAACAATTTTATAAATATTTTTAAAAAAATTCTTTAAAACTGCTTCATCTATATTTTTAACAATCAATAAATTAAGATTATCCCAGCCATAGAAAGTTAGGTTAACAAATACATTTCTTTTTTTATCAAACTTTCCAGGGAGAGCTATTAAAAGTTTTCCGTTTTCTTTATATGCTAATACATCTACTTTTTCATTAGAAACATCACTAAACGCTTGCAGAAATGGATACTGATAAAACACAACAGGGTCTATACACGTCTGATGAAAAACAGTCCATTCTGCTTCCTCAATTTCATTAAAAGGTATGACTTGTATGTTTATCATTTAATTATAAAATTCAAAATAAGATTAGCTAATTTTATTTCTAATAAATTTCATCACTTTAGAATTATTCATAAACTGAATATTCCGTTCTTTTAATGTTCCTAATTCGATGTATTTTCCATTATTTTCTATAGCCGAAACAAATTCTTCTGAAGACAAAAATATACAACCTAATTGAGTGAGATCGTTTAACAGCATATCTAATTCATTTCTTCCTTTAGAAGCAAATTTTCCGACATAATTTATTCTATGCGAATCAATTATTATAGGTGTATTACTGTCAATTAATTTTTTACATTTTTCAATAACAGCTTTATGGCACCAATCTTTATGATTTCGTGAAGGTTCAAATTTCACATTTCTACTAATTGAAATCAACCCCTTATAGTATGTCGAACCACTAGGAATATGCTTTGTAATTTTTTTGTTGTTTTTTTTATAAAACTGCATATTAGTTCCTTGTACAATTTTAAACCCAGCTTCGGCAAATGCCCTCGCTGTGGTTGGGGTAAAAACGTATTGAGGAGCAATTGTACTCTTAGGAGTGTAGCCAAAAGCTTTTTGAAAATCTAAAACCCCTATTTTAATCCAATCTAAAAGTTCACTATATAGCATTTCTGAACCATCTTCCCATTTTTGATATTCGCTATGAAGCGTCCAGCCCCCTCCACTATAGTTATTTACACCACCATGCAAATGAGAATCAAATATTTTTTTACTTAGAGGGTCATTTTGAATCATTTCAAGCATTTTTTCACGATTAAAATGCAAACGACCATGATATTGTGGAATAAATATTCTTTTTTTTATTCCTTGCTTCCATTTTTCTAGAAGGTCTTTATTTTCAACAATAGATTTTAATATTAAATCTTGATAATCTATCTTTTGAGTCGCAGAAAAATCAGGATTAGAAACTATAAAATTTGCTTCAATAAAGGGGGGGTTATTATTGTAATCTTTATATTTAGATAGTATTTGATATAACAATTCTAATTCCTCGATAGATTCTAATTGATCATATGCCCAAATCTTGGGTTCTCCAAAATTCTCAATAAAATCAGTATTAGATGGAGACCTTACCATACCCCAATCATCACTTTGAAAAATTACAATATGCTGCTTACATTTTAGAGCACTAATCTTCCTTAATCTAGCTTTTATTCTTTTATTTAAGTTCAAATCTATTTTTTAGTATAACATAGAATTCATATTCATCTTTTAGATAATTTATCGCTTTCACCTTTTCGGCATCGGAAATATTAATGGAAACTCTTCTAGACATACGTCTTTCATTTTTTACTGTTAAATTCAAACTTAACCCCTTAGATAAGCTATTTATAGTTTCATTAAAATTATTCTGAAAATAAACTGCGGTTAATTCATCTACATTCTGTAATGCTTCTTTAACATTATAAGTTTCTGAAAACATATACAATTGATTCATAAGATTTTTCTTAGGCAAATTATCAAGATAATCAGAAAAACTATTTCCAACCCAGTGAGAATTTTTCTTTATCGATTCAAAATACGGGTCAGTTTTTTTAGCTTCATCAGGCATTTCTTCCACCCATTTATGATATTTATATAAGGATAGAAGTCGTTCATACGGGTCACGAAATAAACAAAATGTAAAAGTCTCTTTTGGTATTTTTATATTCCAAAAAGGAGTATGTGAGTTTGCATAATGAAAAAAACCTTCCTCAATTAAATCTTTACTATTCCTTACAAATACTTTCTGTTTCGCTATTGCAATAGGTTCACGTTTAAGTTTCTTTAAAGTTAAATTACCCAACTCCCAAAAAGCTGCATTTACACTGGTACCAGCACTTTTACGTACATGAAAATGATATATTCTCTTATACCCATTAAATTCTAAATTAGAGTTTTCGAAAACTTTTTTTGCTTTACGCTTTTTTCTTTTACGAATATATCTTTTAATTTCTGTACGCAAAGTATGTTTTTAGGTGGTTTTATTAGTCTTAAATATATTTAAAATATTTTTTATTTTTTCTTTTTCTAAATCGCTTAAACTGGAGACTTTCGGTTTAGTGCCTTTAAGCCCTCTAGGATGTGCCTTACTTGAAGGCCTTTCGTACACAGCATCAATATTAGGTAGAATTTGCATATTGAATTCATTACATATATTTATATACGCTTCTTTATTATTACGCAATTCTTCAAATTGCACTACTCTATATGTATTACTTTTATTTTCTAGAAGTTCTAACGAAACTATATTTTCTAAACTCCACCGTAATGCTAATATTTCTATCTTAGATAGCTTTGACAAATTTTTAATATCAAACCCATATTTTTTATTTACTAAACTCACAAACTTCTCTTCTTTCTGAAAGGAACTTAAGTCGTATAACCAGGGAAACTGAACACGTTGTTGTGACTCAATAACATCAAAAGGGTCTCTAATTATGTGTATAACAGGAATCTGAAACTCTTTATTCATGTAGTTTGCTGCTAGATTACAACGAACAAATTTTATAATAAACTTTTTTGGAACAAAAGGCCATAAATGACGTTTCCACTTTCTATTACTCAATTGAGCTATCCAGTCATTATTTACTCTATTTAAAAAAACTCTTTTAAGGTATTTATGAGCTTTTCTAGCATCCCCAGAATCTATAATATAACGATCGCATAAAAGATGACCCTCCTTAGTATTAAATTCATGTTCGGGTTCAAAAAGTAAGCGATATCTAAAAGGTTTTGCCATAAGTTCGCATAACCAGCTTGTTCCACTTCTTGCAGAGCCAACAATAATGATATGTTTTTTAAATTTGCTCAAAACTATTTTTTGAAATTTGAATATAATTCTTCATAATTAGCTATTTCTTTCTGCAATGAAAAATTATTAGCTACATTCTTTAGAGCAGCTTTAGATAGCATTTCCATTTCTTTAGGATCATTAAACAATCTCGCGATATTTTTTATTAATGTATTAAAATCAGAACCATTAAATATATACCCACCTCCAGATTCTAATATATATTTAGCCCCACCTCCAGAATCTGAACTCAAAACTGGAACACCACAAGCCATTGCCTCTAGTAATGAAACTGGCATACCTTCATTTATAGATGGAAGCACAAACAAATCTAATTTATTTAAAACCTGTGGAATATTTTTATTTTCCACAAACCCATGGAAATACACGCGATCCTTTAATCCATTTGCCTCTATAAAATTATTTAAAAGTGTTCTATAGCTTTCATTTTCATTTCCGTATAAATGCAAAGTTATTTGTTCTGGAAGCATACTTAATGCTTTTAAAATGAAAAGTTGATTCTTATTTTCTCCTATATTTCCTATGCAACCAATATTAAAAGTTTCGTGAGTATCTTTCTTTAAGGGGCTAAAAACTTCGGTATCTACCCCGTGTGGAATAAAAGTGGTTTTATTTCGGAATAAAAAGGAATTGAAAAATCGGTTTTTCATTTCCGGGTTGTCATACGCAATATGATTAGATAACAGGCTTTTTAGTTTCCATCGCTTTGACCATGAGTTATTTTTCTTTGTGTAAATATATTTTACTCCAGAAACCCTGCAGGAAAGCGCCTCTAGATAATTAGACTTATAATCCCACGAATGAACAATATCAATTTTATTTGTTCTTAGTAGATTTCTATACTTTAAGACATCTTTTAGCTTATTACCCGTCCATTTAAAAACAAGACTTCTTTTTTTTGAAATATCATTAGGAATAGCTTCCGGGGAACTCTCTACACATATATATGGATCAAAAACATCTTTATCTATCTTTCTGAAAAGTGAAAGTAAAACATACTGACTCCCTGCTGTTTTAAAATTGGGAATGGTAAAAAGGACTTTTAACTTGGACATTCAGTAATGTTGATGTGGGTTGTTTTTTAAATTGTGAAATTACCATATTTAAGTGACGTTCTCAACACAAATTTTGGTCTCGATACAATCCCGACTGAAAAAGCCGGGATCACTCGACCTGACAAAAGGCTAACCAGAATGTCAGTTCGAGTGTTTTTTATTTGAAGCGGCAGCGGAAAATAAAAAATGTATCGAGAACCGCAGTGCTGAACTTTCAACTTTGTCCTTCCAAAAAGGTCTCGATACAATCCCGACTGAAAAAGCCGGGATCACTCGACCTGACAAAAGGC
>JBLXDA010000011.1:0-48829 GCA_048264505.1 Aequorivita sp.
TTTATTTCTCTATCATCACACGGCTTTTCCATTTTTTAATCTGCATTTCCCGTTGTACAGCCTCGGTTTTACTGCTAAAACTTTCAAAATATTTTAACTCCCAATCTTTTGCAGTTGCTGTAAAACCTTTGTGCTTCCACAAATGCTCCTTTAATCGCATAGAGATATTTTCTGTCGAACCAACATAGTATTTGTCGAGCTTGCTAGAGTACAGTATGTAAGTGAAGTATGTCATAACAAAAAAACCGAAGCGAAAGCTTCGGTTTTTGGTAACTGGTGGGCGATGAGGGGTTCGAACCCCCGACCCCCTCGGTGTAAACGAGGTGCTCTGAACCAGCTGAGCTAATCGCCCTCATTGTTTAGAGGTTGCAAATATAAGCTAGTTTTTAATTCCCACAAACATTTATTTAAAAAAATTACAAAACTTCTGCTACAACAAATGTGCTTCCGCCAACAAAAACAAAGTCTTGAGCAGAAGCTGCACTTAAGGCCGCAGCGTAAGCTTTTGATACTGAAATATATTCCTCTCCCATCAAGCCAAATCCTCTGGCATTACTCAATAACAAAGAAGCATCCATCCCTCGGGGTATATTTGGCTTGCAGAAGTAATAAATTGCATTTTTTGGGAAAAAAGGCAAGACCGAAGCCAAATCTTTATCACTCACAACCCCTAAAACTATATGCAGCTTATTAAAATTTTCTTTCGCAAGCTGATTCATTACTATTTGCAGCCCTTCTTTGTTATGCCCTGTATCGCACACTACTTTAGGTTTCTCTCCCAAAACTTGCCAACGCCCCATTAAACCTGTGTTTTTAACAGTGCTTAGCAATCCGTTTTTTATGTTTTCTTCAGAAATGTTCCATCCCTTTTTTTGAAGGACTCTCAATGTTTCCAAAACAGTTTTTATATTCTTTTCTTGATAAGCACCTTTTAAATCTGAAGAATTTGCTGCACTAGCTATAGTTTCGGCAAAGGTGATAGGCGCATTTTTTTCGGAAGCAATGTCTTTAAAAACCTTTTTTGTTTCTTCTACAGTTTCACCAATAACTACTGGAACCCCATCTTTTATAATCCCTCCTTTTTCTGAAGCTACTTTCACTAGCGTATTCCCTAAAAACTGAGTGTGGTCCAAACCAATATTTGTAATTACAGAAACTTCGGGCGTAATAATATTGGTACTATCTAGCCTACCTCCCATTCCAACTTCTATTATGGCGATATCTACTTTTTCACTTCTGAAAAAATCAAAAGCTAAGCCTACAGTCATTTCAAAAAAAGACAGCTGATTGGTTTCAAAAAAAGGCTTGTGTGTTTCAACAAATTTCGAAACTTTCTCTTCCGGAATCATTTCGCCGTTTATTTTAATTCGCTCTCTAAAATCTTTTAAGTGCGGCGATGTATACAAACCCGTTTTAAAGCCCGCTTCCTGAAAAACTGAAGCCAGCATATGGCTCGTACTTCCCTTGCCGTTTGTGCCGGCCACGTGTACCGTTTTAAAACTCTTCTCGGGATTTTTTAAATAATTAGCGAGCGTGATAGTTGCAGACAAATCTGCTTTATACGCAGACTGCCCCACTCTTTGGTACATAGGGAGCTGAGTAAATAACCAGTTTATAGATTCGGAATAAGTGATGACCGTGTTGTTTTAATTAACAATTAGTTTTTTTGTGAACTGTTTGTTTCCTTCAGAAATTTTCAAATAATACGTTCCGCTCTGAAGTGCTTCAACAGAAATTTGAAGTTCATTTTCACCCTCAAAACTTTTTTGTTTTACAAGTCTTCCCATAACATCATAGACACTTAATAAAACTTCATCTGAAGGCTTTTTCAAAGAAACATTTACATATTGTGATGCAGGGTTTGGAAATACTTTTACTTCCGAAGAAAAGATAGTTTCATCAGTGCTTAAAATATCATCGGCTATATCTATCTTATACATAGATCGTCCAAAAGTTGCAGCGTATAAAAATTGTGACCCTTCGTGTATATGCAAGTCTGTGACTACTACAGAAGGGAGATTTTCTCCCAAAACCACCCAATTAACACCTTCATCTGCCGTGGCTAGCACACCCACATCGGTACCTACAAATAGGTTTCCATAGCTATCTTGTTCTATATCGTTTATAGGAATATCTGGCAAACTCCCTGAAATATCAACCCAATTACTACCTAAATCGGTACTTTTATATACGTGACCTTGGTTTTCTCCAAACCGATAGCCAGAAAATGTTAAATACACAGTATTAGGGTCTTCTCTAGACGCCGATATTTTTGTAACCCATCTGTTAGGAACTCCGGTAGAGATATCTATCCAATTAGAACCCCCATCTTGAGTTACCCACGCCTTGCCATCGTCTGTACCCGCAAAAATAATTTCATTATCTAAAGGCGAAACACTAATTGTTGTAAGGGTTCCAAAGCTAAGGTTGCCACTATGAGGACCGTTAGTGAGATCTGGGCTTATAGCCGTCCAGCTGGCAGCAGCATTTGTGGTTTTATACAGTCTATTAGTTCCGTAATAAAGCGTTTGCGAATTTGAAGGATCAAAAGTAATAGGGGTATCCCAATTATTTCGATCTCCACTAGCTATGCCGCTGGTTGCGTTAGAAAAATTACCTCCATTATTGGTAGACTTTGCCAAATTACCGTATTGGTATTGTGCATAAATAACATTTGTGTTTGTAGGATCTACTAAAGGTTGAAATCCATCACCTCCGTATATTATGTTCCAATCAGACAAACCTCCTGTTTGGGTTCTACTGGTGCTATTATCTTGTGCTCCAATATATATTTTATTTTCATCTTGTGCATCTACGTGCATTCTATAAAGCTGGGTAATAGGTAAGTGCAAGTCTTTAGTAGAACTCGCACCATCATTTGTGCTGTAGTATAGACCGCCATCATTACCTAAAAGCACTTCGCCAGGCACCGAAGCATTAAAAGCAAGTGCGTGTTGATCTACATGAACGTTATTAAATGAATTGCTCCAGCTAGTACCTCCATTTGTAGATTTCTGAACTACAAAATCTACATTATAGATAGTGTTCTCGTCTGTAGGGTCTACATAAATACCACCAAACCACCAGTGAAAGCCAACATCGTTTAACTGAGACGAATTAACTGTCGCCCATGAATCACCGCCATCTAAAGTTTTATAAACTCCTTGTATATTACCATTAGCATCTGCATAACGCGCATAAAGTACATTTGGGTTAGATTGTGAAATATCTATACTAATTCTACCTTTTTGAGAAGCGAGGCTTGGTAATCCATTTGTAAGCTCGGTCCAATTGCCACCTCCATTTGTGGTTTTATAAATTCTAGAGGTTATCCCACCGTATTGTCTTCTATTGGGTCTACGGATACGTTCCCAACTTGCGGCATATACAATATTACCATTAGCAGGATGTATAGCCATATCTACAACACCAGTAGAATCGCTTACAAAAAGCACTTGTTGCCAGCTATCGCCACCATTCGTGGTTTTATAAACACCGCGATTTGCACTGTTCTTAAACAGTGGCCCCATTGCCCCTACAAAAGCGATATCGTCATTATTGGGATCTAAAACAATTTTTCCTACACTCCCTATGTCTGGAAGTCCTTTAGACTGCCATGTTACACCTCCATCATTGCTTTTATAAACCCCGTCTCCATCGTAAACCAGTGATCCACCACCAGCATTTACTTCGCCTGTACCTACATAAATAAGATTGTTGTTATTTTTAGAAATTTCTATATCGCCTATAGAAAGCATTTGTTGATCGTCAAATATTGGAACCCAGTCTTCACCGCCGTTTACTGTTTTAAAAATCCCTCCAGAAGCAGCACCTACATAATAAACCTGAGCTTGTGTAGAAGGTATTTCAATATCGCTTATTCTACCACCTATGTTTAAAGGCCCGCTGAACTCCCATAGTTGGGCGTCAGGACTTTTATGCTGAAGTTGTTTTTTCCAGCGTATGGCTTCAGAATAGGCTGCAGTGTTTAATTGACCATCTGGATACGCCCTTTGCATAAACATAAAATCATGTGGATACTTCCCGTCCTCTTTCTTTTGATTTTTTTCTGAATTAATTAGGTCAGAATTTGATGTTGATTTTTTTTCAGTAACTGTATTACAACCAATAATTAAAGTAAGTAGAATAAGAAAGGGAGAATAGCGAAGCATAGTATCTTTTTTTTGAAGTTTAAAGATACGAAAAAAAGCAAGTGGTAATTTTAGGGTATATAACTATTGCGAAAGGCTAAACCTATAGATAATTTTGCCAATCTGCTTTGCTGGGGCTTTGTCATCTGCGTTAAACTTTGTTGCCATTGCAGCACGTTTAGCGGGCTCTAAAAGACATCGTGAATTATTAGTGGTTCCGCGTACTCCAGCGGTAGCATTTATTACTTTTCCGTTTCTATCTACTTCTATACTTACCACTACAGTACCAGCTTCGTTACAATCTTGTACATACTTTTCCTTGTTAAGCGCTTTTCTTCCACCTAACAAATAATTACCATCACCATCTAAGCCTTTTCCGGTTCCGTAATAAGCCGAAGCATTAGGGTCGCCGTCTGGACTTCCTTTATCGCCAGGTTTACTGTCGTTCCCTTCGCCACCCTTAGCTGTTCCGTCACTTTTAGGACCGTTTAGAATACTTGAAAGTGCATCTGTAGTAGATTTATCTGGCTTAGGGTCTGGTTTTTTAACCTCTTTCTTAGGTTCTTCTTTAACAGGGCTTTCTTTTTGTTCTTTTTTAGGTTTTTCCTTTTTAATTACTGGAGCATCTTCAGTATCCTGAGTAACAACCTCATCTTTTATTTCGGTTTTAGGTTGAGATACTGGTTGCGATGTGGATTGTTGTGGTGCAGATTGAATTTTTTCGGTAGGCTGAATATTTCCACTTCCCGTTTCGGTAGTGCCAAAATTAACCGCTATTCCTTGTTCTAAAGGCGGGTCCATATATTTCATCCCCACATAAAACAAAAGCAAAAGTATTAGTACATGCACGATTACCGTGATGATCATACTTTTTCGTTTATGTTTTGTATCTAAAAAACTCAAAGGTTTGTGGTTTAAATTGACAAAAAAAGACTGTAATTTGGAAAAACTACTTATTGCTAATTAGTGTAAGCATTAATTAGGCCTAACAGCAAGCACTACTTTAAATTTATTGCGATTTGCTATATCCATCACAAAAACGGCATCTTCTATAGGCACACCTTCTTCGGCACGAAGTATAATAGTAGGCTCATCTTGCCCATTAAGAGCGGTTTTAAGTTCGCTTTCAATACTGTACTCGCTAACGCGTTCTTTATTCACATAATAAGCGCCATCTTTAGTAATGCTAACAGAAGCTTTCTGAACGTTTGAAGTTTTACCTTGAGCTTTAGGCAGAATTAAATCTAAGGCGTCTGGTGTAATTGCAGGCGAAGTAAGCAGGAAAAACACCAATAACAAAAACACTATATCTGTCATGGAGCTCATACTGAACTCGGCACTTACTTTATTTCTTCCTCTTAAATTCATTAAGCAGGTTCGTTTAGTATATCTAGAAAATCTACTGCAGTGGCTTCCATTTGGTGTACCACTTTATCTGTTTTTACAACTAGGTGGTTGTAGCCCATATAAGCAATAATACCAACAATTAGTCCCGCAACAGTCGTTGTCATTGCGGTATAAATTCCTTCGGCTAGAGTTCCCATTTCGGCTTGACCGCTACTAGTAGCTAACTGATGAAAGGCCAAAACCATACCAATTACGGTTCCTAAGAAACCAATCATTGGTGCAGCACCAGCAATAGTTGCGAGCACACTCACATTTTTCTCTAGTTTATAAACCTCTAAACGTCCAGCGTTTTCAATAGCTGTATTAATATCGTCTAAAGGGCTTCCTATTCTAGAGATTCCTTTTTCGGTTAGATGAGATACGGGGGTGTTATTCTGTGCACAAAGCATCTTTGCCGCTTGAATATTGCCCTTCGCAACGTGATCGCGAATTTGATTCATAAAGTTCCCATCCATTTTTGAAGCCGCTTTTATTGCAAACAGACGTTCAAAATAAATATAGACTGCAACAAATAACAACACAAAAAGCACCATTATTATAACCTGTCCAGCCACACCTCCATTTAACAGGAGGTCCATTATAGAAAGGGTTTTTTCTTCAGCTATTGGTTCAAGATCTTGCGCAACTTCAGCACCTTCTTGAATAAAGAAGTTTAACATAAAAAAGTATTTGTTTTAGTGAATAACGAAATTAGATATCAGAAATTGTTATGCATTGTGAAATAGCACTCTTTCAATAAAAAGAAATACACCTGCACCTGCTATAAAACCAATAAATGCAAGCCAAGTAATCTTTTTAAGATACCAAATAAAGTCTATACGCTCCATACCCATTGCAGCAACTCCCGCTGCCGAACCAATTATAAGCATACTTCCTCCTGTACCTGCAGAGTAGGCTATAAAATGCCATAAAACAGAATCTGTAGGTAAATCGTACATCCCTATAGAAGCGGCTACCAACGGCACGTTATCTATAATTGCAGAGAATACCCCTAGTAATATAACCACAACATCTTGGTTAGGTATTGCACTTTGTAATACTTCTGCTAGATAGCGTAGCGTTCCTACCTCTTCTCCATTAACTACACCATAAACAAGACTTTCTAGTCCTGCTACAGCCATTAAGATTCCTAAGAAGAAAAGTATACTAGATATCTCTATACGCGATAAGGCCTTATGAGCAGAATAAAGATGTCTTCTTTCTTTGGTAAAATCTTCTTCAGGGTGAATATATTCTGAAACTAACCATACTACACCTAAGGCGAGCATCATACCCATATAAGGAGGTAAATGTGTTATTGTTTTAAAAAGCGGAACAGATACTATCATTCCCAAGCCTAGAAAAAGCATAGTTTTACTACTTAAGAGAGCTTCTTCTGCTTTATCTTCACTTGCATCAACTTCTATTTGCCCACGGAATGCCGGCAAATAACTTGCAATTATAAACGGCAACGCAAAGCAAACAACAGAAGGAATAACAACATATTCTATAAGTCCTGCTGCAGACACCTTTTTTGCAATCCATAACATCGTTGTTGTAACATCGCCTATAGGAGACCAAGCACCACCAGCATTAGCAGCTATTACTACCATTGCAGCAAACCAAATACGATCTTCTCTTCTGTGAATTAACTTACGTAAAAGTGTAATTAACACTATAGTAGCCGTAAGGTTATCTATAATTGCTGAGAGTATAAAAGCTAATATCCCTATTATCCATAATAGTTTGCGTTTGCTCTTTGTCTTTACTGCACTTTTTAATACTTCAAAACCACGGTGAAGATCAATAATCTCAACAATAGTCATCGCTCCTATAAGGAAGATGAGTATTTCTGCTGTTTTTCCTAAATGGTGAAGTAAGGTTCCTTCAAATCCTTCCATAGCGTGTTCGCCACCGGAGAGAAAATTAAAAGCCTGTTCTTCAGTGTTTATAACATCAAACCAGCCATTAACAAAACCTATAGCTAAAACCGCCCACATAAGCGCAGCCATTATAAGCGCCGGTACTGTTTTATCAAGTTTTAAAGGGTGTTCTAGCGTAATAGATAAGTATCCTATTACAAAAATTAAAATAATTATTGCTTCCATAGTGAGGTATAGTTAAAGAATATTACAACAACTGCTTTAAGGCTATTTCAAAGGCAGTTTTACTTATGTTGGTTTTTGTACTGTTATTATCAAAGGTATTTTGAATAGCGTTTTTAATGGTGATAGAGGTATCGTTAAAAATTGCTTCATCTGTCATTTGCACTTTGCGCTCCATAAAGTAAGCGAAAACACGTGCCATTCCGCAATTACTAATAAAGTCTGGTATTAAACTCACACGTTCATCAGTATATTCCATTATAGAACCAAAGAATATCTCCTTATCGGCAAAAGGTACGTTTGCACCACAGCTAATAACTTCTAGTCCAGTGCCAATCATTTCAGAAATCTGTTCTTTTGTAATTAAACGAGAGGCAGCACAAGGTGCGAATATCTCTGTTTCGAGCTTCCAGATTTTATCGTTTATTTCTTCAAATGGAATCATATTGTCGGCAACCAGTGTATTGCCGTTTTTATTGAGGAACAATTGTTTTACCTCTTCAAAAGAAAAACCATCTTTGTTTATTATTCCTCCTTCGCGGTCTATAATACCAACAATTTTAGCTCCCATCTGCGATAGGTAATAAGCTGCGGCAGCTCCAACGTTACCAAAACCTTGCACTATAGCGCGTTTTCCTTCTACATTACCACCGTAAATATCGTAGTAATGACGAACAGCTTCTGCAACGCCATAGCCCGTAATCATATCTGCTACGGTATATTTTCTGGTAATATCTGGAGAGTAATTTACGTTTTCTAAAACTTTAATTACACCTTGACGCAATTGGCCAATTCTATTTATTTTATCGGCTTCTGTAGGCGAAAAATGCCCAGTAAACACACCTTCTTGAGGATGCCAAACACCACTCTGCTCTGTTATTGGGATTACTTCGTGAATTTCGTCTACATTTAAATCGCCTCCAGTACCGTAATACGCCTTTAACAAAGGAGAAACGGCTTTATACCAGCGTTCTAAAACACCCTTTTTTCGCGGGTCTGAAGGATCAAAGTTAATTCCACTTTTAGCACCGCCTATTGCTGGGCCAGAGACCGTAAACTTTACTTCCATTGTTTTTGCCAACGAGAGTACCTCGTTAGAGTCCAAACCTTTACGCATACGGGTACCACCACCAGCAGCACCACCACGCAATGAGTTTATTACCGTCCAGCCTTCGGCTTCGGTTTCGGGGTCATTCCAATGAAAAACAATTTCGGGTTCTTTTTCTTCGTACTTCTTAAGTAAATCCTTCATTAATTTTGGAGAGTTAAATTGCACCTTTTCTAAAACATCGGTGTCGAGACAACATAATTTTAGGCATAAAGTTTATAATGCTATGGCAAATATAAAAAACTTGTGAGGGGTTTATATTTATTTTGTGTAAAATTTAAGGGAAGAATAATTTTCCTGAAGAATGATCTTCTCTAGCTCCTGTAACACTTGCCAAACAATTAACTTCTTCTCGAAGCTTTAGCACTCCTAAAAGCCCGAAAATCAATGCTTCTTTGTATTCCACAATTTCTGAGGTAGGAATTACAACTTCAACATTTGCAAGTGCTTTAAACCTTTCTATTAAAAAAGAATTATAAACACCACCACCCGTTATTAACACGGAAGAATCTTTTTTAAATTGTTTGGCTAGCTGAATAGCAATATGTTCTGTAAAAGTTCGCAAAATGTCTTCAGAAGAAATTTTAGCAGCTTCCAGAAGCGGTAAAACAGTTGCCTGCACCCACTCTAAACCCAAAGATTTTGGAGGGCTTTCAGTGTAAAAAGAGAGGTTGTTTAAGGTTTTTAGCAATGCTTCATCAAGCTTTCCTGAAGCGGCAATAGCACCATTTTTATCGTATTCTTGGCCAAGTTTTTCGGCATATCTATTTAAAACAATATTTACCGGACAAATATCAAAAGCAATCCTATCGCCATTTTGTTCAAAAGAACAATTGGCAAAACCACCTAAATTTAAGCAGTAATCGTATTCTGCAAAAAGCAAGCGATCGCCAATAGGAACCAAAGGGGCTCCTTGACCGCCAAGGGCAACATCTTGCACCCTAAAATCGCAAACTACCGTTTGGGCAAGCATTTTTGAAATACGCTGCAAATTGCCTATCTGATAGGTAAAACCCTTGTCGGGCTGATGTAAAACAGTATGTCCGTGACTACATACCGCATCAATTTTTTGAATGTTGTGTTTTTTTGTGAATTTTAAAATTTCTTCGGAAAGCTTTTCGGTGTATTTAAAATCTAAACGCTTCAGTTTTTCTTCAGAATAATTTATAGCCTGGCGCAGTTCGTCTTTCCAAAAGGTTGAATAAGCAACGGTTTCTGCTTTAAGAATTTCAAAACTCCATTTAGCTTCAGAATAGGTAAATACAAGTTCAGCTATATCAATTCCATCTAGCGAAGTGCCACTCATTACCCCTATTATATGGTACTTATTATTTTTCAAGATTTGGCTTTTTAATATACTTTAAAGATAGTGATGCAGCATCAAAATAGCTGTAAAATTAAACACAATATTCATATTATTTATTTGAATAGAAACTCATATAGGAAATGAAAAAATTGCCGTTTTAGAATATACTTTTTATAAGTACCTTTGCGCAATCTTATAATCAAAAAAATTTTACTTATTTAAAGCCTATGGATTTCAGTTTATCCGAAGAACAGTTAATGATTCGTGACGCAGCTCGCGATTTTGCCCGCACCGAATTACTTCCGGGTGTAATAGAACGCGATAACAAACAACAATTCCCTACCGAGCAAGTTAAGAAAATGGGTGAACTCGGGTTTTTAGGAATGATGGTAGACCCAAAATACGGCGGCGGCGGAATGGACACTGTTTCTTACGTCTTAGTAATGGAAGAACTCAGTAAGGTTGACGCATCCTGCTCTGTAATTGTTTCTGTAAACAACTCATTGGTTTGTTACGGACTTGAAAAATACGGTTCTGAAGATCAAAAACAAAAATACCTTACCAAACTAGCAACTGGCGAAAAGCTAGGCGCATTTTGCTTAAGCGAACCTGAAGCTGGTAGTGATGCAACTTCACAAAGAACTACTGCTATAGACAAAGGTGATCACTATATATTAAACGGTACTAAAAACTGGATTACAAATGGTGGTACTGCAGATTATTATTTGGTAATAGCACAAACAGATAAAGAGAAAAAACACAAAGGCATCAACGCTTTTATCGTTGAGAAAGGCTGGGAAGGCTTTGAAGTAGGCCCAAAAGAAGACAAACTTGGTATACGCGGAAGCGACACCCATTCTTTAATCTTTAACGATGTAAAAGTTCCTAAAGAGAATAGAATAGGTGAAGACGGTTTTGGATTTACCTTCGCTATGAAAACGCTTTCTGGTGGTCGTATAGGTATAGCGGCACAAGCGCTAGGAATTGCTGCTGGTGCTTACGATCTTGCCCGCGAATACTCTAAAGTGCGTAAAGCATTTGGAACCGAAATTTGCAACCATCAAGCTATCGCATTTAAACTTGCAGATATGCACACATCTATTACTGCTGCTCGTCATTTGGTAATGAAAGCTGCTTGGGATAAAGACCAAGGTAATAACTACGATATGAGTGGCGCTATGGCAAAATTATTTGCTTCGCAAACTGCAATGGACGTTACTGTAGAAGCTGTACAAGTGCACGGTGGTAATGGTTTTGTAAAAGAATATCACGTAGAACGTTTAATGAGAGACGCAAAAATCACTCAGATATACGAAGGAACTTCAGAAATACAAAAAATTGTTATTTCTAGAGGATTACTTAGAGACTAATTTCAGCATAGTTTATACATAGCAAAGCTGAAATGCGAAATTATAAAACCCGTCCTAAAGTGGCGGGTTTTTTTATAGGAAGAAATTCCAAACAATCCCAAAACGCAACACACTATCGCGGTAGGGGTAGCCAGGTGCTGCAAAATGTTCGTTTTTACTACTAAAGAGCGAGGTGAAATTTTCATACACAAAGAAAATACGCGTCTGTCTTATCTTGGCATTAAAAAAAACATCTACCAAGGGAAAACCACCCAATTCCTGATCGTTCTGCACATAAAACTCCGCGAGCACAGGATCGTAAGCGTTCATATTGTATTTTGTGAAATAATTAAAGGTTACGCCTGTTTGCAAAAACAAAGCGCGCTTAAACAAGTGTTCCTCAAAATACAGTGTGTTTCTGGTAATAAGCTGTGGAACATTAAATACATCTTCACCACTTAATACTTGTTGGTACATCAAGGTATTGTCGAAGCCAAATTTTCCAAACTTAAACTCCTTTTCCGCCTTTAGCTTTAAGTAGTCAACCCTTTCTGAAGCTTGTAAAGGCGATGGCGTACTGTCGTTTTCCTTTAATCCGAAGTATGCGTAATCATCAATCCCCGTGTAGCTCACAGAAGCATTTCCAAATTTTTTAGTGTTGATTTCAAACTTGAGTTCTTGTGTTTTTACATTATTGAGCTCGGTCTTCCAATTGTAGTTTATATAATCGCTTTGGTATAACAAAAAGTTGAAATTTGGCGCTACAGAGTGTATGTTTATAGAAGCTTTCGCATTTATATCTTCGTTTAAACTATAGGCCGCAGCTCCTTGTAAATAATTGCCGTCAAAATCGCCTGCAACGTTTAAAGCTCCTTTTCCAGAGAGTTTAAATCCTTTGTATTCTTTTTCGTAAGCGGCTCCGGCTTCAACAATATTGCCTTTAATTCTATTAGGAATTCGGGTATCGTCTAGAACTAACACCGAGTTATAACCATAATTAAAATCGTTATAACCTACCCACGCAGATAGTTTCCCGATAAGCGAGTTGTCGAAATCTGCATATGCCTTTACATTAAAATCTTCGAGCTTGGTTTTTGTAAATAAGTCTGAAGTTACATACGATTCTCCAAAACCTGAATAAGGACTTGTTTGATTGTACCTAAAAAATTTATCTTCATAACTCAGCACATTTCCTATACGCAACACAGAATGAGCTGTGCTATCGCGCTGGCTAAGCAATTCGTAATAATGATCTAGATAAAATCGCAAGCCTTCTAGTTTGTTTTCGGCGTCTTCAAAATTTACATCCAAGCGACCACGGTCCTGAAACTCTGGGTCGTCATCTATAAAAAGTTGCAACGAACTATCTGTTAAACCACCGTTTTCTTCGTTTAGGATATCTTGTGCCGCTAAGTGAAAACGAGCGACATATCGTTTGTTTTTTGTGTGATATGAAGAGGTAAAGAGTAAATTACCGGTACTGGTTAAAATATTTTGGTATTTACCAAGAGAGCGAACACCTTTATATCCTACAGAAAAATTAAATTGAGGCGAAGTATTTACGCTAAAAAAAGCATCTAATTGCTGACCTTGCGCATAAGCCGTTTTAAAATATAGTTCTGTAAACGGAGTAGGGACGCTATAATAATTTACATCTTCAATTTCTTTGTAATTGAAGTGATGTGATTGTGCCGCAAAAAGAGGTTTTAGATTAAACCTATCAAAAGAGTAGGCAAGTGAGTTATAGGTCTGCCCTACATTTGAAAATTGCAGTAATTCAAAATTGTCTCTTCTTAAATAATTAAATTTGTATTTTTTTGCAATAGAAAGCGTGGTATCAACAAAAGTAGTATCGCGGGAAGCCGAAATAATTTTGTAGTAATCTATAGGCGGCTTTACCTTTTTAGCATTTGGCGTTTGTGAAAACACAGTCGCCGAAGCACATAAAAAAAAGAATAGCAAAAGTTTTTTTTTCATCCTTGGAAATACTTTCGGGCAAAGGTATATTTTTTTTGGCTTAAAGAGCTCTTGCCTTATTAGGTTATTGACTAATTAAAAATACACAAAAAACAATATGTACTTCTCAAACAAATATCTTAGTAACTTTACGGTATGCTTCAATTAAAAATAAACTCTAAACTTCTTGAATGTGGCACAGACGAAGCTGGCAGAGGCTGTCTTGCAGGGCCTGTTACCGCAGCTGCGGTTATACTGCCAGACGATTTTAAACACCCTTTTTTAAACGACAGCAAGCAACTTTCAGAAAAAAAACGAAAAGAACTAAGACTTATTATTGAACAACAAGCTATTTGTTATAAGGTAGTTCACGTTATGATGGACGAGATAGACAAGATAAACATCTTAAACGCCTCTATTTTAGGAATGCACCGCGCTATAGAAGGTCTCTCCCACTCTCCAGAATTTATTGCTATAGATGGCAACCGCTTTAAACCTTTTGGCAAAACGCCCTATGAATGTGTTGTAAAAGGCGATGGAAAATTTCTTCATATAGCTGCAGCTTCTATACTTGCAAAAACGTATAGAGACGATTATATGACGGCGCTTCACGAAGAATTTCCGCAATATAACTGGAAAAAAAACAAAGGTTACCCTACTAAAGAACACCGCGAAGCTATACGCACCCACGGCAGCACTGTTTTTCATAGAAAGAGTTTTAAACTCTTGCCAGAGCAAATTAAACTTGAAATTTAATTTCGCTATAAAAACACAACGCTAGCTATCTTAAAACAGCTTGTTGAAAACACGTCAATAAACTATTTCAATAAGGTATAAATCCATCACTTTTCCTTGTTATTTTTGTGCTTATGAGAAATACTCTGGGGAAATATTTTACGGTTGCATTTTTTGCTACTACACTGTTGGTGATTTTTGGAAGTTGCGATAAAGCTCCGCCAAAAACAGGTACTTTAATGGATTATGTTCCAGAAAATGCTTCGGTAGTTTTTAAAATTTCAAATTTTGAAAGTCTTCAAGCAGATATTGAAGCCAATTCATTACTAACTAATTTTGAAGAAACCAGACCCTATTCATTTTTTTCAGAAAAGAAATTGCTTTTTAAAAACCTACACCCTAGCTCACAAAGTCTTTTGTGTATTAATACTGTAAATGATACTGTAGCTGCATATACTTTTATCGCTAAGCACACCAACACGCTTTTTGAAACAGATTCTATAAAAAACAAAACAGTTGAAACCTTAAAGCTTAACAAACATTCCTTCCAGCGAATCACTCTTGCTGATGAAACTGCATATTCGGCAATTATAGATAGTGTGTTTGTGGTTTCCTCATCTCAGCAATTATTATTAAATATATTAGAGAGCAAAACAGAACGCGATGAAACCTTTAAAAAGGTGTATAATCTTCCCGCTTCAAATGGCTTTACAGCATTAGTACGCAGTGACAAAGTTGCAATCAACGATTCTACAAAAGTAGCTTTCACATCTTGGAGTGCGCTGGACATTGCAATAACACCAGAATCTTTTACAGCAACGGGAATAAGCCTTGCTACCGACAGCATCCCGCAACTTTTAAATGTTTTCAAGGGGCAAATACCGCAACAAAACAGTGTTTCTAGTTTAGTACCAACAGATGCTTTGGGCGCAATGAGCTTTACCTTTAACGATGCTGAAAAGCTTCAGAAAAACCTACAAGAATTTAGAGGAGAGAAAGACACAGCAATAACTACTGGATTATTTGGATCTGTTAGCGAACTTGGAACAATTCAGCTAAAAAACGAAACCGCATTTTTTATAAAAAGTATAGACGCTTCGTTAACAAACGACGCCTTAGCGCGCTACATTACAGCTAAAAACACTTTTAGAGATGTTGAAATAAGCAGCTTTAGTGAGCCCGAATTATTTCAAAAAATATATTCGCCTTTAATAAATGCGAAAGGTGCAAACTTAGTTTTTCAGCTTGATAATTTCTTTGTTTTCACAAAAGATGAAACCAGTGCAGAGCATATAATTAGTTCTTTTCAAAATAACACTACTTTAAAAAACACTCCTTATTTTGAAAATACCGCTAAAGATCTAAGCGCTGCTTCTTCATTAGTTATTTATAAGATGCAAGGAGATTTTCAACAAGATATTGCCGGTTTTTTCAATATAAAATCTAAGGAATCTTTTAAAAATAGTTCACTTAAAAACTATCCGCTCGCAGCAGTGCAATTTAACTACGACAGAAATTTTGCACATCTAAATATAAGTTGCAAAGAAGCTGGAGCAACAGCCAAAAGTATAGCTGGCGGAGTGTCGGAAAAATTTAACCTAAAACTTGACAATGATATTTTAGGAACACCTCAATTAATTGAAAGTAAGAATGGATTGGGGAATGTTGCGGTTCAAGACATTTATAACACACTTCACTTTATTTCTGAAAGCGGAAAAACCCTATGGACAAAGAGATTGGATTCTCCAATTTTGGGAAAAATAAAAACGGTAGAAATTTCTGGCGGCGGCAATAAACAAATAGCGTTTGCTACAGCTGATGCATTTTATATTTTAGACAGAAACGGCAAAGACGCCAAAGGGTTCCCTATAAAATTTAAAGACAAAGTAACTCAAGCGCTTTCGGTTTTTGACTATGACAACAACCGCAACTACCGCTTTGTGATTGTGCAGGACAAGCAAGTGTTGATGTACGACAAAAACGGGAAAACCGTAAAAGGCTTTGGCTTTAACAAAGCAAAGACCAAAGTTGTACAACCTCCTATACACATACGTATGGGCAATAAAGATTATATTGTTATAGCCGAAGAAAGCGGAAAATTAAACATTTTGAGCCGTGTGGGTAAATCGCGAGTAACGGTTTCAAAGAACTTTAATTTTTCTGAAGTTCCTATTACTGAAGAAGACAACACATTTGTTGTAATTACAAAAGAAAATACGAAAGAACGTATTTCGCAAGCAGGAAAAGTAAGTTCGCAAAAACTAGATGTAAGTAGCAGTTATTGGTTTACAATGAATGGAAATACTAAAGCAACCCTAGACGATAACTTATTGCGTATTAATGGTAAGTTGACCACACTACCTCTAGGGCTTTATACCACGCCCGAAATATTTAACTTAAACAGAACTACTTATATTGCTATAACTGAAACCCAGGAAAAAAAGTTATATGTTTTCGACAAAAACGGAACCCTTTTAAAAGGTTTCCCGGTTTACGGAACTTCTACTGCTTCAATGGGAGCAGGAAACAAAAAGAGCATTGTAGTAAAAGGCGAAGCAAATAATGTAGTTTATTACACTCTTAATTAAACTACATTATTTGCTTTTTACTAAATAGTTTAAGCTGTTTTTAGTTCATAGGCCTGTAGGTTTAATCAGCTTATTTTAGTATTTAATCACCCGCTTACCCCATTGCACATTTCCTAATTAACACAACCTTCAGTTAAAGGCTACAGCTTTTGCATTGTTACATTTGTTATAGCTTTGGTTACAAAATTTATAGTCCTCATAAGTCTTGCAACTTACTTTTATACTTATTAAAACAATAAACAAAAATTACTATGAAGCTCACTTTAACCGTATTATTAATAAGTATCTGTAGTGTCTGCAACGCTCAATTTTTAGACAAACTGGGCGACAAGGCTGTTAACGCTGTAGAGCGAACAGTAGAAAGACGTGTAGAAAAAGAAACTACAAAGAGTACAGACCGTGTATTAGACACTATTGTAGACGCGCCAAAAAACAAGGAAAAAAAGAAAAAAAGAAAAAAGAAAAAGAAGTCTTCAAATGGAAATATTATAGGTGGTGACCCTGTAGATACTAGCAATCAGAACAAAGACGCCACTAAAGAAGATGAAGAATAAAATTAAAATCTTATAACGATGCATATTAGAAAAAAGACAATTTATACATTAATAGTCCTCTTTGGAATTACAACTACTGCCATTTCACAAAATTGCAGTAAATTTTATCAGTTAAAAGAAGGCACTAAGGCCGAGATTACTACCTATAACAAAAAAGGGAAGACTTCAGCTGTAGTAGACTACACTGTTTTAAAGAACACAAGTACCGCAAATGGTGAAGTAGCAAATATGCAGTCATCGATAAAAGATGAAAAAGGAAAGCTTATAGCCGAAACCAACTACGACATTACTTGCGATGGCACAAAAATAACCATAGATTACAATTCTATGATTAGCCCAATGATGTTAGAGCAATTTAAAAACATGGAATACGACATTAGCGGGATTGATTTAGAAATACCCAACAATCTTACTGTAGGACAAGAACTTCCAGATGCTCAGATGAATATGAAAATTAGCATGAGCGGGATAAATATGAATATGGACTTGTCTTTAACCAACAGAAAAGTGATAGCTAAGGAAGATGTCACTACTCCTGCGGGTACCTTTAACTGTTTTGTGATTTCGTATGATATGAACACCAAAATGGGAATTGCACAAACCAGCAATTCTAAACAATGGATTGCTGAAGGAGTGGGGATGGTAAAACAAGAGGACTATCAAAGAGGAAAAGTATCTTCTAGCAGTTTGCTTACAAAATTCTCAAAATAAACTAAACCAAATTAAATTTCGAAAAAACTGAAGCTTAGGCTTCGGTTTTTTCATTTTTAACAGCTTCAAAAAGTTTAAGAAAATGCTTGAGTAGTTTTTCTTTTACTTCATCTAAAGGTATTTCGGCTTTTCCCAGCTCTACATTTAAAGAAGTTACCGCCTTGTCTTTAATACCACAGGGAATCATATTATCAAAATACCCCAAATCTGTATTCACGTTTAAGGCAAACCCATGCATAGTAACCCATCGGCTTGCTCTTACACCCATAGCGCAAATTTTTCTAGCAAAGGGCGTACCTACATCTAGCCAAACTCCTGTTTCTCCATCGCTTCGCGTTGCTTTTAGACCGTATTCGTCTAAGGTATGTATAATCATCTCTTCTAATAACCGCATATATTTATGGATATCGGTAAAGAAGTTCTCCAAATCTAAAATAGGATAGCCCACAATTTGTCCTGGGCCGTGATAGGTAATATCGCCACCGCGATTAATTTTATAAAATGACGCGTTTATTTCTTTGAGTTTTTCTTCTGAAATAAGCAGGTTTTCAATTGAACCGCTTTTCCCAAGAGTGTACACATGTGGGTGCTCCACAAACAAAAGGTAATTTGGGGTGCTTATTTCAAGATGCTCTTTTCTATTGTTGCTTTTTATCGCTAAAATCTCCTGAAAAAGTGACTCTTGATACTCCCAGGTTTCTTTGTAGTCTTTAAAACCTAAATCTTTTATTTGTATCTGTCTTAACAAATCGAACCGTTTTTATTAGATGACAAAATTAACCATTTAATCATCTTCGAAATGGCTAACTTATGATGTTTTTTACCTTTATTAAGCACAAATGACAAAGTTATACTCTTAAATATTTACTAAATTCCTAAAAGACTCTTATATTTACGGTTCTAAACACTCATAAAATTACATTCAAAAATGAAAAAAAGTACCTTTAAACCATTTCTGATTGTATTCCTTATGCTTTTTAGCATAGGTTTACAAGCACAGAGTGCGCTGTGGACTAAAATTTCTGTCACAGAGACGCAAAACAAGCAAAAGCTAGATCGCAAGACGATGCCGCAGAGCTTTGACCTATTCTCCCTGAATTCTACAGCTTTAAAAAGCCAGTTGCAGAACGCACCTGAAAGATTTAGTGGCGTATCTAACGTAATTATTGAATTACCTACCAACAATGGTGAAATTCAACAATTCCGCGTATATGAAGCATCTGTAATGGAGCCAGCTTTACAAGCGCAATATCCTGAATTTCGCTCTTATGCAGCTCAAGGTATTGATGATCCAGCTGCAGTAGCACGTTTTAGTGTTACTGATGCCGGTATGCATGTAGCTATTAGCTCACCACATTATTCTACAATTTATATAGATCCTTATACACAAGACAAAAACAGCTACATAACTTACAACATCAATAAACTACCTGCAGATCCTGATGGATTTGAGTGTATGGTAGAAGATGCTGTAGGTCCAGCTCCATATGGAGAAGCTAAAAATGCCGATGACGGTATTCTAAGAACTTACCGTGCAGCAATAGCTTGTACTGGAGAGTATGCTCAATACCACCTTAATAGACAAGGAATACCAGCAACCGCAACAGACGCTGTAAAAAAAGCTGCAGTACTTTCTGCTATTACTACAACTATGACTCGTGTTAATGGAATCTACGAAAGAGATCTTTCAGTAACTATGGTTTTAGTAGCAAACAACACAGATATAATCTACTTGGTTGCAGGAAGCGATCCTTTTACTAACAACAATGCTGGGACACTTATTAATCAAAGTCAAACTGTTATTGATTCTGAAATAGGCTCTGCTAATTACGACATTGGCCATACTTTTAGTACTGGCGCTGGTGGTTTAGCACAATTAAGAGTACCTTGTACTAGCTCTAAAGCACGTGGAGTAACTGGAACAAATGCTCCAGTAGGTGATTTCTACGATGTAGATTACGTAGCTCACGAGATGGGCCACCAATTTGGAGCTAACCATACTTTTAACAATTCGTGTGGTAATAACCGTAATAACGGTACAGCTATGGAACCTGGAAGTGGATCTACTATTATGGCTTACGCAGGTATTTGCCCTCCTAATGTTCAAAATAACAGTGACGATTATTTCACTGCTATTAGCATACAAGAAATGTGGAATTTTGTTTTAAACGGAGCAGGACAATGTGGCGCTCAAAGCCCAACCAACAATCTACCTCCAACGGCAGATGCAGGACCAAATTACACTATTCCAAAATCTACTCCATTTATTTTAAAAGGAACTGCTACAGACCCTGATACAGACGATGCGTTATCACACTGCTGGGAACAAATGAACGCACAAATTGCGACTATGCCACCTCAAAACACATCGACAACTGGACCTGCGTTTCGTTCAATAGACCCACTTGCATCACCAGAGCGTTATATGCCAGCATTAGCTACGGTATTGACTGGTCAGACCCAGAACACTTGGGAAGTTGTTCCTTCTGTAGCAAGAACTTTAACTTTTAGATATTCAGTTCGTGACAATGCAGCAGGAGGAGGTTCTACTGCTAGTGATAATACAGTTATAACTGTAGACGGTGCTTCTGGACCTTTTAAAGTTACTTCACAAACTTCTGCTACTACTTGGACAATCGGAAACACCGAAACTGTAACTTGGGATGTAGCAGGTACAGATGTAGCCCCTGTTGATAGCCCTAATGTGGATATCTGGTTCTCTACAGATGGAGGCCAAACCTACCCTATTAGTGTAGCACTTAATGTTCCTAATACAGGAAGCGCTACTGTAAACGTTCCTAACGTAAATACAACTACAGGTAGATTGATGGTAAAATCATCTAACAATATCTTTTACGACCTTAACGATGCCGTTATGACTGTAGATGGTACTGTAGGTGTAGAGGACTTTACATTCGAGAATTTCTCTGTGTATCCAAATCCATCTAACGGAACATTTAACTTGACTTTTACGCCTGCTTCAAACGATAAGATTGAAATATCTCTTTACGACTTAAGAGGAAGAGCTATCAATCAATTTTCTTTTGATGATGTTTCTGCAACAACTACTTTCAGCAAACAATTAGAGTATAGCTATATTGAAAGTGGAATGTATTTCCTTGTTGTGAAAAATGGCAACAAAATAACTACTAAAAAGATTGTGAAAAACTAACTCACAGTTAAATAGTATAATTTTAAAAAGAGAAAAGACAGCATTCTTTGCTGTTCTTTTCTCTTTTTTCATTTTCAATATTTATGTTATAACCAACCTATTCTTAAAACCATAGACACTCGTTATACCTTTAAGCTCTCTAATAAAGACTACACTAATTCATAGAAATATACTTAGTATTTTAAAGCTGTAGTTCGTAATTAAAAAGGCGTTCAGGATTTCCTGAACGCCTTTTAATTGTGTTTAATTCTGTCTTATCTTGAGGTATGCTACATCTCTATAAAGAACGTATTAGGTAAAAAATACTACCTCTGCTATAACTTAACCGTTTCAGTAATATGCGAAATTACTTGAGTGGTTTTTCCGTTGTTAAAACTAAGATCGAAAACGATAGCCTTCTCGTTTTTTTCAAGCATTAGTTTACCGTTTGTTATAGGGTAATATCCCGCCTCACCTTTACAAAAACAATGTTTACCATAAAGCAAGCTCACATCTGTTAAAGAAGTGTTTTCCTTAGAAAGATTATTTGAAGTTGCGGGGATTTCAAAATGTATAGTTTCAGAATAATTGCCATCTACTGTTCCTTCTGGCCCTTTTTTAGAATAAGTGTATTCCACAACCATATTATCTCCAGCGACCATTTCTGGATACATAGCGCCAGTACCATCCTCTTTAATTACAAGATTTGTTTTTTTGTGAAGCACCACAGTGCAATTGCCCTCTTCGGGACAGCCTGTTATACTATTTTCTAGCTTATCCATAGTTGTATTTGCCGTTGTAACTACTGTTTCCGTTTGTGTTTTACACCCACTTAAAACAAATAATGGTATTAAAAAAAGTAAGGATTTCATATGTTTGGTTCTTAGGTTACTTTTCTGAATATACAAAAATGCTGCCGAAATAAATTACTTTTCAAGCACTACTTCTAAATCGAGCAAATCTGGATTCTTAAAATAATCCAAGAAAGGCTGTTGTAAGGTTATTGTTTTCTTGTCTTCAGAAAAAGTAGCCGCTTCATTTGAAGCCTTCTTTATTTTCTTCGGAAAGGTGTATTTTAAGGTGTACTTAGAGCCGCTCATAAAAGCTGCAGCCTGTTGTAAACTATCCATCTGTTGCTGATGCATTTTTTCGTCTTTAATATATGCATCTCTTTTAAAAACACCTTTTTTAAAACTGTAAGTAACACCTATTATCTCGTCTGCAGTATCATCCTTTTTTTCTGAAGACATGTCAACTTCTTTCCCTGGCATCAGGCTTGCCGCTTGCTCAAGACCGCTTAACATATCGTTTACTTCGGCTATAGACTTAAAGTTTGTAGAAATACCATAGGCTAGCTCAGAAGTCTCAGAATTCATCACCATATTTAAATTATAGTTTTCCAATTTTTTTAAATTCTCTTGTTCTGCTTTAGATAGCGTAGAAATACTATCTTTTTTCTCTTCAAGAAATTGTTTCATATTGATAATGGTATCCATCTTTACTGGCACAGAATCTGTCATTCCCATTCCACCACCAAAAGCCATCATCTCATTCATATTTAGAGCTATATTCATCGTGCCACTGCCGTCTTCATTAAGCACCATTGTTTCAGAAAATTGGCAACTTACTGCAACAAATGCTAATGCGTATAGAAATAATAATTTTAGTTTCATCTGTATAATATTTAAATTAAGTCTTCAAAAGAATAGACAAAAAAACAATTTTAACTTCGGCTTAAACGACAAAGTTTATTGCCCTTTTTATCTATCAGGATTATTTAAAATAATTAATGCTGCAATTACCCCTGGAATCCATCCACAAAGAGTGAGTAATAAAACGATAATAACAGAACCACAACCCTTACCTATTACGGCAAGTGGCGGGAAAAGAATTGCTAGCAGAACTCTCCAAATACTCATAGAAAACAAATTTACGATTAATAATTAAGCTATTGGTCAAGCTATTTTTTCTTTTGTTACATGTTAAAGGTTAATCTTACTTTAGTACCTTAGTGCTTTATTTAAAAAATGAATATTAAAAAGCTTCTACTCTTTATAACTTTTTTCTTTGCATTAAGTTCAACTAAAGCACAATATCAGTTTTCGGGTTATGTAGATAACGAATCTCAGAAAGGAAATATTTATCTATCTGCGATTGATGATTACCGCAAAATTTCTGGGGTATATCCCGAACAAATTATCAACAAAACAGTCTGTGATACTTCTGGATATTTTTTCTTTTCGGGCGATAACTTGCCTGTAGAAAACAAAATTTATAGAATACATGTAGACAGTTGCATAGAAAGCGAACAAAACCTTACACATTATACCGGGCGTTGCCCTACTAGTAAAGAAATCGTGTTTATAGCAAAAAACACAGATTCTTTATCGTTTCCTTTTTCGTTTGACAATGAAATGTTTTGTCGTTTAATATCAAAAAACGAAAAATCGAATGCTTTTTTAAAAATAGATTCACTAAAACAAGAAATGCGATTTGCTTTTAGCACCTATCGCAGTGAAGCTAACAGAAGAATTAATTCAAAAAAATGGTTTGATATATTACAAAATTACGGCGAACAATTACAAGAGCCCTTGGCAGAATTATACGTCTTTAAGTACCTCTCCGAAAGAACTCAGCCCCATCATGCATACTATCTTGAAGATTTAAAAAACAATTCGTATTACGACAACTTATTAGAACGACTTAACACAAAATACCCCAATAGCCACTACACAAATCAATATAAAGCAGAACTAGCTGCAGACAAATACTTGGTATCTGCCATAGATACAAATACGGTTGCCTGGTGGGTGTATATATTAGTAACTATTGCGCTCTTATCTGTAATAACAAATATTGTTTTGTACAAAAAACTAAAAAACACACCATCTTTATTGTCGTATAAAGAAGAGGCTCTTTCTAATCAAGAAAAGAAAGTTTTGGAACTTATTTTAGAAAACAAGAGCAATAAAGAAATCGCTTCACAAATGTTTGTGAGCTTAAGCACTGTAAAAACACATATAAATAATCTCTACAAAAAACTAAATGTAAGCTCTCGTGATGAAGTGAAGAAAATGTATTCAAAATAAATTCAAACGAGCGAATTAGGCTACTTTCATTACCAAAATTATCAACTATACGCATCTTAATTTCTGAAGAAAAAGCTAAAGAGTAGAAACTACTTGCGTATTTCATGAAATCAAATTTCTAAATTCGCACTTCATTTTCCTATCTTTGCAGCTGCCCAAAAAGGGCTGGAACCTATTTTATACAAAATTTATGCAACTGTCTGAACTGGAAATCATCCGAAGAGAAAAACTACAACAACTACGCGATCGCGGAATAAATCCATATCCCGCAGATTTATACCCTGTAAACAACACTTCAAAAAAGATAAAGAAGAGTTTTGAAGAAGGTAAAAAGGTGGTTGTAGCAGGTAGGTTGATGTCACGTAGAATTCAAGGTCCTGCTTCCTTTGCAGAACTTCAAGATGCAGACGGACGCATACAAGTATATTTTAACCGCGATGAAATTTGCGCAGGTGAAGATAAAAGTTACTACAACGAAGTTTATAAAAAATTGCTAGATATTGGTGATTTTATAGGTATAGAAGGCGAGCTTTTTACTACTCAAGTTGGTGAAAAAACCATTATGGTAAAAAATTTCACCCTATTGAGTAAAGCACTAAAGCCCTTGCCTCAACCACGTGTAGATGCAGAAGGAAAAGTGCATGACGCTTTTACAGACCCAGAACAACGTTACCGCCAGCGCTATGCAGATTTAGTAGTAAACCCACATGTAAAAGAAATTTTTGTAAAGCGCACTAAGTTGTTTAACGCAATGCGAAGCTTCTTTAATGAGCGCGGTTATTTTGAAGTTGAAACTCCAGTGTTGCAACCTATACCAGGTGGTGCAGCTGCACGTCCTTTTATAACACATCACAATTCTTTAGACATCCCACTATACATGCGTATTGCTAACGAATTGTACCTTAAAAGGTTAATTGTTGGTGGTTTTGACGGTGTTTATGAGTTTTCTAAAAACTTCAGAAACGAAGGTATGGACCGCACTCACAATCCAGAGTTTACAGCTATGGAAATTTATGTTTCCTATAAAGATTACAACTGGATGATGGATTTCTGTGAAAAACTATTAGAATTTTGTGCTACCGAAGTAAACGGAACCACAAAGGCTACATTTGGCGAACATCAAATAGACTTTAAAGCGCCTTATCCAAGAGTAACCATGGCTGAAGCTATTGAAAAATTCACTGGTTTTAATATAACCGGAAAAACCGAAGATGAAATTCGTCAAGCAGCCATAGCATTAAATATTCCTGTAGATAATACTATGGGTAAAGGAAAATTGATTGATGAAATTTTTGGCGAAAAATGTGAAGGTAATTTTATACAACCAACCTTTATAACAGATTACCCAAAAGAAATGAGCCCGCTTTGCAAGGAACATCGCGATAACCCAGAGCTTACAGAGCGTTTTGAGTTAATGGTTTGCGGTAAAGAAATAGCAAATGCCTATAGCGAATTAAACGACCCTATAGACCAACGCGAACGTTTTGAGGCACAGTTAAAATTAGCAGACCGAGGCGATGATGAAGCTACAGCTTTTATAGACTTCGACTTTCTTAGAGCCTTAGAATACGGCATGCCTCCTACCAGTGGTATGGGTATAGGTATGGATAGATTAATAATGTTTTTAACAAATAATCCCTCCATACAGGAAGTATTATTCTTCCCGCAAATGAGACCTGAAAAGAAAAAAGTAGAAATGACAGAGGATGAAAAAACTGTCTTCAACTTATTAAAAGCCAGCTCTCCTGTAGCCTTAGAAACGCTAAAAGCACAAAGTGGCTTAAGTAACAAAAAGTGGGACAAAACCATAAAAGGACTTACAGCTTCAAAAGTTGCAAAAGTTGAAAAAACAGACGACGGCTTAATCGTTTCTACCTTATAGCAAACAATGTAGATCACTAAAAAAGGAAATTACAGCAATGTAATTTCCTTTTTTTTGTTAAAAATGCAACATTTATAAGCAAAAAATGAAAATTGTTTAATCGGAAGGCTTTGAATTATAAATGAATAACGCTACATTTGAGTAGCTTATATACAAACCCTTAACATTCACATTTCATGAAAAAAATTTTACTCACTTCGCTATTACTGTGCTGCACACATTTTTTCTTCGCTCAAACTAGCAAAGAAAGTGTAGCTCAAAACTGGATAGACACTAATATGCCTATCAACAAGACAGGTCAAAGTTTTGAAATGCGCTTCAGTCACGCTGGTCCTTCTGGCGAAACATTTCGCTATTATCACACTATAAATGGTGTTGAAGTATATGAATCTTCAGTAGCCGTTCATGTTTCAAACAAAAACCAAGTTACGTACCACGCAAGTACTTATAACAACAGTTTAGAAACCATAGACACTAATCCTACAATTTCTGCTGAGGATGCGTTAAACATTGCAAAAACAGGACTAGATGTACGCGGTTATATTTCTAACAAAGAAGTAAAACTCTACGTATATAACAAACTGGGAAGCAACAGACTGGTTTACAGAGTTACTATTATGTCTGAATATCGCATAGGTAACTGGGAGACCATAATCGATGCCAAAACTGGTGCTATTTTAAGTACGCAAGACATTGCTATTTACCACGGAAAAAAAGATGGACACAAACCAAATGAAACAAAAAACCCAATGGCTACAACAACTTTAGCTACGGGAACAGCAATGGTTTTTGATCCAGACCCACTTACTAAAACTGGAAATACTTACGGCGGAAACTTTTCTGATAATAACGATCAAACTAACACAGATTTAGATGCTGCAAGAACTCAAGTGAATCTTGTAGATATTGAATTTGACGGTACAAATTACAGATTAAGAGGTCAGTATACCGAAATAGCAGAGCTTGGCGCTCCAGCTACAGGATTATTTCTACAAACTTCTCCAGATTTTGATTTTACTCGCGATGAGCAAGGTTTTGAAGCAGCAAACTGCTATCACCATATCGATCAGAGTTTTAGATACATAAACGACGATTTAGGTATTCCTTTGGTATCAATCTACAATAGTGGGGTGGTTCGTTTTGACCCTCATGGTGCCAATGGCGCAGACAACTCTTTTTACTCTGCTGGAACCCTACAATTTGGTGAAGGTGGGGTAGATGACGGTGAAGACATGGATGTTATTCTGCATGAATTAGGCCATGGACTTCATGATTTTGTTACTAACGGTAACCTTAGTCAAGTAAATGGACTTAGTGAAGGAACAGGCGATTATTGGGCAAACTCTTACAAGAGAAGCCTTGGGTTCTGGAATGATACAGATCCTCAGTATTACTGGGTTTTTGGATGGGACGGACACAACCCATTTTGGAACGGTAGAGTTACAAACTACACTGCTATGTATCCAGGAGGACTTACAGGCTCAATCCATACAGATGGACAAATATGGGCTACTGTACTTCTTGAAATATGGGAGGAAATAGGAAGAGAAAAAACGGATGCCGCTGTATTGGAAGGTCTAGCAATGACAAATAACACTACTAACCAACAAAATGCCGCTATTGCTGTAAGACAAGCCGCAATAGACATGGGGTATAGTTGTGCAGAAATAGACGTCTTTACCGATAGATTTACCGCTCGTGGTTATGTGCTTCCTGCATATGTTTGCGACCCAACCGCTTGTAATATCTCTGAAATAGAAACTTCAAACATTTCACCTTGCGATAACAATGGAACACCTTCAGACGGAAGTGACGATTTCTTTACAGCAGATGTTACCGTAAGATTCGTAAACCCAATTGCTACTGGCACACTTGAGTTAACTGGTGATGGAACAGCATCTGTGTCTACAGCTGGCCTGAGCTCACCATATACATTTATAGGCGTTGTATTTTCTGCAGATGGAGGCCCAATTGCACTTACCGCTGCATTCTCTGACGACACAGACTGCGAATATCAAGACAACAACACAGGCACAGCTCCTGATCCTTGTGTAACCGCAGGCGTTAATGACAATGAAGCACTACTTGCCGTTGCTATTTATCCTAATCCAGCTGAATACAGTATTTCTTTAACTAATTTAACCGAAGAGTACACTGTCGCTATTTACAATATGTTAGGTCAAAAAGTAAAAGAACAACGTGTAGATGCTGCTAATAACAACATCAACATTCAGGATCTTTCTTTAGGTGTATACGTACTGAAATTTAATGAATACAACAATGTATTGCGCTTTGTAGTAAAGTAATTACAAGTTTACAATAACTATAAAATGAGCCGCTTAGTTGCGGCTCATTTTTTTTTTAATAAAGTGATATTCTTTTATTATTTAGGATTGATTCTCTAGCCATTTTATATCTCTAATATTTTTTTGTACAGCTACAACTCCAAAAAGCGCTAAGGCGTAAGACATACCGTAAAACCCTTTTTCACTTAATTCAATATCTGCATTCCAAAGCCCTATTACAAGCAATACCAAGGATGCGATTGTAGTAAACCAACTAATTCCGTAATAAACATCGGTTACTGGCACACCTTCTTGTCTGTCTCTCACACTTTTTTGAACAGAGACAACAGAAAAAAGACCAAATAATAATATTGTAAAATAGTATCCTTTTTCATTTAGCATCATATCTACATTCCAAAGCCCAATACAATAAGAAACCATCCCTATAAAAAGCGCTGTCCAAGAAGCCGAAACAAATGCAGGGGTTGGCCTACAATTAAACTTTTCATCTTTTTTCTTACCTATTGTATAATCATCTTTTACTTCTTTTTCTTTCTTAAAAATTTGATTTTCCATGATTGTTTATTTTAATGGTTATTGAGGCAAATATGCAAAAGAACAGCTTCTTAATAAATTTAAAATTAAATAATTACTTACTATTTAATTTAAACTCATATATTTATATTTCATTGTTATATTGATATTTATGTTAAAAAAAACTTACGATTAAATGATTATAAAAAATATAGTAGAAACTTTTACTGTTGAAGATAAAAAGGATTTTATCACTTATCTGAAAAGCAAAAACAGACGCGGAGACACAAAAAACATTGACCTTTTTAAGCATATATCCACAGGGAAGACCACAAACTTAAAAGAGCAACTGTACAACAATGGTAACCAAAACGCCTATCATGCACTCTGCAATAGATTACAGCAAAATCTTATTGATTATGTAGCAAGCAAAAGCTTTTCTGGAGAAACTTCCCAAGAAATGGAAGTGATGAAGCTACTACTCGCTAGCAGGATATTCTTTGAACATAAAAGCTATAAAGTTGCCTTTAAAACCTTACTAAAGGCAGAAAAAAAAGCATTGCAATTAGACTTATATTCAATCTTAAACGAGATTTACACAACTAAAATTCAATATGCGCATTTAAACACTAAGATTATTCTTTCAGAAGTTATTCAGGATTCAGAAAAAAACCTTTTAAATTTTCAGCGAGAATTTCAGTTAAACATAGCGTATGCAACCATAAAAAACAGGCTAAAAGCTCAAAACGATATTTCCGCAAGTACGATTATCACCGATGTTTTTTCAACCTACAACATAACCATTAGCGAGACACTTACATTAAAATCGCTATACCAATTAATGAATATAACTTCTACAGCAGCAAATATAGAAAGTGATTACAATGCTGTTTCAGCTTTTATGGAAGCTATTTACGACGCTATTCAAAACAAAAAAACAGCAGTTGCCGAAAAACACTTAATCTATCATATAGAAATTCTTCACCTAATGGCGATAGCTCACTTTAGAAATAAACAATTTCAAAAATCTGATGTATTTGCAAATAAAATGGAGGCTGAAATGTTACGGAAAAACAAAGTTTATTACGCATTGTTTTATGAAAAGCTAACACTAATAAAAGCCCTTAACCTCAATTATACAGCTAAGGCCAATAAAGCAATCAAACTTTTAAGAAACTACGAGGGGAAATCGCTGGAGGTCTCGCTTGCGTTAATTACAGCCTTATTTCAGCAAAACAAATTTAGTGAAGCATATCAGGTTTTTAAAGACTTTACCCATTCTGATATTTGGTACCAAAAGAAGCAAGGCTGGCAATGGGTATTAAAGAAAAACATAATTGAAATATTAATTCTAATAGAACTAGACAAACTAGATTTAGTGCTCCTGAGACTCAATTCGTTTAATAGAAAATTTAAAAAACGTTTAAAAGAAATAGGAGAAGATAGAGTACTCATCTTTATGGGGTTTGTAAATGATTATTACGAAAATCCCAAGTTGATAAACACTGAAAAATTTAAAAACAAGGTTGAAAATTCATTTGTATGGATAGGTCCAGAACGAGAAGACATATTTGTTATGAGTTTTTACGCTTGGTTAAAAGCCAAAATGGAAAAACAAGACTTATACCAAACAACCTTAAATTTAGTACAACAAAAATAAACCACCGCCCACACTTTTACTTCCTTTTTGGCATAAGGGTTCTAGCATCCCTACTAGAGTGTGAGCGGTGGTAGTTTTTAAATACAGTATAACTATAAGCTAAAAGTAGAATCAATTTCACTGGATAAAAAACACTCCTGAGCCAAACGATACTATGAGTGAGGGAAACAAATATGTGAGTTAATTTTTTAAATAAAATAGCCCCCAATTAAACCTATTAACATATTTACCGTCATAGTTATGTTAAACATTAAAAAAAACACACTATGAAAAAAGCAATGATAATCTTAATAGCATTTACCACATTTGCTATCAATGCACAACAAGAAAGACCAGACAGAAAAGAACACCGTAAGGAACTAAAAGACAATTTTACTCCAGAGCAGAAAGCCGAATTACATTCAAAAAAAATGACATTAGATTTAGGCTTAAATGAATCTCAACAAACAAGGGTAAAGCAATTACTTTTAGAGATGGATAAAGACAAGCCTAAAAAACCTGAAGACAGAAAAGAAATGACCGATGCCGAAAAGTTTGAGGCTAAAAACAAAATGTTAGACCAGCGCATTGCCATGAAAAATAAGATGAAAGATATACTTACTGAAGAGCAATATGCAAAGTGGGAAAAAAGCAAAGACCACAAGAAACGCCGTTTCAACAACAATAAAAGAGAGAAGAAACACCAAGACAGGTAATTAAGTCTTAAAATATTATTTTTGGCGCAATTCTTGTTTTAGTTATTTTTGAAATTGTTACATTAGTAACTTTAAATTTTAAAAAACTAAAACAATGAAAAATCTACTAACAGTATTTGCATTTGCAGTTACAATGCTCATAGGGGTTCAATCAACCTCAGCACAGCAGTTGTCTCAAGATCAAAATAGACCTGAGGTTATTGCCAAAGCAGAAACTGCAAAACTAACAGATGCACTAGACTTAAACGGTGATCAAGGTCGTACCATTTTTAGAGCATTAGTAGCTAAAGAAGTGGGATACCGTAAAAATAATATAAATGACTCTTCTGCTAATGCAGAGAAAAGTAAAATTGATAATCAGTTAAAAAGCGTAATGAAAAAAACCCTTACTGAAAGTCAATATGCCAAGTGGCTAGAGATGGATAATTAGTGATTATAATTATATTTAGATTAAGCCCCTTTCTATAACTAGAAGGGGGCTTTTTTATTCAAAATAACTTTAATAAAAACTTAGGAAAGTGATTTTGCTACTTTTTTGCAAGCTTCTATGGTTTTATCTAAATCACTATAGCTTAAGGCATCACAAATAAACCAAGTTTCAAAAGCACTTGGCGCTATATAAACACCTTCGTTAAGCATACCGTGAAAAAACTTTTTAAAACCCTCGTTGTTGGCTTCTGCAGCAGAAGCAAAATCTATCACTTCTTTATCTGAAAAATGCACAGAGATCATAGACCCTACTCTGTTTATAGTAAACTTCACATTTTCGGAAGTAAGCGCTTTTTCTAATCCTTCGTGTAGGTATTTAGTCTTTTCATTTATAGACTTAAAAACAGCTTTATTCTCATTGAGTTCTTTTAGCATAGCTAGCCCCGCAGCCATCGCTAAAGGATTTCCGCTTAAAGTTCCAGCTTGATAAACAGGTCCTAAAGGCGCCAAATAATCCATGATTTCAGCGCTAGCAGCAAAGGCTCCAACTGGTAGACCTCCTCCTATTACTTTACCAAAGGTTACAATATCTGCCTTTACATTAAACAACTCCTGAGCCCCACCAGGAGCTAACCTAAACCCAGTCATTACTTCGTCAAAAATCAATAAAATACCATTTTCATCGCAGAGTTTTCTCAAGCCTTCTAAAAACCCATTTTTAGGTGGGATACAGCCCATGTTACCAGCAACAGGTTCTAAGATAATACAGGCAATTTCACCTTTATTAGCTTCAATTACCGCTTCTACATTTTGTAAATCGTTGTAGACAGCTAGAAGAGTATCTTTTGCCGTTCCTTTAGTAACTCCAGGACTATTAGGTGCACCAAAGGTTATAGCTCCACTTCCAGCTTGAATAAGAAAAGAGTCGCTATGCCCGTGATAACAGCCTGCAAATTTGATAATTTTGTCTTTAGCTGTATACCCACGCGCCAAGCGAACAGCACTCATACACGCTTCGGTTCCACTGTTTACAAGCCTAATTTTATCTATATTAGGAACCATAGCTACAGCAAGTTCAGCTATTTGCGTTTCAATTTCTGTAGGCATCCCAAAAGAAGTGCCGAGTTTTGTTTTTTCAATTACTGCATCTACCACAGCTTTGTGCGCATGCCCTAACAGCATAGGGCCCCAAGAATTAATATAATCTATAAGTTTATTGCCGTCTACGTCGTAGAGGTAAGCACCTTCAGCTCTTTCTACAAAAATTGGGGTTCCTCCTACTGCTTTAAAAGCACGTACTGGCGAATTTACACCCCCAGGAATAACTTTTTGAGCTTCTGCGAAAAGGGCACTACTTCTTTGGTAATTCATAGTATATAAAAATGTAATTTGTAATTATTTTGAAGATATTTCAGCCTAGTACACAATAGTAGCACCAACTGATATTTTACTATAAAGACTTAAAATTATTATTTAGCTTGTAAATACAAAATCTGCCCTATAGACAAATCATTACTCCTTAAGCCGTTGTATTTTTTTAAAGTTTCGACCGTAAGATTAAATCTTTTTGAAATACTGTAAAGTGTATCACCAGCTTGTACCGAATAGGTTTCAACATCACTATTAACGGTGCTGTTATTTCTAACTTTTCCTCCTAAAACCTCATCGTCATATGTTGTTAGGTTATACCTATCTATAATACTTATAAGCTTATCTGGGTATTTAGGATCTGTTGCGTAGCCAGCTTTTTTTAAGCCTTTTGCCCAGCCTTTATAATCGTCTTTTCTCAGCTTAAATAAATCTGCATACCTACTTCGCTGGGTTAAAAACAAAGAATGATCTCTGTAGGAATACTTAGGATCGTTGTACTTTCTAAAACATTCTCCACGTTCATCATCGTCATGGTAAACACGATCTCCTTCCCAACCTGTATGACATTTAATGCCAAAATGATTATTAGCCTTTCTGGTAAGTTCGCCTGCACCGGCTCCACTTTCTAAAATACCCTGCGCAAGTGTTATACTTGCAGGAATACCGTATTGCACCATCTCATCCTTTGCAATGCCACTAAATTCATTTATATAATTGGCAACACGCTCACTATAAGGAACATTAACAGGCACATTCTCTTTTGTAGTTTCTTTTGTATTTGTGTTTTTATCAGGATGTTTTACACGAACTACACTTTCTGTTTTAGGCTTTTTTTTATACTTTACAGCAGTTTTCTTAGACTTACAACTGCTAAAGCAGAGCACACACACAAGAAGAAGGACACTAATTCTACCAATCATATTATTCAATTATAGGAAGGTTTTTCTTTTTCAATTTCTGGTTCATACCTGTTATACCTTGCAAGCCACCGGTATGTATGGCAAAAATACTGCTATTTTCTTTGAAATACCCTTTTTTTAAAAGATCCATTACACCAAACATCATTTTTCCTGTATAAATTGGATCTAATGGAATACGGGTCTTTTCTTTAAACTCATTTATAAAACGAATTAAACTTTCATCTATTTTACCATACCCACCAAAACAATAGGAATCTGTAATTTCATAATTCTTAGCAGAAGTATATTTAGCTATTTCTGAAGTTTGAAAGCTTCCTTTTAATGCCGAAAATCCTAAAACACGCTGCTGCTCTTTAGCTGCTTTTACCAAGCCCGCAATTGTACCTCCAGTACCAACAGCCACACAAACATAATCTGAAGCAATTTCGGTTTCTCCTAAAATCTCTTCACATCCCTTTACTGCTAATGCATTAGTACCTCCTTCTGGCAAAAGGTAGAAATTGCCGTATTGTTCTCTTAAACTATTGACAAACGTTATTTCTTCTTTCTGTCTATAGGCTTCTCTAGAAATAAAGTTAAGCTTCATTCCACATGCTTTTGAAAAAGACAAAGTAGCATTTTCTGAAATTTTCTCCGCTAACTCTTCACCTCTAATAACCCCAACGGTGTTAAACCCAAACTCTTTTCCCGCTGCTGCCACTGCTGCAATATGATTAGAATAAGCACCCCCAAAAGTAAGTAGCGTACTAGAACCTTGTTCTCTTGCTGCTTGAAGATTGTATTTTAACTTTCTGAATTTATTGCCAGAAACAAAAGGATGCAGTAAGTCTTCTCTTTTAAGAAATAGCTTATAGCCTTCAATTTTAAAAAGTGAAAGATCTATTTGGGTTAGCGCAACATTCTTTTCAATAAGATTGTCCATAACCACAAAGATATGTAGTTACACTAGCAAGACAAACAGAAATAGAATTTCATCAGCAAGATATTCTTACAACTAACCTATAAATAAACCAGCATTCAGATTCAATTATGTAGGAAATGTCTGATAATAAACGTTTTGATTGTATTAATTTTAACGTTTTAAACCGATTTATTTGCTTTTTATCGAAATTTTGTCATATTATTGTATTACTATTTTTCAAAACCTCAAATTATGAAAATTCACCTACTCCAAAAATGGGCGCTATTTTGCGCCTTGATTTTACTGTCTATTTACCCCACCTATTCTCAAGTGGGTATAGGAACAACAACCCCCGAAGCTTCTTCATTATTAGACATTCACGATGCTACTGGAAGTAAAGGATTGTTAATTCCTCGGGTTTCATTAACGTCCATAAATGTTAGCTCTCCTATTTCACCCACTCCAGCAACTAGTCTTTTAGTATACAATACAGCAACAGCCGGAAGTGGATCTAACGCGGTATATCCTGGATATTATTATTGGAACGGCACACAATGGGTGGCTTTAGTTGGTACTGAAAAATGGGATTTACTCGGAAACTCTGGAACAGATGAAGACACAAACTTTGTGGGAACTTTAGATGGGCAAGGGCTTACTTTTAGAACAAACAACATACAGCGTTTTAGGGTTGCAAATGGCAATCAGGTGCTTGCTATGGCCAATGGATCTGCAGCCGCTCCTTTTTATTCTTGGAATAGTGATAGAACAATGGGATTTTGGAAATCTGGTACAAGCCAGATGGATATGGTTATAAATGGTTCTACTTTTTTTAATGCCAATGCAAATACAAGTGGTTCATCAGATTTGGAATGGAGTTTTAATCCTTCAGGCGTAGATATGAATCTAAGAGTAGAGACAGACAACAATGCAAACACACTTTTTGTAAGTGGTGAAGACGACAATGTTGGCCTTGGAACTAATTCTCCAAATACAAGTTCACAACTTGATTTAGCAGCAATAAATAGAGGCTTATTAGTAAACAGAGTAACACTTACAGCCACAGATAATCCCTCGCCTATAGATACTCCAGCTACAGGCTTGTTAATTTACAATACGGCTACTAATGGTAGCGGATCTACCGCTGTTAGCCCTGGTTTTTATTATTGGGATGGAACGAGATGGTATGCTATGGACGGCACAAACGGTAAAGACTGGTCTACTAAAGGAAATAACGGCACTAACAGTGCTACAGATTTTCTAGGCACTATAGACAATGTAGATTTAGCCATACGCACAAGCAACACAGAACGAATGCGCTTTGCAGCTACTGGTAATGCAGGTATAAATAACACACCTTATACAGACACAAAGCTTTTTATAGAAAGTGATGATTTAGATTTCGGATTATTTGTAAACTCAGAAGGCTCAGCATCAGGATATTCTATAATTGGGGTACAATCTGGAGATGGTACAGCAGTTTCTGGTCAGAATTTTGGAGCTGGTTTGGGCGTTCTTGGTTATGCAACTAATAGTCACGGTGTTTTAGGTCAAACTTCGTATACAGGAGGCAGTTTTATAACAGCAGGCTCGGTAGGTATGGGCACAGGGGCAGAAAATGCCAATGGTATGCTAGCAGCTACTACTAATGAAGCAACTTCAGATTTGAACGTAGCTATACGCGCAATTAGTGGAGGAACAACTTCTATATCAAACACTTCCTATGTAAATGTGGGTGTTAATACAAATTCTAAACAACTAGGTTTATACTCTATGACCGAAGGCCCTATACGTGCGGGCGGTTCGTATAACGTTTTTGAAAGCGCTATGTTTCACACCAATTACGAAGGCAGCTTAACAGATGCTGACGCTAAAGATCCTATTGCTAAGTTGGCAGGATATGCAGGAAATATAACAATTAACACAACTAGTGGTAATAGAAGTGGACACACTTTTTACGGCGGTTATTTTTATAGTGGTGGAAACGACAATGGATCCTACGCTTATGCAGGAACACGTGTAGGCAACACCAATTATAAAATTATAGGAAACGGAACGGTTTCTACTATAGTAGAAGGGGCAACACCTGGAAGTGCTAATAAGGTTATGTTTGCCCCAGAAGCACCAGAAGTACTTCTAGAAGACTACGGGACTGGCCAACTTGTAAACGGGCTTGCAACCATAAAAATTGATCCTATATTCACCAGAAATATTGACGTTAACAACACGCGCCCCTTAAAAGTATTTATACAATTAGAAGGAGAATGCAATGGGGTTTTTGTAACCAATAAGTCTGCAAACGGATTTACCGTAAAAGAGTTACAAAACGGAAACTCTAATGTTTCATTTTCATGGCATATAGTAGCTAATCGTAAAGATGAGGCTTCAAAAAATGGAGGTTCTGGCTCTACTTATGCTAGTTTGCGCTTTCCAGATGCACCAAATGCAATGGAAATAAAAGCTAATAAAGCCCAAAAAATAAGCCTCAAAGAAAATGTTGAAGTTAAGCCTAAATCATACAGCCCTTCAAATAAGTAAATTAGTTTTAGTTATTAATTATCAAAGCCGCCATCCCCATGGCGGTTTTTTTACAAGCTATTGTTTCGGCAAAAACAAAAAACTGTAGACTTACCAACTAATTTATGGTTTTAAACACCTTTATTAAGCCTATACTTTCTTAGTTATTTTAAAATATATTTAGCGATCATATATTCGGTTATGGGTTTTAAGTGTTTTCCCGTCTTAGGGTGAATTCCGTAGCTAGTGAAACAATCAAGTGTTCCATCTTTATTTTTTGAATACCAAACCATTACTTCACCTTCGGTATTAAAAAAAACAGTATTTGATGTAGGAAATATTTGTTTAAAATTTTCTATCCGATCCTCTTTATACACTTTAAGAATACCTGCTTTTAATTTTTCAGCATCAAAAACAGTTTCTACATAATGAGTGTCTTGCCACTCCATCCAGCGTTGTTTTGTAAAATAGTTATACCCAAATAACGCTAAAAAGAGTACTAATGAAACTACTACAGTTATGTATAGAAATTTAATTTTGTTTGTTTCAGACTTAGTTTTAGAATCATTTTTTTTGTCGAGAGGATCATTCACCTCCGCATCAATTTTGCTTACCCTTTTATAATCACTTGCTTTTAGAAAATCTTTATAATCTGTTTTTCCTAAATAAACAGCCATAGCATTGAGCACTTCTGGACGAGAAATACAAACTTCATCTTCACGCGCTTTAAGTGCTTTTTTATAATAATTTCTAAAACTCTTTTCGCTATACGGAAATGTTTCAGAGACAATATCTGAAAGCCTTTTTGCACATAATGAATCTGACGGGGCAACATACCCTTCTTTCATTAATTCTTTCCTTGCTTTATCAAAAGACTTCAAAAGTAAATCTCTATGCATAGTTCTGCTTTTTTTTGAAATTTAAAACTACAAAATACAATGAAAACTAAGTGGAAAATAATTTCCATAGACTTTCCATTCACTTTCCAAGCTTTCCTACTCTTTCTTTCTTCATTTGCTTCTGTATTGCAATGCCTTCTTGGGTGTAACAAGGATTACAAAACATTTCAATACAACTACTGGAGCCGCAATGTAAGGTAAGCGCTTAGTTTGAGAGGTAAGCAATTGCTTTACTTCTGCGCTCCACACTTCTCAAAAATTAGGGAGGATTTTCCTTCTGCCTTAAAGTGTTGCCGAAACTAAAATTCTCTAGAAATAAATCTGGACGGCCACACTAGTATCAACTTTAAATACTATTAAGATGAAAAAAATAATTTTTGTAATGACAGTGGTCTTATTAAACATCACACTTTTTTCCTGTACTCCACAAGCTATGCCAGAGGAGGCTACAAACACTCAAGCTTGCTGTGGTGACGACATTAACTTTCCGCCACCGCCACCGCCACCCTATGGCGGAAATTAAAGCTATAAAATTGTAAATTTGTTAGTACTTTAGAGGAATGAAAAACCTACCTCTTTCATTCCTCTTTTTTTGGGTTCTAAGCTCATTAACAGGGCTTCAATTTATTTCTGCTCAGTCTAATAAAGACTCTATTAAATATTATTACCAAGCAATAAACAACCCTAACGCTTCTACAGATTTAGCGAAGAGTTTAGATTTTTACAATTCAAAAAAAGATAGAAATTTAAAAATTGGAGATACCCTAGGCGCCCTTAAAGATCTTAGGTTGCTCGCTATTGGATATTACAACCTAGGAAGCGTCTATGAAAGCGAAAACGCTTCGGTACAAGCCTTGCTGCTTATAGAGAGTAATTCAAAAAACGACACCCTAAATGAAAACAAAAAAGCCATTTTTAATCAGCTTGGGCAGGTGTATCGAGCTACAAACAATCATGATAAAGCCATAGAAACATACAACTTGGCTCTTAAATACGCAAAAAACAAAAGTGACAGCATTTCACTTATCAATAACAAGGCAAATATTTATAAAGACAAAACTGAATATAAAAAAGCAGCAGATATATTACAAACTGCGTATAAAAAAATGGGAGCCACAACAGACTCCATACACCTTGCTTATATTTTAGACAATTTGGGGTATGTACAATCGCAATTGAATGATCCTAACGCATTAACAAATCTTAAACTAGCTTTAAAGATAAGACTAAACAAAAAGCAACTTACGGGTATATATTCTAGTTATCGCAACCTTGCACTCCATTATTTTGCCACAGACTCACTGACCCAAGCTATGAACTATGCAGACATGGCGTATAATACAGCCTCAACTATAAACAGCAGTAGTTATCTAGAAAATGCACTTTCACTTTATGCAATGATGAGTACCGACAAAAAAATACAGCGGTATAAACAACTTACAGATAGCATTGCCAAGGAAAAACAACTGGCAGAGAATAAAAACACTTTTATAAAGTACAATGTAGAAAAGGAGCGGAAAAAAACTGCCGAAATGCAGCTACAAAAGGAGAAAGAAAAAGGACAAAAACTGTTATATATGTCGCTTGGAATTTTCATTATTTTCTTAGCCAGTATTATAATCTTGTTTTTAAGAGCAAAACACAAAAAAGAAAAAATCATACAGATTTATAACACTGAAGCACGAATTTCAAAAGTTGTTCACGATGAAGTGGCAAACGACCTCTACCATGTAATGGTAAAACTGCAACAGCAAGAGCATCTTCAAAATGAAGAAATAATTGACGATATAGAGCACATTTACAATAAGACTCGTGATATTTCTAAAGAAAATAGCGCTATTGAAATTAACGAAAATTTTGGCAAGCAACTCAGTGATTTGTTATTGAGCTATCAAACAGAAAATGTAAAAATAGTTACCCGAAACATTCAAAAGATAGAATGGCAAAATATTCCAGAAATTAAAAAACCTACTATTTATAGGGTTTTACAGGAATTAATGACCAATATGAAAAAACACAGCTCGGCATCAATTGTTGTTATTTCATTTCTACAAAACACCAATAGAATAAGCATAGACTATTCAGATAACGGACAAGGTTGTGAGTTAAAAAATAAAAATGGCCTCCTAAATGCGGAAAACCGCATAAAAACCTTCAAAGGAACTATTATTTTTGACACGAAGCCCGGTAAAGGCTTTAAAGCAAAAATTACTCTATAGATTATGTTTAATAAAGTTTTAGTTTCTGAAGATCTGGGCAGCATTAGCAATGGGGTGGTTTCGGTATTAGAAACCATGCGTGTAGACAACATACAGCAAGTACAGTATTGTGATGACGCTTATTTAAAAATTAAAAAAGCACATCAGGACCAATTACCTTTTGACCTTTTTATTACAGATCTCTCTTTTAAAGCAGATCACCGCGAGCAGAAATACACTTCTGGAGAAGCATTAATAAAAGTATTAAAGCAAGAGCATCCCACATTAAAAATTATAGCCTATTCTGTTGAAGACCGCCCTCAAAAAGTGCGCAGTATAATACAGGATTACAAGGCAAACGCTTTTGTTTGCAAAGGCAGAAACGGCTTAAGAGAACTAGAACAAGCTATTGCAGCTGTTAAAAACGGAGAAACTTATTTGTCGCCTCACCTTAAAAGTAGTTTTCAGGAAAACGGTCCTTCCGAAATTGAAGATTATGATATTGAAATAATGGCATTACTTGCCGATGGTAAATCTCAAGAAGAGATAAGCTTCAGCTTTAAAGAAAAAAACATTACACCCAATAGTTTAAGCGCAATTGAAAAACGCATTCTAAAGCTAAGGGGCCAATTAAACGCAAAGAATACTGTCCAGCTCATATCTTTAGCTAAGGACCTTGGGCTTATATAAGCTTTTAATAAAAATTTCTAAGAAAAAATAAAAAAATAAACTGTATTTACGGTTTTCCGTAAAACATTAACAATATACTTATTTATTTTCGCAAAGATTTAGTCATAATATAAGTTCTGGGGAGAATAGATGGCTAAATGTTATCCCTTACGGGAAACCGTAAGGGTTTTTTTTCATAAGGACCTTTTTAATAATTAAAGTATGGAATATAAGGTTGTCCCGTTTGTAACATATGTAAATCATAAGCCGGGTTTTTCAAAACATGTAGCGCTTCAGCTAGAACAGCTCATAAATAAATATTCTAACCAAGGTTGGACCTATCTTAGAATGGATACAATAACTAATAGTATTGATGGAAAAACAGGCTTTTTTGGCATAGGCACTAAGCCAGCACATATTGTGGTTAGCAATATGATGGTGTTTAAAAAGGAATGAATCTTTTACTTCTTTTTTTTCATAAAAATTTACCGCTTGTTGATACCTGAAAAATGGCGTAGAAAGTGTTTGTATAAAACTAGCTGCTCACAGCATGTTTTTTAAACAAGCTGAGGAAAAAGGATTTAACGCAGGCTTAAAAGCTTCACTTTAGAATAAAAACTGTAATGCCAAGTATCAAATTATTGTTTTATTCAATGAAAAAATACTCATTACCAAAATCAATAAAATAATACAAGAAAAAGAAATAAGCGACTACATTTACGGTGTAAATTGTATTTAGGGGTTTTAATACTTCAACTTTGTTTAAAATTTTAAAAACCCTTGCAGTTTATACTTAACAACTTACCCTGATTTTGAGCACCCATTTTAAATAAAATACCACTTTACTAACAGTCTTAAAACACTTCAAAAAAAATTACTCCGCGCGTTCATACTCACACCCAAAACCCTTCTTTAAGCAATTGATTAACACAAAGTTAAGTTAACTATACACGATTTTATGATTAAAGCTTATGTATTTTAAAAAATCTATTTTAAATTTAAATTCCAAAAGTGCCACCTTGCAACAGTACAATGCACTTTGTGTTTAAACCCCAAATTAAAAAACCATCATATCAAAAAGATTATCCTCTTTTCTTTTTTTGTTTGCAATATCACTTTTGCGCAAACTCAAGGTATCAATATAGACTCGCTTATATTGAAAACCCCCTATAAGGTATCCTCAAAAGAGGATTTTTACAAAGTTCAGGACTTAAAGAATATCTTTTGGGACGACTCTTTAAAAATAGACAAACTCAAGATTGAAGACTTTTTAAAGAGTGTTAAATCTTCTGAACAATGGAGCAGTGCAAATGGCAGTATAAAAGAAATACTGTCTAATGATATGCTTAAATTATTAATGTATGATAAATTAAATAATCAGGAAGAAGTACTAAGGCTAGGAAACCATTTGTTGACTTATGAAGATCACCTCACTTCAAAAGAAATAAATAAAATTACCGGTATTCTCTATAATACATACAGACAATTAGAGGCCTATAATGAGATAACGAATCTTATTCCGTTATTAGAAAAATACCAAGACCAAGACGAAGGCTGGAGAGCCAAAGGGTTTACAACCCGTTATGACATGGCTATGATTAATTTTAACACAAAAAATTATAAGCTTGCTGCAAATGGGTATTTAGCGCAAAAGAAAGTTTTTGATTCTATAGGAAACCAGCTTCTTGTTTCAAGTATGTACAACAATATGGGGATTTGTTATTTTCATCTTAAAGATTACAAACAGGCCAGAAATTACTACAAGTTAGCTCTGGAAGAATTAGACAAACCCAATAAAGAAGGGATACCAGAAGAAAAGGATTCCTATAGAGATTATTTTAAAACGGTTATTAGAGGAAATATAGCCGATATAGATTTTCTTCATGGCAACTACAAAGAAGCCTTAAAGCAGTACGAAAAAGAAAGAATAGGCAGCCTTTCTTCTGGCGAGCACATTACTAGAACGAGTGTATTACTAAAGCTATCTAAGACCTATTTGGCACTTAACAACGCAGCTAAAGCAGAAGAATATGCAGACAGCGCTATTGCTTCTATCAATAGTTTTATAAAAACAGATACTAAAATCGCAATTTACCGCTTAAAGGGCAAAGCTTTATTACTTTCAGGCAAACCAATTGAATCTATGGAATACTTCTCTATTGCAGAGAAGATAAACGATTCTATAAAAGAATTAAAAATTTCTAGAGACAACCTTGTCGCAAAAGTTAAGTTTGAAATTAATGAGAAAGAACAAGATTTACAAAAGGCAAAAAACACAGTTCATCTCAAAGAGAAACTTGCTAGTCAGCAAAAGATAGGCTTAATTATAACCGTTTTTCTTTTTATTATTCTCAGCTATTTATATTACAAATCTCGAAAGGATAAAAACACTATAAACAGGCAGCGAGAAAATTTACAAGCTTCAGTTAAAGAAAAAGAAACCCTACTAAAAGAAGTTCATCACAGAGTAAAAAACAACCTCCAAGTTATTTCTAGTTTACTAACACTACAATCAAAAAAAGTAACCGACAAGAACATGCTAGCTGTTTTAGATGAAACTCAAAAACACATAAGCAGCATTGCCATAATTCATGAAATGCTTTACCAACAAGAAGATACCGCTACAATTTCAATGAATGAATACTTAAAAAGACTTTCCTACCATATCCTTGGATCTTATAACAAACATTCAATCAAAACAACTATAAACGCAACTAACATCAATCTAAGCATCAACAAAGCTATTCCATTGGGCTTAATGGTAAACGAATTAACAACCAATTCATTAAAGCACGCTTTTCAAACCGAAGAAGGTAAAATAGCTATCAGTATAATTGAACGCCAAAATAGTTATATTTTCACCTATAAAGACAACGGAACAGGACTGCCAGATGATTATGAAGCTAATCTCTCTAAAACCATGGGCTTTCGACTTCTAAAACTTCTTGCTGAAGAAATGAACACCGAATTAAGAATTAGTAACGATAATGGACTAACAATAACCGTACAATTTTCTGAAATATGATCTCTAAAAAAGTATATATAGTAGAAGATATGGCCATAGCAAGAGCAGCCTTAATAGACACGCTTAGCGACAATAATTATGTGATAGCAGGAAGTGCTGCAAATGCCGAAAAAGCCTGGGAAGAAATCTCTATATTAGAGGTAGACATAGTGCTATTAGACATAAATTTAATTGGTGAAAAAGACGGAATTTGGTTGGCTGAAAAAATAAGAGCAGAACACTGTTTACCAATTGTTTTTTTAACAGCTTATGGCGATCAAAATACTTTAAGTAAGATTACACAGCTAAAGCCTAATGGGTATTTAATGAAACCCTATAATGAACCCACACTACTAACAACACTAATGATTGCTTTTAAATCTTTTGAAGCAACAAATAAAAACACTTTAGACAATAACTCCTATATATTTATAAAAGAAAAAGGCCTACAAGTAAAAATAGAGCTTCATAAAATCATGTTTATAAAATCTGAAGGTAATTATTTAGACTTGCACCTTACAGATACTAAATACACCATTAGAGAAAAGCTTCAGACATTTTTAGAGAAACTAAATGTAAACTTTATTAAACAGGTACATCAACGATATGCCGTTAATATAAATTTTGTAGAGGCAATCTCAAATAGTAAAATTATACTAAAAGATAAAAACATTCCTATCTCTAGATCTCATAAAGATTCTATTTCAAATTTATTCAATTAAAAAAACTTGCAGTACTTCACAAAATAGTAAGAATACTTCACATAGATTTTTTTTTATCGCTGAAATACAAGATTTTTACGCTGTAAATGACTTTTTAGTATTAATGAGGTTTTGCATAAAATTCATTTACAACCATGAGAGAGTTGGTTTTTTATTAAAAGCAAACATTGACCACCAATATGCGTTATAAGTAAATCTCGGGGTGAGATAAACTAATAATTAGGTGGTCAAAGTTGTATAGTGCAAATTGTAAACAAAACAATCGCGCTTTTATGTTTTAAAGAAAGTATTTAAAAGTGCTAATTACACCACTGGAAGTTTAGACTCTTCTAGCACTTGCCACACCTTAGCTATCTTGTCTACGGCAAGTTTTTCTGAGTGCTCCTCTAAAAACACTACCTCTGGAGGCTTTTCTATATCTACCAAAAGAGTATCAACAAACAAACTACCGTTTAAAAGTTCAAAAATATATTTGGATTTATGAGACAACTTTTTTATAGAAATTTTTTGACTTACATATAGTAAATTATCAACAGAAGTATCTGTATTAGAGCTGTTTACAAACAAGGCGATATTCCTATTATTACTAACTAATTTCGTGATAATAAAAGGTTGAAGTTCTTTTTTTACTATTTGAGAATGGTCTAATACCCTGGAGACTACCTCTTGAGATTCTTTAACATCTTCAAAAAAAATATAATTTAAATCAAGCCCTCTTAACTCACATAGAGTAATTACTTTATTAAAATCGATACTATCTCTTTTTCTCCACGTAGAAAGCGTATTTTGCTTAATATCAAGCAATAAGCACAGGTCTTTATCCTTGTTCAAGGAAAGTTCCTGCTTTAAGCGATCAATTAAATTATTCGCATTTTGAGACATTTAACATTTATTTTGGATTTTTTTTACTAGTTTTGACCACGTAAACAGCAGATTCATTTTATCCCTACAGTCTGTTTTATAAAAAAAATGAGTTAAATATATACAAATATACAATCTTAATCAAGCATTAATTAACAATTATTAGCTAATATGATATAAGCTGCTTTTTTCGCCCCATTAATCAACTCTCTCTTTTAATTATATTTTTTTTCTGCAAAACCCAATGTGTTTCAAACCGAAATGCAGCTGACTATTATTTATATATCCTGAAAAAATGACAACCCAAAAAATCTAAAACTTCAAGTATGAAAAAATCATTACACCCTATAAAACGTTTTGGGCTAATCAACCCTTTTTTATTATTGTTGTTTTTTATCATTACAACAACTAATTCATTTCAGGCACAAAACAAAATACTTGCCAACACTGTAACACATGAAGACCACGTAGATAATTCTGCAAATGCTCTTTTAGATAATAATGATTCGGCTACATTAAATTCCTATGGCGGTATTATAGGAGGTGCTTACGCATATAATGGAGAGTTAGAATTAGGCTTTTCTTCTACTATACCTGCAAACACTACATCTTTCGTAAAAATAGATTTTAACCATGACTTTCTCAATTCACTTTTAGGAGGTAGTTTAGGTAATTTACTTGCAGATATTTTAGGCAATGTAGTTTTTGGTAACCACTATTTTAAAATTGAAGCTAGAAATGGAAGCAACACAGTACTTTCTAGAACATCTATCAACCCTCCTAACGACGGAAGATTTAGAGTTGTTCAAGACAAAAATGGAGATTTCTATATTGCCATTACACCAGACCAAGATTACAACAGAATTTACATAGAAGATAATACTGATGCACTTTTATTTGGTGATGTGAACAGTATGGAGGTTTACAACGCTTTCTATTTTGATGACAATCAGTGTAACCTAGACCCATTATTTACAGATTATGATGGAGAAGGCATTACACTCAGCATATTAAATATTAATGGTGCAGGGGTTACAAACCCACATCACGTATTAGACGAAGATCTTGACACTAAATCTGAAATAAGCCTTGGAATTATAGGTGTATTAGCAACTATGCAGCAAAATGTATATTTTCCTGCAACCTATGCTCCATCTGAAGAGTTTAGCGTTACATTAAGCACAGACCCTACTTTATTAACCCTAGGCTTACTAAATAATGTAAACGTAAGCGCATATAACGGAGCTACCCAAGTATATTCAACAGACATTCAAAGCATACTGAGTTTAGACCTCTTAACCTTATTGCAAAATGGCGAAAAAGCCGAAATTGTATTTACACCAGGAGTCGCTTTTGATAGGGTAACTATAAGCCTTAGCTCATTAGTTAATGTAAATATTGCACAAACATTAGATGTTTATGATGTGTCTGTAAAAGGACCTGATGCTCCAACAACAGCTGATGACACTCAAGAATTCTGTGCCGCAAATAATCCTACAATTGCAAATCTAGACGTAAATGAACCTCTTGTTGTTTGGTATGATGCGCCTACAGATGGTAACGCCTATAACCCAACAGATAGTCTAACTAATGGTAATTCTTATTATGCCGCTCAAATTGTAAACGGCTGTGAAAGTAAAGAAAGATTAGAAGTTACTGTTACTATTAACGATACTCCTACACCTACTACAGACGACGATACTCAGGAATTCTGTGCTGTAGACGAGCCTACCGTTGCTAATCTACAAGTAAACGAACTAAACATTACTTGGTATGATGCGCCTACAGATGGAAACCCATACAACTTAACAGACCCATTAGTGGATGGAAACATTTACTACGCTGCAGAACTTGGCGCTAATGGTTGTGAAAGCTCAGTAAGATTAGAAGTTACTGTTACTATTAACGATACTGCTACTCCTACTACAGACGACGATACTCAGGAATTCTGTGCTGTAGACGAGCCTACTGTTGCAAACCTACAAGTATATGGACAAAACATTACTTGGTATGATGCTGCTACAGGCGGAAACCCATACAACTTAACAGACCCATTAGTAGATGGTAACATATATTACGCTGCAGAACTTGGCGCTAATGGTTGTGAAAGCTCAGTAAGATTAGAAGTTACTGTTACTATTAACGATACTGCTACTCCTACTACAGACGACGATACGCAAGAGTTTTGTGTTGTTGACGAGCCTACCGTTGCAAATCTACAAGTAAACGAGCCAAACATTACTTGGTATGACGCTCCTACCGGCGGAAACCCATACAATTTAACAGACCCATTAGTAGATGGTAACATATACTACGCTGCAGAACTTGGCGCTAATGGATGTGAAAGCTCAGTAAGATTAGAAGTTACAGTTACTATTAACGATACCGCTACTCCTACTACAGACGACGATACTCAGGAATTCTGTGCTGTAGACGAGCCTACCGTTGCTAATCTACAAGTAAACGAGCCAAACATTACTTGGTATGACGCGCCTACAGGTGGAAACCCATACAACTTAACAGACCCATTAGTGGATGGAAACACATACTACGCTGCAGAACTTGGCGCTAATGGTTGTGAAAGCTCAGTAAGATTAGAAGTTACTGTTACTATTAACGATACTGCTACTCCTACTACAGACGACGACACGCAAGAGTTTTGTGCTGTAGACGAACCTACCATTGCTAATCTACAAGTATATGGCCAAAACATTACTTGGTATGACGCGCCTACAGGTGGAAACCCATACAACTTAACAGACCCATTAGTAGATGGAAACACATACTACGCTGCAGAGCTTGGCGCTAATGGCTGTGAAAGCTCAGTAAGATTAGAAGTTACAGTTACTATTAACGATACTGTTACTCCTACTACGGACGACACTACCCAAGAATTCTGCGCTGTAGACGAACCTACTGTTGCAAATCTACAAGTAAACGAGCCAAACATTACTTGGTATGACGCTCCTACAGGTGGAAACCCATACAACTTAACAGACCCATTAGTAGATGGAAATATATACTACGCTGCAGAGCTTGGCGCTAATGGCTGTGAAAGCTCAGTAAGATTAGAAGTTACAGTTACTATTAACGATA
>JBLXDA010000011.1:48929-92863 GCA_048264505.1 Aequorivita sp.
GAGCCAAACATTACTTGGTATGACGCTCCTACAGGTGGAAACCCATACAACTTAACAGACCCATTAGTAGATGGAAACATTTATTACGCTGCAGAACTTGGTGCTAATGGCTGTGAAAGCTCAGTAAGATTAGAAGTTACCGTTACTATTAACGACACTGCTACACCTACCACAGACGACGATACGCAAGAGTTTTGTGCTATAGACCAACCTACTGTCTCAGATCTTGATGCAACAGGTACAAATATAGTTTGGTATGACGCACCTTTTGGAGGAAATCCGTATGCTCCTACAGACGCATTGGTAGATGGAAACAAATACTATGCAGCAGCTACAGGAAACTCTGGTTGTGAAAGCTCAGAAAGGCTTGAGGTAACAGTTACAATTAATGATTCTACTACTCCAACTACAGATGACGACACTCAGGAATTCTGTAAGATAGACGAACCAACTGTTGCAGATCTTGACGCCAGAGGAACTAACATAGTTTGGTATGATGCACCTACTGGAGGAAATCCATACGATCTTACAGATGTATTAGTAGACGGAAATATATATTATGCAGCAGCTACTGGAGCTACAGGATGTGAAAGTTCAGAAAGATTAGAAGTTACAGTTACTATTAACGATACTTCTGCTCCTACAACAGACGACGACACTCAAGAATTTTGTGCTGTTGATGAGCCTACTGTTTCAGATCTTGATGCAACAGGCACAAGTATAGTTTGGTATGATGCGCCTACTGGCGGAAACCCATACGCCCCTACAGATGCACTGGTAGATGGAAACATATACTATGCGGCAGCTACAGGAACAACAGGCTGTGAAAGCTCAGAAAGACTTGAGGTTACTGCTAGTATTAATGATTCTACTACACCAACTACAGATGATGACACTCAAGAGTTTTGCGCATCAGATTCGCCAACAGTAGCAAATCTGGATGCTAGAGGAACAAACATAGTTTGGTATGACGCTCCAACAGGTGGGAACCCATATGCACCTACAGACGCTTTAGTAGATGGCAATATTTACTATGCAACGGCTACAGGAAATTCTGGCTGTGAAAGCTCAGAGAGACTTGCTGTTACAGTTATCTTAAATACCGCTTCAGATCCTACTATATCTTCAGATGCAAACGGTGAAGTATGTCTTAATACAATAGTTACTTACACTACCCAAGAAGGAAATGAAAATTATATCTGGGGCTTTACTAATGGAGAATTAATAAGCGGAGGTTCAAGCAACGATAATTTTATAAGTATACGATGGACAGAAACAGAAAACACTACTGTAGAAGTTTCATTTGATACAGTAAGCGGTTGTACAACTGGAAACACAACCACCTTTACAGAAACAGTAAAAGTATGTGCAGATATAACAATAACTAAAACAGTAGACATTGCTGAACCAATGGTTGGTGAAAACGTAATCTTTACAATAAGTGTTAGCAATGCAGGCCCTAACGACTTTAACAATATAGAAGTTTCAGAACAAATACCTTCAGGTTATAAATTAATAGACTACTCAACTACTATGGGAACTTATGTTCCTAACACAGGAATTTGGACTATAGATATATTACCTGCCGAAGAAACAGCAAGCTTAAGTATAACCGCTGAAGTATTAGGCACTGGAGATTATCTAAACACGGCTGTTATTACTACATCAGACCCTATAGATGCAGACACTCTAAACAATGAAGCCGAAGTAAGCACAGAACCTTTATGCTTAGTAGTGTACAATGAGTTCTCACCAAACAATGATGGTGTTAACGACACCTTTGTAATTTCTTGTATTGAAAACTTCCCTAACAACTCTATTAAAATATTTAATAGATACGGAAGCTTAGTTTACGAAAAAAACAAGTATGACAACAGCTGGAATGGAATAGGAAATGTAGGCAATGGTGTTTTAAAAGATAAGGTACTGCCATCAGACACTTACTACTATATTTTAGACCTCGGCGATGGAACAAAACCTAAAAACGGATGGTTGTTTTTAATTAAATAATCTAAGGCGAATAATTCATCAATAAAACCGAATCTTTTTAAAAAAATAAAAATAACGATATGAAACTACAGATATCCTTAAAACTCATTAAATACCTGATCTTAACGCTCGTATTTTCAATGACCGCTTATGCGCAACAAAATCCGCAGTACACTCAATATATGTACAACCCTATGAGCATTAACCCTGGATATACAGGTTCTCTAGGAACCTTTGATGCTGTTGCTACATATAGAGATCAATGGATTGGTATAGACGGGGCTCCAGTTACTCAAAACCTCGGTGTTCATAGCCCGTTAAGAAATGAGAAAATTGGACTTGGTTTAAACCTGCAAAACGACGAAATTGGTCCTGCTAAAGAATTTTATGCCGATGTAAATTTCTCTTATACCCTACAGATGAGTTCAACCCTTAAATTAGGATTAGGTGTAAAAGGGGGGGCAAAGATTTTTAATGTAGACTTTTCTAAAGGTAGGTTTCAAAACCCTGGTGCAGACCCATTAAACACTAATATCGACAACAAGCTTACTACAACCATTGGCGCAGGAGCTTATCTTTATGCAGACAACTGGTATCTAGGTCTTTCTGTTCCAGATTTTATAACAAATAAGTATTACGACGACGTAGAAGAAGCTATAGCCGAAGAAGAAATTCAGTATTATTTAATTGGAGGTTATGTTTTTGAAGTGAGTCCTTCTTTAAAGTTTAAACCCACTATCTTAGCAAAATACCTTCACGGATATCCACTAGTGGTAGACGTATCTGCAAACTTCTTAATACTTGATCAATTTTCTGTTGGAGCTTCGTACAGATATGAAGATAGTGTTAGTGGTCTTGCAGGAGTTAATTTCCTACAAGGCTTTTTTGTTGGATACTCATATGATTACACCCTAACAGACTTAAGCGATTATAATTCTGGTACACACGAAATAGTGTTAAGGTATACCCTTCCACATAAAAATAAAAGAATTAATTCTCCAAGATTTTTCTAAAACAGATACAATGAAAAAAAATATACTTTTTACATTTCTGATTCTAATAACGACCCAAGGCTTTTCACAAGCTATCTTAAAAAAAGCAGACCGCTTAATAGATACTTATGCCTATACTGAAGCTGCCGAAATATACAACACCTATATAGAAGAACACAGCAAAATAAGCCCTGAAGTATATCTAAAAGCGGCAGACGCAAATTACTTAACAAATAATATGCGTAAAGCTGTTAGTTATTACGAAAAAAATATTTCAACAGCAGGAAGCCTTGAAGAGCCACAGTTGTCAAGATATATTAGAAGCCTTCGTTCAGTAAGAGATTATGAAAAAGCCGAAGAGGTTTACACTGCATACCTTAAAAAATCTGGCAATGTACAAGCAATTGAAAAATTCAACAATCAAGTAAAAGCATTTAATGAAATACGCAATAGTGAAGAAGAGTCTCGCTATGCTTTAACAAATCTAGATATAAACACTAAGTATTCAGACTTTGTAAACGTTATATATGGCGATAAAGTAATTTTTTCTTCTTCTAGACCTGGTGCTGCAAAAGAATTGTATTCTTGGAACGAACAACCTTACTTAAGTCAATATATAGCTTCTAAGGCTGAAGATGGTCAACTAACAGACTCGTCTTTATTTGGACAGCAAATAAGTTCAAATTACCACGATGCTACTATGGCAATTGTTCCAAATTCTGATGTTGTTTTTTATACTTCTAGTGCTATAAAGAAGAACAGATTACTTTTAGACCAAGGCAACAACAATAATTTTAGTCTCTATAAAGGAAAAATGGTAGCTGGTAAAATTGTTGGTAAAGAACAACTTTTCTTTGCCAGTAATGAATACTCTACCGGGCATCCATCCGTTAGTCCTGACGGTAAGTATTTGTTCTTTGCCAGCAATATGCCTGGCGGTTTTGGAGAAGCAGATATATATTATTGTGAAATTTATGAAGATGGCAAGCTTTCAACTCCTAAAAATGCTGGAGACAAAATTAACAGCTCAGGAAACGACTTCTTTCCTACTGTTGTAGATGGCAGCTTATATTTTTCATCAAATGGTTTAGTTGGCTTTGGAGGTCTAGATATATTTGAAAGTACATTTAACGAGAAAGAAGAATTTGGCACCCCTATAAACCTAGGTAAAGTTGTAAACACTACTGATGACGACTTTGTAATAGTGTTTAACAAAGACAATAATTCAGGATACCTATCTTCAAATAGAGAAGGTGGAAAAGGAGATGACGATATATATTACTTCACGAGAAAACCGCTTCCTTGCGATCAATTTATAAGTGGTACTGTAACAGACAAACTATCTAAAGAGATTATAGCAGATGCTATTATAAGCGTAAAAGATTCAACAAATACTACCATTCAAACCTTAAAGACTAACGAACAAGGAGTTTATGAAGCTAAAGTGCCTTGTAATAATACTGTTACGGTAACCGCTTCAAAAGAAGGATTTGTAGCTAAAACAGAAACTATTACTACTGGCGATGTTGATGGAGAACACACTCCAAAACTTAATTTTGAACTCAATAAATACGAAGATATTATCGTAAAAGATGATAAAGGTGTGGAGAAAATAAAAATGGATGCTATTTATTTTGATTATAACAAATGGGATATCACAGCTCAATCTGCATTGGTGTTAGATAAAGCCGTAGAAGTAATGAACGATATACCAGAAATGACAATAAAAATTGAAGCACATACAGATTCTAGAGGATCTGCTAGCTACAACCTTTCACTTTCAGATAAAAGAGCTAAAGCAACTCAAGAATACCTGTATTCTCAAGGCATTGCAAAAGACAGAATTGTAAGCGCTATAGGGTATGGAGAAAGCAGATTGTTAAACCACTGTTCTGATGGTGTAAAATGTACAAATGAAGAACACGACTTGAACAGAAGATCTGATTTTGTTATATTAAACAAATAAAACACACCTTTTAACAGATTTAATTGTCTTTGGTCGTATTTTTATTGTTAAATTTGTTTTCAATCTCCCCCGAGTGAAAATTTGCTTATACCCATAATTAGCCTGAAAACTTCAGGGTATTAGGATTGTATTAACCTTTATTCTATGAATATGGAAAAGTTTTTACTCAAAGCAAATAATCGGTTTTCTGAAAAAAATGAGTCTTATACTGTGCATCATTCCTATAAAAATGACATACAGTATAACATACCAATTACTAATTCTTTTGAAAAATTAGTAGCAATTAAAGATTTAGAAATAAAACCCAGTCAGGGTATTATGCCACACAGGCATAAAAACACTGAGCTTATAACCATTATTCTTTCAGGATCCCTTATTCAAAAAAACAATATTGGCGATACCTACAGTCTAAATCAGGGGGATATTCAAATTATGAATACAGGTAGTGGCATATCTCATTTTGAATACAACAAAAGCTCTAAAAACATCTTACACTGTATACAGTTTTGCTTCGCTCAAAATACTTCAGAAAAACCAAATATTAAATTAAGCTCTTTTGCTTCAAAAGGTATAGGTTTTCACAAAATTTCTTCAGAAGAAAAAAAAGGAATACAAGCTTGCGATACTAAAATAAACCGAGAGTGTTATTACGGCTTTTTTGAAGAGAAGACCACCAAAACACATACTTTAAAAAACAATAAAAGCAGTGTTATCATATTTAATTTGGAAGGCGTTATTAGGGTTAACAATGAAACAATGAACCCCAAGGACACTTTGATGTTACAAACCCCACAAGAAATTACTATACTATCACAAAATAAAGCGAAGTTTTTCTTAATTGAAATATAATTCAGCTTTTAAAAAGTAAATCCAAAGACTCCCGTAATTCCAAATTTACGCGCATCGGGATTGTCAAGATAATTTCCGCGGAAATTGAAGTCTAATCTAAAAACACGGAAGATATTACCTACCCCTACACTCCATTCCCAATAAATATCTTCAGGAGCTTGGTAAACAATGTTAGACGCATTTAGATCTTTATTCTCTTGGGAGATACTACCGTAAATAGCTCTAAAGCCTACTACTTCGCGTAAGTCTAAATCTCTAAGAAGCGGAATACGAGAAAATATCCTACCGCCAAAATTATGTTGTAAGTGTAATGACGAATAGGTATCACTCACAAACTCGTAGTAATCTAGCTGCGAGAAAGTGTTGTACAAACTAAAGTAAGTTTGGTTTCCAGGTATAGGGTTTAACAAACTCAAGGGTACTTCTCCTATGGTTGTCCCCACTTCTACCGTAGACCACAAACGGCCAATCCCTCCTATATTCCATGGCTGAGTGTATAGAGCTTGAATTTTTTTATACTCAAAATCGCCGCCCAATACTCCTTTTAAACCGTAACTATAACCAGCGTAAAAGGACGGAAAATCACCATCGTTTATAACAGTCTGTTCTACCCCATAACCAGAGGTTTTTCTACCAGGGGCATATAAAAATCCTAGTTGGATTTCAGCCTGTTTTAATTCGCTTTTTACTTCACCAGTAAACACACCGTCCTCTATTACTTTATAATCTATACTAAAAGTATCAGTAGCAGATCTAAGGGTGCGATAAGAACCTGTAAGACGAAGTATAAAATTTTTCCACGGTTCTATATCAAAACCAAAAGTACTTAAGTTTATATGCGAAAGTCTATCGTTTGAACCTACAGAAAACAAAGTAGATGAAGCCAAGCTTCTACCCAATACATCATTACTATTGGTTAAACTAGCCCCTGTTTGTTCTACATCGCGTCTATTTCCTCCAAAAATGGTCAATCTAGACTTGCGATCAATAAGCCATTTTCCGGAAATCCCGTATTTAAATCTTTGGTCTCCAAAACCATAAGCCCCGAAGCCTTCTAAACGCCAAGGGTCATTCTGACTAAAATAGGTTCTTCCTCCCAAACGAATTCGCAATCCTTCAGATTCATTATAGCCAAAAACAGAAAAAACAGGACCTATATCAAAATTATTTACCTCGTAATAACCGCTAGACAAGGTAGAACCAACATTGTATAAAGCCTTAAAACGCGGTACGTTCTTTAGTGTATCCAGCATCTTATACACCCCTTTTTCATCATTATTAAGCTTTTCCAAGCGCTTGAGCTCCCAGAAATCATCAGGGCGATTATACACTTCGTAATTGTACGGGTCTACCTGCTCGGAATAAAACTTTTTATCCTTCGGTATATCAAAAGTATAGTTGTCGTATAAGGTTGTTCGCTTGCCGTAGATACCTTTGGCTTCTTCTTTCTTTCTAAAACTGAAATCACTCATAAAATAATCTCTAGTTATTAAGAAGATAGAATCGTTTAGTACATCAAACTCTTGTTCAATATACACATCGCGCACCCAGTTTAAGTTTGCGCTTTTTGAAGCTTGAAGTTTTATTTCTTTAATTGCCCAGGTAGTATCGTTTACCCAAAAGTCTCCTTTAAAAGTAAGTTCGTTTTTACGGCGTGGGTAATACACTATATTGTAGCACCATTTATTATCGCGATAGGCACTATCGCGCAACACATAATTATAAACATCTATCCCTGTTCGCGAAAGCGGACTCGTAAAAGCTTTGTCAAAAAACTTAAGGTAGTTATCGTATACATCGTATTCGCTATAAAGATCTTTTACAAAAGCAATAAGGGTTTGGTTATTCTCAAAACCCGAGTTTTTATTACCTTGTAATATTTCCTTTTCTTCTTTAAACGTATTATCGCCATATACTTTAGATGCAGCTTCGTTAATAAAGATAGGCAAATAGGTATTTCCGGTTACACTAGAGGTATCGGTTTGGTCAAAAATAAACTCCATCCCTTTAAACACCTTACTTTTAATAAGGGCACTATCTATAGTGTTTAGGTCAAATTCAAGTTTTTCGTACTTATCGTAATTGTATTGCTCAAATTTTTTAACCCCGTTTTCTCTTCGGTTTTCCCAAATCTTGCGAAGTATATCTATAGCTGGATTATTTTTCTTTGAAGTTTTTCCAGAGTAAACAACCACTTCGTCTAAAGCATCGGTACTTTCTTCCAAAACCACTTCCATATTGTAGGTAGCCTTGGTGCTAAGCTCAACTTCTTTAGTGGTATAGCCTATAAAAGAAAAAACAACCGTAGTGTACGATTTATCACTTTCTAAATAAAAACGACCATTCTCGTCTGAAATAGTTCCCTCTTGCGAATCTTTAAAAAACACATTAGCAAAAGCCACCGGAAAGTCTGTAGCGTCTTTAATTACACCACTTACTTTGGATTGAGAATATCCTGAAGCACTCAAAATTAATAGGGAAAACAATAAAAAGCGCTTCATATTACAGGGAACTTTTAATTATTTAGACTTTAGCTTAGTCTCTATATAAAACTTTCTTTACAGCCTTAACAACATCTTCACTATTTGGCAACCACTCCTCTAGTAAAACTGGGGAAAAAGGCGCTGGAGTATCGGCTGTATTTATTTTTACAATTGGAGCGTCTAAATAATCAAATACTTCGTTCTGTACTTGGTAGGTTATTTCGGTAGCCACGTTGCCAAAAGGCCAAGCTTCTTCAAGTATTACTAAACGGTTTGTCTTTTTAACAGATTCAAAAATAGTTGCGTAATCCATTGGACGCACAGTTCTTAAATCTATTATTTCGCAAGACACCCCTTGTTCAGCAAGAACATCGGCAGCTTTATAGGCTTCTTTAATTATTTTTCCGAAGGAAACAATAGTTACATCTGTTCCTTTTCGTTTAATATCTGCAACACCTAGTGGGATTAAGTATTCTCCTTCTGGCACTTCATCTTTATCGCCGTACATCTGCTCACTCTCCATAAAAATTACAGGATCGTTATCGCGTATTGCACTTTTTAATAATCCTTTTGCGTCTGCAGGATTACTTGGCACAACTACTTTTAAACCTGGACAGTTAGCGTACCAACTTTCAAAAGCCTGGCTATGTGTAGCTGCAAGTTGACCAGCAGAAGCTGTAGGCCCACGAAAAACTATAGGAATATTAAACTGTCCACCACTCATTTGGCGCATTTTGGCTGCGTTGTTTATAATTTGATCTATCGCAACCAACGAAAAGTTAAAGGTCATATACTCTACTATGGGTCTATTGCCGTTCATAGCAGACCCTATAGCGATACCCGTAAAACCATTTTCGGAAATGGGAGTATCTATTACACGCTTTGCCCCAAACTCATCAAGCATACCTTTACTGGCTTTGTAAGCACCGTTGTACTCGGCTACTTCCTCGCCCATTAAGTATATAGATTCGTCGCGACGCATCTCTTCGCTCATCGCCTCGGCTATTGCCTCTCTGAATTGTAATGTTTTCATACTTCTACAATAATTTATCGTGAGTTTATATAAAAGCTCAGTAATCTGAGCTGTTTATTAAATAATTTATACTACTATATGTATCAAAAATATACATACTAAATTTTACAGGGTAGCAAAAATAGTATAATTACTATCTGTTTAAGTAATAAATCATCAATTTTAACCAAAATTTATTATGCGTGCATAGTAAAATACGGAAATATATTCTTAACTTCGCACACGAGCAAATAGGTTATTTTACAAACACTTAAATTTGCTCAAATTTTACAATCCAAAAACACTTTTAAATATGAAAATATTAGTCTGTATAAGTCACGTACCGGACACTACTTCAAAAATTAATTTTACTGAAGGGGATACAAAATTTGACACTAACGGTGTACAATTTGTAATTAACCCAAACGACGAATTTGGCCTTACACGCGCAATGTGGTTTAAAGAAAAGCAAGCCGCTACAGTACACGTTGTAAACGTTGGCGGACCAGAAACAGAGCCTACGCTTCGCAAGGCTTTGGCTATTGGAGCAGATGAAGCTATACGTGTAAACACGCCTGCAACAGATGGCTTTTCTGTAGCTAAACAGTTAGCAAACATTGCTAAGGAAGGCGGTTACGATTTAGTAATTGGCGGTAGAGAATCTATAGACTACAACGGTGGAATGGTTCCAGGTATGCTTGCAAAACTAATAGGTGCTAATTTTGTAAACACTTGTATTGGCATTGAAATAGATGGTACTACAGCCACTGCAATTCGCGAAATTGACGGCGGAAAAGAAACCTTAAAAACTTCACTTCCGTTAGTTATAGGAGGACAAAAAGGATTGGTTGAAGAAAGCGACCTTCGCATTCCAAATATGCGCGGTATTATGCAAGCCCGTACAAAACCATTAAATGTAAAAGAACCTGTAGCTTCAAATGCAGAAACAAACACTGTTTCCTTTGAAAAACCAGCTCCAAAAGGCGCGGTTAAGTTGGTAGACAATGTAGAAGATTTAGTAAATCTTTTACACAACGAAGCAAAGGTAATTTAACAGAACAATTCATAATTTACAATTAAAAAATATGTCAGTTTTAGTATATACAGAATCAGAAGAAGGGAAAATTAAGAAAATTGCACTAGAAGCAGTTTCTTATGCAAAAGGCATTGCAGACCAAATGGGTACTTCCGTAACTGCCGTGAGCATAAACGCCAATGACATTTCAGAATTAGGCAAATACGGTGCTTCAAAAGTTTTACAAGTAACTAACGATAAATTAAACAACTTTAACGGCGAAGCTTATGCAGATGTTATTGGGCAAGCCGCAAAAAGTGAAGCTGCAACTGTTATTGTTTTAACCTCTAGCGCAAACTGTAAATTTTTAGCACCTACATTGGCTGTTAATCTTGAAGCAGGTTTTGTAGCTAATGTTATTTCGCTTCCAGAGAGCACGGCTCCATTTAAAGTAAAGCACAATGTTTTTACAAACAAAGCCTTTGCAATTACAGAAATTTCAACCAATATTAAAGTTATTGGTTTAGGTAAAAACTCTTATGGTTTAAAGGAAAATGAAACCACAGCAACAGCTGAAGCTTTCACTCCTAACCTAGACGCTCACGATTTTGATATGGAAATTCTTTCTGTAGACAAAGCAACAGATACAGTAACCATTGCAGATGCAGAGATTGTTGTTTCTGCCGGTCGTGGTCTTAAAGGACCTGAAAACTGGGGAATGATAGAAGACCTAGCAAAAACGCTGGGCGCAGCAACAGCTTGTTCTAAGCCTGTTAGCGATATGGGTTGGAGACCTCACAGCGAGCACGTAGGCCAAACAGGAAAACCTGTAGCCTCTAACCTTTACATAGCAATTGGTATTTCTGGAGCAATACAACATTTAGCAGGTATTAATGCTTCAAAAGTAAAAGTGGTAATCAACAATGATCCCGAAGCGCCTTTCTTTAAAGCCGCAGATTACGGTATAGTAGGCGATGCTTTTGAAATTGTACCTAAACTCAACGAAAAATTAAAGGAATTTAAAGCGCAAAACGCATAATTTTTTATTAATTTGTGCCTCGAAAAAGGCTGTTTAAATAAGGAAACATCCAAATTTAAACAGCCTTTTTTATTTTGTTAATTTATTCGTTACTTTTATATTGTATTGTATATCAATACACACCATACTAAATATTTACAACCGACGCTTGAAGAATGAGTTTAGTAAAACTTACCATAAAAGGAATTTCATATAGCCAAACTCAAAATGGAGCCTATGCGCTCATTTTAAACGAAGTTGATGGCGAACGTAAATTACCAATTGTAATTGGCGCTTTTGAAGCACAATCCATAGCTATTGCTTTGGAAAAAGATATTACACCTCCTCGTCCACTCACTCACGACCTCTTTAAGAACTTTGCAGATCGTTTTGATATAATCGTTAAGCAAGTAATAATTCATAAATTGGTAGACGGAGTTTTTTATTCCAGCATTATTTGCGAACGCGATAAAATTGAAGAGATAATTGATGCCCGAACTAGCGATGCTATTGCATTGGCTCTTCGGTTTAAAGCTCCTATTTTTACCTATAAAAATATTTTAGACAAGGCAGGTATTTACCTAAAAACAACTCCTTCAAAAAAAACCATTTCAAAAGAAGAAGAAACAGTGATAGAAAACTTGCTTTTGGGTGAAGATAAAGAATCTATAAAACCTCAAGGAGAAGATTACAGCACACTAAGTTTAAGCGAACTTAACGATAAGTTAGCCGAAGCCGTTAATAACGAAAACTACGAAAAAGCAGCAAGTATTCGCGATGAAATTTCTAAAAGGGAATAACAATCGCTTGTACAAATGCTTTTTTAAAATATAAAAATTAGATTATTGCCGCCAAATACACCTTGACAAGGTTTGTTGTTTAGGCGGGACATATAAAAAAAATATGCGTAAATTAATTATTGTAGTCATCTCGCTTTTTTTCTTCGGAAACATTTTCGCACAAAGCATAGAGAGAAAATGGCAGTTTACTGAAGTAAATGATGAAAACGGCCTCGCCATATTTAACAACAACCCACAAACAGATTTTCTTAACCTCGACAAAGGTTCTTTTGAATACCAAATAGCTGCCAAAGACAGTTTAAAAGTAGAAGGCGACTATTTATATCAAAATAATTTATTGGTGTTGTTTTTAAACAAACCTTCAGATAGCATCAGAAGATTTCGCGTAGAGCAGCTTACAGACAGCACCCTTACGCTTCTTGAAAACAACTACAAATACCAGTTTAAGGAATCAAAAATAATTGAAGCTTCAGCCATAGTTGCAGACACTAACACTACAGCTATATTACCTAGCCAGGGGTTTTCTATGAACAGTCTATGGCGTGGTGTATTAGGGATGATTTCACTTTTAGTAATTGCATTTCTTTTTAGCGCTAACCGTAAAGCCATTAACTGGAAAACAGTTGGCCTAGGACTCGCATTTCAATTAATAATAGCTATTGGTGTTTTAAAGGTTTCGTTTATTCAAAATATTTTTGACGCTATAGGAAGAGTTTTTGTGAGTGTACTAAAATTTACCCAAGCAGGAAGTAAATTTCTTTTTGAAGGCTTGGTGGTAGATATGGACACTTTCGGCTTTATTTTCGCCTTTCAAGTGTTACCAACCATTATATTCTTTTCGGCCTTAACCTCTGTACTTTTTTATCTGGGAATTATTCAAAAGATTGTAAAAATAATGGCGTGGCTCTTAACAAAGACATTAAAAATTTCTGGTGCCGAAAGTTTAAGTGTCGCCGGAAACATCTTTTTAGGACAAACCGAAGCCCCTCTACTTATAAAAGCATATTTAGAAAAAATGAACAAGAGTGAAATGCTACTTGTTATGATAGGCGGTATGGCAACCGTTGCTGGTGCCGTGCTAGCAGCCTACATAGGCTTTTTAGGCGGAGACGATCCAGATTTACGCTTAGTCTTTGCCAAACACCTTCTAGCAGCATCTGTGATGGCCGCTCCAGGGGCAATTGTAATTTCAAAAATTTTATATCCACAAACAGAATCTATAAACACAGACGTTAAAGTATCTACCGAAAAAATAGGTTCTAATATCCTTGACGCCATAGCAAACGGAACAACAGAAGGCTTAAAACTTGCCGTAAATGTAGGTGCTATGCTATTGGTTTTTGTAGCATTTATTGCTATGCTTAATGGAATCTTAGGCACTATAGCCAGTTTTGACGGATTTACGATCGCCTTTTTAAATATAGACTGGCATTTTACGTCTTTAAACGAAGTTATAGCCCTAAACTCTAACTACGATGGCCTTTCACTTGAATTTATACTAGGAACTATCTTCGCCCCACTTATGTGGCTTATAGGTGTTGCTAAAGAAGATATGATGATGATGGGCCAATTACTGGGTATTAAACTTGCTGCAAGTGAGTTTGTGGGCTATATTCAGCTCGCTGAACTTAAAGACATCTCAAATGAATTTCACTTAACTTATGAAAAAAGCATCATTATGGCTACATATATGTTATGTGGCTTTGCCAACTTTGCTTCTATCGGAATTCAAATTGGTGGAATTGGCTCATTAGCACCTGGGCAACGTAAAACGCTTTCTAAATTTGGTATGAGAGCATTACTTGGAGGAACTATCGCTTCGCTTATTTCTGCTACTATTGCAGGAATGATAATAGGCTAAGCTTTTTTAACAACGGTATTTGCCCAGCTTTCTGCTTCAGAAATAGTTTTAAAATAACTAAAAGATCCTGAATACAGATTCTGTTCATTATAGGCTTCTTGTTTTACAGCCTCTTCTTCTGAAACTATTGCCAAACCAACCATTTGTTTTTGATCTATAGCTTTATAAGCCTCTGGAGAAATATTTGACGCAAACTTTCTATTGGCTATAAACACGTATTTCCTATCGCCGTAATGCTTAGCAGCATAAGACAGCACCTCTTTAGAATCCTCTCTCGATAATCCATCTGAAGCGAGATAGAAAACAAGATAGTTCTCATGACATTCCATTATTCCATGGGGTGTATTATAGGTGTTTTCTATCATTTGCTTAGAAATATTTGTCAAAAATACAAAATTTCTTAATTATTTGTTAAATCGTTAATAACTTATTTAAAAGCAGTTCATTTAAAGCTTGAGCATCAACTTGGCTATTTGTATTTTTAGAGCTTAAATTTATCACCTCTTTTAGAATGAAACAATACCACGACCTCCTTAAGCACGTCATGGAGAATGGCTCCGAAAAACAAGACCGCACAGGCACAGGTACCAAAAGTGTTTTTGGATATCAAATGCGTTTTGACCTCAACGAAGGTTTTCCAATGGTCACCACTAAAAAAATACACTTAAAATCAATTATTTATGAACTTTTATGGTTTTTAAATGGAGATACTAATATTAAGTATCTGCAAGAAAACGGGGTGCGTATATGGAACGAATGGGCAGATGAGAAAGGAGATTTAGGCCCTGTTTACGGCCACCAATGGAGAAACTGGAATAGCGAAGAAATCGATCAGATTTCTGATATAGTAAAAACACTTAAAACAAATCCCGATAGCAGACGTATGCTTGTTAGCGCGTGGAACCCTAGTGTAATGCCAGACACTTCAAAACCATTTGCAACAAATGTTGCTAATGGTAAAGCCGCTCTTCCACCCTGCCATGCCTTTTTTCAGTTTTATGTAAGTCCACCAACCCCAGGAGGAGGAGATGACACCCGCAAACTATCCTGCCAATTATATCAACGCAGCGCAGACATTTTTTTAGGCGTTCCTTTTAATATCGCTTCTTATGCATTACTCACCCAAATGATGGCGCAGGTTTGTGGCTATAAAGCAGGCGGATTTATACATACCTTTGGCGATGCCCATATATACAGCAACCATTACGAACAAGTTGAGCTTCAGCTATCTCGCAAACCTTTTCCTTTGCCAAAAATGTTGCTTAATCCAGATGTAAAAGATATATTTGGCTTCACTTTTGATGACTTTACTCTAGTGGATTACAATTCGCATCCACATATTAAGGGTGCCGTTGCCATATAAACACAAACTAAAATTCCTCACAATGAAAAATCTATTTATCGCTATTTGCTTGCTTTTTACTACCGCTTTATTTGCCCAAGAAGAATGGGGAGATGTAAAAGCCAATAAAGTAACTATGAAAGAAATTGGCCCAATATGGCCAGGTTGCGAAAAAGGAGACGCAAGTGCGCGCGATAAATGTTTTGACCAAAAACTAACTTCGCATATCATCAAAAACTTTAAATACCCTCCTGCAGCATATAAAAACAATGACCAAGGAAGAGTAATTGTAGACTTTGTGATTAATGAAGAAGGAGTTGTAGAAGTAAAAAAGGTTACTGGAGCTACAAAAGAATTACAGGACGAAGCCAAACGAAACATCATGGCTATCCCAAAAATGACTAAACCTGGTATGTTAGCAGGTAAACCAAGAGCTATAAGTTTGTCTGTTCCTTTTACTTTTAAAACCGGAAAATAACACCTTAAGGGTTTAACAACTGTTTAACGCCAGCTTAATCCCTTTACCAATTTTAATAGTTATATTTAAAGTGTCGTCACATAAAATTGCGACACTTTTTTTATGACTCACACCAATAATTTGGCCTCCTTTTTTACAGAAACGCGTAAGCATACCGAAAACATATGCAAGCCACTAGCTATTGAAGATTACGTAGTACAACCTGTAGTAGATGTTTCTCCTCCAAAGTGGCACTTAGGTCATACAAGCTGGTTTTTTGAAGAGTTTATATTAAAACCTCATAAACCCGGCTATAAAATTTTTCACGAAGATTTCGCTTTTGTTTTTAATAGTTATTACGAAAATATAGGCAAACGCGTAGTGCGTAACGATCGCGGAAACCTATCGAGACCAGAAGTTTCCAAGGTTTATGAGTATCGCCACTACATTACTAGTGAAATGAATGATTTTCTCTCTAAGCCAATATCAGATACCCTTATTGAAACCATTTTAATAGGTATACATCACGAAAAGCAACATCAAGAACTACTTATTACAGACATAAAGTACATATTAGGCAACAACCCATTGCTGCCAAAATACAACGATACTTTCGCAGAAAACCCAAAGCAAGACACACCTCAACAATGGCTTGCCATAGAAGAGGGCATTTATAAAATAGGGCATGCAAACCCTAGTGAATTTTGTTATGACAACGAATTAGGACACCACAAGGTTTACCTTCATCAGTATGAGATTTCTAATAAATTAGTGACCAATCAGGAATACTTAGAATTTATTAAAGCCGAAGGCTATAAAGATTTCAACCTCTGGCATGCAGAAGGCTGGGACTGGGTAAAGCAAAATAAAATACAAGCACCCTTATACTGGTATAACATAGACGGCCAATGGCATCAGTTCACTATGCAAGGTTTACAAAAATTAAACTTAGAAGCTCCTGTTTCACATATTTCGTATTATGAAGCCTTCGCCTATGCACAATGGAAAAATTGTAGATTACCCACAGAATTTGAGTGGGAAACCGCCCAAGTAAATTTTAACTGGGGTAGCCGTTGGGAATGGACAGAAAGCGCCTACCTACCCTACCCTGGGTATACAAAAGCTCCAGGAGCAATTGGCGAATACAACGGTAAATTTATGGTAAATCAGAAGGTGCTTCGCGGAGGGTCTGTAGCAACTTCTACTAAGCATACTCGACATACATATCGCAATTTTTTTCAAACTAACCTACGCTGGCAATTTACAGGTTTAAGGTTAGCTAAATAATTACGACAATACAATTATGGATACAAAAACAAAACCCCAAATAAACACTGCCTTCAAAAAAGAAGTTTTTGAAGGCTTGTCGAGCTTCCCCAAATTTCTCTCATCAAAATATTTTTACGACAAAAAAGGAGATCGTCTTTTTCAAGATATTATGGCCATGCCCGAGTACTACCTCACGGGTACCGAATATCAAATAATGAAAACCCACACCAAAACCATAAGTGAGCTTTTCAGTAGTTCTAATGAAGCTATAGATCTTATTGAATTAGGTGCTGGCGACGGTAAAAAAACAAAGGTCTTACTAAAGTATATGACCGAAAACAACTACAACTTTGTTTACAAACCCATCGATATTAGTGAAAATGCGGTAGAATCGCTCTCAAACACCCTTGCAAAAGAAATGCCTACGCTTAATGTAGATGCCGAAGTAGGCGAATACTTTGAAGTTTTAGAACGCCTTAAAGGCTTTAACAAACGCAAAAAAGTAATTATGGTGCTAGGAAGTAATATTGGCAACCTAAAGCACCCCAAAGCAATTGAGTTTCTTGCAAAACTAAAAGATACTATGCTTGCTGAAGATTTACTGTTTATGGGCTTTGACCAAAAGAAAAATCCTCAGATTATTCTAGACGCTTATAACGATGACACAGGAATAACCGAAGCTTTTAACAAAAACATACTCGTAAGAATTAATCGCGAACTGGGTGGTGATTTTAATTTAGACAGCTTTAAACACTGGGAAACTTACGACCCAGAAACCGGAACAGCAAAAAGTTTTTTAGTAGCTACAAAAGCAATGGATGTAACTATTACAGATTTGGAGTTAACCGTTCATTTTGACCAATGGGAAACCATACACACAGAAATCTCCCAGAAATACGACGACACTATTGTCTCTTGGTTAGCTTCAGAAGCAGGTCTAAAAATTGAGAAATCTTTTAGCGATGTTAAAGACTATTACAAAAACTACATTTTTAAGAAAGCTTAACTGCCTTTCTACCTAAAAAACACATTATGAAAGCCATTTGGAATAACGAAATAATCGCAGAATCTACTAATACTGTTGTTATAGAAAACAATCACTACTTTCCGGTGAGTTCTATAAAAACGCAATACTTTTCAAAAACAGACACACATACGCATTGCCCGTGGAAAGGTGAAGCTTCGTATTACACTATAGAGGTAAACGGTGTACAAAACCAAGATGCCGCTTGGTATTATCCAGAACCTAAATACGCTGCTAAAGCTATTAAAGACCATATAGCTTTTTGGAAAGGCGTTAAAATTGAGGAATAACTATCGCAACAACTGTAGCAATTGTTCTAATTCGTCTTCGGTGTTGTAATAATGAAAACTAACTCGTATTCCCCCACCGCGAAGTGAACAGATAATATTGTTTTCTTTCAGTTTTTCAAAAAGAGCCATATCGCCTTTTAAGTTGAATATAGGCGCGTGATTTTGCCTTAGAAGCGTTTCGTTTCGCAATAAATTTCTTTCGGCAAAATGTGTTTTTGCTTTCGCAGAAAGAGATGCTATTTTACTGTACAATTGTGCTGTTCTCAGTTTTTTCTGAAACAGTATAGCTTGTTCTAAACTACCGTAATTAAGTGTGTCTTGGTGTCCTGGTTCAAAATGTTTTACAAAGGTAGTTTCGGTAGCGAGGCTTTCAAAACGAGCGGCAGAGTTAAAACCAATCGTTTGTGGAAAAATACGTTCTTGCGCAGTTTCTTTCACCATAAAAAAACCATTGCCATATCCTGCATTTAACCATTTATAGGCACTTGCTCCTATTACATCTATGGCGTTGTCTGCAAAACTAAAGGCTTCGGTTCCCAGATACTGAGTGCCATCTGCAATAAGTAATAAATTGGGATGGTAGCTTTTTAATTGTTTTAAAAACTCAAAATCTATTTTAATTCCATTGAGCCATTGCACGATGCTAAACATAAAAACATCTGGTTTATGCTCTGCAACAGCGGCTTCTATGTTTTGCTCTAAGTTTTCGTCGATTGTAGCATAACACACCTTAAAATCTCGCGTTTCTACAGGCCAATTTACTGAAGGGTAATCGCCTTGTAAAAGCAACACCTTTTGACCCTTTGGAAGTCCTTCTAAAACGGAATTTAAACCAAAAGATAAATTTGGCACTAGTGCTGTTTCTGTTGGTGAGGCGTCGTAAAAATTAGCAACCGTTTCTCTTATGCTTTCAATATGCTCCTTGTGAGTATCGCGAAACACACTAGCGTGATTCATTAAATCTAAATCGTGTTGACGGCGCCACTCTACAATTGGCTTTGGTATAACACCATTAGAAGCCGTGTTTAAGTAGGTACAAGACGCTAAAGCGGGAAAGTGTTTTCGTAAATCTTCCATAAGAGAGTGGCCAAAATGGCGAAAATTAGGTATTTTTACAATACTGAACATATCAGTACTTGTTGCATTTCAACGAAAGTAACCAACTATGTTTTCAAAAACTAAAAAAACCGAAAGAATTGATGCCGAACAGCGCGAGCAATACCAATACGCTCGTAATCGCGTAAAGCAGAAAAAAAACCTAATGCGACACTTCATAGTGTTTTTGGTGGGTTCTATACTGCTTATCATTATAAACCCTGTTTTGGGTTACGGCGACGAAACACTGTTTAAAAACTGGTTTGTATGGGCTATATTAATATGGACATTTCTATTTTTAATACACCTGTTCAATGTTTTTATTATGAACACTTTTATGGGCAAGGAATGGGAAGACCGTCAGCTAGAAAAACTTAAAGCTCGCCAAACAGCACGCATAGCGGAACTTCAGAAAAAAGTAGATTCAGAGCTACAGTTGCCAACAGACAATGAAGCTATTTCAAAAAAAAACGAGCAGAACAACCCTTTAGCTCCAGACGTACAATGATTACAATGATAGCCGCCGCAGGCCTTAACAACGAGCTAGGGAAAGACAATGATTTGTTATGGCATTTGCCTGCAGATTTTAAACGTTTTAAACAACTCACCACCGGCCACTATATTATTATGGGCAGAAAGACCTTTGAATCTTTCCCGAAACCACTTCCCAACAGAACACATTTAGTTATTACGCGAAATAAAGACTACCAAAAGGAAGGCGCTGTCGTGGTTAACAGTATGGAGGAAGCATTAACCCTCGCAAAAGACGATTCGCAACCCTTTATAATTGGCGGAGGCGAAATATACGCTATAGGACTTAACTACGCTCAAAAAATCGAACTCACACGTGTGGCGGGCACTTTTAATGACGCCGATACTTTTTTTCCAGAATTTTCTAAAGAAGACTGGAAGCTTGTTTCTACCGAAGAGCATCAAAAAGACGAAAAACACAACTATTCGTTTGTGTATGAAACTTGGATGAAGAAAAAGATTCATCTCTAAATTGATTTAATTTTTACAATTCAACGAATACATAAAAGTAATATTATGACTTTTTCAAAAAAAATATTCCTCATTCTTCTTTTATGCACTTTCAATGTTGTAAAATCTCAAGAATCAAAAAGAGATTGGGTTCCTTTTACTCAAGTTTTAGAAGTAGAAGTAAGTAAAAAATTAGCTTTCGAATTAAGCGCTTCAGTTAAAGTTATTGCTAGCGAACCTAATAGTCAAGCAGGTTTATGGACTCGAGTAGATAACAAAAAAAATAAAATGGGTTTTTTTGACAATATGAGTGATAGGCCTATTAAGGATAGCATTTGGAAAACCTATGTAATTAAAGGGACTTTAAATTCAAAGGCAGAAAAACTGTATTTTGGTGGTTTGTGTTATGGCAATGGAAATTTTTATTTTGACGACTTCAAACTCTTAATAGAAAACCCTACTACTGGCAAAATGGATGAAGTTATTATAGATAATCCTGGTTTTGAAACCACAGTAACGGACAACCAAATTCCTAAATGGTATAATGGCATTAGCAAAGAAGATCTTGAGAAAAATGAAGGTTTTGTTATAAAAACTTCTAATGATAGTTATGAAGGAGAGTATTCGCTTCAAATTCAAGGCAAAAACATTAAAAGAACAACGTATAATTATATTGGCCCTATTGAAGGATACACCCCCCAAATAGGAACCTTAGTTACTATGTTAAACAATCTAAGCGATCGTGTTGAGTATGCCGTAGGCAATATGACACAAGCCGAATTAGATTATCAAATTGATGAAAAATCTAATTCTATAGGCGCCTTAATAATGCATCTGGCTGCAACCGAATTATATTATCAAGAAGCCACTTTTGGCAATAGTAAATTATCTAATGAAGAGTTAGAAGAGCTCAGAATTGCAATGGAATTAGGTGAAGAAGGAAGACAACACATTAAAGGTCACGATGTAGCATATTATCTAGATATGTATAAAAATGCTCGAAAAAAAACACTAGAATTATTAAAAGAAAAAGACGATAATTGGCTAGCAGAAATACCTGAAGGCTCTAAAGTGAACAATCATTTTTCTTGGTTTCACGTTATGGAGCACCAGTCTAGTCATTTAGGACAAATTCTGTTATTAAAGAAAAGAATTCCAGAAGTAAAAGAAATGGACTTAATAGATCAAAAAAAAGTTGATTAACACAGAAATAAACAAACAATGAAAGCATATATTTTTCCCGGACAAGGAGCCCAATTTACCGGAATGGGCAAAGATTTATACGAAAACTCTTCAAAAGCGAAGGAGCTATTTTTACAAGCCAATGATATATTAGGCTTTGATATCACCAAAATTATGTTTGAAGGCACAGCCGAAGAACTTAAAGAAACAAAAGTCACTCAACCGGCAATTTTCCTTCATTCTACTATTACTGCGGAAGTAATGGGTGAAAAATTTCAACCAGCTATGGTTGCAGGGCATTCTTTAGGTGAAATATCTGCGCTAGTAGCAAATAGAACACTTGCTTTTAGCGATGGATTACAACTGGTTTACAAGCGTGCACTTGCTATGCAACACGCTTGCGAGTTAACTCCATCTACTATGGCGGCAGTTTTAGGCCTAGAGGATCATTTAGTTGAAGAGATTTGCGCAAATACGCCAGGTATTGTTGTTGCCGCAAACTACAACTGTCCTGGTCAGCTCGTAATCTCTGGTGATGTAGACGCCGTAGGGAAAGCTTGCGAAAGCCTAAAAGAAGCTGGCGCACGAAGAGCGTTAATATTACCTGTAGGTGGTGCTTTTCACAGCCCATTAATGGAACCCGCTAGAGAAGAGCTAGCAGCAGCTATTGAAGCCACAAGCTTTACAGCTCCAGCTTGCCCTATCTATCAGAACGTTTCTACATTTGCAGTTACAGACCCTTCAGAGATTAAGGAAAATCTTATTTTTCAACTTACAGCGCCAGTAAAATGGACGCAGAGCATTCAAAATATGATTAAGGATGGCGCTACTAACTTTATAGAGGTAGGCCCCGGAAATGTATTACAAGGACTGGTAAAGAAAATTGACCGTTCTGCTGAAACCGAAAAAGGGGAAGTTTAATTTAAAAAAAAAATTAAAAACGCCGAATACTATAAAAGTATTCGGCGTTTTTAATAGCTACAATTAATAGCATTATAGAAGCAAAAGGCTTCAGATATTTCAAATTGTTATTAGCAACTATTTCTTTTTGAGATTCTCATTAATCTCTAATAATGTATTATTCATTTTTTTGAACATTTTAAAAAACTTAATCAAAAAGAAAAGAATAATGACAATTGTTAGTATGGGTATGATATAAGTAGTAAAATACGCAAAAACACCTAGCCAAAATCCTTCGTTCGATTCGGTAATAAAAACTTCTCCGTATGGGGTTTCTTGTCTTGTTATTTGCTGAAATATCATTACTTATTATGTTTTTTTTAAAAATACGATACAAAAAATAAAAAAAGCTACCTGCTAAAAATAACAGAACAATTTGCCATATTATAACCATAACACTAAAATAATAAATAAATCATTTTAAGCATCTAATTCTATCAACTTTTATATTTAGAATGACTCCAAGTTGTATCTAAATTTTATAAAAAGCTCATTTGCAGATTTTATTTTTTAGTGAGAAAGCAGATGTAAGTTATATATATTTTTTAAACCTAGTTAAAACATCTTGTATACATTTAAGGAGATTGAAAATGAGGAGTATCTATCTTTTAAGAGTTTTTTAAAGTATCGATACTAGTAAATAAAAAAACACCGAATGAAATAATGTCATTCGGTGTTTTCTAGTATTAAATATTTCGACGTTTTTTAAGCGCTTATACTGCAATCTGCGCAGTCTTTCACTTCGCCATAATAGGTTTCTCGGTATTTGTGAAGGGTTTTAAAAGGTACATTTAAAAAGGTTTTTTTAATGTAGATCACAGTTGTTGTGAACATACCCATCTTTTCTGTAAATCGTTTTTCTGTTTTTGTTTGTCGTTTCACTGAAACTAACTTCATCATTGTTTTTTTGACCCCCTTTTGCCCATAAAATATATAAATAACAAGCAAAAGTAAAGAGTACTATTAGCCGGCAAAGAAACAAAGGCCTATAGACAACTCCAAATAATTAGCGTTAAACCTGGGTTAATACCTAAATAAAAAATGTTTAATTCGGTTTTTATTTAGCTCATTTTCAGTTAATACCGCGTACTTTCTTCTCCCATTGCCAAGAAGACAATAGGGCGTCTTCCATCGTTTTTTCGGCTTTCCAGCCTAAAATATCGTTTGCTTTTTTTGTATCTGCATAAACCGAAACTACATCGCCAGGGCGACGTGCTACTATCTTATAATTTAATTTCTGTCCCGTGGTTTTTTCAAAAGAATTTACAACTTCAAGCACCGAACTCCCTCTGCCAGTTCCTAGATTAAAAACTTCAAATTTTGTGGCAACTGCATTATCTTTCTCTGCCTTAAGCAATCGTTGTAATGCAATTACATGCGCCTTTGCCAAATCTACTACATGTATATAATCGCGAATACAACTGCCGTCTTCCGTTGGGTAATCATCACCAAAAACCGAAAGCTGCTCGCGTACGCCCGCGGCAGTTTGTGTAATAAACGGAACCAAATTTTGTGGAACCCCTGCAGGAAGCTCCCCAATCTCTACAGTTTCATGTGCCCCAATGGGGTTAAAGTAACGCAATGCAATTGCTTTTAAATCTGAAACAGCACAGCAATCCTGAAGTATTTCTTCACTTATCTGTTTGGTATTTCCGTAAGGTGAAGTCGCTGTTTTAACTGGAGCGTCTTCAGTTATAGGCAATGAATCTGGCTCGCCATAAACAGTGCAAGACGAACTAAAAATAAAATTGTTAATTCCGAATGTTTTGCATTCCTGAAGTAAGTAAATCAATGTATTTATGTTGTTCTCGTAATACAACAATGGATTTTCTACACTTTCGCCTACAGCTTTACTAGCAGCAAAATGAATAATACCTGCAATGTCTGTATTGTTTTTGAAAAATTTTGAAACATCGGCCTTTACACGTAAATCTATACGCTCAAAAAGTGGAGGTGTCTTTGAAATATTTGTTATACCCTCCAAAACATCTAATGACGAATTAGAAAGGTTATCTATAATTACAACTTGAAATCCTGCCTTTTGAAGCTCTACAACAGTATGTGAACCAATATAGCCCAAGCCACCTGTTACGAGTATTTTTTTCATAATAATATCTTTAAGTGAGTTGTGATTTATTTATTAATAAAATCTATCACAGTTTTTGTAATATACGCAATCTGCTCATCATCAAGTTCAGTATGCATAGGAAGTGACAACACTTCTTTTACCAATTGATTGGTTACAGTAAAATCTTCTTCATTATAGCGTGCATCAGCATAGGCTTTCTGTAAATGAAGTGGAATTGGGTAGTACACACCACAAGGAATACCATTTTCGTTTAAATGCTTTACCAGCGCATCGCGGTCTGTATTTAAAATCCTTAAGGTGTATTGATGAAAAACATGGCAGTTGCAATTTTCCATAGCTGCTTGGTCACATTTACCGCAGGCTGTTGGTGTTATAATAGAATCTATACCCTTAAAAGCTTCGGTGTATTTTCTTGCAGCTTTTTGGCGTGCTGCGTTATATGCATCTAAATTTGGCAACTTTGCGCGAAGTACAGCCGCCTGTATAGAGTCTAGTCTGCTGTTTACACCTACTACATCGTGGTGGTAGCGCTCATACATCCCGTGATTTACAATTCCGCGTATGCTATGCGCTAAGGCATCATCATTGGTAAAAATAGCACCGCCATCTCCATAACATCCCAAGTTTTTTGACGGAAAAAATGAAGTTGAAGCTATATGTCCAATAGTTCCTGTTTTTTTCTTAGTTCCATCACCAGAAGTGTAGTCTGCACCTATACCTTGTGCATTGTCTTCAATTACATAAAGGTTGTGCTCTTTAGCGATGTCCATAATATCATCCATATTTGCTGCAAGCCCAAAGAGATGTACAGGCACTATGGCTTTTGTTTTTGGAGTAATTGCTTTTTTTATGGCTTCTGTATCTATATTAAAATTAACAGGGTCTACATCTACCAAAACTGGTGTAAGCTGCAAAAGTGCAATAACCTCTACGGTAGCTGCAAAAGTAAAATCGGCAGTGATAACCTCATCGCCCGGCTTAAGCCCTAAGCCCATCATTGCTATCTGCAATGCATCTGTACCATTTGCACAAGGAATAACATGTTTAACTCCCAAATAATCTTCAAGCTCTTTTTGAAAATCGTGCACTTCAGGACCATTGACAAAAGCGGTAGTTTCTATAACATTCATTATTGAACTATCTACGCGTTCTTTTATATTTTTATACTGACCTTTAAGGTCTACCATTTGTATTTTTTTCATATTGTGCCCACTAAGGGGGAAAAATTAAATTGAACTTCCATTCTTATGAATTCTGTAAAATTACAAAAATGATATTTGATACGTTGCTATTTATAATTCCTAAAACAAAAGTCCAAAAACATTATTTTAAACAGAATGTTTCAGTAATAACCCACTGTCAAAATTTAAGTGTAAAAACTGACTCCTAAACACTTAAAACTGAAGTCTGAATTTAGTATTTTTGCTTTATGCACACCATCTACAATCTACTAATACATTTGTCTTCCTTCGGCTTAAGGATTGTAGCCTTGTTTAATAAAAAAATGCAACTTTTTGTAGATGGCAGAAAAGACGTTTTTACCACTCTTAGCACAAAACTTACAGTTTCAGATAAAACCATTTGGTTTCATTGTGCTTCTTTAGGTGAGTTTGAACAAGCTGTACCTATAATGGAAGCCTTAAAAAAAGTAAAGCCAGAACACAAGATAGTGGTTAGTTTTTTTTCGCCTTCGGGTTATGAAGTAAAGAAAAACACGCCTTTGGCAGATGTTGTGGTATACTTACCCATGGACACTCCCCAAAACGCCAGGAAGTTTATAGCCGCAGTGCATCCATCACTGGTCCTTTTTGTGAAATACGAATTTTGGCCAAACTACCTCTTTGAGCTTCAACAGAAAAAAATAGACACACTTTTGGTGTCGGGAGTTTTTAGAAAACAACAACTGTTCTTTAAAAGTTATGGTGGGTTTATGCGAAAAGCACTTCGTGGGTTTAATCACTTTTTTCTACAGGAAGAAAATTCGGCTTTACTTTTAAAGAATATTGGGTTTAGCAACACAACTGTTAGTGGCGACACTCGTTTTGACAGGGTTTCACATCAGCTTGAAATGGACAATAACTTAAAATTTGCCGAAGACTTTAAAGGAAATTCACTCTGTATAGTCTGTGGAAGCACATGGCCTGAAGACGAAGCCGTGCTTTTAGACTATATAAATGCCGCTCCCGAAAACGTAAAGTTTATAATAGCCCCACATAAAATTGAAGCTGAAAAAATTAATGCCTTTACTAACAGTATTGTAAAAAAGACGATACTTCATTCTCAAAAAGACGAAGTTAATCTCGCCGAATACCAAGTATTAATAATAGACTGTATTGGTTTATTAAGCAAATTGTACAGCTATGCAGATATAGCCTATGTAGGTGGCGCAATGGGTAAAACAGGGCTTCATAATATTTTGGAACCAGCAACCTTTGGACTGCCTATTGTAATTGGAAATAATCACAGCCAATTTCCAGAAGCTGCTGCATTAAGTGAATTAGGAGGATTATTCTCCATTGCTTCAAACACAGAATGTTCAGAAATTTTAAACAAACTAGTTACTAATGCTCCCTTTAGAAGCGATACAGGAATAATTTCAGCTCAATTTGTGTATAAAAATACAGGCGCTACTATAACAATAATAGAGTATATACAACTACGTAATTAGTCTTTACTCATACTACTTATTTGCCCTTTTAGTTCGTTCATGGATTGCTGCAATTGCTTGAGCAAACTACTCTCAGAAGGTTCGTCTATACCAAAAGTTAGTTTGCTATTAACCATCCATAACTCTTGTATATCTTTAACTTTTACATCTATAGGCAAGTATTCTTCATTTAAAGAAATAAGCCGAAGGCTTTGCGGGTTGTTTGGCACTTTCTGAAGCTTTTTTACCAAAACAGAATCTCTTAAAACTACTATATATATTTTACTATCTGTAGCTTCTTGTACGCTTGCAACGGCGCGTCCCAAAACCCATTCATTAGGTCTTAAATTAGGCAACATACTATCGCCTTCTACCTGAAAGCCTCGATAGGAAGCATTTCTATATTCTGGCAAGGGAATATTAAATGCCGGCAGTGTTTGATACCACCCCATATCGTGTATATTATTAGGGTAACCAGCAGAAGCTTTTTGATTTACAAGTAAAATACTGTCGTTCCCAGAAGTATCTAGTGTTATAACTTTAGGACTTACATCACCCTGCGAAGTATCTATATGCTTTTCAAAACTCTTCCCGTAAAGCCATAAAGGGTTAATGTTAAACTGAGCCATAAGCTCCATGACTATTTTACCAGAGATTTTTGTTTTCCCCCTTTCAATATCGGCTGTAGTAGCACCAATAGCTAATAATTCAGCAAATGATTGCTGGGTATGTCTTTGCTCCTCGCGAATTTTTTTAAAACGCTGGGCTTCAATAGATAGTTGTGATTCCATACACAAATATAAAATAATTTGGAAAAAATCCAATTATTTATTGGAATATATCCTATGTTGTCGAAAATATTCCTTATTAGAATCATAAAAGAGTGGAGAGAAAGTTCTTTTTTCAGCTAATAAAAAAGAACTTCTTAGCATATGAAGTTTAGAATTCATTAAGGAGATTCAACGCCTAAAACAAACATGATTCACACAAAAACTAAAACAACAGTTAGTACAGAGCAATTACTTTAGGTAGAGCGACATAAATAGCTCAAAAAACATTTTTTTTAATTAAAAACAATCTAAAAGACTATAAAAAATATTTAACCTAAAAAAACATTTTGTTAGTATTTTTAATTACTTTTGCACACTATTAATCACTAATCTATACAACAATGAAAAAATTATTTTTATCACTTGCCGCTCTTGCATTAGTTGCTTCTGTATACTCTTGTAGAGAGACTACTAAAGAAAATCTAGAAGAAACTGCAGAATCTGTTCAAACTGAAGCTGAAGAAGCTGTTGAGAACGCTGTTGAAGCAACTGAAAACGCAATGGAAGACGCTGCTGAAGCTACTGAAGGTGCTGTAGAAGATGCTGGAGATGCTATAAACGATGCTTCTGATAAAGCAATGGACAAAGCTGGAGAAGCTGTAGACAAAGCTGGTGAGGCTGTAGATAAAGCTACTGAAGGAACTAAAGACGCTTTAAAGAAAGCTGCTAATAGCCTATAAGTAACCTTTTTAAAACAAACCAAAAAGCCCTTTCAAATTTGAAAGGGCTTTTTTTATGATTTATCTTTTATAAATATCAATACTTCAAAGCCATAAAGAGTACTGTTTAATAAACTGAACTCACTACAAATTTAAAACAACTGGGGTTTGATTTTGGGTTTGGGGTTTTGGTTGAATAATTAGTAATGATCAATTAAAAACTCATTAAAGCTCTATTCCTTTTTACAGTAGAAGATGGTATCGTCTTTTCTGTCGGGTCCCGCGAAGTAAAGGCAAGAAGAGAGGCTCAAGTTGACTAAATACAGGCTAAACATTAAATAAAAAAAACCTCAACAATCTAATAAATAGAAAGTTGAGGTTTTTTAAAGTACTCGAGGCGGGACTTGAACCCGCACGACCAGATGGTCACAGGATTTTAAGTCCGGCGTGTCTACCAATTCCACCACTCGAGCGTAATTAGGTTGCCGTCTGCAACCTAGACTTAACAAAAATACCGAAAATATCGATATATATTTCAAAGCGAAAAACGGCCCCGATATTTCGGGGGAACCCGCGACCCAATTATAGGTTTCGCAATCTGAGCGAAAAACGGCCCCGATACTTCGGGGGAACCCGCGACCTAAATTATAGGTTTCGCAATCTGAGCGAAAAACGGGATTCGAACCCGCGACCTCCACCTTGGCAAGGTGGCGCTCTACCAGCTGAGCTATTTTCGCATTAGTGTAAAAACTAACTATTAAACTCCATCTGCCTTAAACTTGATGAGGTATTATTTAGTGAGTTGTTTTACTTGTATTTTAATGAACGTTGCTTCTCATTGAAAGCGGGAGCAAATTTAAAAATTTTACTTCAAACGCAAAGTGTTTTTTGATAAATTATTATCTAATTTTATTTTTTCAATTTCACCGAGGCATTTCGCTCTAACAATCTACGTATTTCATTGAGCTTCATCAAGGCCTCCACTGGCGTAAGTGTATCTATATCAATGTCTAATATTTCGTCGCGCAGTTCTTCCAGCAATGGATCGTCTAGTTTAAAAAAGCTCAATTGCATTTCTTCTTTAGAAACTTCCTTCATTTTTTCGGTTAATTCTTCGGATGCATGGCTTTTTTCTAGCCTTTTTAAAATTTTATTGGCACGTTTAAGCACCGGTTGTGGCATACCTGCCATCTTTGCTACGTGTATTCCAAAGCTGTGATGACTGCCCCCAGGAACTAATTTCCGAAGAAAAAGCACATTGTCTTTTAACTCTTTTACAGAAACATTGAAATTTTTTATGCGCGGAAATGTTTCGGTCATTTCATTTAACTCGTGATAATGCGTAGCAAAAAGTGTTTTGCCACGCGTAGGGTGCTCGTGTAAGTACTCACTAATAGCCCATGCAATTGAAATACCATCGTAAGTACTAGTTCCTCTACCTATTTCATCTAGCAGTATTAAACTGCGGTCCGAGAGATTGTTAAGAATACTTGCGGTTTCATTCATCTCTACCATAAAAGTAGACTCGCCCATAGAAATATTATCGCTCGCTCCTACTCTAGTAAATATTTTATCTACACAACCCATTCGCACTGCCGTTGCTGGCACAAAACTTCCCATCTGCGCTAAGAGAACTATTAGAGCTGTCTGCCTAAGTATAGCAGACTTACCACTCATATTAGGTCCCGTAATCATAATAATCTGCTGATTTTCCCTGTCTAGAAAAACATCATTTGCTATATAGGGTGTATCTGGAGGTAGCTGTTTTTCAATTACGGGGTGACGCCCTTCTTTAATATCGAGTTCAAAGGTGTCTTCTAACACAGGGCGAGTGTAATTTGCTTCTTTGGCTTGAGTGGCAAAGGAACACAAACAATCTAACTGCGCAATTAAAGCTGCGTTCTGCTGAACTACATCTATATATTGAAGCATCCAGTTTACCAGTTTTAAAAACAACTCTTGCTCTAAAGCCAGTATTTTCTCTTCGGCACCAAGAATTTTTGTTTCGTACTCTTTTAATTCTTCAGTAATATATCGCTCTGCACTAACTAGGGTTTGCTTCCTAATCCATTCCTCCGGCACTTTGTCTTTATGCGTATTTCGCACTTCTATATAGTAGCCAAACACATTATTTGAAGCTATTTTAAGAGAGGTAATTCCCGTGCGCTTGGTTTCGCGTTCTAGCATTGCATCTAGGTATTCCTTTCCATTTGCAGAAATATTACGGAGCTCATCTAGGGTTTCTGAAAAGCCTTCGGCTATCGTATTTCCTTTCAGAATATTTACGGGTGCTTCTTCGTAAAGGGTTTCTTTTATTTTGTTGCGAAGCAATTCGCAATCATGTAATTGCTCGCCTATAACCTTTAAAGATTCATTTTTTGAAGTTGAAGCCAATGCTTTTATAGGCACTATTGCTTCCAGTGAGTTTTTAAGCTGAATAAGCTCACGAGGGTTTACTTTTCCCGTTGCTACTTTCGAAATTAATCGTTCTAAATCGCCTATGCGCTTAGTGTATTGCTGTGTTTTTTCTAAAACAATATTGTTTTCTAGCAAAAAGCTAACAACCTCATGACGCCTATTAATTTTTTCAGCATTCTTTAGCGGAAGCGCCATCCAGCGTTTTAAAAGCCTTCCACCCATAGGCGAAATAGTCTTGTCTATAACATCCAGAAGCGTAACAGCCTGCTGCTGACTAGAGTGATACAGCTCTAAATTGCGAATTGTAAAGCGGTCCATCCATACATACTCGTCTTCGGCTATTCTAGACAATCGAGAGATATGTTGCAGCTTAGTGTGTCTAGTTTCACTTAAATAATGCAATGCCGCTCCAGCAGCAATAATACCTTCTTCTAAGTGATCTACCCCAAAGCCTTTTAGATTTTTTGTATCGAAGTGTTTCGTAAGCGTTTCAAAGGCGTAATCACTTTGAAAAATCCAGTCTTCAAGGTGAAAAACATGATATTGATTGCCAAAAACTTCAGAAAAAAGTTTCCGCTTTTGCTTAGAAAACAACACTTCTGAAGGGCTAAAATTCTGAAGTAATTTATCTATATATTCTGCATTGCCTTCAGAAACCAAATACTCGCCAGTAGAGACATCAAGAAAAGAAACTCCTATTTTTAAATCTTTAGTAGCGCTTTTTCCTTTACTTGCCCCAAAATGTACTGCCGCAAGAAAGTTATTGGTCTTAGACTGTAAAATATCATCGTTAAAAGCTACTCCTGGCGTAACCAACTCGGTAACCCCTCTTTTTACGATAGTTTTCGTCATTTTAGGATCTTCCAGCTGGTCGCAAATTGCAACCCTACAACCCGCCATCACAAGTTTTGGCAGGTAAGTATTTAAAGAGTGATGCGGAAAACCAGCAAGTTCGGTACGGTCGCCACCATTGTTGCGATGTGTGAGAGTAATATTGAGTATTCCAGCGGCACGCACAGCGTCTTCACCAAAGGTTTCGTAAAAGTCGCCCACCCGAAAAAGCAACAAAGCATCGGGATACTTTGCTTTAATCGTATTGTATTGCTTCATTAAGGGGGTTTCCTTTTTCGCCATAATCTATGCCCGTATACTGGGTGTCTTTTCAATTAAATAATCAACCGATAAATGTAACCAAAAAGCTGTTTTCTATAAAATGAAGTGTTCGCTTATTCTTTGGTTTTATCAACAATTTATTCGCCTTTAGCTACAAAACGCTTATACTAAAAGTTGGCTTAAATAGCAATTAATCAATTAACTTTGCCAACTATGAAATACCGAAAGTTAAAAAATAGCGAGTTAGACCGTATCAACCCAGAAGAATACAAGGCTTCAACTAAAACGCCTTTGCTAATTATACTAGACAATATAAGAAGTTTAAACAATATAGGTTCTGTTTTTAGGACTGCCGATGCTTTTTTAGTAAAGAAAATATACCTCTGCGGTATTACAGCCCAACCGCCACATAAAGACATACAGAAAACTGCGTTGGGGGCTACAGATAGCGTAAGCTGGGAATATGCGGAAGATACATTAGCACTTGTTGAAAAACTAAAACAGGAAGGTGTTGTCGTCGCCTCTATCGAGCAAGCAGAACAAGCCGAAAACCTAAACGATTTTATGGTGGAAAAAGACAAAACCTATGCTGTTGTTTTTGGCAATGAAGTAAAAGGCGTGCAGCAAAAAGTTGTCTCTGCGAGTGATGTAGTTATTGAAATACCTCAGTACGGCACTAAACACTCTCTAAATATTTCTGTTAGTGCAGGTGTTGTTACTTGGGATTTGTTTGTAAAGTTACAGGCGTTAGAAAAATAGCTAATCAACAAACTTATTGGCAAGATATTGGTCTTGTAGTACTTAGAAAAACTTATTTAGCAATACATCTACATGGATAAGCACTATGCTAAACACTCCTAAAACTATTGCAAACTTTAGGATATTGTGAAGTATTATATAGTGCATTTTGTTTTTTGATTTCCACAGTACCGTTATAAACACAGCCAAACCGGCTATACCAAGGTAAAAGTAGTAATCCATATAACCTATTTCGTCTTTAAACTTTGTTATAAGTAAAATTATAGGCACTAAGGTTAACGCTCCCAGGACAGTCAGCATTTTTTTAGACACCATTTCGCCATACACCACGGGTATGGTTCGGTAGCCGTGAGCCAAATCGCCTGTTAAATTCTCTAGATCTTTTACTAGTTCGCGCATAGAAATCAACAAGAATAAAAAGGTAGCGTGCACAAAAATTACAATATCGAAATTGCCGTAGTGTACAAAAATTGCAAAGAATGGCACTACTGCCAGTATTGCAGCGGTAATATTGCCAATAAAAGGGTATTTCTTTAATTTATGTGAATAAAACCACAGGAAGAAAATATAAATAGAGAAAAAAAGCACTGCTTTAAAGGAAACGTAACTCGCAAAGATTACCGACAAAAAGTTAAACACAAAATAGGCCGAAAGTTTAGTTCGCTGACTCACCAACCTGTCTAGCATTGTTTTTCTGGGGCGGTTTATTAAATCCTTTTCGCTGTCGTAAAAACTATTAATAATATAGCCTCCTGCTATAGCCGAAGAAGACGCTAAAACGAGCATTAGTAAATTTACATCAAACAGAACTTCTCGCACTGGTAAGTGAGGCGCTAGTATGTATATACTTGTAAGGTATTGAGCAATTACAATTATGAGTATATTATAGCCACGAACTAAAGAAAACAAACTAAAAAACTTTAGAAGTAAGAGTTTTTGTTTTCTTGTTAGCATAAATTCTAAAATTGTAAAAATCTGAAAGAATTTTCAGAAAAGATATTTCTAAAAGCTATAAACTACTTCCAGCTTATAGTCTTTAAGCGCTAAGCGAGCTTGGTCTATATCTTCGGTAAAACCTAGCATATAACCGCCTCCGCCAGATCCGCAAAGTTTTAAATAGTATGCGTTGCTGTCTATTCCCTTTTTCCACAGTTTGTGAAATTGTGCGGGTATCATTGGTTTAAAATTATCTAAAACCACTTTTGAAAGCTGTTTTATATTGCCAAAAAGCGATTTTACATCGCCCTGTAGAAAATCGTCCACACAAGCATCGGTATGCTTTACAAATTGGTCTTTTAGCATATTGCGGAAACCTTCCTGCTTCATATTCTCCATAAAAATCTGAACCATAGGTGCCGTTTCGCCAGTGCTACCACTGTCTAATAAAAACACAGCTCCTTTGCCATTTGTAGCTTGAGAAGGTATGCCAGCAGGTTCAATATTATCTTTAGAGTTTATTAAAATAGGAAGACTCAAATAACTGTTAAGTGGGTCTAGCCCCGAAGATTTACCGTGGAAAAAAGATTCCATTTCGGCAAAAATAGCTTTTAACGAAAGTAATTTTTCGCGTGTTAGATTTTCTAAAACAGTAATTTTATTATTTGCGTATTTATCGTAGATAGCTGCTACCAAAGCGCCGCTACTCCCTACGCCATATCCTTGCGGTATACTACTGTCAAAATACAATCCGTTTTCAACATCGGCCTGTAATGCTTCCATATCAAAAGAAACCAATTCTGATTTTTCTTTCTGAAGGTTTTCTAAATAGGCTGCAAACCTCTTTAAACTCGCATTAGATTTATGGGTAGAAACGGTATGATGTACGTCTATTTTTAAAGCACCGTTATAAAAATTATACGGTATAGATAGTCCTTTGGAATCTTTGATAATTCCGTATTCCCCGAAAAGTAAAATCTTTGAATAAAAAAGAGGGCCTCGCATATGCTTTGTAATTGTGACTTTAAAAATACAGTTTTATATTTTTAAAAACTTAAAATTTGCAGCAAAGATACGTATTTCAACAATTAAAATTTCAGAAATATTTGTGAATAAAAACAGCTACCGCACTTTTAATCAGCTTATTTAGTGATAATAGCTTCGGTTTTTTAATAAAAAAATCAAATTAGCTATAGCTTAGTTGCCCCAAAACCTGCTTGGTCTTCAATAAACTCACCATTTTTGCAAAAAGGAGAAAGTTCTTTTTTTATAAAATTACCTATTGCTTCTTTTTCAACTTCTGGATAGAGTACATGCACGTTTGCTCCAGCATCTAGTGTAAAGCAAATACTGCTATTGGTTTCTGCTCTATACTTCCAGATACGGTTTATAATTTCTAGGGTGTTTGGCTTCATCAATATAAAATACGGCATAGATGTCATCATCATAGCGTGTAATGACAAAGCTTCACTTTCTACAATTTTTATAAATTCGGAAAGGTTTCCACTTTTAAAAATTGGGATTAGTTTACTAAGGTTGTCTTTTGCTTGTTTAAAACGCTGTTCGGCAAAAGGGTGATCTAGCATCAAGTCGTGGCCAAGGGTGCTACTCACTTGTTTTTCACCTTTGTCTACAAGCAGTATGGTATCCTGATAATTTTTAAAATTATCGTGCACCTCAAAAGGGTATTTTGTCCCAAAGAGATTGCAACTATCGTCTATTTTTGAATGCTTTCCCCATACAATTAAAGGGCCTTCAACGCTACGGCAGGCACTGCCAGAGCCTAAACGCGCTAAAAAAGAGGCTTTTTCATTAAAATACTGCTTCGTAATTTCGGGTTGCATCTGCTGCTCCATATCCATCAAACACAGTGCAAGAGCACTCATTCCACTAGCAGATGAAGCTATACCACTACTATGCGGAAAGCTATTTGATGTATCTATTTTAAACTTAAAATCTTTTAAAAAAGGCAAATAAGGCACTATTCGTTCGAAAAATTTCAAGATTTTTGGTTCAAAACTTTGTTCTCTTTTTCCGTTGAGAAAAACTTCAAATTCAAAAGCTTCAGACTCCTTTTTTTCAAAAGTCAAGCTTGTGGTTGTCTTGCAATTGCTTAGAGTAAAGCTTACAGAAGCATTCATTGGCATTTGAACCTCATACTTTCCCCAGTATTTTACCAGAGCAATATTGCTAGGAGATTGCCAAGAAACAGTGCCGGAAGTTAAATTGTGGGCGTAATTAGAAATAAGAAAACGATGTGCTATCATAACTTAAAATAAGTACTGCAAAAGTAAAATCTTTTCTGTAATGGCGATAACTATTTAAAAACGATTCATTTTAGAATAAAACAAAACCCCCTCGTAGTATTTACACAAGGAGGATTTTATAGAATTAATAAATAAAACTACTCTTTCAACAATCGTTTTATTAGCTGCCCTTCTTTACCTATTATCTTAACGTAATAAGTAGCAGCGGCTAGCTGTTGTATGTCTATTAGTTTTACTGCATCCATTGCACGAAGATCTGCAGATTGCACCAGCCTTCCTCTTAGGTCGTATATCTCAAGTCTTTCTAATTCCATATGTTGAGGATTGCTAATGTTTACCACACTTTTAGCAGGGTTTGGAATTAATTCTACTGTAGAAAGCTCTTGTTCTTGATTCTCTAAAGTAGTTTCCGCTTTAAACTGAAGCGTAAAACGATGGTTGTAAGTTCCTTTACGAGCTTTAAAGGTATAGTCACTCTCGTTTAGGTTTGTCAATATATTGAGCTCGTTGTCTATTAGATAAACAGTTGCATTAGTTAAGGCAGGACCTTCTATATTTCCAATGGAAATGGTATACACTAAATCATCATCTAATAAACTTGAAAAGCCCATAAGCACTTTTACACCATCTTCAAAGGCTTCTCTAGACTGAATACCCAGTTCTTTATTACTATCTCCTAAGTGGGTATAAAGTGAAACCACAGTTGCAAGCCTATTACTGTCATAGCCTGGGTCTAATCCCCCCGTAGCAAGATCGGTAAAGCCTAAGAGCGTAGTGTTCTGCATCTGATATTGCGAGTTATCAACACGCACCCAAATACGATCTGCATTAGCGGCTGGACGTGGGGCCGTATTGTTGTGGTCTGTTACCCGCATGGCATTTGTAAAATGTGCCATTCCAGCTGTCGTAGCTTTAATACCAAAACCTTCGGCTGTAGAGATATAACCACTTGGAACAGTCGCTGTACCCGTGGGGTCTGAAGCTGCTGCCGTACCTCCCATTAGGTTGTACATAGATATATCTTCCATACTGAAGTTCATCGTATAAGCACCTGGTAAATCTGTACTTGGCGGTGTCAACGGATTCCAGAAATAAACCTCATCTACCATAGGATTTTCAACAATAAAATCATCTGCACTAATAGCCGAGGGATATGGGTTTGCCAATACGTTCGGACTGCTGTTCTTGTCTGTGTTGTATTTTACCGTAAAGTCTATGTTTCCTGTATTTAAGGTTCCATTGGTAAAATTAAAGTTGTAGGTCTTGTCGCCATCTGTACCGTTTAGTTGTGGGTAGTTTATATAACCCTCACTAGGGCTAATAGGCCCGTTGTAATGCAACCAGTTGTCGCGATTATCGTCGGCAAAATTCTCCGCATTCGGAAATTGAGCTGCAACATCCGGATTAGGCACAAAGTTCTCGGTAAGGTGGTTTGTAAAGACGTAGGAAGTTCCAAACACGCCGCCACGAGTTTCTGTGGTCATCGGGCTGCCCATCACTACAAAGGTTTTCGGCGCCATAAATGGAGTGGTATACTGCACGTTTATACTGCCGTTGTTTGTTGCAATACCGTGGTCCAGAACCTGTATAATACTACCAAAAGAAACATTATCTGTTGGAGAGTCGTAATCGCTCTCAACGATGATGGTACCGTAGTTTGTAATGCTGTTTTGCACTTCTACAAACTCGCCAGCACCTATAGTTAAAGTGGCACCACTTTCTATGGTTAGTGAACAGGCTGTTATATCGGCTACAGACGTATTGTAATCTTCTGCAATAACTGCTGCTGTGTTGCTATCTGGCACGCCATTATCCCAACCGCCAGCAATAGTGTAGGTGGTTGTCGCGGTACAATTTTCACAGCTTAGGTCCTTGCCGCCATCGGTAATGTTCCAACTAAAAGTATCTATAAGTTCCTGCCGTTTTACTTCGCTTTCACAGTATTGACTGTTCCCGCCACTAAAATTTATAGTACTCGGAATATCATCGAGACCATCGCCTGCAATACCGCTGCTGTCTGTTGCCCAACCTGTAAGGATGGCATCATAATTAGCTGTTGAAAGTTTAACACCAACAAACATATTAGACATATAATTGACCACGCTACTCAAGTCCCAACTGCCAATATTCTGGTCGAATGCGACAGCTTGATAAAACATAGCAGTCATATCGGCCACCTTGCCCATATTCCAATTACCAATATCTTGGTTGAAGTTGGAAGCATTTTGAAACATATAGCCGGTATTGGTCACGTTTCCCATATCCCAATTGCCAATATCTTGGTTGAAGGCAGTAGCTCCAGAAAACATAACTGAAGTCCTAGTTACGTTGCTCATGTTCCAATTACCAATATCTTGATTAAAGGCGAAAGCATCTTTAAACATAGCATACATTTCGGTCACGTTGCTCACATTCCAGTTTGTAATATCCTCGTTAAAGACGGAAGCTTCTCTAAACATATCTCGCGTAGTGGTCACGTTGCTCAGGTCCCAATTGCCAATTTCTCCAGTAAATGAGGAAGCTTTTTGAAACATAGCCGTTAAATCTGTTACATTAGACAGATCTGGTGCGTCTGTTGCATTACTAACTAAATTGATACAGCCCATAAAAGCCGCTTGCATTGAGCTCCAAGCTATAGTACCCCATTGCTCTATGGTCATAATCTTTTGTCTATCACCATGATTTTGAAAAACAATACGAGGAAAAACACCCCGTATAGCAACAGTATAAGTACCTATTGCTCCGTAATCGTGGGTAGCGTTACCCGTGATTCCAAAGTCATCAAAAATACCGTCGTTGTTCCAATCCACATCATAATTATAGCCACCACCCGCAGTTGGGATTGTTATAGATGTGTTAGTTCCAATTCCTGGGTTGTCGGTTTTCCAAGTGGTGATAAAATAATTTGTTGAAAGGCACTCCTGCCCTCCATCTGTAATAGTCCATCCAAAGGTGTTTGTCATTTTATCCCTTGCCCCTTGGCTGTTACAGTATTTGCTGAGGCCACCATCGAATAGTATATTGCTCGGAATATCATCAATACCATCGCCTGCTATACCACTGCTGTCCGTTGCCCAGCCTATTAATGTAGTGTCGTAGTTTTGGGTGGAAAGGGTAATATCTTTAAACATCTGATCCATTGTGGTTACGCTGCCCACATCCCAATTGCCAATATTTTGGTTGAATGCATAATCTTGAAAAAACATATCCTTCATATTAGTCACATTACTTACATTCCAATTGCCAATGTCTTGATTAAAATTATGAGCACTAATAAACATTCTTTCCATCGTAGTTACGTTTTCTACGTTCCAGCTTCCAATATCTTGGTTAAAGGCATAAGCATTAGCAAACATATGAGTCATATCGGTTACATTGCTCACATCCCAATTGTTAATATCTTGATTGAATGCTTCCGCAGCCATAAACATCCCAAACATATTAGTTACATTACCCACATTCCAATTTCCAATGTCTTGGTTAAACGCAGAAGCTTCTTGAAACATCCCTAACATAATAGTCACATTGCTCATATCCCAAGAGCCAATATCACCATTGAAAGCAGTTGCTGAATTGAACATATAGGTTGCGTCGGTTACTTGGGAAAGGTCTGGGGCATCTGTTGCATTGCTAACTAGATAGGTACAGCCCATAAACGCTCTGTTCATTGAAGTCCAGGCGTTGGTCCCCCATTGCTCAATAGATCTTATCACCTGTCTACTACCGCCATCCGCAAAATAAATACGGGGGAAGGTGCCACGAATGGCAACTGTATAGGTACCTGCAATTGGATATACGTGATAGGCATCTCCTGTAAAACCAGACTCCCAGTTGTTAGGATTTTGATCGTAGTTCCAGTTTACTTCATAATTGTATGTCTCCGACGAATAAGTAGGTATAGTAATAGCCATGTTATTATAGTAAATTAACCAGGTGGTAACAAAATAGTCTGATGATGTTTGTGCGCTGGTCTGGCTGGCAACAAAACAGAACATTAATAGAAGCAGGAACTTTTTCATGGTTTTAGTTTTAAGCGAATTATAAAACGAAACTAGGGGCATTATTCCTGTAAATCAATGCGTAGGTCTACGTAGTGTTCAATAAAATGCGTTGATATTGCGTAAAGGAAAGCCCGAGTTGTATTTTAAAATTAACTTCAATATAAGCTGAAGTACACACGTATCGTTTTTTTAAACTCTCTATAGAAGTTTTCCCATTTTTAAAGTGTAGATGAAACAAGATGCTTTCTAAAACAGTGGGATAGATATTTGTATATTCTTTTGTATTTAAGCTAGCTAAAAATTTACTTGGCGAATAGTGGTTTATCAGAGGGACTTTATTTTCTTGCAACCTACTTACATAGGTTGGGCGGCATTTTATGATATAGTATTTTGTTCTTCCATCCGCGTTCAGTATTAATGGCTTCAGAAAAGGGGTGTGGTAGTTAATACTAGCCTTATTTACTGTAAAAATAATATAGCTAAAACCATCAGGATATAAGGTGTAGCTATTATCTTTATTTAACTCAAGAAAAAAAACGTCTAGTACCCAATAATTGATAGGTTTATTATATGTTTGTTTGAAAGTATTGATGCGCTTTATATTTATAACACTTCAATAGTATTCACTATTTCATTCTTAAAAAATACGTAGGCTTACGTATTGAAGATGTTTGGGTGCTGTTTCAGCCACATAAAGAGTGCGTTTTGCTGTGTAGTGTCTATTTCTAGCTTTGCAATGATATTACTACGGTGTTTTTCAACTGTGCGTTTTGCAATAAATAAAACTTCAGCTATTTCGCTACTGCTAAGGTTGTTATTTAAATTTTTTAATATTTTAAGCTCGGTAGCCGAGAGTTTTTCAATGTTGGAATTACTGCTTGCATCAAATTGAACGGTGTTTTTTAATTTCTTACCAATGTAAGTGTCACCATTATTTAGTGTACTGATACATTGTTCCAGTTCTTCCATGGTGCTATCCTTTGTTATATAGCCGTGAATGGTTTTACCAACTTCTTTTAAAATGGATTCTTGTTTGTGTAAGGTTAAAATAATCACTTTAACAGCAAGACTATTTTTGTGTATTTCTTTGGCAACCTCCAATCCGTTTAATACGGGCATATCATAATCTAAAATCGCAATATTGGGTTGTTGTGCTACTATTTTATTGTAAGCAGTATTACCATCGGTAGCTGTTTCAATAACCCTGTATAGTTTTTTTTCTAAAAATTCTTTGGTTCCATTTAGTAATAACGGATGGTCATCAGCTAAAATAATAGTTGTTGGCATAGCTTAACTTTTTGGTACTTTTATTTTTACTGTGGTGCCTTTTCCTTTTACAGAAACAACACTTAAGGATGCATTGATAATTTGGGCGCGTTCTTTCAGCGTTTTCATACCAAGGCTATCAAGTAATTCGCTGTTTTCAGAAACATCAAAACCAACCCCATTGTCTTTTATTTGAAAGAGAATAGCATTGGGCATTTCTTCTACCGAAACAATACAAGCTTTGGCCTGAGAGTGTTTTTCAACATTGTTTAAACTTTCTTGAAACATTCGATACACAAAGATTTCCTTGTCTTTTGAAATAGGAAGACTTTCCGCATTAATTTCTTCGGAATAAAAAATCTCTGAGTTTTTTTGAAAAGTATCAATAGTATCTTTAATAGATGCTATTAAACCAAGTTTCTCAAAGCGGAAAGGGTGAAGCCGCTGCGAAATATTTCGAAGCTCGTCAATCGTATTGTCAATCAACACGGTGTCTTTCATCTTTTCAGAATCTGATAAGACTTCGTTTTTTATAAGCAATAAATTTTGACCAACGCTATCGTGAAGTTCGCCTGAAATACGTTTGCGTTCCGCTTCAATATTTCTAATTAAATCTTGCGCAAAAACTTTTTGTAAATGTGTTTTTTTTCGGGAAAATTTACGAGAACGATATAAATAGATGATAGTAAATAAACCAATTAATATAAAAGCCGCACTCCAGAATAATTGTGTTTTGCGCTTGTTCTGTTCCGCATGAAGCATAATCTGGGTGTCCTGCTCTTTTATTTTCTGATCTCGCTTTCCCGTTTCATAAAGTGTTTGATAGTAAGCAAGAGACTTGACTTTTTGAACAGATTGAATAGAGTCCTCTATTTTTTTAAAGGTTTTATAATGTGAAAAAGCTAAAGCCGGCTTGTTTAGTTTTTCATAAACGTTAGCTAAAAATAATTGCGCATCCTTGGTTTCAACTATTTTATTTGAAGCAGTTAGAATCTCTAGGTGTTTTTCGCCTAATTGCTGTGCCTTGGTATAATTCTTCTCCGCATAAGCTAATTTTTTTACTGCGTTAAAATAAAAGACCTCATAACTACCTTGGGTGTTTTGCTTGTTTTTTACTAGTTCTTTTAAATAGAATCTAGCTTTTTCAACACTGTCGTTTTCTGCATATCCCTTTATGAGTTCGCAGAGCAGCAAGGGGTTGAAGTTTTTAAAAAACTTGGAATTTTTGTTTGCTTCTTCAGCTTTTAGCAGGTAGCTAATGCGCTTTTCTTCTAAACCTTGTTCCCTATCATCATTGGCTTCATTAACATAAAGTGTTGTTAGTTGTCCATAGCTTTTTATTTTCTCTGCAAGCGCAATCGCCTCTCTGCGTTCTCCTTGTGCTTCAGTTAAAAAACCATTGGAACTGTATAAAATAGCCAATGAGTTTTTGGTAGCGATTATATTAAACGTATCCTTAAGCTTATTAAATATTTTGGAGGCTTCTTGAAGAGATTTCGATGACTTTGTAAAGTTTCCTTCATCCGAATACGCATAGCCTTGATATAAAAGCGCAAAAGCCATAACACGTTCGTTACCTGCTTTTTTAGCAAATAGCTTAGCTTTATTATACTGCGACAAAGCAGAGTCTACCTGTCCAGTATAATAAAAACTATCACCAGAATCAATATAGAGACTAGCTAAGTTTCTGTTGGAGATTTTATTTTTTAAGCCTTCAAAATAATTGTTGAAAATTACAAGCCCTTCTTCAGGTTCTCCTAAAATATTATTGTGATAATAAATTAAGTTAGAAGCATTAAAAGCAGCTATGTTAAATGAATCTAATTTTATAGCATAGTCTATGGTTATGCGCGCTATAGAATCATACCCAAATTCCATTTTGTCTCGAACAATATTAGTTAGACTGTCTAGTAACTTTAGCTTTGAGATTTTGTTATTTTCAGTTTCTATTTGCGTCTTTAATTCATTTACTTGTTTATGCAGTTTTGGGTTTTGCGCATAATTAGCAATGAAAAATAAAAACAAAAAAATAGTTGTAAGTTGCTTCAGCATAAGTGTCGTTCAATAAGCAAATTACTGAATTTAAAATTAATTAATATCAGTAAAATATTTTACGGTGATTTAAAATTGTCTGGTTTTTATGTTTTTACATTATTTCAATAAATATTAGGAAAAAACGGCCCCAAATGGAGCCGTTTTTTTTATTCATTTTTTAAAATGTGATTAAACTTCCTAAAATAACTATTCTTTTAAAAGTCGTTTTGTAATCTGTCCTTCTTTGCCTATTATCTTCACATAATAAGAAGCGGCAGCAAGCTGATGTACATCAATTACTTTTAATGTACCTGCTCCACGAAGGTCTGC
>JBLXDA010000012.1:0-92091 GCA_048264505.1 Aequorivita sp.
ATTTTTAATCCACTATACCGATTAATTAGTGCGAAAAGGTTCTTTTTATTGGTTTTAATAAAGTCAAAAGTTCTTTTAAATAGTGAATTGAGAGAGGAATGGATTACTATCCCTTCGGCATGCTCCAGCCCGGGCGCCACGCCAACACTGCGGACTACCGCTACGGCTTCCAGGGGCAGGAGATGGACGATGAGGTTAAGGGAGAGGGGAATAGCTTAAATTATACTTTTAGGATGCACGATCCTCGTATAGGAAGGTTCTTTGCAGTTGACCCATTAGCAAGTAGATTCTCTTATAATAGTCCTTATGCATTTAGTGAGAATGTTGTTATTAACGCTACTGAATTAGAGGGATTAGAGGCAGAAATAAAACAGCCAACAGATGGAGTGTATCTAGTAAAATTAAAAAATGTTGATTTTAATTTTATTTTGAGAAAATCAGAAGAAACATTTACTGATGTAATTAAAAGAGTTGATACTAAACAACAAGATTTTGCTATCAATACTCAAATGTTTGATTATTCTAGTAAGACAGACTATATTTCTGCTGGTTTTCCTGGCGCTTCACCTAGAAATATAAATGATTATACACCTCAAGGGTTAAATATAGAGAATGGGGAAAATTTAAGAGGTAGGTCATCAAAGCAAACATTTTATTTTTCAAGAAGTCAAGATGATTGTTCTTGGTCTTGTGGTTTTGGAAATGTTCCTAGTGATAGTAATTTTGGTTTTGGAGGAGGAACACCTCTTATTGTTGACGGATTAAAATATGGTACTGAAAACATCTATACTGATGACGCACCAGATTCGGTTAAAAAAGTCGGTAAAATAGGCTCTATACCTGCTGAAAGCTTGAAATATGTAAAACAAAAAAGTAATGGAGTTTATACAGGTCAAAATACTAGTACAGTAGGAAAGACGATTATTGGTTTAAACTCTAAAGATGGAACTTGGGTTATTGTATCTCAACAACAAGGTGCTGATGGTTATACTCTTGACCAAATTAGAGATGCTCTTTATGATATGGGTTACGATAATGTGTTAGGTTTTGATGGCTCTACTTCATCTACATTAGGTATAGATGGAGATGCTGTAGTGGAACCCGATAGAAGGAAAAACAATACGGTAAATACAGGTGTGAATTTATCTGTACCGACAAAAGAAAAGAAAAAATAATTTATGAAAATAGCTAAAGTTTTAATCTTCCTATTACTCATACTACTTGTTGTAGTTAGCTATTTAGGTTATGGAGAGACAGCGAAGCTTTTTTACACAAGCGAAAGTGCAACATACTTAACCGAGTTAAGCGAAATAAACATGGTGCTAACAATAGCCTTTTTATTGAGCATTGGTTTTATTCTGTTCTGTAAATTTAATAGTAAAATTTTAAGAATAAGTCTATTATCCGTTGCTTTAATTTTTTGGTTACTTGCTGGAAGAAAAGTTGGAGTAAAAAAATTTGAAGATGGTAGAGTTAATTACGGGTGGTATTCTTTTGAGACAGGAAAGTTCTTTTTATGTGATAAGAAAAATGCTGAATGTGAAACTGTAGTAGCAAATCAAACTTCCATCGAAGAACTCTCTTTTTGGAGAGTCAATATTAAAAATGAAGACATAAATGAGACTATATTCATTGGGCCAATAACTTGGATTAAAGTTATTGAAGTTTTGAAAACCAATATAGGTAACGGAACAAGTACAGAATAATAAAAGAGCTACTGTAGCGATAGCTTTTTATATGTTTAAGAGTTCACAAGGTTCTGCAGGTTTCCTTCATTTCTTCATTGAGACAAGCGAATCTATAAGCGTATAGATGGACTTCTTCTTGCCATCGTCCAGACTATACAAAAGCTGTAGCTTCTCGACAAGGGTCTTATCGTAGGAATTGGCATCATTAAAATATCGTTAGCCCAAAAAAATCAGAAAGGCTCAATCCAAGTGCATCCGCAAATATTCTTTCAGCTTCAATGGATAGTTATTAACTTCATCACGTTCGCAAGCTTACAATCACAAAGCCGTAAACATTGATAGTTTTATATTTTCATCCTGAGCCAATCTAACTATCTGACAACTTTACAGAGCGAAGTGGAAGTGCTAAACGTGACTATATAAAAAATACTATCTTTAACCCTCGTTCTTTCACATAAAAACCCTATCCCTTCGGCATGCTTATGCCCGGAAGGCATGCGAACACCGGTGATTACCGCTACGGCTTCCAGGGGCAGGAGATGGACGATGAGATCAAGGGAGAGGGGAACTCTGTTAATTATACTTTTAGGATGCACGATCCGAGGGTGGGGAGGTTTTTTGCGGTTGATCCGCTTGACAAAGATTATCCTTGGAACAGCCCCTATGCATTTAGTGAAAATAGGGTTATTGATGGCATTGAACTCGAAGGCGCTGAGTTTTATCACTACACCTTGAGTTTTAACTTTGAAAATGGAAAACCGGTTCAAACTGTCATAAATCATGTATATACACAAAATACGGTGGATTGGATGATGCCGTCTTGGGAAGCTGGTAAAACGAAAAAGGTAGGTGAAATGCCTCTTGCCCCCTATGGGAAGGCATACATATTGAATGTCAACGGCGCAAACTTTGTATTCAAATCATTTGCAGAACTGGCACAGAATGTATTCACGGGGAAATGGGAGGAGTTGGAATATGGTAATCATCCGACTTTAATGGAGGCTGAGAAAGAGCTTGAAAAGATACATCAAAATACTGACGCTATTGGAGGTTTGATGGTATTTGGCCAAGGGCTTAAAGGATTTTTTAATTTATTTAAAAATTCCAAAACCATTTTACCTCTAGCTGAAGAAGCGGCTCCGGTTATTTCTAAGTTAGATGATGCGGCTAGAGGTGGATATGTTTTCAAAACTTCAGCTCAAGAAGGAAATCTAAAATTTATTGAAGTAAAAGTGGGAAATGATATACTTGAGTTTGGTGGAGATTTTGTAAAGAAAGACGGAGTATTGACCATAAAGAACTTTGATGTAGATGGGAATATGACTAATAAGCTGGGAATAAAAAAATTAAAGGAAATTATGAGTGATTTTGGAAAGCAACAGGGTGTTACAAAAGTTGTGACAGAGGGTGCGCCAAGAACAACGGGGGCTAAACCAGGTAAAATAACAAAATTGGAATTCGATGTTGAATAATGCTAACACAATTAAATTTACAGGATGGAAACCTGGTGTAAGAAAAATAAGATTTACAATGCTTTTGCATGAAAAAGGAGGACTGACCTTAAGAGAGGCAAAAGGTATTAAAGACAAAGTTGTTGGGGGTGGAGAAATTATAGAAATTAAATTTAAGGACTATAAAACAGCCAAATTCATTTATGAACAAGCATCCACAATGGGCGTATTGTGCGAATTGAAAAAATGAAATAAAGCCTCCCAGAAAAGGCTGGTTTGCAACTATTGCTTTTATGAATAACAAACAAAATAAAAAATGTTTTTGCAGCGTTAAAGGCTCTTTTTGCAAGTTGTTTTTTAAATTTTTTTTGTAACGAAAGCTTGAGTGTCGCCTCTATTCTCGAAATACTCCTTCTTTTAGCTGTCCCGCTTTTTTAGATACTATCAAAAGGTGATTTCGTAAAATTTTTGAAAAACTGTTATTTTTATTTCTATATTTAATCTAAGTTCTTTCGCATAAAATGTCCATTCCTTCGGCATGCTCATGCCCGGGCGGCATGCAAACACCGCGGACTATCGTTATGGTTTTGCTGGAATGGAGTTGGACAATGAGATTAAGGGCGAGGGGAATAGCTATGACTTCGGCGCGAGAATGTATGATTCGAGAGTTGGACGTTGGTTTGTAGCCGATCCCTTAGAGATTCAATACCCGATGTATTCTCCCTATAGTTATGCAGCAAATAGTCCAATGGTAGTTATGGACAGTGATGGGGAATCTATTATTTTCTGGTTACTTAAAATGTCTGGGATAACTTCTAAAGAATCTGCTATAAAAGTAATTGATGCTTGGGGGATAAAAGATCAAGAAACGCGTAATTTCATTCTATTCACGGCAGGAATGGCTAGTGGTGCAGTAGATATGAATATTATTGATGTTGGAAAAGCTCTAATAACTGAAGGAAATACCATAGCACAGGCGTATAATGCAATTGATAAATTGGCAGAATTAGACTGGGATGAAGCAAAATTGGGTGATTTTCTCAAAGTAATCAATGAAGCTTCACCTGTTAAAGGGATAATTGAACCATTTACAGAACTTTATAAAGACTTTACTGAGGAAGGACGAGATATTGATTTTTTTGAATCTGGAAAAAACACTTTTATCGCGGGAACTACTATCGTTACTACGGCGGAGGGGATGAGTTCCATCCTTACCAAACCGAAGATTAAAATTTCAACAAAAGCTGAAATTCTAAGGGAGAATGTCAAAAAAGGTGCTGATTTTGAAAAAAGTGTACTTACCGAAAAAGCAAAAGATCAAATAAATTTGGTTGAACAGATCACAATAAAAACAAAATCGGGAACAAAAACTAGAATAGATATCGTTGGAAGAGATAAAGTTACAGGTAAAGTTAAACTAACAGAGGCAAAATCTTCTGAAACGGCACCGTTGACGAAAGCTCAAAAAACAGCTTTCCCAGAAATTAAAGAATCGGGAGGAACTGTTACAGGAAAAGGAAAAGGTGATTTTGTTGGAGGGACTGAAATTCCACCAACTGAAGTAGATGTAGTTAGACCATCAGAATAAGTTTGTAAAATATGTCAATAATTGAATCAAATAAGTTAGATTCTATCGGTATAGATAGAAATACCAACAAAGTTATGTTAACTATTTCTGATCATTTGGATTGGAAAGACGAAGAGCATCACTTGCTATCTTTACAAGAAAAAATAAATAGTTATATTCAATTTATTGAAAGTGGCCAAATATATGATTCTTATCCCGATAGTCTAAATAGAAAAATTGTTATTGACATTATCTGTAAATATGATTTCCCTAAAATAGGAATTGAATTTTTGGATAAAATAAAACCTCTTTTAAGATCATTAAATATTGGATTAAAACATTCTATTTTATCTAACGGGGATTTATAAAAGTTAATGTATTTTTTTAAAAATCTCTATGCTATATATAGAGCATTTTACAATTTAATTTTATAATGAAATTTCACGTTAATATACGTTCTTTCACATAAAAATGCTATCCCTTCGGCATGCTTATGCCCGGGCGGCATTCGAACGCGCCGGATTACCGCTACGGCTTCCAGGGACAGGAGATGGATGATGAAATCAAGGGTGTACCTGGCAGCTCTCTAAACTATACTTTTAGGATGCATGATCCTAGAATCGGAAGGTTCTTTGCGGTGGATCCTTTGGATAAAGATTATCCATGGAACAGTCCTTACGCTTTTAGTGAAAACGTTGTGATTCACGCAATCGAATTAGAGGGTCTGGAAAAATTAGAATTATCAAACGTAGGAGGAGTTCCTGTGGTGGGCTCTCCGAGCAGAGCAAAACTAAAAATAGTTATGGATTATCAAATAGTGTCTGATTATGTTGGTGAGGTTAATTCAAGTAAATTAAATTTAAATGATTTTGGTAAGACTTATGACAAAGGAGATGGGGTTATTTACATGAAACAATTACCTTCAAAATCCCAAGAGCCAATATTTTTGTCTGACAAGGAAGAAAGATGGGTGAGAAATAATAATCAAAAGAAAATTGTACAGAACAACTTAAGTTACTATGAGGTTGAAATAGATTATGAATTTACCTTATCTAAAGGTGGAAAACTTGTTGATGTTTTGAAATGGGCAAGTCAAAAACCGCAAGAGCGAGGATTCGTAATGAATGGATTTAGTAAAAGTGTCAAAGCAATTGACTCTAGGGTCTATGCTATAAATACTCTTGGGTTAAATAAATTTAAGGCTGACTCAAATGTAGGTGGAATGTCTACAAATGAAAGTATTTCGGGTATAGGAAATATTAATTTTAGTATTTTAAATGAAAACACCACAATTACTTTACCTCAAATGGAAATTATTGTACACGAGACTGGTCATAATTTAAGTAATAGTGCAATTCACGGTACTGGTAACTATGAGTACGGTCAAACTGGATTATCGAGTAATGAAAGCGGGGAAGTTTACCCAACTGATAAAAATACTAAAGAAATTATTAAAGATAAGACAAATCGAAAAACCCTGTAAAATAAAGATGAAGAATTATTTTAAGTTTTATTTAATTGCTTTGATGATTTTAGTTTCATGTTCTTCCACCAAAAATTTTGCTGACAGTTCCTTATCCGAATGTTACGAAAAAGAAACTAAAGCTTCATCTTACAAGATCGAACGGAGGAAAGAAATGTTATTTAGAGAGGTATGTTATGCTAATGATGTTTCTTTCTGTAGCGATGGAGGTGATCAATATTACAGATTGAGTCCATTATTAATAGAGTATAAAGACTCTAATAATCTATCAAATGTTTATTTAAATAATGACGTGTATGGTGTAAATTTTATGTTGCTGGATGAGAAATTTATCAATCAACATGGGCTTAATAATACTAAGCTAGATTCGTTGAATGCAGAACTGCTGAATAGTAAAACTCTTGGAACAAAGTCCTTTGAAAGCAATTATTTAAGAAGAGCTTATTCTAAAAGAGTTAGATTTAATGGGGAATTTATGCTAGATATAATTAAAATGGAGTTTGATTGTGTTTATGTAGGAAAGAAATGTATCTCCATACCGAAAATTGAAATAGACAAAAGTAATAAGGAAAAGAAAATAGAATCTGTATTGGTTGATTATTATATTATAACAAATATCTACATTGATTAAGATTATAATGATTTATCCAATAGAGCTACATTTATTGAAATGAATTATTTGCGGCAAAGCTATCAATTATAGCGTCTCGTAGTCAGTTAATATTACAGAATTAAGCTAACACCTTAATTTTATGAAGCGTGATTAGCCTAATTATAAAACTCTTATTTATCCTACGTTCTTTTACATAAAAATGCTATCCCTTCGGCATGCTTATGCCCGGAAGACATGCTAATACAGGCGACTACCGCTATGGGTTTAATGGGAAAGAGAAAGATGATGAGATTAAAGGAGAAGGAGCTCAATATGATTACGGGTTTAGAATATATGATCCACGATTGAGTAAGTTTTTATCAATTGATCCTATATCAAAAGATTATCCACACTATACTCCTTATCAGTTTGCAGGTAACACCCCTATCCAGGCTATTGATGTGGATGGTTTAGAGGAATATTTTTATTGGGATGGTTTACATAAAGAAGCTAAAAAAATTAGCCTTGATTTAGTTCCGATTCCAGTTGATCCATCTCATTATCCAGATTTGTCAGGGTTTGGGCTTTATACAACTGCTGCAATGGCTCAAAGGAATGCTGAGCAAAGAGAATATATTAGCAAGCGAAAGGAGCAAGGTCAAATTATGCAGGAAAGTCGAAAGGCTTTATCCGACTATAATAGATTGAGTAATCCTCTTTGGATGGCATTTGAATTGAGCCCTTTTGGAGCAGGTACAAGTGCTGTAGAAAATGCTTCTAAAGGAGACTATGGTTGGGCTGCATTTGATTTGACAGTTGGGATAATTGAAATAAGAGGTTTCTTTAATTCAAAAATGTTAGGAAGACCTGCTTGGCTCAGGTCTATAGATCAGCTTCCGATTACGAAATTTGCTGAACAGAATGTTGAGCAAGTGGGTAGAATGATAGAGCGAATCTATAAGTCTAGAAACAGGCCATCTTTTAGAAATGGTGTTGTAGAAGATGTATGGAAAAATGCTACTAGAGATGTTAACGGTAATGTAATTGATATAAATACTGGTGATATTTTAAATTGGGATGGTAAATCTTCTAGGATAGGTAAATGGGATATGGGGCACAAACCTGGAGAAGAATGGCATAAATTAAGGCAGGAGTATATAGATGGTAATAAAACATGGGAAGAAGTTTTAGATGAATATAACGATGCTACAAAATATCAACCAGAAAAACCAGGGTCTAATAGAAGTGGTGAGTATGAAGGTGCTGAAAGACCAAAACGGAATGAATAATTTTAAAAAAAAGACATGGAAATCTTTAATCTAATAAGAAATAAAAAAAATGAATTAGAGATAATTGATTTTATTGAAAATAATAATATTAATATAAACATAAAAGACGAAGATGACTATAATATGTTAATGATAGCATTAACAAGAGATTTACACATTTTATCAAATTATCTAATTTCAAATAACATAGACTTAAATCACCAAAATTATAAAGGCTTATCGGCATTACATATTTTAGCATATCATTATAATAAAGAAGTTATGTTAAATATGCTTAACAAAGGGATTGATGTCTCATTAAGAGATATTCATGGAAATGCCGCTTTATGGACAACAATAATGAATGATAAGGGCTTTGGAGATAGACTAGAAATGATTGATTTATTACTTAAATATGGTGCAGATAAAAACCAATTGAATAATGTTAATAAGAGTCCTTTTCAAATAGCTAAAATATTAGGATATCCTAAGATAATTGAGATATTAGATAATACCTAATAAAAAAGTCAATGAATACAACGCAAAAAGCTATCAAGTGTGGTATTTTTTTATGCCCTTAAACGAAACCACATTTTTATTGATAAACATTTGAACTTCTTTTTTGAAGTATCATATCAATATCTTTTTTTTAAAAAAATATTGATATTTATTCTACGTTCTTTCACATAAAAATACCCTCCCTTCGGCATGCTCATGCCGGGAAGGCATGCAAACACAGGAGATTACCGCTATGGATTTAACGGCATGGAAGACGATAATGAATTAAAAGGGGAAGGTAATTCGTATGATTTTGGAGCAAGAATGTACGACCCTAGAGTTGGAAGATGGTTTGCACCAGATCCATTAGATTTTAAATCACCAGACCATTCTACATATTCATTTAGTTTCAATAACCCAATAATTTTCGTAGACCCAGATGGTGAACATCCAATAATTGTTATTACAAGTGAGCAAACAGGCTGGACAATAGCTAGAGTTTATGGAAAAGGCACATATACGTCAATGGCGGTAAAAACATATAAACTAATTGTTTATGACGTTAACGATAAAGGAGAACGGAAAAAATTGAGTGAATTTAATGTAACGAGAGATGGATTTTACGATTTAGGAATAGACCCAAAAACAGGAAACTCTAAATTAGTTAACAGGGCTTCTGAACCTAAAAGCGAAATAACTGTCCCGGCTAAACCTACTATCGATTATGGAGAAACACAAGGCGCATACGCTTTGGATGCATTTGAGGTTGCCCCTTTACCGAAAGAATTCGATTATTTTACAGATGGTAGTGAAATTCCAGAAGACGTTAAGAGAGAAAACCAAGAAGAAGCAAAGAGCGTAATGATACATATTGGTGGTTACTATACTTCAAAAGGAGGGAAGTATAAAGTAGGTGGTACTTATGGTTGTTATGGAATTGTGGACCCCACACAAGTTTTTACTACTTGGAAAGAAGCTAACGAATTAGCTAAAGAAGCAAATAACGTTATAAATGATAATTCTGGCTCAACGCAATTGCGTAATAAGAACATAAAAACTTCCAATAAAGAACAAAACAGATTAGTTAATGCAGTGAATACCGCAAAGGCATTAGCTAAAAAAAGAAAAGAAAAAAATGCAAATAAAACAGAAGTCACTATTAAGACTAATCCCAATAAGAAGGCAATCATTAACTAGGTTATGTTTGTTAAGCCTATTTTTTTTAGCAGGCTGTAATATTAATAAAAAGAATATTTGTGATGAGAAATATAGTTATAGTCAAATTATTTCTTTTTCTTTTCCAAAGAATGAATTAATAAAAAATAACGACGAATCTAAAGTAAAAATTATAGATGCTTATTTAGATAACATATACGGCAAGAGTGATTCGGCCATAAAAAACATTTACCAGTTGAATGATGCGATAACATTTTTTAGATATGATTTTTATTCATTAGATTGTAATTCAAAAAGTTTGCTGGGCTATCTCTCAAATGGTGTAATTAACCATGTTGCGTTAAAAGTTACACAAAAAGGAATAATAGACTGGAAAATAAAGAATAAGAAATTAATTATATTTTGCCAAATATTTCCATATGATGAGCAAGTTAAAAGAGTTTGTTCAATAGATTTTAATCTTGAAAATTCAAAGTATTCATTAACAATAGATGATGTTGACTTTGAATATTATGTGGAAAGAGATAATATGTAATTATTTTAAGAGTGTGCCTCAATACCCTTATCTGAGATTTGAGAACCGTACTCGGACAGCTGTCTGAGAAAAAAGATAAAAACCCTTCCATTTAATTTCGAGACGGCTTCTTTTATGCATATGTATTACGAGCCTTTGCATCACACACGAGCGCATTAACGGTGGCCATAATCTGCGTCCTGTCCTTGGCATCGAGTTGCTGGATGTCCATAATAACATCCACAATGGATTTATCGAGTTCCAAATCAGACAGTCCAGTCAGGTAATCCAAGGACACTTCCAGAGGATCCGCAATCTTGGTAGCGGTCTCGATTGACGGTTTTACCTCGTCACGTTCGTAACGACCAATTACGGGATCGTGAATGCCAATGGTCTTGGCAAGTTCTTCCTGCGAAATCTTCTTCTTTTTAGGGGTGCCCAATATACGAGTTCCAAACATCATAAGTTCTAAGCTTGCACTTCAAGGGCTTTATCTTCCAAATCTATCAAGCCAATATTTAGAATAATTATCAAGTAATTCTTTATCAAGAAAACCGTCATCAAAGCTGCCTTCACATCTTTTAAAAGATAAGAAACCTTACAAGCTTTGTAATATTAAAACCTGTCCATCAAGTCGTTGACCGTCAAAAAACCCTTCAAGAAACAACTGTCACAACTTAACCGAAACCACTGTTTTACCTTCGTGGAAAAGGCTTGGAGACCATTGTCTCTTTTTTATTTTGAAAATAAATCAAACTTTTTTGGTTTTGCTATATATACAATACAGGGCAAGGCTGCAGCAAATAAAAGTGAATGACCTTACTGTAATTGTTCAATGAAACGGACACGACAAATTAATTTTAAAAAACAGCTTATTATGGGCAAGAAAAAAAACAAAGCAAATAGGAACCAAATCCAACTGACCTTACCGAGTTGGTGGAAACTACTAATAATTACCGTAGTGATAATAACAATATTTAGGATAGACCCGATGACGGTGCTCGAAGCTATAAAAGAGATCGCAAAATATTGGCTGAGTGGATAGAATGAGTAAATTTACGTTACGTTCTTTTAAATAAAATCTGGAAATAGGTTTAGAAAATAATTAACCGCTCCGAAAAAAGTGAATGATTAATTTTGCTTTGGCATGATCATGCCAAAAAGGTTGCCAAAATCGCGGACTTACGCTACGGCTTCTATGGCCAGGAAAGCCAGGGTAACTCTGCTATATCCTCAGGATGCATAACTTAGGACAAGGAGGTTTTTGCAACAAAGTCTTAAGTCAGCCCTATTTTACCTTGCTTTTCTACTTGAGCTTCATCTATTATTTCATTTATATGGATTTCAACATTCCTAATTTGTCCTGAACATATTCTTTTTTTGGGACAAACTTAAAATACTTTCAAATTTTGATTATGGATGAAGGACAGTGATAACAGAAAATCACAATAAAAAAAGGAATGAATCATACCATTCTTGATTAGAAAATAGCAAATGATACAATTATTTATTAATAGACAAAAAACCAAAAATGTTGTACCTATGTTGTACCTACATAAAAAAAGCCGAAGATAAATCTTCGGCTTTTGTACGGGCGGAGAGACTCGAACTCTCACACCTCGCGGCACCAGATCCTAAGTCTGGCGTGTCTACCAATTCCACCACGCCCGCATTTTAAAATTTTATAGACTTAAATTTGCATAAGTCCTAAGTCTAGCGTGTCTACCAATTCCACCACGCCTGCATAAATATCTTTCACAAAAAGTAATACTTGTCGTAAAAGGAGTGCAAATATAAATAATTGTTCGAAATGTATCCCAATTTATATTAATTTTTTTTACTTAATTTCTTTTTCCAATTTCGCGATCAATTCTCTGGAAACCTCAGTGTCCATCAATTTTAATTGCTCTATCATTTGCAATTTTGTTTCTAATGAATATTGAGGAGCTGCATTTTCAAGTGCAAAATCATACCCCATTTTTAAAAACAAAGCATCAGACCATTCATTGCGAAGGCAATCCATCACCAAATGAACCCTTTCTGTTTCGCCTGTATTGCTAACGCTATGAGGCAAGTTAAAGTTTCCGTACCAGCATTCGCTCGGCAGCATTTTTACTTCTTCAGAATTAATAAAAAACTGCACTTTATCGTTTGTAGTAATAGGTATATGAATTCTAAACACCCCATCTTCATACCCTAAACTGTAATCTGTGTGTTCTTTTATAACACTCCCTGGTTTTAAATTGAGAAGCCTAATCGATTCTTTTTCACATTTAAAAGAATCTACAATTTCCTTAAAATAAAGACATTCATCTAGTAATTTGGTGTTTTTAAACACATTGCCTTGCTGTGGAAGCGCAAAAATAGTGTCCATCTCACCATTTTGAGAACGCAAAGAGATAGAAGTCCATTGACCCGAATAGTCATTTTGATTGTAATGGGCGGTAAACTTATAGTTTTTAGCCAAGTGTAAATCTTTTAAAAGTTTTGCTTCTGAAAAGTGAAAGGGAAATTTTAAAAAGGCATTATTCATAAAATGAAAGCGTTTGTTCTATCGCCAAATTACGGCATTTTTAGTACTTTTAAAAAAAATTGAAAAATTATATGCAAAGCGCAAAATCTTACATTGAAAAAAACAAAGAACGATTTTTAGACGAATTGGTAGCACTGCTGAAAATACCTTCCATCAGCGCCGATTCTGCCTATAAAAATGACGTTTTAAAAACTGCTGAAGCAGTAAAAATCCAATTAAAAAAAGCGGGTTGCGATACCGTTGAAATATGCGAAACTCCAGGGTATCCAATTGTTTATGGCGAAAAAATCATAGACAAAAACCTGCCAACCATTCTTGTTTACGGTCATTACGATGTGCAACCACCAGATCCTATAGATTTATGGGACAGCCCACCGTTTGAACCCGTAATTAAAAAAACCGAATTGCATCCCGAAGGAGCAATATTTGCTAGAGGTAGCTGTGACGATAAAGGCCAAATGTATATGCACGTTAAGGCTTTAGAATATATGACCCAAACAAATCAGTTACCCTGTAACGTAAAATTTATGATTGAGGGTGAAGAAGAAGTGGGCAGCAGCAGCTTGGGCTGGTTTATAGAAAGAAACCGCGAAAAGCTTGCCAACGATGTTATTTTAATTAGCGACACGGGAATGATTGCCCCAGACGTACCGTCAATAACTACAGGGCTTCGCGGTTTAAGCTATGTAGAAGTAGAAGTAACTGGTCCTAATCGCGATTTACACAGCGGCCTATACGGTGGCGCCGTGGCAAACCCAATTAATGTTCTTACAAAAATGATTGCTTCACTTCACGATGAAGACAATCATATTACCATTCCTGGCTTTTATGACGATGTAGAAATCCTTTCAACTGAAGAAAGAGAAAAAATGGCTGAAGCTCCTTTTAGTCTAGATAATTATAAAAAAGCACTAGACATAGATGCTGTTTATGGCGAAAAAGGATATAGTACAAACGAACGGAATTCTATACGCCCTACCCTAGACGTAAATGGTATTTGGGGAGGTTATATAGGCGAAGGTGCCAAAACGGTAATTGCAAGTAAAGCCTACGCAAAAATTAGTATGCGATTGGTACCAGACCAAGATTGGAAAAAAATTACAGAGCTATTTACTAAGCATTTTGAAAGTATTGCACCCCAAGGTGTACGTGTAGAAGTAAAACCACATCACGGTGGGCAAGCTTATGTTACTCCTATAGATAGTTTAGGCTATAAAGCTGCCGAAAAAGCCTACGAAGAAACCTTTGGAAAAACACCTATTCCACAGCGTAGCGGTGGTAGTATTCCTATTGTGGCACTTTTTGAGAAAGAATTAAAGAGTAAAACAATTTTAATGGGCTTCGGCTTAGACAGTGATGCCATCCACTCTCCTAACGAGCACTTTGGCGTATGGAATTACCTAAAAGGAATTGAAACTATCCCTCAGTTCTACCATTATTTTACGGAAATGAGCAAATAATATTTTACCACTTTTGACCTCCCCTTTGGGGAGGCCAGAAGGGGTTTACAATTTCTTTACATAGTCGGTAATAATAACAATCTGCTGACCGTCTACTTTTCCTTCTATATATTTTTCGTTTTCGTGATCTAGCGAAATTCTGCGCACAGCCGTACCTTGTTTTGCAACCATACTACTTCCCTTCACTTTTAAGTCTTTTATAAGAACCACAGAATCGCCTGCTTCAAGAACATGACCATTACTATCGCGGTGTATTAAAGCTTTTCCAGTGTTTTCCTCTAGACCCGCTTTTGCCCATTCAGTAGTTTCTTCATCTAAGTACATCATATCTAGCAAGTCTTGCGGCCAACCTTCAGATTTTAACCTATTTAACATACGCCAAGCTACAACCTGTACTGCAGGAACTGTACTCCACATACTATCGTTTAAACAACGCCAATGATTAGGATCTACTTTTTCAGCATCTTCAATTTGCTCTTTACAAGTGTTGCATATTAAAATACTTACGTCTCCAACATTTGTTGGCGAATTTGGAACTTCAAACACAGTAAGATTATTTTCAGTACTGCATAATTCGCATTTGTTTCCACTTCGTTCTTGTAATTGTTTTTCTGTACTCATATTGTAAAATTTTGGCAAATATAAGATTTTCTGAATACCGACAGCCCAATCATAAACAAGCCCGCTTACATTTATAATGAGTTAAAATAAAAAAACGACTCTACATTTGTAGAATTAAAATATTTGTTCTACGTTTGTAGAGTTAGTTTTAAAATACAAGTATGACCCTCTCCAACGCCGAAGAACAATTAATGCAATTTCTCTGGAAAAAAGAACAGGCTTTTATGAAAGATTTAATAGAAGCATATCCAGAGCCAAAACCTGCAACTACAACCGTAGCAACACTTTTAAAAAGAATGCAGGATAAAAATTTTGTGGATTACAAACAAATTGGGCGTTCGCGAGAGTACTTTCCGCTAGTGAAAAAGAAAGATTATTTCTCAAAACACGTAAATGGTTTGATTAAAAACTTCTTCAATAATAGTCCGTCGCAATTTGCTTCATTTTTTACTGAAGAAACCAATCTTAGCAAAAAAGAGCTGGAAGCGCTAAAAGCATTAATAGATTCTGAAATTAAAAAGAAATAATTATGGAAATCTATCTTTTAAAATCTGCCGCTTGCCTTGGTTTGTTCTTCGCTTTTTACAAGCTCGTATTGGAGAAGATATCCATTCACAATTTTAAGCGCTTTTATTTATTGGGCAGTTTAGCAGCCGCATTTATAATTCCAATTATAACATTTACTACCTATGTAGAGGTTTCGCCTAGCATTCCGGTATACACAGAAAATATTCCTATTCAATTTATAACTGAACCCGAAGCAACCACCAACTATTGGCAGCTTGTACTGTGGTCTGTTTACGGTCTGGGAGTTTTGTTTTTTAGTGTGAAATTTTTCAGAAATCTATTCCGTTTAATTTATAAAATTCGAAAAAATTCGAAATACCGAAACAGCAGCTTTATACACGTACTTTTAAATGAAACTGTGATCCCGCATACTTTTTTCAACTATATATTACTGAATAAACAGCAGTTTGAAAGCCATAAAATACCTGCGGAAGTACTGCTTCACGAAGAAACACATGCACGCCAAAAACACAGTTTAGACATCGTTATTGTAGAACTATTGCAGATTGTATTTTGGTTTAATCCGTTAATCTACTTTATAAAGAAAAGCATCAAACTGAATCACGAATTTCTTGCAGACGGTGCGGTATTAAAAGCAGGTGCAGAAACTTCAGCGTATCAAAAATTGTTATTAGCATTCTCATCTCCCGATAGCTATCGAGACGCCTATACGCCCTCATTGGCACATTCAATCAATTATTCATCAATCAAAAAACGTTTTACAGTTATGAAAACACACACTTCAAAAAGAGCTATTTGGCTTCGAAGTTTATTACTACTACCATTAGTTTCATTTTTAATCTATGGTTTTAGCACGAATGAAATTATAGAAAAGGAAACTACAGATGTAAATAATCAACAGCAGTTAATTCAGCAAAAAGCCAGCGAAGCAGAACTTGCAGAATACAACAAATTAGCCAAAACTTACAACGCAGTCGCTATTGAAAAACGAATCATAAAAAAGAAGGATTTAGAACGTCTAGAAATCATTTACAAAAAAATGAGTGATGCTCAAAAAGCAAAGGCAGAACCTTTTCCTGAGTGTATTCCGCCGCCTCCAGCTAAAGCAGCTATGAGTTTTAGTAAGTCTGAAAATGATTCTATAGTATATTATTTCAAAGGCAAAAAGATCACTAAAGAAGAAGTTGAATTAATTGATACAGACAAAATTGCATCCATAAATGTCATTAAATCTGAAGATGGAAAAGGCAAAGTAATCATTACTGAAAAAACAGCTTCAGATGAAAAGCCCGCTAAAGCGGTTTCGATTATAAGTAAATCTAAGAACGATTCTATAGTATACTATTACAAAGGCAAAGAGATCACTAAAGAAGAAGCCGAATTAATTGACACAGATAAAATTGCATCCGTTAACGTCATTAAGTCTGAAGATGGAAAAAGCAAAATAATCATTACAGAAAAAACAGCTTCAGGTGTAAAGCCACCAAAAACTCCAAAGGCTCCAAAAGTTAAAAAAGGAGAGAAAAGTGACATTCCACCACCGCCGCCAGCTCCCAAAGCACCTTCAGCGGAAAACGGAAATTTATACACCCCAGCCCAAGCGCCACCACCGCCAAATTCAAACACTATAGAATACGTTAAAGAACTCGGTAAAAGAGGAGCTACTTTCTACATTGGCCCACATAAATACAACACAGAAGAAGCCCTAGAACTAGTTAAAAAAAGTAAGGACGCAACTATAGATGTAAGCAATTATCCAAAGGTAATTTTGGGCGGCTGCTAAGTATAATTACAAAAATATTTAATAAAAAGCCTCTAAATTTTACAATTTAGAGGCTTTTTTACAATGTTTATTCGGCTTATAGTTTATTCCAAGTATCGTTTAAAAAATTAACGTCTGGAACGATTTTATCTGGATCTAAAACCACGCGTTGCACTTGTTTTGTGCTTCTCAATAAATGAGACCAGCTATTAGTACGTTGCCATATTTCTACAGGAAGCTCCACAATTTCTGAAGTGTTATCTGCAAAAATAACTTGAAGCTTTACAGGCATAGGTATTTCACCTTTATTTTCAAGAGTAATTAGTGAATTGCCCTGATAAGCTTTCACATCTACAATACCAATATCTATATTTCCATTACCGTAAAACCAACCTTTCCAAAACCACGAAAGGTCCTCGCCTACTACATTCTCTATATGGTTAAAAAAGTCGTTAGGCTGTGGGTGTTTATACGCCCAAGTTTCAATATAACTTTTAAAAGCATTGTCAAAACGCTCTGGTTTCAAAATATATTCACGAAGCAAATACAATCCTGCTGCAGGCTTATAATATGCGGTATACGCTAGGTTTCTAGCATTTGTCATATCTGGATAAGTGTCAATTCCTTCACGACTATCCATCGTAAGGTAACCTATTAAACTTCTAGGGCTGCTAGATCTGGTAGGGAATTCGCCATTATTAAACGCTTCGGTACTATAGTGATTTATAAAAATATTCAAGCCTTCGTCCATCCAAGCATAGCGACGTTCGTTACTACCAACTATCATAGGGAACCAGTTATGACCAAACTCGTGGTCTGTAACTCCCCAAAGGTCTTCCCCTTTGCTTTGGTAATGACAGAAACTCACAGCTGGATATTCCATTCCGCCCACACTAGCCGCAACGTTAATTGCTGTGTGATACGGATAAGGGTAATAGTTATTAGAATAAAATTCTACAGAGGCTTTTGAAAATTCAGTAGAGCGCGACCAAGCATTTTCGCCATCGCTTTCCTTTGGGTAAACAGACTGTGCTAGACCGGTTTTTCCTTCGCCAAGGTTCATTTTGGCTGCATCCCAAATAAATGCTTTTGAAGCTGCCCAAGCCACATCGCGAGTGTTTTCCATCTTAAAATGCCAGGTAAGAGTTCCCTTTGTTTTAAGATGTGCTTTTGGAGTACCCACTTCTTCTGGTTTGATTATATAAACTGTCTTATCGCTTTTCTCCGCTTTTGCCCATCGGTCTTGTTGTTCTTTTGTAAGTACATCTTTAGGGTTCTGTAACACTCCAGAGCAAACAACAGTCTGGTCTGCAGCAGCTGTAATTTTTACATCGTAGTTTCCGTATTCGCAATAAAACTCGCCAGCACCTAAATACGGATCTGTATTCCATCCTAATACATCGTCAAAAACAGCTACTCGCGGGTACCATTGCGCCAAAGCGTAAATAGTACCGTCGTTTACTTCTAAACGCCCCATACGGTCCATTCCTTCAACTGGAATTTTATACTTAAAGTTCATTGTAATTGTTACTTCGCCACCCTTAGCCGCCAAGGGTTTGTCTAACCACAACTGCATACGAGTATCTGTAATTATATATTTTGAAGAAGTACCCGTTTTGGTTTTAGCCGAAACATTACTCAACTCATAACCGCCTTCTACATCGCCACTATAACGACTGCCTTGTACTGGAGTGGTTAAGGTACCGCGAGAATCTTCGGTAAAACGGTTTTGTTCTAAATACAACCAAATAAAGTCTAATGTTTCGGGGCTGTTGTTAGTGTAATTAATAGTTACACTTCCAGATACCGTATGATTTTTATCGTCTAAGCTTACATCTAGCTTGTAATCGGCTGCGTTTTGCCAGTATTCTGGCCCCGGTTTCCCCGAAGCAGTGCGATATACATTTCCTTGTCTGTACGAAACATTATCGAATAAATGTTGATTGTTTTGATTTGTTTCTTGTGCCTTTGTTGCAAAAGAAAAAGTAAAGATTAGCAGGAGTAACGAAATGCTGCTGAAAGAATATTTCATAAGTAATTATTTTTTTTGAAGAAGGCACTAAAATACTAAAAACAGTTGTGAAAATCTTGTTAAAGAACTAGCTTTAATGCTTATTGTTTTCTCAACAATTTTAATTAACTACAGTATAGTATTCGGAATAAGTTACAGCAAATTTTTCAAATAAAAAGGTCGCCATCAAATTTTGAAAACGACCTTTTAGTTAGAACATTAAATTAATTGACAATGATTTTTTTAGAAACAACTTTGTCTGCTGTTTTTATCTTAACAAAATATACTCCAGACTGCAGTTGATCAACACTAATAGTATTGGAAGCCTCGGAATGCAACAATAGTTTTCCATCTGTACTTACTATCGATATTTCTTCTATATTGGTGCCAGTTACATTTAAATAATCTGTCGCTGGGTTCGGATAAACTGAAATAATATTTTGCTCTAGGTCAGTCAATGACAGGGTAAACTCTACCATTTCTTCAGATTCATCAGAAAAAAGCTTAGAAGGGTCGATACTTCGTACAGCCCAATAAATAGTTTCTGGCATTTCATCTAACTGAAGCATCCAAGAAGGGGTGTTTACCACATATTTTGCTATTTGGGAACCACCTTCAGAAGTACCTACTCGCAATTCATATAGAAGCCCTTCAACTGGAGTTTTATCATCTGTTGCGCCACTCCAAGAAAACAGTAATTTTTCACCTTCAACCTCCATATTTAATACAGTTGGCGGTTCAGGGTTTACATTGGCAGTGGTTGAAAGGTTTTTAAAAAGTCTCGTTACGCCTGTATAATCACCTGCGAGATCTGTAAATCCGGAAACTAAAAGGTCTAATTGAGTGTCATTATCTACATCTTCTAAAATAACATAACCTGAACCTCCTATGTTCATCAATCCTGTATTATCAGTTACAACATTAAAAGTTTCATTTGAAGGGTCGAAAATGAATATTTTTGTAAACCCATTGTAATCGTCGTCTTGTCCAATAGTAAGAAAATCATTGTAGCCATCGGAATTTAAATCTCCAATTGCAATTGTTTTTGCACCACTAGAATTGGTTGTAGCTTCTGGGGTTAAATCAAGTTCATTAAAAACAAAATCGCCTTGATTAAAGAATACTTTTAAAACAGGATCAAAATTTTCATCTGAACCCTGTGCCACTATATCAAGGAAACCATCTGCGTTGAAATCGGCTATTGCTATGTTTCCTGATCCTAATGATTCAACACTTACGGTTTCTTCTAGCTGCCCTTCGTTATTGATGAATATCTTAAAGAGCGGGTCGTAATTTACATCAACACCTATTTGAACAAAATCTAAAGCATTATCATTATTAAAATCCACTAGATGAACGTTTCCATTCTGAGACCCTTCATTAAGAAGTACAGACTTATCAAAGCTTCCCGCGGTATTTTTATAAATATCTAAAATATTTACAAATCCTGTTCCTTCAATATATTGAGTTCCGTTGGTAATAAAATCTAAACTCCCGTTATTGTCAAAATCACCGTAATTAATCGAGCCAAATATTTTCCCTATTGCATCATCTTGTAACTCAAAACTATTTCCTGTATTTATATAGGTATACAGTTTATAGTTAACGATGTCGTCATAGCTTAACCCAGTAATTACTAAGTCTAAAAGACCGTCATTGTTTACATCAAAAAGTTTCATATCTCCTAGATGTAGGGCTTTCTCAATTTCAAAAGAAGTACTTAACGAAAAAGTCCCGCCATCATTTATATATACTTGTGCTATAGTTGTATCTGGCCCGCCACTAGTTGTATCAACAGCACCAGAAATAATTACATCTTTATCGCCATCGTTATCTATATCGACAATAGCGCTAGATGAAAACCAAAAATCCAAAAAAGGAACGGTGGTTTCTTGAAAAGTTTGAGCTTGAAATGTTGCTGTGAAAAACAAAAAGCAACAGCAAATACGGATAAAATTAATCATAATTTAAAGGTTTATAGTTATAAAATTTAATTTGAATTAGAAATCGAAAAAAACTTATTCTTATTTAGACTTATTTAAAATAAGGGCAAAAATATGTAATATAACTATTAAGAAAAAAAGAAATTCTTTAAAATATTAAAACTATAAAACGAAATAATTGTAGCCCCTAAACAATGAGGTAATTACAAACAGGAGTGCTAAAAAAAATCACAAACATTTTTGCGACTATAATGTAAAAAAATGAAAAGCGTCTTAAATATTGCAATACTAATACCAATATAAACTCACTTTTCTATAGAAGAAAATTAGTGAAAAAATGATTTTAAGCTAAGGGAGAAGTTGGTTCTAGTATCCATCCCTATAACAATTAGGAAGAACCCAGAACTCCACTTTACAAACAAAAAAAACCTCTCAGTTTCCTGAAAGGTTTTACTCAGTAACGGCAATTAGACCGCTACAACACTCAATAAGGTATATTCAATTTACTTTATAAAACAGAATAGTAATTATCCATTTTTATTTAATTAAAAGCTTACTCAATCAAATTATGTACTGCTGTATTTTGAATAAAGCGTAATAAATCCTAATGGTTTAATTTTCTTATAAAATATCTATTGAATTATAGAATACTCATTTTTTGTTCGCAACTTATAAGAAATCACAACAACTAAAAGGACTATCAGGCTTAGTAATAAAACACCCCACAACCTATAAGCGTCAATAATACTTTTATCAGGTTTATACTCAAATGTTGGTAAATTTAAAAAATGTTCAGAAGTAAAAACTTGATTGTTGTAGAGTAAGGGTATAAAATAATCTCTCCATTCCTTAGAGAAGTTTAACATCTGTTGCCTATAGTTTTCATAATCGGCTTTAGATGTCCCTGCTCTAGAATATAAATCTTGTTGCACCAAAATGGCAGGCGAAAGCCATTGTAACTTATCAACCCATTTTTGCCTTTCAGCAAGGTTATTATCAAACTCAGACAAAAGTGGTTGCAGTTCTTCTCTAACTATTTTCTGTGATGCCATATATCTATGCCAAAATGATTTTGAATTTGCATCATCATTTACGGCAAACTCAGGATGGTCTCTCAGAAAATTATCTAATATTTGATCTTGTTTTTTTTCAGCTTCGGCCTTATGTTCGCGCATTTCATTTATGAGCAGGTTCCTTGAAGGCACTGGGTATAGCACATCACTTACTTGGTTAATTACTGAAGGAATGAGTAGCACAAAAACTATCCAAAATCCAAGCAACACAAATGCGTTTTGAGCAGATTTTCCTATTTGGATATTTATAGCAAAGGCTAATCCAAACCAAAACAGCATATAAATAACACAGCTTGTGAAGAACAATAAATAACCATCAAATGATTTTATATCATTTAATAAAAAGGTAGCGCTTGTAGCCAACAAGACTATAATTGAAATCCAGAACATACGAATTCCGGTTTTTTGAAACACCCATTTATGTATAGAAATAGGCTGGGAAGCTAATAATCTTAAAGACCCTCGTTCTCGTTCTTCGGAAAGCACATTATAAGAAAACGCTATGACAATTAATGGCAATAAATAAACAACTACAAAGGCAAGATCAAAACTCCCGAAGAGAAGCTGAATTGGACTAGCCATTTCGGAAAGGTTAAGTGCGAAATCATCACCTGAAACCTTTGGCAATAGATAGTGAGTATAAATATCACTCTGACCTACCGCCATAAACGCCATCTCATTTGCTGGCATAGCAGCAACTCTTGGGTTTTTATTCCCTATATTAATAGGCCTAGTTGGGGTTGTCCAAGCGCTTAAATTTAAATCCTCTCCCTGTTCAATAGAAAGAAGTTGTTCCAATGTTTCTTTGTCTGAAGTATTTACAGCGGCCTGCGCAGTTGTAATATCAGCTGTTCTCTTATCTACTTTTTGTTTTCCGTTATAACCAGCAAAAACAAATAACACCATTAGCAGTAGAGTGAGCAATTGTATCCAACGGCTTCGCAATAATAGTTTTAACTCGTATTTAAAATTATATGTAAACATTTAGATTTTGTTTTTTACGGTTAATAATAAAAGGGAGCTGATTAGCAACCACCCCATAAGGATTGTCAATGAGAATAACTGTTGTTCTAGAACTTTAGTAAGAGGTGGATGTTCGTAGTTAAATTTTGGGAGGTCTTTCCAAAAACTACTATCAACCTTATACCCCCATTCTCCATAAGTTGAATTTTTTGCAAAATTATCATTAAGAAATTTCTGATTTCCAATACGATAGTCTTCAGCAGCATCTTCAAAGTCCCAATGAGAATAGTAATCGGTACGGGATATTCCCATTGAAAGAAAACGAGCAGGTAAAAACGGGGATAATACAGAAAGGTTTCTATAAATACTTATTTGACCCGAAAATTGATTCCTCAATTTCTCGTAATGTTTTTGGTAGACCCTCGCCTCGTGTTCTTCGCCTTTTTGAATTCGAAAGGCATCGTAATTAAAAGGTAATTGAGCCAAGCTATCTACCTTATATTCTGCTAAAGTCTCCTGCTCTAATTTTTTAGCCTCCAAACTCCAAGGGTTGTGTCCATCCAAGCCTTTCTCTTTGTCAAGTAAAACACTTGTCGTAAATTGTTGCCTTGTAGGGTAAGGATATTCAGAATCTGCAATATTTCCTGTTGCTTTTGGAACAACTAGACAGGAAATGATCCATACGCTTAGCATAACCACTAATGATATGCTAGAGCTTTTAGTTAATCTAGAGATTAATAAAGTAATATTTATAAAGACCGCATAATATACCCAATACACCAATAACAACAGGAAAAGTGACTCCCATTCAAAACCCGCTATACCTGACAATAAAATACCTGCAATTAAAAAAAGTAATAGTGTAATTGTGATAATTGGCAAAAACAAGGATAACCATTTGCCCAACAGCAAGTTGTTATTTTTAACACCTTGACTTTTTAAAAGGGAAATTGTACCCAGCTCTCTTTCTTTTGTATAGCTATTATATCCCATAAGTATTATAAGTAAAGGGATAATGAATAGCAAAATAAAATCTGGACTTAGTTCACCAAAACGAGCCAATCCGGTTTGATCAATAACAGGACTAAATTGCGCTTCGTTACGTTTATGGGCTTCCATAAAAACAGATGTTCCGGCATATTTTTCTATTCCTTTATCAAGAAACCCTAATGGGTATTGCGGTTTAAAAGCATAAGTGCCATAATGTGCAGCGGAATGAGGGCTTTTTTCGCCTTGAGCTTCCCAATTTTCTCGTTCAAGCTCTTCTGAAATTTTATTCTGTTGTTTTACTTTATCGTATTGACTACTACTTATCCATACGGCCATACCTAATAACAAGATGACTATGCCTCCAGCCAAACGGATTCGACCATCACGAAAAAGCTCTTTCAATTCTTTAATCAACGTCTTCTTCATTTCGTATATTCTTTATAATTCATAGTATCTAAATAAACTTTCTCTAATTGAGAGAGTGAAATATCACTGGCTGTAAATTGATGTTTGAGTTCACCATTTTTCATAATCCCTATATGAGTCGCTACTTCTTTTGCTCTAAAAAGATCATGTGTAGCCATGAGTGTAGCTACCTTTTCTGTCTTAAGTTTATGCAAAAGCTCTCCAAATTCGTTACTCGCTTTAGGGTCAAGACCAGAAGTAGGCTCGTCTAATAAAAGTGCCTTAGCTTGCTTGGCTAGAGCAATGGCAACACCTACTTTTTGACGCATCCCTTTTGAAAATGCACTAGTTCGCTTATAAAATGCTTCCTCTTGCAAGCCAGATTCTGTTAAAAGTGATTCTAAGTCTGCCTTTTTTAGGTTTTGCCCGCCTATACCGGAAAAATAATCAAGGTTTTCTATAGCTGTTAGTGTAGGATATAACATTAAATTTTCAGGAATATATGCAATGTCTCTTTTGGTTTCGATATTATTTTTGGAAACGGACTTCTCATTTATTAGAGCTTCTCCAGAAGTTGGTTTTAGAAAGCCCAAGATTAAATTTATAGTGGTAGATTTCCCAGCTCCATTGGCACCTAAAAGGCAATAAATTTCACCTGGATTTACTTTTAAAGAAAGTTGATTTAATGCTGTGAAATCGCCATACTTTTTTGTTAATTTTACTGTTGTTATCATTAGATTTATATTTTTTAATTAGTAATTTCTCTACATAAAGAAATAATTATTGGTTTTTATTAAGACAAAAAATTGAAATGTTTTATTTTAAAAGCAGTGCCAGTTTATGCACACTGACACTGCCATCTAACATCAAAAAAAACTAACTCAAATTCAATGTAGATATTTAAACAAAAGGTGTATGTTTTTACTTTTCACTTTTATTCAATAATTTTAATATCTACTGATGTTCTAGATTGCCAACCTGTTTTATCTGTTACAGAAAACCCAGTGTGATAATCGCCTGTATCTATATCATTAGGAATTGTAATAGCGATTTTAATTTCATAGCTAGTCAATCCATCTTCTACGGTATAATTTTCCATGAAAATAAAGGGATTTACAGCTTGCTTAACCCCTTCTAACTCACATTGTTCCCCTTGGTCATCATGGGTGTGGTGATCAAAATTATGGTGTATATCTAAACTGTAAGAAGCCAATGCTTTATTATCATTTATCTTAGCTCTAAAAGTGTAGGTTTCTCCTTTTACAAGTTGTGTACAGGCTTGCGGGAAGCCTTCGTTATAGTTAATAGATATAGTTGGTTTTTGTTCATCTTTATTTACTTTATCATCGCTCGAACAAGACACCAAAAGCAATATGAAAAGTAAAAAGCTACTATGTTTTAAGGCTATTTTCATTTTTTATAGTTTAGAACCGCATAGCATAAATAGGTGCTATGCGGTATAATTATTTTATGATGCTGTTACGTCTATATGAGTTTCATATTCCTGAGTGTTTCCTTCTTCATCTTCAACAGTAAATATAATATGATACTCTCCTGCAGGTGCTGTAACTGGGACATCTATATGCTCGTGAAACTCAACTTCGGTCTGCTCATGGTAACCGTCTTCAAACACTCCCTCATAATCCCATTCCACTTCTCCAGGCCCAGGAACAATTCCATGTGCATGGACATCAACAGTAATATTATGAACTCCATTTATCGCATTTATCATAAACTCGGCATGAAAATCTTCTCCTCTAACAACCGAAGTATCTATAGAAATATCGCTTAGCGCAATGGGCTCTAAAATCTGAATATGCCCCTCAACCTCGGTGCTATTACCAAGTTCATCGGTAACAGTTAACTCAATATGATACTCGCCAGAAGGTATATTGTTAGGAACATCTATATGTTCATGAAATGTAGGATTGATAACTAGGTAATCACTATCTGTGTATACTTGCTCAAAATCCCAATCTACCTCACCATCAGCTGGGGTTAAATCATGTGCGTGAATAGACAGTGAAATACTACTTACTTTTGCTTCAGCATAAATTTCTGCTTCTATATGGATATCCGATCCCTTATAGGCGAAGTGATCTGTTGAATGATCATCTCCTTCTCCATATTCAAAATTTGAGATTACGGGTGCACTTGTTAATATGCTGTCATCATCACTACTACAAGAATTTAAAAAGAGTAACAGTACAGCCATAAGTGCTGAAAATTTATAGTTTGTTTTCATTGTGATTGTTTTCATTGTGATTGTTTTCATTTGGTTTATAATTATTATTTATTTTAAAAAGCTATTGTTAACGATATCGATAGATTTCTACCAGCTTCAGGAACATCTATCAACCTGTAAAAACTGGTATGGTCAAAGTATTTAGTATTAAAAACATTGTTGAGTTTTAAACGCATTTCAACTGGCATATCATTCTTGAATAAATCCATAGCTGTTAAAAGAGATAAATTCAACAATTGATAGCCTTCTGTTTTTTCTTCTGGAGGGACAATTTCGTCTTGAGATGCAGTTATTTTATAATCAGCTATCAGCTGTGGCTTTTTAAAAACAAGGACATCGCCAAATTGATAACTAGTAGTTAGCAATCCCGATAATGGCGGCGAAAAAGGAAGCGTAAAGCCTTTTTTAGCGCCACTGCTTTGCCTTGAAAAAACATATTCTGCAGATGCATCCAATTGGAGTTTTTTGAAAATAGTTGTACTAGCCTTTATTTCTCCACCAATCCTAAACACTTTACTTTGAGTGTATTCATAAATCTGTAAGGTTTCGTAATAATTCGAAGTCGGATTCAAATAAATATAATTTTCAAAAAGATTTACAAAAGGGCTTATACCAATGGAGAAGTGTTTTGTTGTATGGTCAACATCAATATCCAATTGATAGGATTCTTCGGGGTTTAAATTGAGGTTTCCTTTTTCATACCTATACATATGATAGTTTACACCATCGGAAGCCAATTCATTAGGCAAAGGCATTCTAAAACTCTTGCCTATATTTAATTTATAGGTGGTGTTTTTTAAAAGATAGCTAAGTCCTACTGAAGCGCTAATATTTCCAAAATCCAAATTTTTGTTTTGAGCTCGTTGTAAATACACATAGGATGTTGATCCGTCAGTATTATTTATAGTAGAAGGATACCAATCGTAATATGATTTAGTATCCATAAGCCCATAATCATAACGTATACCTGCCAAAACATGAAAATCTGGATGAATCTCAAATTGGTCGTACACAAAAGCTCCAATGCTAAATCGGTTATAATCAGGGATTAAAAACCCCCATCCGCCTATGTTATTATCTTGAAATTCTACATTAACACCCGCAACAACATCATGCAACTCATTTGGTTTAAAAACATCTCTCATATTTAGGGCATAAGTATTCTTTTTAAATACTCGCTCTTTGCTATTTGATGGTTTTGGCATATATCCATGAGGCACAGGCTCAGAATGCTCTTCTCTTTGGTTATTTTGAAAGCCTAAATTCAAATGAATTGTATGCTTACCCCTTGTTACAGACGTATTATTGATAATTTTAAAATGGTTTACTTTGTGGAAAGGAAGGTCAATATCTCTATTAGAGCGATCATAATCTATACTAGAAGTTCTTACCTCAAGGCCATGGGCATTGGCAAAAAAGCCATTTTTGGCATTTACATTGCTAATAAAAGTTTCTGATTTTAAATTATCTGAAACATACCCTAAACTGAAGCTTGCATTAGCTTCTTTTCCTGCGGTATTTCTTAAATTATTATCCTGCAGTTCAAAAATATAATTCTCGTAATTAATTTTTTCAGTAGGCACTTTGTAGTCGCCATAATCTCTGTAAGTAAGACGCCCGCTGTAAAACCACTTTTCTTTTCTTGCCTGAATACCAGCAGAAACTCCCCATAAATCATTGTTACTTTCTCCTAAAAGATTTACTTCGCCTCCAAGAGAATTTAGTGGTGGTATATTATTAGGCTGTATATCTACCACTCCTGCAATGGCATCAGAGCCGTAAACCAAAGATGCTGGACCTTTTATAATTTGTATGTTTTCTATACCATATTGATCTATTTCCAGCCCATGGTCATTGCCCCACTGTTGCGCTTCGTGTTTTATGCCATTTTGAACAACAGCAACTCTGTTAAACCCCAAGCCTCTAATAACTGGTTTAGACTGCCCTGAACCAATAGTGATTGTACTTACCCCAGGGACTTTACTGAGGGTCTGCATAAGACTATTTTCTCGGTTTTTATCAAGAAACTCTTTAGAAATTGTCTGAGAAACTATAGGTGTTTCCTTAGCTATTCTTTGTTTAGATTTACCACGAATCTCAACTTCATTAAGAGATGTTGAAGATTCATGCAAGAACAGCTGTAATGTTTCCATTTCTGATTGTACAACTACGGAAAGTGTTTGTGGTGTATACCCTATGTGTGAAACAGTAAAATGGTAAGAGCCTTCCACAATATTATTAATTGTAAATGCACCGGTAGATGACGAAATTGAATATAAACCTTCACCTATTACAGTGGCTCCCTCTATAGGTTGTAAGGTATTGGCGTCTATCACAAATCCTTTTACATTAAAAGAATTCTGCGAAAACGCATAAGCGCATAGGCTAAAACACAGCCATACACTCAGTATTTTATGAAACATATCTGAAATACTATAAGATTTGAACAATTGTCCCCAAAAAAGGACCTTGATAAAACTTATACATAAACTCACAAGAGGTTAAACCCAAGTTTTTATAGCCTATAAGGTTAATTACCAGCAAACTAAAAATATATAGTTTATTGACAACAGGATATCATCTATAGATTCGTAGAGAACGAATTAATAGACTGTACCATAAAATGTGGGCAATCTCTTAAATAAAATGTACAAGGAAAATTTATAGTAAAGAAGGAGGAGGTCGGGAAAAGAGCTGATTTGAAGCAATTGTTTTTGTAGTAACAAAACTGTATTGTTTCGTTATCTCTTTCTGAACAACTGGTTCGTTGTTTTCAATTGTATAATCCTGTAAATTTGGTGTAAGCGCAGGAGTTAAATTATGTGTAATTGCATGGTCACAAATAACACAATGCAACGCATGCTCCTTATCATCTGCATGAGACAAGGCATGAATCCCTGCCATTTTCATTGTTAGAAAAAGTGCAAGGAATAAATAAGTGATGCTATGTTTAATGCTACTTACTTTCATTGGGCGATAAAATTATTTAATAAAATTATAAACCACCCTGTATTCTTGTTAATTAAATGTTAAGTGGACTGTTAATTATTGTGCTTTTCTTTGGTTAGCAATAATATCCAAATTGATAATAGGTTAATTCCTTTAGGCTAACACTCTTAACTATTGATAATTTATCCTAGTTAAGAGTACATTGCAATTTAAAAACAAAAAAAACCTCTCAAATTCCTGAAAGGTTTTATTAAGTAGCGGGAACAGCTCCGAAGCGTCGGAGGAACCTGTGACTACCTATTTTGAAAATAAAAAAAGCCCTCACATTTCTGTGAAGGCTTTTTTGCTAGTAGCGGGAACAGCTCCGAAGCGTCGGAGGAACCTGTGACTACCTATTTTGAAAATAAAAAAAGCCTTCACATTTCTGTGAAGGCTTTTTTGCTAGTAGCGGGAACAGGACTCGAACCTGTGACCTTCGGGTTATGAGCCCGACGAGCTACCTACTGCTCTATCCCGCGATATGGACGGCAAAGATACAAAGGTTTTTAGAGTCTGCAATGAAGAAACAATATTTTTTATAGATAAATGCAAAAAAAATTAATGGCTTATCCACTGGAGTGCTTCTAATCTTTGATCTGTAGTAAAAATTTTAAGCTCTGCATTAAAGAAAAGTTTTTCAAGGAAACTAACCAATTGCAACCATTTACGGTCTGTGACCACTGCTACCTTCTGAAAACGATTGGCTGTTCTTACTTTAAAGGGGATGCTTTTTATCACTGCTTTTAATGAAATATCTGCATTTACAGTATCTTCAATATACAAATTAACTTTATCATATATCTCTAGCTTTTCATTAACTTCAGTTTGAATTTTTTCTATTGCTTCATCGCCATAAGGGCCATCGATAATAAATCCAATAATATCATCTGCAAGAGTGAAGGTGGATAACATGAGGGGGGAGGGATTAAATATATTTAAGTCTAAATTTATAAAATTATTATTTACTAACCAATATTGATTACTCAATTCCTAGTTTTTAAGCTTCTAGAGCTCCTATTTCTATCTTTTATGAACAACAAACATAGTTATTCAAACACTTTATAGTATCTAACAGGGAGGGTTAATTTGAAAAAAAATAAAGTTTTCTCGTTTTTAAGATAAAGACTCTACTTTTTCTTGAAGTACTTCCCAGTCTTCCATCAACTTTTTAAGCTGTTTTTTCTTTTCTTGATACTTATCAAAAAAATGAGGTTTAGCAATGGTTTCTTCATAATTAATAAGCAGTTCGGTATCTATAGTTGCTATTTCTTTCTCTAAAGTGGAAATTGAAGCTTCTACATTACTCAATTTATTTTTTGCAGATTTTAATTTTTTCTGAATTTCGTATTCTTCGCCTGCGCTTCGTTTTTCTTTTACTTCAGTAACAACTGTTTTCTTTTCGGCTTCACGAAGATTTTGAAGATTACGCTGTTCTAAGAAATAATCAATATCTCCTAAATACTCTTTTATTTTATGGTCCTTAAACTCGTAGACCTTATTGGTAAGTCCTTGTAAAAAATCACGGTCGTGAGAAACTAAGAGCAAGGTGCCCTCAAAACTTTTTAAAGCGTCTTTTAGCACGTTTTTAGACTTTATATCTAAGTGGTTAGTAGGCTCATCCATCACCAAAACATTAAGGGGTTGCAATAAAAGCTTTGCCAATGCCAAGCGGTTTCTTTCACCTCCACTTAACACCCTTACGTATTTTTCTACTTCATCTCCCCTAAATAAAAACGAACCTAATATATCGCGCACACGGCTTCGGTTTTTCTCGTTGGCAGCATCTATCATCGTATCCAATACGGTTTTACTTCCGTCTAGATAATCTGCTTGATTTTGGGCAAAATATCCTATTTGTACATTATGGCCTAAAGAGAGTTTACCCTTGTAATCTATTTCGCCTACAATAATTTTTGCCAAAGTAGATTTCCCTTGTCCGTTCTGACCAACAAATGCCAGCTTACTATCGCGATCTACAACAAGATCTACACCGCTTAAAACATTTTTATCTCCATAGCTTTTAGAAATATTTTCAGCCTCAATTACTACTTTACCAGGAGTAATTGAAATAGGAAAATGCAAGCTCATAACACTATTGTCATCTTCGTCTACCTCTATTCTATCTATCTTGTCTAGCTTTTTAATAAGCGACTGCGCCATCGTTGCCTTACTGGCTTTTGCACGAAATTTATCAATGAGCTTTTCGGTTTGCTCTATTTGCTTTTGCTGATTTTTTTGAGAAGCTAATTGTTGCTCTCGCAACTCATTGCGAAGTACTAAATATTGAGTGTACGGCTTGTTGAAATCGTAAATTTTACCTAGCGAAATTTCTATAGTACGATTGGTCACATTGTCTAAGAACATTTTATCGTGGGAAACAATAACAACTGCTCCTGCATAGTTCTTTAAAAACTCTTCTAACCACAGTATAGATTCAATATCTAAGTGGTTTGTAGGCTCATCTAGCAGCAATATATCATTGTTCTGCAAGAGTAATTTTGCCAGCTCTATACGCATACGCCACCCACCAGAAAAAGTTTCGGTAAGTTTTTCAAAATCTTCCCGTTGAAAACCTAAACCCTGTAAAATACGTTCTGTTTCTCCTTGGTAATTATACCCTCCGTGAATTTCGTATTGATGTTGCACTTCATTTAAATCTACCATTAGCTGATGGTAGCTTTCACTTTCATAATCTGTACGTTCAGCAAGTTGGGTATTTATATACTCTAATTGTTTTTCTAGCTTCTTTATCTCTGTAAAAGCTTCATAAGATTCTTCAAGAACAGTTCTACCTACTTCAAAATCTATATCCTGCTTTAAAAAACCGATAGAAATTTCTTTATCGGTTGCAATTTGACCCGTATCGTATTCTTGTTCTCCTGCAATTATTTTGAGCAAGGTAGATTTGCCCGCTCCGTTTTTTCCAACTAAGCCTACTCTATCACCTGGTTTTAGCTGAAACGTTATTTTTTCGAACAAATAGTCGCCTTGAAAGGAAACCGATAAATTGTGGATATTGATCATCTTATTAATATGAATTACAAATTAGTCTTACCAATTAATTTATGAGCGATAAGCAGCCTAATTTTCTGCAAAGATGCTTAATTTTGCATTGCAAAAAAAACTGAATTATGCAATTGCTTAAAGGTACCAAACTCTACAGTATATTTACAGGCTGTTGTCCTGTTTGTCAGAAAGGTGAAATGTATGAAGTGCGCAATCCCTACAAGTTTTCATCGGCACTAGATATGCATGAGAGGTGTAGCCATTGCAACACTAAATACAAAATTGAACCTTCATTTTTTTACGGCGCAATGTACGTAAGTTATGCAGTAGGTGTAGCTATTGCTGTAGCAGCTTTTATAATTTCTTATTTCTTTATAGGCCTAGATAGAAATTACAGTTTTTTAGCAATTATCATCACTCTAGTTGTTATGCTTCCGATAATTTTAAGAGTTTCTAGGAATATTTGGATTAACTTTTTTATGAAATACGACCCCGAAAAAGCAGCTTAAAACGCTATAGCATTCGCTGAATATTCATTTGAGACGGAAGTGGAACATCTTCCTCTAAAAAATTAAAAAGTATTTCAGACAGCAAAGGCGCCATTAAAAAACCACGCGATCCTAAACCGTTGTAAAATATTAAATTAGGGTTTTCATCTAAGCAACCCAATAATGGTCTGTGGTCTTTTGTAGTTGGCCTAATGCCAGCAGTTTGCCCAACTACCGTAAAAGGACAGCTAATAAAAGTTTTCATAGCTGAAATAATTTCTTCTTTTGCCTTTTCTGTAGGAAACAAAGAATAATCATCACGCCCAAAAGTAGACCCAACTTTATACAAGTCTTCTCCAAGAGGGATAATATACATAGGGCCTTTTAAAAGTGTATTTAATTGCAACTCTGGAGCTTTAACAATTAAGTACTCTCCTTTATTACCAATAATAGCAGGTTTAGGGAAATATGGATTATCTACAACTTTGGAACCTTCGGCAAAAATTATTTTTTTAGCTGAAACATCATTGTAAACAACACTCTTTTCAAATTGTTGAACTGCATCGTAATTAAAATTTTCTACTTGCAAGAGAGCTTCATTAGCTAGAAAATTACGATACCCTTCAAGTAAACTTTTGGCATCTAGCTGGGCTGTCCCCAATACTTCGCCAAAGCCTAATGGAGCTGAAATTGACGCATTATTATTTTTAATAAATGTAGAAGACAGAAATACTTCTAATTCCTTTTTATCGCTTGCTACAGACCAGTTATTTTGTTCTTCTACGCTTTTAAATATTCTATAAATAGGAGTTTCAGTATAAAAATTAAGATTCATTTTTTCTGAAAGTTGCTTATAAAAATTTATCGCTGCTGGATAAAACACTGAAGCATCCCAAGCAGCTGTAAAGCGTTTAAGCACTGTAGGATTAAAAACACCTCCAGATTTTGCTGTTGCACCCTCTAGGCCATTATCTATTACAACAAAGCTCTTATTGCGTTTCTGCAATTCTTGACATAAACTAATTCCGGCTATGCCCAATCCAACTACTATATAATCTACTTGCTTCATTTTACTTTGTATGCAATTACGTATGCATTTATTCTTTAAAGAAAATTTTATTTTAAAGGAAAAAACCCTTCAGTTTCCTAAACGGAACTTGAAGGGTTTTTCTTGAAATGTGGGTTAGAAACTAATTAATAATTCCACAAATCTATTTCAATATTTCGAATCTGTTCTTTAATTCTTTCAGATTCTAATAATTGCATAAGTGCATTGTCGTTAATATAATCATTAACACCTCTATCACCTTGAACGTTATCCTCTTTATAAATAACGGCATTAAAGCGTCTAGAGTTTAACAAATGGTCGTATGAAATTGGTTGCGAAGTATTTTTTCGGTTAAAAGCTTTTGCTTCGTGCAAAGCTTCACGGGCTCCTGGAAACCACACCCAAAAAAGTTCTACTTTAGAGTCTACACCGTCTTCAGGGTAAGCTTTAGAACGAGCTTCACTTGCAACTGGACAAATACCTAACATACGGTATTTAAGTTCACCTTGACGTTTGTCTAGATACCAGTAGCCGCGAATGTGCCATTCTTCAATATCACCAGCATCTAAAGAGAAACGACGCACATACTGAGGGTCTACAAAACCTTCAGCGTTAAATTGCTCTATACCTAAATCTGTAGTATCGCTATAAACCAAAGAGGCTTCAATATCACCTAAAGTACGCTTTTCAGTAAAATATGAATCGGCATAAACACTTTCAATTTTTCCTTCTTTGATGTTTCTTACCAAAACGTCATAAAGAGAGCGTCTATCTGCACCAATATTGTTTGTGTCTATAGGGTAATACAACGGGAAGTTTACTCTCTCGTCAAGATCAATTATCTCCCAAGTGGTTTTAGACCATAAAACATCACGCTCATCTGTATAACCATATGGCAACGGTTTATCGTTGTCATAAGCAATTTGCGCTTCGGTTTTTATGCCTATTTCCTCAGGGGTTTTGGCGTTTAGAATATTTACTTGTGCACTTGCACTAGCAGCCATTCCAAGACCAAAAACACATAAAACAACATTTTTCAATTTCATACTAATAGGGTTTTATTCTATATATTAGTTTGTCAATTCAATAATTACAGGAGACGTTTTCTTAAGAACTACATTACTTCCTGAAACTTTTGCATTGATATCAAAGATTTGAACTGTTTCGCCTCTTCCTGCTCTACGTAAAGCACCTTTAGCGGCAGCATCTAGTTTAGTTCCGTTTATACGTACTGTTGGTTGTCCAGATACTTTAAAGCTAAAGCCTGTAACGTTTAACTTAACATCAAAGTCGAAATCTGGCAATACTGCAGATACTGAAGATATTTCAAGACCTCCACGCTCCATACGTACAATTCCAGTTTCGCCACGAATAGCACCTACTGGTGATGGAATATCCTTAATACGGAATTCTGCTGGAGTTCTAACTCCCGATCCATCAGGTAATGTCCCGCTTGCAGTAATGGTAACTGTTCTACCAGTACCAGGACGCATAACGTATTTACTTCCAGACACTTTTGAAAGACCTGTTGCAGAAGCATTCACTTTATTATCTGGAATACCAGGAATAGAAACCGTCATTGGGTTATCTACACCACGATAAACAACATTCATTTTATCTGCAGCGATTACTGCTGAATTAGGTTTTGATATAGTAGCGAATCCTACATCTACAGGAATCTCTGTTTCTTTTCCGTTTTCAATGAAAATTAAATTACCTTCAATTTTGTGATCTCCAGGTGAACCAGCGCCAATTTTCAACATCACTTTACCATTTTCAATAGCGTATTGATCTTCAGTTAAAGGTCTGCCATCTAAGGTAAGTTCTACACGGTTTGGTTTTGTGTTTGGATCTTTACGTCCTAAAACAATTCCTCCGTCAAATTGCTCACCTGCATAATATGCCGACTTAGAAGACTCTAAAAGCGTGTTGTATTGTGTAAACGAAAGCGCTGCTGCTTGCTGACCTGCAAGATACTTAGAAAGCAATTCGCTGTTTACAGTTTTAACATCTGCTTGCATTTGGGTTAACTTTGTTAATGAAGCAATCATCGGAAAGCCTTCAAAGTTATAATTTAACCACTCTACTTCTTTATCGTCACGATTTTTAACCTTTGCAGTTGAAAAATTACTTTCAACAAAAGATTTAATGTCTGGATAATCATCACCTAGGACTGATAACATAGAATTGCGGTAAGCATCTATTTTACCAAGAAATTCTTGTCCTTCTGGTTTAAATTTATCTCCTTGAAAAAAGCGATTGTTTAAGAAATCTGCTTTATCCATTACTTCGTAATCTGTAGGGTCTTCAACAGTTCCAAGCATTTCAGATTTTAAATTTGCAAGGTAGCTGTCAAACTCGCCTGAAATTTCTTTTATCTGGTTAGCTTTTGTTAATACAACACCATATTGTTCTGGTTGCTCAGCGGCTTTCGTTTCTAAACTCGCTAAGAAAGAGTCATTACGTTGTTTAGTAGCATCGTTAGCCAATGCAATTTTATCGTTTAATAATCCAAATGCAGATAATACTTCTTTGGACATATTTAGTGCAAGCATCGCGATGAAAACCAAATACATTAGGTTAATCATCTTCTGCCTTGGGGATAGTTTTCCTCCTGCCATTTTTATTCTTTTTTAAAGATTAATAATTAAGGTGAAGACCTATCTTAGTTTTTATTACTCATTGCAGAAAGCATACCTCCGTAAACACCGTTCAATGAAGAAAGGTTGGTTGCAAGATGCTGCATTTGTTGTTTTAGTTGTTCCGCATTTTCAGCAACTTCTTTGTTTGCTTCAGCTTGACGGCTAGTAGATTCTATCTGTACTTTATACAAGCTGTTTAACGAATCCATTTGCGCTGCTGCAAGAGACATTTCTTCGCTGTATTTTTTTGTTGAGCTTATGGCTTCAGCTGTAGGCGCTAAATTTTTTGTTGCTCCTTCAAAAGAACGAATACTAGTAGAAAGACTGCTCATTAATTCTGAATCTATACGAGCATCTTTAAGCATTTCGTCAAGTTTTTTAGACAAAAGCCCTTGTGTATCTTCTGGTTCTTTAGCAGCACCTTTTTTAGATGAAGCTGCACCACCAGCTAATTCTGGGTAAACTAATGACCAATCTAAATCGTCGTCTACCGGCTCAAAAGCAGAGATTGCGAAAATGATAGCTTCAGTAATAAGACCAATAGCTAAAAGAATACCTCCGTTTAACGGTCCTAACTCCCAGTGAAGAATTTTGAAAAGTGCTCCAATAATTACGATCGAAGCCCCAAGGCCATAGGCCATATTAAAAAGTTTTTTTGTTGATTTTGATTGTGCCATAATACTTAAGTTTTTAATTGAGAGTGTTAATTAAGGTTAAATTATTTAGTAAATTTCAGGGATTATTAACGTGCGTCACCAAAGTTTTGATTCAATACAACATCAGTTCCCATATAGTCTTGTACGGTTCTAAAACCAATATAACTTCTTGCAGAATCTGCGTATTCGTAATCGCGTGTACTTACTTGTAAGAAGTATGCAACATCTTTCCAAGAGCCACCACGAACAACTTTTCGCATATTATCTTTATCGTTAACATTTGGATTCATCGTAGATGTATAGTCATACGAAGCTGGGTCATAAGATGAAGCAACCCATTCTGCAACATTACCAGACATATTGTACAGGTTAAAGTCGTTAGGTTCATAGGCATCAGCCTCTACAGTATACAATGCTTGATCTGCAGCATAATCACCTCTTAGCGGTTTAAAGTTTGCCATAAAGCAACCTCGGTCGTTTTTAGCATACGGCCCACCCCAAGGATAGGTTGCAGACTCTAGACCTCCACGCGCAGCATATTCCCATTCTGCTTCACCAGGAAGACGGAATGAATTTACAAAATTTTGTTTTCTTGATTTTTGATAAGCATTTTTATACAAGGTTCTCCACGCACAGAATGCCTTCGCTTGTTTCCAAGTAACTCCAACTACAGGATAGTCGCCATAAGCTTCATGCCAAAAGTAATCGTTGTGCATAGGCTCATTATACGAATAGTTAAAGTCTTTAATCCATACCGTAGTATCTGGATAAATATTAAGCTCTTCTTTTATAATAAAATCTTTTCTTCTTTTTGTTTTATCACGAGCAGCAGCTTCAATATCCATATACGTATACTGGAAATTTAATTTACTAACGTCTATAGTACGTTGTCCATTATAAGCTTCTTCAGTAGGAATATACATAGTATCCATTACTTCCGAATAGAACTCGTCTGGATACTCAGCAGTATCCCAAATAATTTCTACTTTATCGTTAAGTTTTCTACCTGCGTAGTAATCCTCACCCATTCCGAAGTAATTATCATACATATACTGTTGGTATGGGGTCATTTCTTCGTTTTCTTGATCTACAAAAGCAAATTCACCTATTCCAGCATCACCAGGGGTTGCTCCCATCTCATCTGCCATAATAGCTAAACGCAAACGCACTGTAGAATCGCGCACCCAATTTACAAATTGGCGATACTCAGCATTGGTTATTTCGGTTTCATCCATATAAAACGAACGAACGGTAACTGTTTTTGTCGGGGCATCATTTACGGCAACAAAATCGTCATCACTTTTACCCATGATGAAAGATCCACCTGGGATAAGTGTCATGCCGTAAGGTTTTTGTGGATACCACTTTTTACCTTTCGCCCCCACCAGCTCTCCGCGGTCTCCAGAATTACAGCTGAATAAAAAGGCAACGATCGCAGTTAATGCAATAAACTTCTTCATAGGTATTTAGGTTAAATTTCGAGATTCAAGGGCGTAAACCTATCTATAAAATTTCAAAAAAACAATTATTTTTTTGAAAAACCCTTAATCCCTGTTTTTACTTGTGTTGTTTGATTATACTTCATTCTTGTGGCGGGCCTTTAGCCACCGTTCAGGAATTTCCTGATTACAAGCACTCAAATATTCGCCATAAGTGCAAGGTAATAACGCTCTCCTTTTTAATTTATTATTAACATTTGAAATAAAAGGCAAAACAATCCACCAGCGTTCGGTTTTATTGCTTTTTTTAAATTCCAAAATTTGGTCTTCTATCGGGACTTTATAAGAGGTAAAGAGCGATTCGTTGTCAAAATCATCGTCTTCAACTCTAAAATTAAAACCTTCAATAAAATACCAAAAAATCTGCGCGATGAGCATAGCGCCACTTTTAGTTTCGATAGAATCGCTTAACTCGTAAACGCCAAATGATTTAACATTATTGCTGATTCCTGCATATCTAGAGATCGTGCAAATTTCACGTCCGTCAAATCCATTAGGACTATCGTTGTTTTTATAACTTAATTCTGCACTTTTTATTGCAGTTACATCTATAGTTACCATATCTGCATTTCGCATAATGGGTTCTATAGCACTTAAATCTGCCGTAATTTCGCCAAGGCGATATGCATCAAAAAAAAGCTTGTCCATTAGCGCTATTTCTTGAGGTGCATTAAAAAAAGACTGATACCCTAAAGCGCTGTAGTTAAAAAGATTGTAAGGTTCATCTACAACCATTTTACCAACATAGGATTTGTTTGAAATTGGCAATTCGGCATTACCTAAATCAAAACGATTGTCTACATTTACCACATTCACCATTGCATCCATACCATCATAAGCACGGTATTGTGCATAGGCTATATCTTGGCTTCCTCCCAAGATTAATGGAACTATATTTTTTCGTAAAAGCTCCGCAATTACTTCCTGTGCAGCAAAACGAGTATCTCCTGCCGAATCTCCTTTTTCAATATCGCCAAGGTCTATTATTTTATAATTCCAGTTTCCAGGGTAGAGTGAATACAATGCTTTTCGGTAAGCGTCAAAAGATAATTGAGCGCCAATAAAATCTACATCCGAACGATTTTCGTTTACCCCCAATAGGGCAAACTTAACGTCCTTTAAATCTGGCAACTCCCCTGTTTTTGTATGGGCTTCAATTTGTTTTCCCAAAGTTCCGGGCGGCAAAATTTCCCGGTATGCCATTACTTTTTTTGAAATTGGAGATAAAAACTCTATCATTATTTTTTCTTGGCTGTAGCTTTTTTCTTAGTAGTTGTTTTTCTTTTTGTAGCAGCTTTCTTTTTAGGACTTTTTTTCGCTATTAACTCCTGCGCTTGCTCCAAGGTTATTTTATCTGCTTCTGTTCCTTTTGGAAGTTCAACCTTAGTCTTTCCTTTTATAATATTAAATCGACCCCAACGCGCCTTTTCAATTCGTATTTTTTCTTCGGGCCATTCATTGATTAACTTATCAATTTCCTTTTGCTTTTTATCTTCTATTAATTGAACAATATCATCATTAGAAAGATTATCAAAGTCGTATTTTTTGTTTACGTTAATAAACATATTGTTCCACTTTATAAACGGACCAAAACGTCCAACTCCTTTCTGCACAGGTAAATCCTCATACATATATATAGGAGCATCGGCTTTTTTCTTTTCTTCTATAAGCTCTTTTGCAAAAGCCATATCTACATCTAGCGGATCCATTCCTTTAGGCAATGAAATAAAGGTTTTACCAAACCGTACATAAGGTCCAAAACGACCGTTGTTAACTTCTACTTCTTCACTATCATAAACTCCTAGCGATTTAGGAAGTTTAAAAAGATCCATTACTTCTTCAAAAGTAACCAAATGCAATTGCTGATCTGGTCGTAAGCTAGCAAATTTTTTCTCTTCATCGTCTGGCGCACCTATTTGTGCCATTGGACCATACTTTCCAAGACGCACTAAAACAGTTCTTCCTGTTTCAGGATCTTCACCAAGTATACGCTCGCCACTTTCGCGGTCTGCATTAGCCTCTACATCTGCAACTTGTGGATGAAATTTTCCGTAGAAATCCTTCATCATCTTTGTCCACTCTTCTTTTCCTTCCGCTATATCGTCAAAATCTTGCTCTACTTTTGCCGTAAAGTTATAATCTAAAATATATTCAAAATGATCTACTAAAAAGTCGTTTACTATCATTCCTATATCTGTAGGAACCAGCTTCCCTTTGTCTGAACCTACGGTCTCGGTCAAAGTTTTATCTACAAGCTTCTCTTGCTCTAATGTAAGCTGAAGGTATTTTCGCTCTACACCTTCTACACTACCTTTTTCTACATAGTTTCTACTAATAATAGTAGAAATAGTAGGCGCATATGTAGACGGTCTACCTATACCCAACTCCTCAAGCTGCTTAACCAAGGATGCTTCTGTAAATCTATAAGGTGGACGCGTAAAACGCTCTGTTGCTGTAATGTAATTTGCATCTAAGGAATCGCCATTTTTCATAGTTGGCAACATTCCTTCCTGCTCTTCTTCTTCAAAATCGGTTCCTTCTAAATACACTTTTAAGAAACCGTCAAACTTTATCATTTCACCGTTAGCGGTAAAGTTTTCTGAAACTTTTTCTTTAGAAAGCACATCAATTTTTACATTGGTACGCTCTAACTGTGCATCGCTCATTTGCGAAGCGAGCGTTCTTTTCCAAATTAAATCGTATAAACGCGCTTGGTCGTGATCGCCAGTAATTGTGTGCCTACTCATATCTGTAGGACGAATAGCCTCGTGAGCCTCTTGCGCACCCTTACTCTTCCCTTTGTAATCGCGTGGTTTGCTGTACTCTTTTCCGTAAGAAGAAATTATCTCTTTTTGAGCTGCATTTTTAGCATCATTACTAAGGTTTACACTATCTGTACGCATATAGGTTATAAGTCCAGCTTCGTACAAACGTTGTGCGATAGTCATTGTTTTTCCAACAGAAAAATACAGCTTTCGCGCTGCCTCTTGTTGTAATGTTGAAGTAGTAAATGGAGCCGCAGGTTTTTTACTAGCAGGCTTTTTTGTTAAATCTGAAATTTTATACGAAGCCCCTAAATTCTTCCGAAGGAACTCGCGTGCTTCCGCTTCCGTATCAAAGTTCTTTGGAAGCTTTGCTTTAAACTTGCTGCCGTCTGCGGTTGTAAATTCGGCATCTATTCTATAAGAACCTACAGCCGTAAAGGCTTCTATTTCGCGTTCTCTTTCAACAATTAAACGCACAGCTACAGATTGCACACGTCCTGCAGAAAGCCCACCTTTTACTTTTTTCCAAAGTACAGGCGAAAGTTCATAGCCCACTAACCGATCTAAAACCCTACGTGCTTGTTGCGCATTTACCAAATTATAATCTATCTGTCTTGGATTTTCAATTGCCTTTAAAATTGCCGTTTTGGTAATTTCGTGAAAAACAATTCGTTTGGTTTTGTTTTTATCAAGCTTTAATTCCTCAGCCAAATGCCAAGCTATAGCTTCTCCCTCACGGTCCTCATCACTTGCTAGCCATACCATTTCTGCTTTTTTTGAAAGCGCCTTTAATTCAGAAACCAGCTTTTTCTTATCACTGCTCACTATATATTTAGGTGTGAAATCCCCTTCTACATCTACCCCCAATTCCTTGGAAGGAAGATCTGCAATATGCCCAAAACTGGAGGAAACCTTAAAATCTTTACCTAGAAATTTTTCAATGGTTTTTGCTTTTGCTGGGGACTCAACGATCACTAAATTCTTTGCCATATATATGTTTGTTATGCGTACAAAAGTATATGAATTTTTTAATACGCAATTTTTGAAACCCAATTTTAGACAACTCTTAACATGAATATCACTTAAAACTAAGCGTATTTTTAAAGAATAAAATGAGGATTAACTTCATAAAACGCTTAAAACTTGAAAACAATTGAATATTTCAGGTTTTGTAAATTCAACTCCCTTTTTCAAAAAAAATCTACTTTTTAAGAAAAATCAATTCACAAAAATTACACAAATAAACCTGCCACTTTGACAGAGCCGCAAATTAATAGTATCTTTGTGAGTTAAAGGAACGCGTTTTGATTTTGCATTGTACTGAGATTATATGAATAAGATAATAGACGAAAATAAACAAGGAAACACTCTAACCCTAGAGGCACGTAAAGACAACAGTCAAAAACTCTATATAGAGAGCTATGGCTGCGCGATGAATTTTAGCGACAGTGAGATTGTCGCTTCTATACTTGCAGACCAAGGGTACAACACTACAAATTTACTAGAAGAAGCAGATTTAGTTTTAGTGAATACTTGCTCTATACGCGATAAAGCAGAGCAAACAGTACGCAAGCGTTTAGAAAAATACAATGCTGTAAAACGAATTAACCCAAAAATGAAGGTTGGTGTTTTAGGCTGTATGGCAGAACGCTTAAAGGAAAAATTTCTTGAAGAAGAAAAAATTGTCGATTTGGTGGTTGGTCCAGATGCTTATAAAGACATCCCAAACCTACTTAAAGAAGTAGAGGAAGGACGCGATGCTGTAAATGTAATTCTTTCAAAAGAAGAGACTTATGGCGATATTTCACCCGTGCGCTTAGGCGGCAACGGCATTACAGCTTTTGTGAGCATTACCCGTGGTTGCGACAATATGTGTACTTTTTGCGTGGTTCCTTTTACCCGTGGACGCGAACGCAGCCGCGATCCACAAAGTATTTTAGCCGAAGTAAATGATCTAGCTCAAAAAGGCTATAAGGAAATTACACTTTTAGGACAAAATGTAGATAGCTATTTATGGTATGGTGGCGGATTGAAAAAAGATTTTAAAAAAGCTTCTGAAATGCAGCAGGCTACCGCTACAGATTTTGCCCAGTTACTAGATATGACTGCAACGGCACATCCTAACATGCGCATACGCTTTTCAACATCCAATCCGCAGGATATGCACGAAGAAGTATTGCACGTAGTAGCCAAACACAAAAACATCTGTAACCATATTCACTTGCCGGTACAAAGTGGAAGTACGCGGATTTTAAAAGAAATGAATCGTCAGCACACCCGCGAAGAATACATGAAGCTGGTTGACAAGATAATGGAGATCATTCCAGATTGTTCTATTTCTCAGGATATGATTATAGGTTTCCCTACCGAAACGGAAGAAGACCATCAAGAAACCATGAGTTTGATGGAATATGTAAAATTCGGTTTTGGTTATATGTACAAATATTCTGAAAGACCTGGCACTATGGCCGCCAGAAAGCTAGAAGACGATGTGCCCGAAGAAACTAAAAGCCGAAGATTGACCGAAATTGTAGCGCTTCAACAAAAACACAGCGCCATTCGTACAGCGAGCTACTTAGGAAAAACAGTTCGTGTTTTAATAGAAAAGGAGTCTAAAAAGAACAAAGACGAATGGAGCGGAAGAACAGAGCATAACAATGTAGCGGTTTTTCCGAAAGGAAACTTTAAAGCAGGAGATTTTGTAAACGTAAAGATAACCGATTGTACAACGGCAACGCTTATTGGCGAGGCTGTAGAACATTCATAAAACCAATATATTATGAAACGCATCCTAATTTTATTCACAGCAAGTTTATTGTTTTTGTCGTGTTCTAATGACGACAACAATAATCCCGAGGCTTCTCAGGAACTTATAATTAAGAAACTAACAAGTATTAGAATAGATGCCAATGGCACTCCCAATGGCAATAGCACTGTGTTTCTATTTAATGAAGACGGCACTTTATCACAGAAAAAAGAAGACGAAACAAATTCCAATTATACCCGTATCACTAATTATACCTATAATCAACTGGGACAGTTAACAGAAAGCTATATGACTTTTGAAGGTGTCAATACCAGTAGAATTCTCACATATTTTTATGATTCTACAGATAAATTAGATTATATAACAGAGTCTCTTGACGGAGTAGACCCTGATATTTATTATCAATTAAGATATGAGCCCAATAAAATTACAGTCATACCTCAACTTTCAGGTTTTCGCGATTATTTAAATTACAGTAACAACATACTAACATCTATAGATAGAGTGACCGATTTAGGTGGATCTTCAACAGAAGTCATTAGCAATAGAGGCTCTAATATAACAAAGAGAGAAACAAATGGCACTACGGGTCCTAACAACGATTTTTCAACAAATCAATCCTATCAATACGATGATAAAACAAACCCACTCTATCCATCTTTCAGCGAAAATCCATTAAATTTATTGGGGGAAAACAGATTCAATTTGGATCAGATAAAGTTATTTTTCTCAAACAATAATATTACAAGCGAAGTTTCTACAAGCACGCTAACAGAACACAATTATACTTTCACAAAAACATATCAGTACAACGAGGCAGGATATCCAACAAGTGCGATAGTTAAAAAAGATGGGGTTCTTTTTGAGGAATTGACTTACGAATATTATTAGGAATTAAAACATAAGACTCCCGAATGAACGGGGATAGAAATATGGAAAGCATACAAGCAACAAAACAACGATTCGGAATAATAGGTAACGACCCAAAACTAAACCGCGCCGTAGAGAAAGCAATTCAGGTTGCACCAACGGATATTTCGGTATTGGTTACGGGTGAAAGCGGTGTAGGTAAAGAGAGTATCCCAAAAATAATTCATTCGCTTTCTCATAGAAAGCACGGCAAATACATAGCTGTAAACTGTGGTGCAATTCCTGAAGGAACCATAGACAGTGAGCTTTTTGGTCACGAAAAAGGTTCTTTTACTGGCGCAACCACAACCCGTAGTGGTTATTTTGAAGTAGCCGATGGCGGTACTATTTTTCTAGATGAAGTTGGCGAATTGCCACTGCCTACCCAAGTACGTCTTTTAAGAGTGTTAGAGAATGGTGAGTTTTTAAAAGTAGGTTCGTCGCAACTTCAAAAAACAGACGTTCGCATTGTTGCAGCTACTAATGTGAAAATGGCGGAAGCCATAGAAAAAGAAAAGTTTCGCGAAGATCTGTATTACAGACTAAGTACCGTAGAAATTAACCTTCCACCCTTGCGTGAGCGCAAAGACGACATACATTTGTTGTTTAGAAAATTTGCTTCAGATTTTGCTCAGAAATACAAAATGCCAACTATCAGGCTTAGCGAGCAAGCGATAGATTTACTGCTAAAATACCGTTGGAGTGGCAACATACGTCAACTGCGCAACGTAGCAGAGCAAATTTCTGTACTCGAACAAAACAGAGAAATTTCTTTTGAAACCTTAAGGCATTATTTACCCGATATGGGTAGTAATCTACCAGCGATAGTGAATGCTAAAAAAACCGAAAGCGATTTCAGCAGTGAGCGAGAGATTCTTTACAAAGTGCTTTTTGATATGAAACGCGATGTAAACGACCTTAAAAAGCTTACCTTAGAATTGATGAAAACTGGGAATACCGCCAAAGTAAAAGAGGAACAGTCTTCCCTAATCAATAAAATATACGCTGAAGAAAACGACGTAGAAGAAGAACTGGCTTCAATAATTGAAGAAGAAAACAACGCTACAGCCGCCGATGTAGAAGTATTTAGTATACCCGAAAATGTTTCGGAAGCTTATAGCGCTTCAACTACGCATAGAGACCACGGCTCGCAAGAGATAAAACGAAAAGACAAATACGAATACGCCGAAGAAATTGAAGAAGAAGAAAACCTTTCGCTTCAACAAAAAGAATTAGAGCTTATAAAAAAGTCGCTAGAAAAATACAATGGCAAACGAAAAGACGCCGCAGACGAACTCGGTATTTCAGAACGTACATTGTACAGAAAAATAAAACAATACGACCTGTAGCTGATTGTTGTAGTAAGCTATATTTACACAAATAAAAAATGAAGAAATTATTTTTATACAGCTCAATATTAGTAACAGCATTTATCCTACAAGCTTGTGGAGCGTATTCATTTACGGGTGCAGACATTAATTACGGAACTACAAAAACGGTACAAGTAAATTATTTTCAAAACAATGCTCCTATTGTAGAACCCGGAATATCGAGAGATTTTACTCAAAAATTGCAGGATCTATTATTAAATCAAACAAGTTTAGATCTTGTAAATAGTGGTGGCGACTTAGTTTACGAAGGCGAAATAACTCAATATTATATTTCACCAATTACCGCTACCTCAAACAGTACAGCCGCACAAAACAGGCTAACTATAGTTGTAAACGTGCGTTTTTACAACACTAAAGACCCTTTAAAAGACTTTGAACAGCCTTTTAGCTTTTATTACGACTACCTAGGAACCACTCAATTAACGGGTTCTACCCTAGACGCTGCTGTAGATGTTATCTTTGAACGCTTAACTCAAGATATATTTAACAAATCGCTTGCAAACTGGTAAATTTTAAATCTTGAATATAGAAAACTATACATATCTACTCGCTAATCCACAGAAAATAACTTCTGAGGATTTAAGTGCATTAGACAGCTTAATTACCAAATTTCCATATTTTCAAAGTGCGCGTGCCTTACAGTTAAAAGCGTTAAAAAACCGAGAAAGTTATTTGTATAATGACGCTTTAAAGCTAACCGCAGCCCATACCACAGACCGCGATATTCTTTTTGAATACATTACTTCAGAAAAATTTATTCAAAATGAAATTTCGCAAACCATACTTCAGCACGATACTTCGGTAGAAGACATAAAAGTTGTTTCAGAAAATGTTTCGGAACAAATTAGTCTTGAAATAGACAAGCAACTAAAGGCTGAAATGCAAAAGGCAGAAGATATTCTCAACCCAGAACTATTTCAGCGTAAAGTAGAAGCGGTAAGCAATCTAGTAGAACAAAAAGAAACGACTACAACTTCGGCTGAAGAAATTTTACAAACAGACAAGCCTCTAGAGTTTACTAAAGACGACACTCATTCGTTTTCAGAATGGTTAAAACTTACAAAAGCAAAACCCATTAAGCGAACCGAAGAAGATTTAAGTGAAGAAACAAAAAATCTGGAAGGAGAAGACAATGTTTCAAAAGCTTCGGTTTTAGAAGAAAAAGAGCGAAAATTAGAGCTTATCGATAAATTTATTCAGGAGCGTCCAAAAATAATTCCTTCGCAAGAGGCTTCAAATAGCGAAAAAAGAGAAGTTCAAAAAAACTTAGCGAACCCGTATACACAAGCTCCAGACTCTTTAATGACGGAAACTTTGGCAAAAGTTTACCTGCAACAAAAGAATTATAAAAAAGCAATTCAAGCATATAAAATATTAATTTTGAAAAATCCCGAAAAAAGTGGTTTCTTTGCAGACCAAATTCGGGCAATAGAAAAATTGATTAATTCAGAACAATCATGAGTACGTTTACAATATTCTTAATTTTAATAATGATAGTGGCCTTTTTATTGGTCGTAGTTATAATGGTTCAAAACCCAAAAGGCGGCGGACTTTCATCATCTTTTGGTGGTGGCGGTGGCGCACAGATAGGTGGTGTCCAAAAAACCAGCGACTTTTTAGATAAAAGTACGTGGACACTTGCTACAATTATGATAGCATTAATTTTATTTTCAAACATTTTCATTATGGGCGGTAACAGCTTACAGTCTAAAACTTTTGATGAAAATGCAATCCCTGCAGTGCCTACAACCGAAGCACCTGCACCAACTACAGATACGACTAACTAAGATTAGCTCATAACATATTTTAAAATGCCAGCTTTAAAGAGCTGGCATTTTTTGTATATATAGTATTTTAAATAATCAATTGCGTTACAACTATTTTTAAAAATATTATTAGACCGTAAGACTAAGATAGTTGCTATTCAAAATTTTATTTCTACATGCTTATTCTTTTTATTTAATAAGGCTAAACTTCAAGTTTATTTTACTGATAATTGACACACAACAACTCATTCATCTCTTGACAACAACAAGTAGGATTTGTTTTGCTTAATTACATTTCTGACAAGCTGGCATTTTTGTTTTATAAACTGTCAGTTTATAGGCAGTGGCACAATTTCTGCCAATTAGCAATCAAAACATTTAAACTTAAGTTTAACAACTAAAAAATAAAATTGAAATGGCATTAAAAATTCAACCACTTGCAGATCGCGTATTGGTACAGCCACAAGAAGCAGAAACTAAAACCGCTTCTGGTATTTACATTCCAGATTCTGCAAAAGAAAAACCACAACAAGGTAAAGTAGTAGCAGTAGGTAAAGGAAAAGAAGACCACAAAATGACTGTAAAAGTTGGCGACACTGTTTTATACGGAAAATACTCCGGCAGTGAGCTAAAGTTTGAAGGTTCAGACTACCTTATTATGCGCGAAGATGATATTTTAGCCATCATCTAACATTTCATTTAAAAGACAAACAAAATTAATTAACCCTGCTTAAAGCATATAGCTTAAAGCACAAAGCATAAAATTATGGCAAAAGATATAAAATTTGATGTAGAAGCACGCGACGCGATTAAACGCGGTGTAGACGCATTAGCAAATGCAGTAAAAGTAACTTTAGGCCCTAAAGGACGCAACGTAATTATAAGCAAATCTTTTGGCGCACCACAAGTAACTAAAGATGGTGTTACTGTTGCAAAAGAAATTGAACTTGAAGACGCACTAGAAAATATGGGTGCGCAAATGGTAAAAGAAGTTGCTTCAAAAACAAACGATCTTGCTGGTGACGGAACTACAACAGCAACCGTTCTTGCACAAGCAATTGTAAAAGAAGGTCTTAAAAATGTAGCTGCTGGTGCAAATCCAATGGATTTAAAACGCGGTATAGACAAAGCCGTAGAAGCAATCGTTAAAAATCTAGAAAGCCAAGCTACCAAAGTTGGTAATTCATCTGAAATGATAAAGCAAGTAGCTTCTATTTCGGCTAATAACGACGATGTAATTGGCGATTTAATTGCAAAAGCATTCGGAAAAGTTGGAAAAGAAGGTGTTATTACTGTTGAAGAGGCAAAAGGAACAGAAACCTATGTAGATGTTGTTGAAGGAATGCAGTTTGACCGCGGTTACCTTTCTCCTTACTTTGTTACAGATACCGAAAAAATGCAAACTGAATTGGAAAACCCAATGATTTTGCTTTACGACAAAAAGATTTCTTCAATGAAAGATTTACTTCCTATACTTGAGCCAGTGGCACAACAAGGAAAATCTCTTTTAATTATTGCTGAAGATGTAGACGGTGAGGCACTAGCTACTTTAGTAGTTAACAAACTTCGCGGTTCATTAAAAATTGCTGCTGTAAAAGCACCAGGTTTTGGCGATAGAAGAAAAGCAATATTAGAAGATATAGCTGTATTAACAGGAGGAACCGTTATAGCTGAAGAGCGCGGCTTTACGCTAGAAAACGCGACTATAGATATGTTAGGATCTGCAGAAACTGTTACTATAGACAAAGACAATACAACTGTAGTAAACGGCGCTGGTAAAAAAGACGATATTAAAGGACGTGTAAACCAGATAAAATCTCAGATAGAAGCTTCGACAAGCGATTACGACAAAGAGAAACTACAAGAGCGTTTGGCAAAATTAGCTGGCGGTGTTGCTGTTCTTTACGTAGGTGCTGCTTCTGAAGTAGAAATGAAAGAGAAGAAAGATCGCGTAGACGATGCTCTTCACGCAACCCGTGCGGCTGTAGAAGAAGGTATTGTTGCAGGTGGTGGTGTAGCTTTAGTACGTTCTATTGAAGTGCTAAAAAACCTTACTACCGATACTTTAGACGAAACTACTGGAGTACAAATTGTAGCACGTGCTATAGAAGCACCGCTTAGAACAATTGTAAGCAATGCTGGTGGTGAAGGCTCTGTAGTAATCAACAAAGTAATGGAAGGCAAGAAAAACTTTGGTTACGACGCTAAAACAGAACAATATGTAGATATGCTAAAAGCAGGAATTATCGATCCTAAAAAAGTAACTCGTATCGCAATAGAAAATGCGGCATCGGTTGCAGGAATGATACTTACTACAGAATGTGCATTGGTAGACATAAAAGAAGATAATGCCGGAGGCGGAATGCCAGCTGGTATGGGCGGTGGAATGCCTGGGATGATGTAAATCCTAAAAGTGATTAATTATTCTAAACCTCACAGATCTAACAGATTTGTGAGGTTTTTTTATGGTAGAAAATAAATAAAAAACTTGTTTCTTAAAACGTAACCTCAACCTCTAACAACTCGCCATTTCTAGTAACAGTAACAACCGCCGTTTGTCCTTTTTCAAATTTTGAAAGGCTCTTCATATAGCTCATCATATCGGTTACAGGGTAATCGCCCATTTTTACAACTATATCTCTTTTTTGAAGCCCTGCTTTTTGTGCAGGACGATCTTCACTCACACCGTCAATTCGCATTCCTTCACCACTAAAAAGATAGTCGGGTACTACACCTAAAGTCACTTTAAAATCTGGCACTACTTCGCTTTCGTTTTTAGTTTTTCTGAAAGTAAGCTTAGGCTGATTATCTAAATCTTTTATAATGCTAAAAATGTAATTTGAAACAAGCTGCATCCCTTCAAAATTTACTTTTTCGGTGTCGTCACTTGGTTTGTGGTAATCTTCGTGCTGACCAGTAAAAAAATGAAGCACAGGAATATCTGCTAAGTAAAAAGAAGTATGGTCGCTAGGGCCTACTCCACTTTCATTTTCGGCTATATTTAATTTGCCTGCATTTGCATTTACAGTTTGCTTAAAAATAGGCGAAGTACCTAAGCCGTAAACTGCTAGTGTTTTTTCAGCATTAAGCCTTCCAACCATATCCATATTGAGCATATAAGTCACTTTTTTAGTGTCTATTGTTGGGTTCTTAACAAAGTAATTAGAACCTAACAGCCCTTCTTCTTCCCCAGAAAAAGCAATAAATAAATAGTTGTTGTTCTTAGGGCTTTCAGCAGCGTTTAAACGAAGTGAATCTGCTAAATGCAACATCATAGCTACACCACTAGCATTATCGTCTGCTCCGTTGTGGATAGCTTGTCCTTCGCGGTAAAGAGAGCCTTCGCCTCCCATCCCTAAATGGTCGTAATGCGCGCCTATAACCACCGTGTTTTCAGCTTTATTATCTAAATAAGCAATAACATTTGCTCCTCTTTCTGTACTGTCGCTAGCTTCTGAAGTAAATTCGGCTTCCTGATGTGGGTTTTTACTGGCTTTATAGGTAAATTCTTGAAAATAACCAGCTGTACCTTTAGCTTGTAGTCCTAAATCTTGAAAGCGTTTTGCTATATATGCCGCCGCTTTCTTTTCGCCTTCAGAACCTGTTTTTCTTCCGTTTAAACTATCGTTTGCTAAAATTGCAACATCTTCTTTCATACTTACAGTTTTCACCACCGTATCTTTACAAGAAGAAACTACTATTGCCAGAAATATCACTAAAATTGAACGCATATCATTACTTTTGCACAAAAATACATTAAAACAACAAAATGAAAATAGTTTACGCCCTTCTTTCAATAGCCGTTTTAGTAGCCTGCAAGAACAACGAAACGTCTGAAAAAGTACCTGCTGCTGCCGAAGATACCGTTGCCGCTACAACCAACAGCCTTATTTATCCTGAAGAAAAACACTTTAAGAGTCTTAAACAAGTAACTTTTGGAGGTGATAATGCTGAAGCTTATTGGAGTTTTGACGATAGTAAGTTAGTTTTTCAAAGCAATTATAAAGATTGGGGTGTAAACTGCGATCAAATGTTTTTAATGAATACCGATGACACATTTCAAGATGCGCAACCTCCTATGGTTAGCACTGGGAAAGGGCGTACTACCTGTAGTTACTTTATGCCAGACGGAAAACATATTGTGTACGGAAGTACTCATCTAGCCGATGAAAATTGTCCTGATGCTCCCTTAAAGAGAGATGGAAAGTACGTATGGCCTGTGTACGATAGCTTCGATATTTTTGTAGCAGATTTAGAAGGAAATATAACCGCACAACTCACCACAGAGCCAGGTTATGATGCCGAAGCTACCGTTTCGCCTAAAGGCGATAAAATAGTATTTACCTCTATGCGCAGTGGCGACTTAGAGCTTTATACTATGGATATAGACGGTAAAAACGTTAAGCAAATAACTAATGAGCTTGGCTATGATGGTGGCGCTTTCTTTTCGCCTGATGGCAGCAAATTAATTTTCCGCGCTTCTAGACCAAAATCTGAAGCAGAAATTAAGGAATACAAAGACTTATTAGCTCAAGGTTTAGTTCAACCAACAGAAATGGAGCTTTTTATTTGTGATGCAGACGGTAGTAACTTAAGACAACTCACTCACTTAGGAAATGCAAATTGGGCGCCTTTCTTTCATCCTTCTGGAGAAAAGGTTTTATTTTCAAGTAACTTTGAAGCAGAACGCGGTTTTCCATTTAATCTGTATTTGATAGATATAGACGGTAAAAACTTAGAACGCGTTACTCACGGAGAAACTTTTGATGCTTTCCCAGTATTTTCTAACGATGGTAAAAAACTTGTTTTTTCATCAAATAGAAACAATGGCGGAGGTCACGACACTAATCTGTTTATTGCAGAGTGGCAAGACTAATGAAGTTTATGAATTAACGATTGTTAATCCCGATAGTTTTGGGATTGCTAAATGCTGAATTTAGATTTTTTGAATTTCTATTTAACGATTATAAAAACTGTTTTTATTGAATTTCATTAAATTATATACCACCCCTTTACTGCTAGCGATACTAGCTATTGTGTTGTACAGTATTTTTGGGTACGATTTAGAGCGGAGTAATTTTATAAAACTCATTTCGCTTTATTCAGCACTTTTTATAATCGCCTACTTCTTAATTGAAAAACAGAAACTGAGCTTTCGGTATTTGGCGGGTTTAGGAATTATATTCCGACTTATTTTTATTGTACTAATCCCCAATTTATCGCAAGACTTTTACAGGTTTATTTGGGACGGCAGATTGTTAGCACAAGGGGTGAGCCCCTATCTATTCACCCCCGAAGCTTATCTTAATTCCGCAACTATTGCTTCGCAAGTGGTTGTAGCACAAGCCCAACAACTCTATGAGGGTATGGGAGCCTTAAATGCAAGCCATTATAGCAACTACCCACCTATTAATCAGTTGTTTTTTGCTATAGCCGCACTTTTTTCTAGCAAAAGCATCTTGGGTTCTGTAATTGTTTTTCGCCTCTTACTTATTTTGGCAGATATTGGTATTCTTTACTTCGGAAAAAAAATCCTTGAGCGCTTAAACCTTCCGATAAAAAACATATTTTGGTATTTCTTAAGTCCTTTTATAATCATTGAACTAAGCGGAAACCTTCACTTTGAAGGCATTATGCTGTTCTTCTTTGTTTGGGCTTTGTATTTACTCTTTAAGGGCAAATGGGCTTGGGCGGCAGTATTGATAGGAGCTTCAATTTCAGTAAAACTGATTCCGTTGTTGTTATTACCTTTGTTTTTAAACTACTTTGCTTCAACTCCCATCTTTAAAAACAAAACCGATTGGTTTGTATTACTGAAGTTTTACAGCCTAGTAATTCTCAGTGTTTTACTTAGTTTTCTACCCTTTCTCTCTTCAGAATTTATAGCACATTTTTCTTCAACTATAGCCTTATGGTTTCAAAATTTTGAATTTAACGCAAGTGTTTACTACCTAATACGATGGGTTGGTTTTCAAGTTGTAGGCTGGAATATTATTGAAACCGTTGGCAAGGTTCTTCCTGTAATTGTATTGCTTTTTATACTGGGCTTGTCTTTTTTCAGAAAAAACAAAACACCTCAGCAATTAATAACTGCATTGCTTTTTGGAATCTCATTTTACTTCTTGCTAGCAACCACAGTACATCCTTGGTATGTGGCTACGCCCTTATTGCTTTCGGTATTTACCAAATACAAATTCTCAATAGTTTGGAGCTTTGTAGTAGCGCTTAGTTATGCTGCCTACGGACAAAACGGTTTTGACGAAAACCTCTGGCTCGTTGCTTTGGAATACAGCCTGCTTATAGCATTTGCTCTCTGGGAAATTTTTTCGATTAAAAAAGTAAAAGAAAATAGTTTCTAAAAACTACTTCTTTACTCGTTCCAGCCTATAAAAATCTTTTCTTCTATCTTTTAAGTTTCTAACTGCACCGAAAGTGTGCAACTCGCGAAGTAAATCTAAATCTACATCTGCCACCAAAATCATTTCGGTATTGGGCGTAGCTTCAGCTTTAATTCCGTTATTAGGAAAAGCAAAGTCGCAAGGTGTAAACACTGCACTCTGGGCATACTGTATATCCATATTGTGAACCTTCGGAAGGTTTCCAACACTACCCGCAATGGCTACATAACATTCGTTTTCTACAGCGCGTGCTTGCGCACATAAACGCACTCTAGAATACCCGTTTTGAGTATCTGTAAGAAAGGGAACAAAAAGTATGTCCATTCCTTCGTCTGAAAGCAGTCTAGAAAGCTCTGGAAACTCAGAGTCGTAACAAATTAAAACGCCTATTTTCCCACAGTCTGTATCGAAGGTTTTTAGTGAATTGCCATTTACCATTCCCCAAACGCGTTCTTCGTCTGGAGTGACGTGAATTTTTTCATAACGCTCAACACTTCCATCGCGACGGCAGAGATAGCCTACATTGTACAATTTACCACGTACAACTTCTGGCATACTACCCGTTATAATATTGATATTGTATGAAATAGATAATTGTGAAAGCTTTTCTGTAATCTCCTTAGTGTATTTTGCCAATTCGCGTATAGCATCTGGCTCACTCATATGGTTGTATTTTGCCATAAGCGGAGCGTTAAAAAACTCGGGGAACATAGCGAAATCACAACGGTAGCCCGCAACACTATCTATAAAATATTCGGCTTGATGCATTAATTCTTCCATACCCGAATACGAGCGCATTTGCCATTGAATAAGCCCAAGGCGCACTATGCTTTTTATTGCTGAAGGCTTTGGTTTTTTTTCGGGTTTGGTATAAAAAATATTATCCCATTCCATCAAAACAGCAAACTCACCCGAAGCTTTATCACCTTCCAAATAACCTTTTAACACACGTACTGGGTGAAAATCATTAGAGATTTGAAAATTCAACACAGGGTCGTCTATATGCTTGCGTTTTACTTTTTCTATGTATTGCTTAGGCGAAAGCTTATCTGAATGTAAATGGTAATTAGGCATTCTACCTCCAAAAACAATACTCTTTAAGTTTAAATTTTCACAGAGTTCTTTTCGGTAATCGTACAAGCGTCTTCCCAACCTCAACCCACGAAAATCTGGACGAATAAAAACGTCTATACCGTAAAGCACATCGCCTTCTGGGTCGTGAATTTTAAATGTAGGGTCGTGGGTAATGTCTTTATAGGTATGCGTTTCTCCCAATTCATCAAAATCTACAATAATGGAAAGTGCGCATCCAGCAATTTCACCATCTGCCATAATTACTACTTGACCTTCAGGAAAAATATCTATTAGGTTTCCTATTTCGTCAATTTTCCAATAACTGTTAGGCAATCCGCCATAGGACTGAATTGTTGCTTCTTTTAAGGCTTCATAGTCTTTAAGCGTTAAAAACTTAAGTTCTATATTCTCAATCTTTTGTGGATCCATTTGTTAGATATATTGATAGTTGAAGTAAAACAGTTGTGTATTATTAGGTTTCGCAATTAATTAAAACACACAGTTATACCCCTAAGTTTCGGGTAGGGGTATATTAACTGCTTATTGCTGTTTTGTATTGCACATTTTGTAATAATGTTAACCGTTTGGTTTACATATCCAAAAGATACGCAAAAATTAGAGGCGCTACTATAGTTGCGTCACTTTCTATTATAAATTTTGGCGTGTCTATATCTAGTTTTCCCCAAGTTATTTTTTCGTTGGGTACTGCGCCAGAATAACTACCAAAACTAGTAGTAGAGTCGCTTATTTGGCAGAAATAGCTCCAAAACGGAGTGTCTGTACGCTCCATATCTTGGTAAAGCATAGGCACAACACAGATAGGGAAATCACCAGCTATACCTCCTCCTATTTGGAAGAAACCAATTCCTTTTTCTGAATTGTCTGTATACCAATCTGCAAGAAAGGTCATATATTCTATTCCGCTTTTCATAGTAGATGCTTTAAGCTCACCTTTAAGCACATAGCTAGCAAAGATGTTTCCCATAGTACTGTCTTCCCAACCTGGGCAAACAATAGGTAGGTTTTTTTCTGCTGCAGCATACATCCAAGAGTCTTTTAAATCTATCTCGTAATACTCTTCCATAACACCGCTTAAAAGCAGTTTGTACATATACTCGTGTGGTAAGTAACGTTCGCCTTTAGCTTCGGCTTCTTGCCAGAGTTTTACTATATGTGTTTGTATTCTTCTAAAGGCTTCTTCTTCGGGTATACAAGTATCTGTAACGCGGTTTAATCCTTTTTCAAGCAAATCCCATTCGTCTTGTGGGGTTAAATCTCTATAATTAGGCACGCGTTTATAATGACTATGAGCAACAAGGTTCATAATATCTTCTTCTAGGTTTGCACCCGTACAAGAGATAATATGTACTTTATCTTGGCGAATCATTTCGGCAAAAATCTTACCCATTTCGGCAGTACTCATAGCACCGGCAAGCGAAACAAGCATTTTTGAACCTTGGTTTAACTGTGCTTCGTAACCTTTTGCGGCATCTACAAGCGCAGCTGCGTTAAAGTGCAAATAGTATTTTTCAATAAATTGTGAAATTGCGCCTTTATTAGTACTCATCTTCTTCTGTGTTAAATTTTAAGTTAGCTTTTTTACTTCCATCAAGCGGAGCTGAAAGATTAAAATTGCTTTCGTATTCGTCTCCTTCTTCGGTACCTGCAAATTTATAGGTCAACATTTTGTAGTACAGCTTTGCTGCAACAAAATCTGAAGCTCTTTCGTTTTCGTTAGGACAAAGTTCAACGATATCAAAACCTACTACATTTTTCTCTTCAAAAACTTGTTTTAAAAAGTCTAAGGTTTCATACCAGAAAAGTCCTCCCGGTTCTGGAGTACCCGTTGAAGGAAGTATAGATGGATCAAAAGCATCAAGGTCAAAAGTTATAAAAACATTATCTCCTAAGGCTTCAATTACTTTATCTACCCAGTATTCATCTTTTGCCATATCGTGAGCAAAGAACACTTTTTCTTCGTCCATAACCGTAGTTTCGGCAACATCCATACTGCGAATACCTACTTGTACAAGGTTTGTAGTTTGGCTAGCTTCGTATACAGCACAAGCGTGGTTACAAGCGCTTCCTTGGTATTCCACGCGCAAATCTGCGTGTGCATCTATATGTAAGACGGTAAGATTGTCGAAACACTCGTTAAACGCGCGTATGGTTCCTATAGAAATACTGTGCTCACCACCAAAAACGGTTACAAATTTATTTCGCTTTATATAGTCTTTAGTTGTTTTATGTACTTCAGCAACTACCGCTTCTGGTGAAGCATTTTCTGTAATAGCATCTGCTAGAAAAACCCCTTGTTTATAAACCTCTGTTTGGGTTTCTATGTCGTAAAGCTCCATATTTTCAGAAGCATCCAAGAATGCTTCAGGGCCTTTGTCGGCACCTTTTTGCCAGGTGCTGGTTCCATCATAAGGAACGGGGATCAATACAATTTTTGATGTTTCAAGGGCCGCATATTTTTGCGGGATACCTGCGTACGTCTTAGTGCTCATAACCTAAAATGTTTAGCAATTGCTCGCTTGTTTGTTGTTCTGAAAAAAGTTTAGTTGTTACTGTATTTGTGTCGTCTCTGTCTATTAAGATATGCTTAGGCGAAGGAATTAAGCAGTGTTGCAAGCCTCCAAAACCACCTATGCTCTCCTGATAAGCTCCTGTATTAAAGAAGCCAATATACAAAGGTTTATCTTTTCTAAATTTTGGCAGATAAATAGCCGCCATATTTTGTTCGCTATTGTAATAATCATCACTGTCGCAGGTCAACCCTCCTAAAAGCACACGCTCATACTCATCGTTCCAGCGATTGATGGGCAGCATTATAAATTTTTTACTGATAGCCCAAGTGTCTGGAAGCGTTGTAATAAAAGAAGAATTTATCATATTCCACTTTTCGCGGTCGTTTTGCTGCTTCTGGTAGAGTATTTCATAAATGGCACCGCCACTCTCCCCTACGGTAAAACTTCCAAACTCTGTAAATATATTAGGCACAGGCACATCTGCTTCTGCACAAGTGATATTTATCTGGTTTAAAATTTCGTTTATCATATACTGATAGTCGTACTCAAAATGCAGTGAATTTTTAATAGGAAAACCACCACCTATATTTAAACTATCAAGTGAAGGACAAATCTTTTTAAGGCGCACATACACTTTTAAACACTTTACTAATTCGTTCCAATAGTAAGCTGTGTCGCGAATACCTGTATTAATAAAAAAGTGCAACATCTTAAGGTCTATCCTGTCGTTGTTTTTTATCTGGTCTTCGTAAAAAGGAATAATGTTTTTATAGCCTATTCCTAAACGTGAAGTATAAAATTCAAACTTAGGCTCTTCTTCTGAAGCAATACGGATACCTACATTAAAATGGTTGTCTATACTATCTGAAAGTAAATCTATCTCTTCATAATTATCTATGATAGGAATACAGTTTTCGTGACCGTTATTAATTAAGCGCGCGATATTTTCTATATACTGCTCGCGCTTAAAGCCGTTACAGATTACATAGGTTTTATCTGTAACTTTACCTGTTTCCTTTAGGCTTTCAACTATATTAATATCAAAAGCCGAAGAGGTTTCTATATGAATATCGTTTTTTAAAGCTTCGTTTAAAACGTGTTTAAAATGCGAACTTTTTGTACAGTAACAGTAATTGTAAGTACCCTTGTAGTTGTTTTTTTCAATGGCTATTTCAAACCATTTTTTTGCCAAGTTGATGTTTTCTGAAATCTTTGGCAGGTAAGTAAACTTAAGTGGAGCGCCGTATTGCTCTACTAGCGACATTAAGTCTACCCCGTGAAACTCTAAGCCTGTCTCGCCCAAACGGAATTCTTCTTGTGGGAAATAATAGGTCTGGTTAATTAAATCTATGTATTTGGTATTCATTATATATTTTTCGTTGAAAAGTGTAAATTAAAAAAAAATGCCGCCTATCCTCCTGTAATTAAGGAGTATAACAAAAAATTAACGTGAAGTTTAAATGCGTATAGGCAAAGAGATTAGTGTGGAACTTATGCCCTCAACTTGCTGTAGTACAGCCATTGGAAGTAAAAATGCGTTGTTCATTTAGAAGCTTTGTTTCTGAAATGTTTCAAAAACCAACCATTTTATATATACTAACTTAAATTTATTTTAAAATACAAATGTGACAAAAAAAAACCAATAATTTATAAAACCAGAGAAATTTTCACAAACTTCTATATCATACTGAACATACTCAGCTCGTTTTCAGTAAGTGTTCTCCATCTCCCGCGAGGCAAATCTTTCTTAGTTAAAGGCCCCAGCGTTACGCAATCTACCCTAACCACATCATAACCAAGGTGTTCAAAAAGAGTTCTAATTACGCTATTTCCTGTATGCTTTATCTTTAAGCCTATTTCGCTTTTAGGCGAATTGTCTACATAGCTTATTTGCTCTACAACAATCTCTTTGCCCTCTACCGTAATACCATCTTTTATTTTCTTAAGATGCTCGGCTTTAAGGTTTTTATCTAATTCTATATGAAACAATCTTGCGATCCCTTTTTTGGTGAATTTTTGCACAAACTCATCATCGTTAGTAAACAACAAAAGTCCTGTTGCATTTCTTCCTAAACGTCCAAAAGGCTTTATTTTTGCATTGGTAGCGTTTGCAACAAGATCCATTACCGTCATCCCTTTAGCATTGCTATCTGTAGTAGCAAACCCTTTTGGTTTGTTTAAAAGAATATAAGTATTTAACTCAGGGTTTAACCTACGGCCATCAAAACGAACATCGTCTGTAAGCTGTACTTTATAGCCCATCTCGTTTACAATTTTTCCGTTTACCGAAACCAAGCCTGTTGCTATATAGGTATCTGCTTCTCGGCGAGAGCAAATACCACTATTTGCTATGTATTTGTTTAAGCGAATACCATCTTCTGGATTGCTCTTTTTTATTTCTTTTATAGGTTTCTCTCTACGTCCTATTTCTTTTCCGTTCTTGTCAAACCTCAGCTTAGGTTTGGCAGGATCTTGTTGACGTCCTGTACCTTTAGGTGTAACTTCAGATTTTAAAGGAGCATTCCCTCTCGCATTACTTCGGTTGCGTTGATTGTTTCCCCCACGCCCTGAAGCCTTTCCTCTATTTTGATTGTCTTGCCTGCTCATAATTAATTTTTTGCAAAGGTAGTGAATTTAAACAGGCGGATGTCATTTTCGTTTAGAGGTTTAACATCCACAAGTTTTATTAACTTAGAGTTTCTTTTTTAAGATACTATTTCGGTTAAAATTTTTAAATAATCGCTTCTGTTTTTCACAAAATCTAATTCAGAAACATCTATTACTTTTATGTTATCGGCATGTTGGTTTTTTATAAACCCTAAATAGCCTTCGTTGAGTTTTTGGAGATACTCTTCCTCTATGCCTTGTTCGTATTTGCGACCTCTTTTCTTTATGTTTTCCAGCAAACGCGTGGTGTTTTGGTAGAGATAGACGTACAAATCTGGCTTAGGCACATCTTTATGCATCACCTGAAAGAGTTTTTTATACAGCGCATACTCTTCTTCTGGCAAGGTAATGCTTGCAAAAATTAGCGACTTATTTACATCGTAGTCTGCAATTACAGACTCTTTAAAAAGATCAAACTGGGTAATATCATCTACTAATTGCTGATAGCGATCTGCCAAAAAAGACATCTCTAAGGGGAAAGCATACCGAGCAGCATCTTCATAAAACTTAGGCAAGAATGGATTGTCTTTAAATCGCTCCAATATTAACTTGGCATTAAAATCTGACGCTATCATAGTTGCCAAACTCGTTTTTCCCGCACCTATATTTCCTTCAATAGCAATGTAATTATACTTAGATATCTCAAACTCCTTCATGGGGTTACTAAGCCATTTAGATTGTTTTTGAAGTTCGCTTTTGTCTTTAGTCTCAGCGAGCAATATTGCTATATTTTTCCTAAAGACCGGGTGAACCAATTGAGGGTTTAAATCTGCCAAAGGCTGCAAAACAAATTTCCTATTTGCCATTTCGGGATGTGGAAGACTGAGTGTTTCACTTTCAACAATTAAATCTTCTATAAAAATAATATCAATATCTATAGGTCGTGAAGCATAGGTTGTTGAAGTGTTGCGCTTTCTACCCAATTTTTTTTCAATTTTCAAAATTGTTTTTAAAAGCTTTTCAGGTTTTAAAGTTGTTTGCATCCAAACAGCACAATTTAAAAAGGAATCACCTTCAAAGCCAATTGCAGGTGTTTCGTAAACTGAAGATATTTTTACTATCCCCCCCACTTCCTCAAAAAGTGCATGTATAGCATTTTGAAGATGTTCAAAACGGTTACCCATGTTGCTGCCAAGGGAAAGGTATATGTGGTTTTGTGGTTTTATTTGAGTGTAAATTTTAATGAAAAATAAAGTCTAGAATTCTTAGCGCTTACTACATACAGGTTTTGAGCGTTTTTTAGCTTTGCATTCCACCAGAGCTATGTAATAATAAAGACACACTAATTTAAGACGAAATTAAGGAAAAGAAAAAGACTAGCAATTAAATTTGTGTGCAGATTTATTTTTTGACAGAAAACCTATTTTAAGAGGTTGTAATCAAAAGAAATACACAAAAAACAACATCTTTTTATGAAAAAAACGCTTAAGATAATTGGAATTATTTTCGGGATTCTAGTACTGCTTTTACTCGCAGCACCCTTTTTATTTAAAGGTAGTCTTGAAAAAATGCTCAAACAAACGCTTAATGAAAACCTCAATGCTACTATTGCGTGGGAGAGTTTAAACCTGAGCTTTATTAGCAGCTTTCCAGATGCATCTTTGCAATTAAATAATTTTAGCGTAATAAACAAAATCCCTTTTGAAGGAGACACTCTAGTTAGCGGGAAAAAACTCACCCTAGACATGGGTATATCGCAACTTTTTAAAAAAAGTGACGAAGCAATAAAAATAGATGAAATATTTCTTGACCAAGCGTTTGTAAATATAATGATTGACTCTCTAGGAAATGCAAACTACGATATAGCTATAGAAAAAGACACTCCTGAAACAACTACCTCAGAAGAATCCAGCAGCGGATTTACTTTCTCATTAAACAAATACGAGATTAAAGACTCGCGTATTTATTACACAGACCTGGCAAGCAATACTTATTTAATGCTTACCGATTTTCAGCACCAAGGAAAAGGCGATTTTTCGCAAGATGTCACCAATCTAGATACCGAAACAGAAACATATGCTTCTTTTAAAATGGGAGATGAAGAATATTTAACTAGAAACAAAATCTCTCTTGACGCAATTTTTAACCTAGATTTAAAAAATCAAACCTATACATTTCTTGAAAACGAAGCTAAAATCAATGAATTACCTTTAATTTTTGAAGGTTTTGTAAAGCTAAACGAAACTAATAACGAGATAGATCTTAGTTTTAAAACCCCTTCTTCAGATTTTAAAAACTTTCTTGCCGTTATACCCGAAACTTATGTAAAACAAATAAACGATGTAAAAACAACGGGGAGTTTTACAATAAACGGAACGTTAAAAGGTATAGTAGACAGCACACATATTCCGTTAATGGATATAAAAATTGCTAGTGATAACGCCTCTTTCAAATATCCAGACCTGCCAAAGGCCGTAGACAATATTACAATTGACGCCCAGTTAAAAAACGAAACTGGCTTTGTAAAAGACACTTATATAAACATTCCAAATCTCACTTTTAGAATAGACAATGAGCCTTTTAGAATGAGCGGAAGCGCAAAGAACATCACTGAAAACCCTATAGTAAATATGGAAATGCAAGGCACTTTAAACCTAGCAAATATTGAAAAGGTCTTGCCTGTTGAAATGGAACAGAAATTAAGCGGTATTTTTAAAGCAGACGTTGCTCTTGGCTTTGATATGGAAGCTATAGAAAAAGAACAATACAACAAGGTAAACGCACAAGGAACAGCGAGCTTAACAGGTTTTAATTACGACGCAGGCTTTAAAAATGAATTGAAAATTGCGAATGCTGCCGTCGCTTTTCAACCAGGAACAATTACACTAAAAGAACTAACTGCAAATACTGGGCAAACAGACATTAAAGTAACCGGAAACATTAATAACCTGATTCCTTTTTTAATGAGTAAGCAGGATTTAAAAGGCCGTTTTGCTGTTCAATCAAACACTTTTAATGTGAATGATTTTATGGCTTCGGAAGAAGGCACAACTAAAAATAACAGCAGCGATAAACCTGAAGATTCCCAAAAAACTGCTACTGCCGAAGCTGTGAAAATTCCAGATTTCCTAGACGCTACCTTAGACTTTAATGCTACAAATGTTATTTACGACAATCTAGAGTTAAAGAATGCAAAAGGAACAGCGGCTATTGCAAACGAAACAATTTCGCTTAGCAATTTTACTTCAGATATTTTTGGAGGTAATATCGCGCTTTCAGGGAATGTCTCAACAAAAGAAGCTATCCCTACTTTTAATATGAATTTAGACTTAAGCAAGATAGACATTGATCAATCTTTTGAAAAACTTGAGTTGTTTAAGTTTCTAGCGCCAATCGCAAAAGCATTACACGGTAGTTTAAACACTAAATTTGAGTTAAGCGGTCAACTTACAGACGATCTTTCTCCAAAACTTTCTACCCTTGCAGGAAATGCATTGGCTCAAGTAATTACCGCAGAAATAGATTCAGAGCAAGCTCCTATACTATCGGCATTAGGCGCTAAAGCTTCCTTTTTAAACCTAGACAAATTAAGCCTGCAAGACATAAGCACTAATTTCACTTTTAACAATGGAAAGATAGCCGTAAAGCCATTTAATTTTAAGGTAAAAGACATCACTGTAGCGGTGGCTGGATCGCATGGCTTAGACAAATCTATGGATTACAACTTAAGCATGGATGTGCCTGCAAAATATTTAGGTAGCGATGTTACAAAACTGCTTAATAATCTAAACCCTAACGAAGCTGAAGCTATGAGCGTTTCTGTTCCTGTAGGTATTAAAGGTAGCTTTACAAATCCACAAGTTTCTTTAAACACCCAAACAGCGGTAACAGAGCTTACGCAACAAATTTTAGCCAAACAAAAAGATAAGCTTCTTAACCAAGGGGGTGGATTATTAGAAGGATTATTAGGTGGCGGCAAAACCGATTCTACAAAAACTAATACAAGCTCAACAAATCAACAGCAAACAACACAACAACAAAACACTAAAATTATAAAAGGTGTAATAGGCGGTTTATTGGGCGGTAAAAAAAATAATACAGATTCTACAAAAGCAGGAAATTAAACTTAACTAACGCCTATAGAAACCACATAACCTTCGTTACTACGGATATTGAAGACAGTGTCGTCTTCAAAAATCAGGTACTGCCCTTTTATTCCTTTTAACACACCTTCAAAAGAAGGCGTTTTATCTAGATTGAGCGATTTTGGCTTTTCTGGATATCTCAATACAGGAAACTCCAGGTTGGTTTCAGAGTTGTTCTCTAAATAATATACTAAAGCTTCTGCAGGAATATATTGTTTTAATTTATCTCGCCATTCTTGCAAATTTTGGTCTTCCACATCATTTTTAAGCATTTTGCGCCAATTAGTCTTGTCGTTTACGTACTCTTTTAGCGCTACTTCTGTTATTCCTGCCAAATACCTATTGGGCACTTCCACTATTTCTATAGCTTCGTGAGCACCTTGGTCTATCCATCTAGTGGGTATTTGACTTTTGCGTGTAACACCTACTTTCACACTACTGCTATTTGCTAGATATACAATATGAGGCTGTAGTTGTACTTTTTCTTCATAAACCAAATCGCGGTCTTCTATACCTAAATGAGCCTTGCTTTTTTCTGGGTTTATTATCCAGTCTGCAGCTTGAGGTATTTCAAAAAAACAATCATAACAAAAGCCTTGTCGATAAATTTTCTTCTGAAGACCACAGTTTAGACACTGATAATGCAGAAAATTGATTGTAATTTTCTTGTCTAACAACTGGTTCATGTTCAAGAAATCTGTTTCAAAAACAAGATAATACTGAATGGGCGCTCCATTTTCAGTTTGCATTTTTGTGAGTACTCCTTCGTAATTCATTGAAATAATATATATTAACTATAAAACTTAAAGTGAGTAAGCTTGTAAAAACAACACTTCAAAAAAGAAAAATAGTATGTATAAAATCGTTATTTTTATAGCATAAAGATAGCAGAAAAATATGCCAATACCCATTGTAAATTCTATTGCTTCTTGGTTTTTAAAGAAACGGTTTCATCAGATAGACTTATTTTTAAAGTACCCTATTGAGGTTCAGGAAGAACTGCTTTTTAGTTTATTACAAAAAGCAAAAAATACTGAAGTTGGAAAAACCTACGATTTTTCATCTATTAAAACCTACCGTGAGTTTTGCGAACGAGTACCCGTTACTACCTACGAAGACAATGAACCTCAAATAGAACGCGCCCGAAAAGGAGAAACCAATATCTTTTGGCCTACACCTATAAAATGGTTTGCAAAATCTAGCGGAACAACTAACGCAAAGAGTAAGTTTATACCTGTTACTTTAGACGCTTTAGAAAACTGTCATTATGCTGCAAGCAAAGATTTACTTTGCATGTACCTCAACAACAACCCCAATGCAGAGCTATTTCTAGGTAAAAGTTTACGCCTTGGTGGCAGTAAAGAACTCTATCAAGAAAATGGGACGGTTTTTGGAGATCTTTCTGCTATACTTATAGACAATATGCCTTTTTGGGCAGAATACAGTAGTACCCCTAGTAGTGAAATTTCGTTAATGGCAGATTGGGAAACCAAGATGCAGGCTATTGTAAACGAAACTATAAAGGAGAATGTAACCAGTCTTGCCGGTGTGCCTTCTTGGATGTTGGTATTGATGAATCAGGTAATGGAAAGTACAGCCAAAGCAAATCTATTTGAAGTCTGGCCCAACCTAGAAGTGTATTTTCACGGAGGTGTAAATTTTGATCCATATATAGATCAATACAACAAACTCCTGCCTAAAAAAGACTTTAGATATTACGAAATATACAATGCTTCTGAAGGCTTTTTTGCCATTCAAGACCGTAACGAGAATAAAGAATTACTCTTGATGCTGGATTACGGTATTTTTTATGAATTTATCCCGATGGATAATTACGGCACTCCAGATGAAAAAGTAATTCCGCTTAGCGAAGTGCAAGCTGGTAAAAACTACGCTATCGTTATTACTACCAATTCTGGTTTATGGCGCTATAAAATAGGAGACACCGTTCGTTTTACTTCCGTAAATCCGTATAGAATTAAGGTTACTGGTCGCACAAAACACCATATAAATGTATTTGGGGAAGAACTAATTATAGAAAACGCCGAAACTGCTTTGCGAAAAGCCTCAAAACTCACCAATTCCGAAATTGTAGATTATACCGCGGCTCCTATTTTTATGGAAGGAAAAGAAAAAGGCGCCCATGAATGGGTTATCGAATTTAAAACTCCTCCCGAAAATCTCACTGTTTTTACAAAATTCCTAGATACAGCTTTACAAGAAGTTAATAGCGACTACGAAGCCAAGCGCTTTAATAACACTACGCTTAACGCTCCAAAAATTCACTGCGGAAGAGAACGCATTTTTTATGATTGGCTAAAAGATAAAAACAAACTTGGTGGGCAACACAAGGTGCCACGACTCTCCAACACAAGACATTTTCTAGAAGAGCTACTTATACTTAACAAATAAATTTTTAATATCGGGTAGTGGCATTTTTATATCCAACCGATAAGTTGTATCTTTGGTTATGTGGAATGTAGATTTAACATATAGAAACCAATTACAGCCTACTTTTAATAGACTATTTGAAAAAAAAGAGCAGCTAGACAGGAGTCGTCCCTTTAAAGGCGAAGCTTTGCGAAAAATTACGGAAGCTCTTTCTGTAGAATGGACCTACAATAGCAATAGCATTGAAGGAAATACACTAAGTCTGCGCGAAACCCAAATGGTTTTGCAGGAAGGGGTTACAATTTCAGGCAAATCACTACGGGAACATTTTGAAGCTGTAAACCACGAAACTGCATTAAAATTTCTTTATGGTCTCGTAGCTAAAAACAGTTCTATTACTAGCAAGGACATACTTGCTATACACGCACTTGTTTTACGCAATATTGAAGACGAATTTGGTGGAAGGTTGCGCAATGCTGCCGTTAGAGTTGCCGGCGCAAACTTTATTCCTCCCAATACACAAAAGGTAGCTTCTTTAATAGAAGAACTTATAGCGTTTACACATAAAAATCCTTTAGGTTTAAATACCATTGAGCTAGCAACTGTATTTCATCATAAGTTTGTTTGGATACATCCGTTTTTTGATGGTAATGGGCGCACAGTTCGTTTAGCTATGAACCTTTTACTCATGAAAGAAGGTTTTCCACCTGCTATAATTTTAAAAAACGACCGGGCTAAATATTATGACGGGCTAAATAGTGCAAACAAAGGAAATTATAAAAAACTCACTTTGTTAATGGCTCAGGCTCTGGAACGCACCTTAAACATATATCTTTCTGCTATTCCTGGAAACGACACTGAATACACCGAAATTTCAAGTTTAGTAAAAGAGGCTGAATTACCATACAGTCAAGAATACATAAGTTTATTGGCTCGTCAAGGAAAAATTGACGCTCATAAAGAAGGAAGAAACTGGTTTACAACAAAAGAAGCGGTTGACGATTACATTAAAAACCGTAAACGCAAACGGTAAAAAATGCAATAAGCCCCTCTCAATAAGGCATATAAATTTCTTCTTTAAGGGCTAAAAGTCATTTATTTTAATAGGTTTTTCCTATTGTTTTTGTTAAAAAATGTATTTCATCGGGTTTTAACGCACCTTCAACTAAAACTTTTGTCAACCCTTATTTTACACAGTACTTTTGGCGTATCAATACTATTGATATTACAATATGAAACAATATTTTTACATAGTTTGCTTTTTGGCTATCACCATTTTATTTTCGTCCTGTGCATCTTCAAGCGCTATTAAAAAAGACGAAGAAGTTGCGGGTTACAATTTAAAAAGCAAAAAAGAACAAATGCATCAAAAAATACTTCACAGTAAAAACAAAACACTATTGGCTATGCCATAAAAGTATTATACATACTCTATAAACCAAAAAAACCCCGAATAAATCGGGGTTTTTTTGGTTTATATATGCAGTATTATGAAACTGCCTTCAACTTTTTTAGGGTTGATTTATTCAACTTTTCTTCGGCATAGTCTTTTGTAACATGAACCTTTTTCTCGTCGGTTCCAGGCATTTCGTACATAGCGTCTGTTAAGACTGCTTCGCATAGCGAACGAAGTCCACGCGCACCAAGCTTATAATCTATAGCTTGTTCTACTATAAAGTCTAATGCTTCTTCGGTAATAACAAAATCTATCCCATCCATTTCAAACAGTTTTTTATACTGTTTTATAATCGCGTTTTTGGGTTGTGTAAGTATAGCGCGCAGGGTTTCTTTGTCTAAAGGGTTCATATAAGTTAATACAGGGAGACGCCCAATTATTTCGGGAATCAAGCCAAAATCCTTTAAATCTTTCGGAATTATATAGCGCAACATATTGTCTTTCTCCATTTGATTTTCCTTTACGGAAGCAGAAAAACCAACAGCCTGCATATTCAATCTTTTTGAGATATGACGTTCTATACCATCAAAAGCACCACCAGCGATAAAGAGAATATTTTCGGTATTTACCTCAATAAACTTTTGATCTGGATGTTTTCTACCTCCTTTAGGTGGCACATTTACCGTAGTTCCTTCTAAGAGCTTTAACAAAGCTTGCTGAACACCTTCTCCACTTACATCGCGTGTAATTGAGGGATTATCGCTTTTACGGGCAATTTTATCTATTTCGTCTATAAATACGATTCCGTTTTCGGCTTTTTCAAGGTTGTAATCAGCAGCTTGTAGCAAACGTGTTAAGATACTCTCTACATCTTCACCTACATAACCTGCTTCGGTTAAAACAGTAGCATCTACTATAGCCAAAGGAACGTTTAACATTCTAGCAATCGTTTTTGCAATCAATGTTTTTCCAGTTCCTGTTTGTCCTACTATGATGATATTACTTTTTTGTATTTCAATATCGTCATCGGTCTTAGGCTGTAATAAACGTTTGTAATGATTATACACTGCTACAGACATCACTTTTTTAGTGAATTCTTGCCCAATAACATATTCGTCCAAAAAGGCTTTAATAAGCTTTGGTTTCTTCAGCATTAAATCATTAGACAGCTCTGTATTACCAGAATGCAAAGCTTCTTCTATTACTATTCCATGAGCTTGTTCAATACAGCGGTCGCAAATATGGGCGTCCAAGCCTGCTATAAGCAAGTTGGTCTCCGACTTTTTTCGGCCGCAAAATGAACATTCTAAATCTTCTTTTGACATGGTATCTTTCTTCAAAATATATCTTAACTTCTAGTGAGTATTTCGTCTATCATTCCATACTCTAAAGCTTTGTCTGCTTTCATCCAATAATCACGGTCACTATCTTCGTAAACCTTGTCGTAGGTTTGTCCAGAGTGCTTTGCAATTATTTCGTATAGCTCTTGTTTTAGGGTAATAATTTCACGCGCTGTAATTTCTATATCACTAGCTTGTCCTTGTGCTCCTCCTAATGGTTGGTGAATCATTACACGAGAATGTGTTAAGCCACTGCGTTTTCCTTTTTCACCAGCGCATAAAAGCACGGCCGCCATAGAGGCTGCCATTCCCGTACAGATAGTAGCGACATCTGGCTTAATAAATTGCATAGTATCGTAAATCCCCAAGCCTGCGTATACGCTACCTCCTGGAGAATTAATATAAATTTGAATATCGCGAGAAGCATCTGTACTTGCCAAGAACAATAGCTGTGCTTGAACAATATTTGCTACTTGATCATTGATACCCGTTCCTAGAAAAATAATGCGGTCCATCATTAATCGCGAAAAAACGTCCATAGCCACTGCATTCATCTGGCGTTCTTCAATAATATTTGGTGTCAAGTTTGTAGGATACATGCTGCTTATGATTTTATCATAATACATATTGCTTACACCCTGATCTTTTATAGCAAAGTTTCTAAATTCGTTACTGTAGTTCATTTGTGTTTGTTCGTTTTTTTTGAGTTACGAAATTGATTTTGAAAGCCTTTAGTTAGTGTCCTAACAACTTTGTTTAAATTACAACAATTGCAAGGAAATAAAAAGGCGTTAAATTATAAAAATTCAACGCCTAAAGATAACTATTTCTTCGCTGAATTAAGCGTAAGCTTCCTTAATGAATTTCTCATAAGTAATCTCCTTAGTCTTAAGTTTTGCGTTTTCCTTAAAGAAATTTAGCAATTTTGCTGAATTCATTTGTTCACTTAAACGCTCTACCTCTTCTCTGTTAGAGAGTATACGAGCAGCGATAGACTCTAACTCTTCATCGGCAGGGTCGTTTTGACCAAACTGCGCCATTTGAGTTTTTATCATTCCTTTTGAATAGTCTTTTAATTCTTCAAAAGTAGCTTGTAGTTTGTTTTCTGCACGAAGTTTTCCTTCAATAAGTTGATAGCGAAGGCCTTTTTCACTTCTTTCGTATTCGGCTTTTGCTTCTTCTTCTGAAAGTCTTTTCTCGCCCGTCATTGCAATCCAACGTTGTAAAAACGCTGCTGGAAGGTCAAACTTAGTGTTGTCTATTAAAGAATCAACCACATCGTTTAACAATTTCTGATCGCTTTGTTGCGCAAACTGCCCTTCGGCATCTTCTTTTATTTTTTCTTTTAGTTCTGCTTCTGAAGTAACAACGTTCTCACCAAATAACTTGTCGAACAACTCTTGGTTAAGTTCGGCCATTTCGCGAGTGTTTACCTCTTCAATTGTAAAAGAAACTTCAATATCTAAACCGTGAGCATCGTCATGATCTACCCCCAAATGTTTCTGGTTGTCGTGATCATCTGGAAATAGCCCTTTGGTTTTTAAGCTTACCGTGTCTCCTACTTTTGCGCCAAGCAAACTATTAAGTTGCTTTTTACCTTTAATATCTTCAGTAGAAAGCGTAGTTTTCTTATCAATTTCTTTTTCTGTTGAAGTAAAAGTTCCGGTAATTTCATCACCTTTTTCAACTTCATTTTTAGAAATTAATTTTCCGTACTGTTTGCGAATTGTCTTTACTTGATTGTTAAGCATCTCTTCGTCTGCAACAATTTTGTAATGAACAATTTCTTTTCCTTTTACATCTACTTTAAATTCTGGAGCAAGTCCTAGCTCAAATTCAAAAGTATAGTCTTCTGCATCCCAGTTAATATCTGCTTCATTTTTAGGAAGCGGATTACCTAGAATGTCTAATTTTTCTTCTGTAAGAAACTTTTGAAGGGAATCTTGCAAAATTTTATTTACTTCTTCTACCAATACGGCTTTTCCATATTGTTTTTTAACCATCCCCATAGGGATATGTCCTTTTCTAAAACCAGGAACATTGGCAGTTTTTCTGTAATCATTAAGCACTTTTTCAACCTTGCTTGAATAATCATCCTTTGAAACCTCTACTGTTAGTACAGCATTCAGTTTATCAATGTCTTTTTTTGTAATATTCATTTTTTCTCTTCTGAAATTCGGGTTGCAAAAGTACGGATTTTTGCACAACACAACAAATATTTACAAGTTGTTGTTTAGCACTTTATTAGTCTTCCTTTATAAGCGAAAAAAGGATAGCTTGAAAAAGGGATAGCAACAAGCTAAAAAGCAAGCCCCACCATATGTTTTCAACTGCAAAGCCATCTACAAAATAATCTGCTAATAATATTATTGCTCCATTTATAATAAGCAAGAACAACCCAAAGGTTAAAATAGTTATTGGCAGGGTTAACAATATTAATAATGGTTTTACAGTAAATCTAAGAATAGCTAAAACAATAGCTACAATAATTGCAGATACATAGCCGTCTACAGCTACACCCGGAAGTACTTTTGATAGCACCACTACCGCTATTGCAGTAAGTAGTAATTTGATAATTAATTTCATTTGATTTTGATTTTGGTTAGTTATTATTAATCACATAAAGCATTATGCTTCAATAATTTGGTAAATATATAAAAAAAACCGCCCCAAAATCAGGGCGGTTTTTTTTATATAACTAAGTTGATTAATTATTCGTTGCTGTTATTGTTGGGTAATTTCCAATATGAACCGTAGGCAAGCTTGCATCATAGGTATTATTAATAGCATTAATAATAAGGTTTGCAGTATAGGCATACCCTCTAGCTGTTGGGTGAACCCCGTCTAAAGAGAAAGCACCACCAGTTACAAACTGTGATGTTAACACTCCGCCATCATAAACTATACCTCCGTTAGCCACTCTAGCCAATGCTGTTTTAGCATCTACAAACGCTAAGCCCTTAGCAGCAGCAAGACCTTCAATGGTTGCATTGTATGCTGTACTAGCAGCAGTAATACGCGCTTGTTCTGAAGCCGCCAATACAAATTGATCACTCAATGGAATTGAAACTCCAATAACGCCTTGTGGGTTTCCTGGGTCTGGTGTAGTTCCTAACACTCCTGAAGCCGTTAATACAACTAGGTCATTAGTATTTACTTGACGTAATTGCCCAAGTAAACCAGCCACTTCTGCAGGTAAACTAAATGGAGCTCCTTGAAGAATTGCAGTAACATCTGTCAAGTCATCGTCTGTCATAATTGGGAAGTTTTGCCCAGCAGCAAAATTAATAGTACGCAAGGCAGCTTCTTCTGCAGTTATTACACCAACGCCAACAAGACCTGGTAAAATTTGTGTGTTGTAAGCAGCAAACTGTGCATTTAATTGAGCCGCAGTAGCTGCATCTAATGGAATTGCATTAGTAGGCACGGTAGTAAAATAAGGTATAGAAGTAACCTCAGGAATATTAACCAACACTCCTTTTGCACCACCAGCCGTTAAAGCATCTACTTGCTGGCTATATACAGAAGCAAATACATTTGGGTCTGTAATATCGTTTCCGCCGTAAGTAGCAGGGTCAAAGTTTCCTGTTTGGTCTACTCCAGAACCACCAGAAGTTGCATAACCTAAGATATCGTTATTTCCTATCCAAAGGCTGAAAAAAGTTGGATTTTGCGCCACAGCATCACCAATTACAGTCGCAGACTCACTAGTTGAAAAACGTGCAAAATACGGGTTTGCAGCCCCCGTTGGTACGCCAGCTACATTCCCATAGCCAGGAGCAACTAAATGAAAACTTTTTGCTCCAGGAACCCCCATATTATTGAATGAACCAGAAAGTTTATTTGTAATATCGGTTGTTGGTGTACCTTCTAGACGTACTGGGCCAGGATTTCCGTTAGCATCTACCGCAAGTACAAATCTGTTATCAGTAATTTGAGAGCCATTTAATAGTAGGCCTCCAAGATTATCATTCATTAAAGGTTGAGCAAACTCACCTCCACCTGCAAAAGCAAATTGCTCTGCCATTATGTTAGGGTAACTGTTGTTTTGTCCAGTAATGTACAAAGCCCCATCTGCATATCCTGCTGTTAATGAATTACCAACAGCTACGTAATTTGAAAGGTCTGCAGCTCCACTGCTATAAAAGCCTTGGTCTGTAACTGGAGAATCAAATTCTGGCTCACAGCTTACAAAGCCAATAGCCAAAACCGCGAATGTATATTTAAGTATATTTTTCATCGTTGAGATTTTTATCATTAAAGTTTATAAGTAAGCCCCAAACCTGGAACAAAAGCATTGGTTTTATAAGTTCCTTTAAAAGGAACTGCTACACCATTTTCAGAATAATAATTGTAAGAAGCGTCAACTTCCTTAAAGTGTGAGTAAAGGAATGAAGCATCTATCTGTAAGTGCTCACCTATATTTACAGTAACACCCGCAGTAAAGTTATTACTGTCGTTACGAGGTGTTTCGGGAGCAAAATAACCATCTTGCACTGGAGACTCATCAAAGTAATAACCCGCTCTTAAGGTAAACATTTTGGTAGCATCATACTGCATACCGAAACGGTAAATAGAAGAGTTCTTATAGTTACGTGCGTTTTGTGAATCTGGAATTGCTTCATTCGCAAAATCTATATCTAAGGAGTTGTAAACATCCCAGAAAGTACGGTTAAAGTCGAATGCAAAAGTCCATTGCTCACAGAAATCATAAGACAACCCAACGGTCATTTCAGCAGGCATTGGCAGTGAAGCATCAAAAGTTGTGTCTTCAAAAGGAGTTAAAGGTGAATTTGGAATATTCTCAAAATTAGCATCGCCTTCTTCAGCTTCCAAAATAATTTCTGAACGGTAAGTTGCTCCAATGTGAAGTTTATCTGTTGCGTTAAACATAGCACTAGCTACCCAACCCCAATTGTTTACTCCTGTAGCATCTACAGTTACATTAGATCTGTTTCCGTCAATATCTGTAAGCGTACGGTTTAGGTTTCTATTAAAGTTTACAGAACCTGTAGCGTATATTGGACCACCACCAACACTTAATTTATCATTTATTTTAAAAGAAACTGTTGGTTGAATATAAATTGCTTGTAAATCTATATTGTTTACCAAGTGTGATCCTTCCCAATCATCATCATACACTACAGAACTACCGTAAGGAGTGTAAACACCAAGACCAAAAGCTAGCCAATCTGTAGCTTGATAAGATGCGTAAAGATAAAGAGGCGTTCCCGTAGGGCTATCAGTACGAGCGTTAGCGCCCGTTTCGGTATTTTGATAGGCTATGTTTGAAAACACACCGTGAACACCTACCGAAACACTAAATTTATCTTCTAAATACACCAAACCGGCAGGGTTAAAAAACACCAATTCGCTACTATTAATAACAGCAACACCCGTATGGCCCATCGCTAAGGACTTATTGCCCTGCAAACTCACGCGGTAACCTCCCGCATAAGTTACCGCACTTGCAAGTGCAAAAACGGCAAGTAATAATACTTTCTTCATAATTGTTTTATTTCTTTAAAGTTAATTTCTAAGGATTAAATACGTAAGGAATTATATTTCAGGTATTTATTATGCGTGCATAAGAAACCTCTTTACAATATTATAAAAAATTCATAACATTATCATAAAATTCTTTAGGATTTTCAGCGTGCAGCCAATGTCCTGCTTTTGAAATGGTTGCTATTTGTGCTTTGGGAAAATGTTTTTTAATCAATAGCTCATCCATTGGTTCTATATAACCGCTGTTCTCGCCTCCTAAAAAGAGTGTATCGCCATTAAAGACAGAATTTTCTAAAAGCGCCTTTCCTACTTCTTCTATTTTTTCTGAAAGCACAGCTAAATTAACACGAAGCGCTAACTCAGTTTTACTTTTTCTATATAAGTTTTTAAGCAAAAACATACGTGTGCCTACATCTTGTATATATTCTGAAAGCACCGTTTCTGCATCGCCTCGAGATTTTATATCAGAAAAATCTAGCACGCTTAAGGCTTTCAATATATCTTGATGATGTGGCGGATAGGCTTTAGGACCAATATCTGCAACAATTAATTTTGAAACCATTTCTGGGTAAGTTACAGCAAATTGCATAGCAACTTTGCCTCCCATAGAATGCCCAAGCAGGATTATACGCTCTAACTTATGTGCTTCACAATAGTTTTTTAAATCTTGAGCCATGATTTCATAAGAAAATGCTTCGCTGTGAAAACTACGCCCGTGGTTACGTTGGTCTAAAAGATGTACTTCATAACCAGCTTCTGCCCAACGACTGCCTAGTGTTTTCCAGTTATCGCTCATCCCTAGAAAACCATGAAGAATTACAAAAGGGGTTCCAGAACCTAGTATTTGGGAATGTAAAATCATGCCTTCAATTTTCTTAAATAACCGTTAATCACTTTCTCCAAACCGTCGTAAAGGGCTTCACAAATAAGTGCATGCCCAATACTCACCTCCAATAAATTTGGAATATTTTCTTTAAAATACTGAATATTTTCCAAAGAGAGGTCGTGACCCGCATTTACCCCCAACTTAAGCTGGCTTGCGAGCTTGGCACAATTAGCATAGGGTTTTACAGCTTCTTTATTTCCTAAACCATACTGTTTGGCGAATTCTTCTGTGTACAATTCAATTCTATCTGTCCCAGTTTCGGCAGCACCTTCAATCATTTCTAATACTGGATCTACAAAAATAGAAGTGCGAATTCCGTTGCGTTTAAATTCAGAAATTATTTCCTTTAAATAGTCTTTATGCTTAAGGGTATCCCATCCAGCATTAGAGGTTATTGCATCTACGGCGTCTGGCACTAGGGTAACCTGTGTTGGTTTTATCTCCAATACCATTTTTGTAAAATTATCCATCGGGTTGCCCTCAATATTGTATTCTGTAGTTACTACAGACTTTAGGTTATAGGCATCTTCATATTTAATATGACGTTCGTCTGGTCTAGGATGAATGGTTATTCCTTGTGCTCCAAAATTTTCTATATCCTTCGCCATTCTGAGAAGATTGGGCACATCGCCTCCTCGTGCATTGCGAAGTGTGGCTATTTTATTTATGTTTACGCTTAATTTTGTCATTTCTTTGTATAATATTTTACAAAAATACAAAGCTTCTATACGCAAACGAATCTTTATTTTAAGTAATTTGCATTAAAAACCACTTGCAATGGAAACCCTTAACTACATAATTAATGATATTGAACCTTTTGAGGTTTCTACTAATATTAAAGAAGTGCAAACTGTTTTTAACCAGCTTACCTATTCGCATATACCTGTAGCTAAGGACGGGCATTATATAGGTTGTGTGTCTGAAAATGATGCCTATTGCTTTGACAACTCCAAATTGCTTAGCGATTTTCAGTATGCATTAGAACCTTTTCATGTGTTAGAAGACACAAACTGGATAGATATCCTTGAAGCTTTTGCTATAAACAACAGCAACATCATGCCAGTATTAGGGGCCGAAAACAAATATTTGGGCTATTATGAATTGGGCGACATCATGAGCCTTTTTAACAACACTCCTTTTTTAAATGAAACAGGGGGAATTATTGTAGTTGAAAAAGGGGTTCAGGATTACTCTTTTAGCGAAGCCTGCCAAATTGTTGAATCTAACGGAACTAGAATTTTTGGAATATTTATCTCAAAAATTACAGACGAAACGGTACAACTTACAGTAAAAGTTGGCCACACAGCAATGAATAGTATTGTACAAACTTTTAGAAGGTATAATTACAATGTAGTGAGTCAACATGAAGAAGATAAATTTTTAGAAGATTTAAAAGAAAGATCAGATTATCTAGACAAGTACCTTAACATATAGTCTTCTATAAAAACCATAAAAATAACAGCATTACCTTTAATAAATGAAAATAGGGATCTACGGGCAGTTTTATCATGAAAATTCTGAAATATACATTCAGATGTTACTTAATGCGCTTCAGAAAAAAGAAGCCGAAGTGCTTATAGAAGCAAATTTTTTACAAATTATAAATCAGAATCAAGACATTACAAAAAACTTTTCTGGTTTTTCTACTTTCACAAAACTAGACAGTAGTTTCGACTTATTTTTTAGCATAGGTGGAGACGGGACTATATTAAAAGCGGTAACATTTGTAACAGATTTAGGCATCCCAATAGTTGGTATTAACACTGGAAGATTAGGATTTTTAGCCACTATTCAGAAAGAAGAAATGACTGAAAGCTTAAACCAGATATTAGAAGGCGAATATTCTATTTCAGAAAGAAGTTTACTCACAGTAGAGACATTTCCGAAAAATGAAGAATTACATCCTTTAAATTTCGCTTTAAATGAAGTAGCCGTCAATAGGCGCAATACAACCTCCATGATAAAAGTAGAAACATTGGTAAACGATAAATACCTTACCTCCTACTGGTCTGACGGACTTATTGTAGCCACCCCTACAGGCTCAACGGGTTATTCATTAAGTTGCGGAGGACCGGTAATAGATCCTGCTGCAAACAACATAGTGCTCACCCCCATTGCACCACACAATCTTAATGCGCGTCCTTTAGTAATTCCAGATTCCAGCACAGTTTCTTTAAAAGTTTCTGGTCGCGAAAACACTTTTTTAGTATCTATGGATTCACGCATTGCAACTTTAGAAAACGAAACTACCATTGTAATAAAAAAGGCTCCTTTCACTATAAAATTACTACAATTACACGACGATAGCTTTATTAAAACACTCCGAAAAAAACTTTTATGGGGTGAAGATAAGCGCAACTAAACAATAAAATCCATCAAAATTTGTTAATCAACTGAGACAAATTGGCTTCCTATACTTTCAAGCCAAGTTTATTGTTATATTTGCAAACTTTTAATGTATATGAAGTATTTAGCGACTGTATTCTTAACACTTTCAGCGGTGTATTTCGCTCATTCCCAGACTTATGAAATAGGTGGAATGATAGGAGGAGCAAACTACATAGGCGATGTAGGAAATACCACCTACATTAATCCTAATAGTTTTGCTGTGGGTGGAATTGCAAAATGGAACCGTAGCGCAAGGCATTCCTTTAGGGCTTCTGTATTGGTAGCAAAAATAAAAGGCGACGATACTAAGAGTTCTAACAGTCGTAGAAAAGAACGCGGCTATTATTTTGAAAATACTGTAAGAGAGATTTCGGCAGGTATAGAATACACCTTTTGGGAGTTTAATGTACATTCACAAAGAAGCATTTCAACTCCATATCTATACACTGGCCTAACCTATTTCTGGTATGATGCCCTATCCAAGAGAGGCAACGATATAATTACAGATTATGACGGTGCTAGCACCGTTGCCATACCTATGGTAGTAGGTTTTAAAGCAAATATGGGGCAGAACGCTATGATAGGTTTTGAGATTGGTGCTCGCTATACATTTACAGATGATCTAGACGGCAGCAATCCAGTTAAAGGGCTAGCAGACCAGGATGATCTTAAATTTGGAAACACAAACAGTGATGATTGGTACGTTTTTACAGGTATAACTGTTACTTTTGCCTTTGGGAGAAAGCCTTGTTACTGTAACTTTTAAGAGAAAGATGGATACGAAAGACCAACTAGACAAAACAAAATTACCACAACACCTTGCCATTATTATGGACGGCAATGGCCGTTGGGCAAAGCAGAAAGGTCTTTTCCGGTCTATAGGTCATGAAAATGGATCTAAAGCAGTTCGGGAAATAGTAGAAGGATGTGCCGAAATTGGAATACCAAACTTAACCCTCTATGCTTTTTCTACTGAAAACTGGAACCGCCCAAAATTAGAAGTAGAACTGTTAATGAAATTATTAGTCTCTTCTCTTAAGAAGGAAATCAAGACATTACAAGACAATGACATAAGTTTAAATGCTATTGGAAATTTAGAAGCTTTACCTAAAAGAGCTTATAAAGAACTAACAGATGTTATAGCCAAGACTAAAGACAATAAACGAATGACTCTCACCCTTGCTCTTAGTTATGGGTCAAGGGAAGAATTAACAAAAACAATAAAAGAGATTAGTCTTAAAGTTAAAAATAACCTAATTTCGCCGGATAATATTGACGAAACGGTAATTAATAATCATCTTTACACGCAAAATTTACCAGATGTAGATTTATTAATCCGCACTAGTGGAGAGCAACGTATCAGTAATTTTTTGTTGTGGCAGATAGCATATGCCGAACTGTATTTTACAGAAACACTATGGCCGGATTATACAAAAAACCATCTTTTTGAAGCAATATTAAATTATCAAAACAGAGAAAGAAGATTTGGAAAAACCAGTGAACAACTTAAACAATAGTTCTCTATTGCATACTTACAGAAAATCTTATTGTATACTATTATTTACAATACTTTCCGTTTTTACACTACAAGCTCAGCAAAAAGAACTAGATGGCGGCAAGAAGTATACAATAAACGAGATAACCGTATCGGGAGCACAAAATTTCAACGAACAAACGGTAGTAGCATTTACTGGACTTAAAAAAGGTGACCGAATTTACATTCCCGGTGAAAAACTAAGTCAGGTTACAAAAAAACTTTGGGAGCAAAATCTTTTTAGCGACATTGCCTTCTACGTTACTAATATAGATGGAGACTCTGTAGACCTAGAACTCTATATAGTAGAGCTTCCTAAGCTTGGAGAGGTTGTAATAAACGGCGACGGTATTCGCAAAGCCAAGAAAAAGGAAATAATTAAAGACAACGGTCTTGTTCCTGGTACAAAAATCACAAACAACCTTCTTACTACAACAAAAAATTATATAATCAACAAGTATAAAAAAGATGGCTTTTTTAATACTGCTGTAACTATAAGCACTCCTTCTTTTACAGACTCTACAGGAGTTGAAGTGTCTAGAAATATGATTATTTCTATAGACAAAGGAAAACGTGTGAAGGTAAAAGAAATTAATTTTGATGGAAGTGATCAATTTACAAATGGTAAATTAAGACGTTCCTTAAAAAAGACAAAGCGCAAAAACTTTTTCCGCTTTTGGAAACGATCAAAATACACCGAAGAAGGCTTTGATGAAGACAGAGAGACTTTACTAAACAAGTACAAATCTAACGGATACCGTGATGCACGTATTATTGAAGACAGCTTGCGAGTACTTGACAAAAAGAATGTCGCCTTAGATATTGCTTTAGAAGAAGGAGACAAATACTATTTTGGCGACATTAAATTTATTGGAAACAGTGTTTTCACCGATAGTCAATTACGTCAAATTTTAGGAATTAAGAGTGGTGAAGTTTACAATGGTATTCTTCTTCAAGAACGTATCCAAGACGATACTGATCCTGAAGCAAACGACCTTACAAACCTATACCAAAACAACGGTTATCTAGCCGCGCGTATTAACCCTGTAGAAGTTGCCGTTCGTAATGACACCATCGATTTTGAAATAAGAATCATGGAGCGAAACCTATTCTATTTTGATCATGTTACTATAGTAGGTAACGACCGTACGAACGATCACGTTATTTACAGAGAACTTAGAACACGTCCTGGTCAAAAATACAGCAAACGCGATGTGGTAAGAACCATTCGTGAATTAGGTCAACTTGGCTTTTTTGACGCAGAACAACTTTCTCCAAACTTCAAGAAAGTAGACGAAAACAATGGATTAGTAGATCTAGAATACTCTGTTGTAGAAAAAGGATCTAGCCAGATTGAGCTTCAAGGAGGTTATGGTGGTGGTGGTTTTGTGGGAACCTTAGGGCTTTCATTTAACAACTTCTCGCTAAGAAATATTTTCAACTTTGACACATACAAACCTTTACCAATGGGTGATGGGCAAAAACTATCTATACGCGCACAAGCAAGTAGTTACTACCAAACCTATAGTTTGTCTCTTACAGAACCTTGGTTAGGTGGTAAAAAACCAGTACAACTATCTACTTCCTTTTCGCATACCATTCAAAATTATTACGATTTTAATGAAAGAGAAGCAGATAACTCTAGAAGCTTTACTATTACAGGTGTATCTGTAGGTCTTGCAAAGAAAGTGAAATGGCCAGATGATTACTTTGTCCTGTCTAATTCGCTTAGTTTTCAACATTACAATTTAGATAATTACAATACTGGACTATTCACCTTTGGTGATGGATACTCAAACAACCTAGCGTATACAATAGGTATAAGCCGTAACAATACAGCTACAAACCCTATTTACCCTACACAAGGTTCAGATTTTAGTATTACAGCTAAGTTAACACTTCCGTATTCAGCCTTTAACAATGTAGACTACAAAGCATTAGCCGATGAAAGAGCTGAGCTTGAGTTAACTCCATCAGACGACCCTGAATTCGTAGACGATAATCAGCGTATTTCTGAAATTGACCAAGAACGTTTTAGATGGCTAGAATACTATAAAATTAAATTTAAAGGTACTTGGTACACAAGATTGGTAGACAAACTGGTATTGAGAACTAATACAGAAGTAGGTTTCTTAGGAGCTTACAATCAAGATCGTGGTGTTCCTCCTTTTGAGAGATTCTTTGTTGGTGGTGATGGACTTGGAGCGTATAGCCTAGACGGTCGTGAGGTAATACAATTACGTGGTTATCCTAACCAATCACTTTCTGGTGTAGATGGAAATACGATTTACAATAAATTTTCGTTAGAAGTTAGATATCCAGTAACACTAAAACAGATGGCATCTATTTATGTGCTTGGCTTTGTGGAAGGTGGATCGTCTTATGATGGGTTCAGAGATTACAATCCTTTTGAATTAAAACGTTCAGCTGGCGCAGGATTACGTATATTTATGCCGGCATTCGGACTTTTAGGTATTGATTTCGGATATGGATTTGACCCTGTATTAGGCGGTACACAAAAGAATGGATGGGAAACACACTTTATTATTGGACAACAATTTTAAAATTGGCACGATATTTTCTTAAACAACAACCAAATAAATATGAAGACAAATAAAATACTTTTTCTTACCCTTACCCTTTTGTGCTTCACCTTTATGGCAGAAGCTCAAAGAGGCGTTCGCATAGGATATATTGATATGGAATATATCCTGGAAAGTGTACCAGAATACAAAGAAGCCTCTATACAACTAGAGGGGAAAGTACAACGCTGGAAACAGGACATCGAAAAAAAACAAAAAGAAATCGATCAAATGAAATTGAACCTTGCTAATGAAAGGGTTCTACTTACCAAAGAATTGATTGATGAAAGAGAAGAAGAAATAAAAATTAAAGAAGACGAAATGCTGAAATATCAGCAAGACCGTTTTGGCCCAAATGGCGATTTAATGATCCAGAGAAGGCAACTTGTACAACCTATACAGGACCAAGTTTTTAATATTGTTCAGGAAGTTGCTGAAAACAAAAAATACGATTTTATATTCGACAAATCTGCAGATGTCGTAATGCTTTTTGCTGCAAAAAGAAACGATATTAGCGATTTAGTACTGCGAAGCATTGAACGTGCAGGCAGAAGAGTACAAGCAATAAACAAAAAAGAACAACGCGAGATAGAACGCAGAGAGGCATTATCACCTGAAGAAGAGGGAGCTATTACAGAACGTGAGCAAGCTATTGAAGCGAAAAAAGAAGAACGCGAAAAAATTGTTGAAGCCAAGAAAACTGAACGCGAAGAAATGATGGCGCAGCGACAAAAAGAACGCGACTCTATTAGAGCTGCTAAAAAAGCAGAGTTTGAAGAGCGTAGACAGCGTTTAATAGAAGAAAGAGAAAGACGAAAAGACTCAATTATGAATGCCCGCCAAAACAAAACCAATCCTCCTATAAAAGAAGATGAAGAAGGAGATGGCGATGAAGGGGGTGAAAAATAATTTATTTAAACAATTACCAACCTAAAAGATAACACTTAAATTAAATACAATTACAATGAAAAAAATGAAATTAGTTATAGTTGCAGTAGCATTATTTATGGGAGCTACAAGTTTTGTTAATGCACAATCTAAAATTGCTCACATCAATGCGCAAGAACTGATTGAAACAATGCCAGAGTACAAAGCTGCTCAAGGACAGTTAGAAAAAGTTCAAAAAACTTATGACACTGAAATTAAGGCAATGGCAAAAGAGCTAGAAACCAAAATGAAGCAGTACGACAGTGAAGCTGCTGGTAAGACAGATGAAGAGAATCAAAAAAGATTCCAAGAAGTTCAAGGTATGCAAGAAAACATTCAAGCATACAGACAACAAGCGCTTCAAGATTTAGACAAGAAAAGAACCGATATCTTTAAGCCTATACTTGAAAAAGCACAGAGCACAATTCAAAAAGTGGCAAAAGCACAAGGTTACCAATATGTATTAGACTCTACTTTAGGTAGTGGTGTAATACTTGCAGATGGTAAAGACCTTATGGCTGATGTAAAAAAAGACTTGGGAATGTAATTAATACCCAAAATTATTATAAAAACTGCTCGTAAATTACGAGCAGTTTTTTTTTGATCTAATTTGAAGGAAATAGCTATTTTTACGAAATACCCATAAACATATTGTAAATTACCAGTGGAATAAAATAAAAGATTTCACCTTCCTAGGTTTTAAATAGTTAATACAAAAAATGAATACAAACAATCCCATAGGTGTTTTTGATTCGGGCGTGGGGGGTTCCTCAATTTGGCAAGAAATACATAAACTCTTACCTTTTGAGAACACTATTTACTTGGCAGATAGTAAAAATGCTCCCTATGGAAATAAATCTCCTGAAGAAATAACCGAACTGAGCATCAAGAATGTTGAGAAGTTACTGCAAATGGGCTGTAAAATAATAGTTGTAGCCTGCAATACGGCTACAACAAACGCCATTACAAAACTTCGTGAAAAATACAACATCCCTATTATTGGTATTGAACCTGCAATAAAACCCGCAGCCCTACAAACAACTTCAAAGAGCATAGGTATTTTGGCTACAAAAGGGACTTTGAGCAGTGCGCTTTTTAGCAAAACCACTGAGGAATTTACAAAAGATATTTCTGTGATAGAAATTATAGGCGAAGGACTCGTTTCGCTAATTGAAGCTGGTAAGCTTAACAGCCCACAAATGATTTCTTTGTTAAAGAAACATACAAAACCAATGATAGAAGCTAATATAGACTACCTAGTGCTTGGATGTAGTCACTACCCTTATATTATCCCAGAACTTAAAAAAATACTGCCAGAGAACGTTAAAATCATAGATTCTGGCGAAGCAGTGGCAAGACAGACAAAAACTGTATTGCAAAGCTTAAATTTGCTTCGCGATGAAAATACAAAACCATTGCTTCAGTTTTTTACTAATGCGAATACGGTTACATTAAAATTTTTATTACAGGATTATTCAGAAAAAATTACTGTGGAGAAAATTGATTTTTAAAGTTAGCATTCAAAAGCTTAATTGTCGTTATACTTTTCGGAATATTATTTAAACCAAGAAGAATACATCACATAATTATTGGCAATACGTTCTATTTCACCTTTTGTAAGCTCAGGACTTATATCTTTTATCTTTTTTGCTGGTATGCCTGCATAGATACTTCCGCTTTCAACCCTAGTGTTTTTAGAAACTACCGCTCCAGCAGCTATAATAGTATTGCTTTCTACTACGCAATCGTCCATTACTATGCTTCCCATGCCAATTAACACATTATCGTGTATAGTACAGCCGTGAACAATAGCATTATGCCCTACAGACACATTATTCCCTATGTTTGTAGGAGATGTTTTATAAGTAGCATGTATTACGGCTCCATCTTGAATATTTACCTTATCCCCCATTTTAATATAATGTACATCGCCACGAATAACCGCGTTAAACCACACACTGCACTCCTTCCCCATTTGCACATCACCAACAATAGTCGCATTCTCTGCTATAAAACAATCTTCAGGTATTTGTGGGTGCTTCCCATTTACAGATTTAATTATCATTTTGTATATTTCTTTATATATTCTTAATCCTTATTAATTATTACTTTCTTGCTATTTCCTAATAACCATTTAATCATAAATTAGCACAACTTATCCAAAATACGCCAACAACTCTTTTTTCCTAGTTGGGCTTACCATAATTTCCTTACCGCTAGAGAGCACTATACTTCCGCCTTTACCCTTTTTATAGGCTACAATTTCATTCACATTTACTAAATACGATTTATGAACCCTCACAAAGCCACTTTCAGTTAATGAATCTTCAAAATACTTTAAAGTTTTACTCACCAGACGTTTTCCTTCCTTTAAATAAATCTGAGTGTAGTTGTCGTCAGCTTGGCAATACAACATATCTTCCATCTGCAGCACTTCAAAACCATTTTGAAGGGGAATCGTAATCTTTCCTTTAACTTGAGTTTGTAGCGGCTTTAAAATAGAATGTTGCAAAGAATTTTCCTTTTCCTTAATCTCCATCACATAATCTACTGCCTCTATTAATTTGTCTATAGATATTGGTTTTAGCAAATAATATGCAGCATGCGCATTTAAAGCATCAATAGCATACTGATTATAAGCAGTAACAAAAACAGTTTCAAACTGCCTGTCGCCTACTTTGTCTAATAAATCGAATGCATTTCCATAAGGCATTTCTACGTCTAGAAAAACCACATCCAAATCGTTATTGCGTATTAAAACCAACGCTTCATCTACGTTTGAAGCCTCACCCTTCAGCACTATACTTGGGCAGTATTTAGCCAAATAATTTCTGAGTATCTCCCTACTTGTTTCTTCGTCTTCTACTAGAATCGCGTTTAGTTTCATTATTTAATAATTAGGTGTTATTATTGAGTACTGAGTACTGAGTATTGAGTATTGAGTATTGAGTATTCGCTATTTCTATTGCCTATTGCCTATTGCCTATTAAAACTCAGTCTTTTTTTAAAGTAAGTACGACGCGAGTACCTTCATCATTTTCAAAAACATTTTCCACTTTTACACTTACTTTATCGCTGTACATCTGGTTTAGGATTGCAATTCGTTTTTGCGTATTGCCCATTCCTTTCGATTTTTGTTTTTTCTGGTTTTCAGTTTTAAGATCTTTAGATTTAGTTCTTCCAATACCGTTATCGCAGATTGTTATTTTTATAGTTTCTGAATCTAATTGTTCAAAATTAATTTCTAACAACCCTTTATCTTCTTTATAACGAAGTCCGTGCCATACGGCATTTTCTACATACGGCTGAAGCAGCATCGGCGGAATTACAAACTCGTTTAATTTAATGTTTTCAGCAACAGAAAACTTGTATTCAAACTTATCTTTAAACCTAAAATGCTCTAGTTTTACATAAAGCTCTAGAAGTTCTATTTCTTTTTCTAATGAAATAAAGTCTTCTTCACTATTTTCTAAAACACTGCGCATTAAGAGCGAAAAATCTGTTAAGTATTTATTGGCAGCCCGTTCATCATTAACTGCAATAAAACTATTTACCGAATTTAACGCATTAAAGATAAAGTGCGGGTTCATTTGCGACCTAAGAGATTTTAACGCCAATAAGTTATTTGCTAGCTTTTGCTGTTTTACATTTTTATACTGTGCGTAGGCAGCAAAAAACAGAAGCAATATTATAAGCGCTAACGAACCTATTATCCATTTTTGAATTTGATTATTTTTCTCAATCAGTTCTTGGTTTTCGAAGGCCAATTTGTACCTGCTCTCGTTTAACTTTCGGTCGTTTTCAAGGCTCGCGATACGGTTTTGCTTTAGTGTTATTTCCTTGGTAAAACGGGCAGCTTGACTTATCTCCTGCTCCTTTTTTACATACAGTTCATCTACTACTTCTACATAGCGTTGGTAACTTGCCGTAGCCTTGTCAAACTCGCCTATATCTCTATAAATCTCTGAAAGCTTTCTAGTGGCATCTTTTTGAACTACTAAATCTTCTTCTTCATCTGCTTCTGCTATACTTTTTTCTAAATACGGAATTGCTTGTTTGTATTTTTCTTGAGCTACAAAGGCATTTGCAATTTTATAGTTTTGTCGCTGTGAGGTTAGCGCTTCATCTTCTACAGTAGCTACTTTACCCATTGTATTTAACTCTTCCAAGGTTTCCTCTCGCAACTGTATTTCCTTCTCGTAATCGCGATTCTGATTGTAAAAATCTGCCACTTTATTTTTTTCGGAAACAGCGCGTTGTTTGTTTTCTTTTTTGGCAAGTTTTAAAGAATTATCAAAATAGGCTTCGGCTTCGTTTAAAGATCCACTCTTAGCATAAGCTTCACCAATTTTAGAGTTTAAATTTGTAATTTTTGGGGTTATCCTATTCTCCTTTGCAATATCTAGTGCTTTTTGAAAGTTAAAAACACTCTTTATACCATCGCCAATGGCTTTATAGGTATCTCCCAAGCCTTCATAAACTTCTACTTGCTGATAAGGAGATAGTTTTTTAGTCAATAAATTTTGAAAGCTGGTTATGCTTTCTTGGTAATTTTTATTCTGAATATATCCTTTTGCCAACTTTATAGAAACATCTATACTTGGGGCGTTTTGAAGACTGCGTTTGTAGTTATCTACCGCAAGATCGGGTTGATTCCAAAACAAATTTATATCGCCCAATACTTCAAAAGCAAGGCTATTATCTTTTTTTGAAATTGTTTTATTCCTACTAGGTTCTAAAGCGCGAGTAACGTATTCTATACTTTTCTGAGCGTCTTTTTTCAAAAATTGTTTAGCAGAATCTATATACACATTAAATCCATCCAGCACTTCTTTTTGTTCACTTATAGGCGATTTAGAAAGATTTTCTCCTTTAGCTTTCTCAACGCGAACTGTGATAAAATCATTTTTTAAAACAGTGTAATAGACCGTTAAAAAATCATCGCTCTTTATAATTAATTCATCTCCAATTTTAGCCGAAATAGAAAACCTCCCAGACAAATTTGTAGTTGTGTATTGCCCGCCTAAAATTTCAACATTAACCTTTGCTATAGGCATATTTGATTCGCCATCAATAACTTCACCTTTAAGCATAAAGGATTTGTTTTCCGTTTGCCGCTTCACTTGCGAAAAGCTTGCTTCGGAAAATAATATGGCAAAAGCCAAAAAAAGAAAAAGAAGGTTTTTCATCTTACAATTAAAACGGTAAACATACGCACTTTACTACAATACATAAAATTACGTTTTTCTGAAATAGCATTAACAAATAGAATATAATAGTAGTTAACTCACCCAAAAGTAAGGTTTACTAATCAAGTAAGCGCACTTGCTCAAACTGTGTTTTTTTCTAAAAAATATCAACTTAGGTTTACTCAAAATAAAAAAACTACCGTTATGAAAACACTACAATTTATTATGATTACAGCATTTGTTGCTATCACATTATCCTGCAAAGCAGAAAACAAAGAAGTTAAGACTCCGCTATTAGCAGTTGTTGAAAATGAAATGCCAAAAAAGGAGCACTTTATAAAAGTAGCCTTACTCTTAGACACTAGCAATAGTATGGATGGTTTGATAGACCAAGCAAAAGCACAGCTATGGGAAATAGTAAATGAGTTAAGCTACGCAAAATGCAAAAGTCAACGTCCAAAGCTTCAAATAGCACTTTATGAATACGGAAACGACAATCTAAGCTCCCGCGATAATTACATCAGGAAGATTTTAAACTTTACTGAAGACCTAGATGACGTATCTAAAGAGCTCTTTTCATTAACCACTAACGGAGGTAGTGAATACTGCGGAGCCGTAATCCAGGAATCGTTAAATAAACTAGATTGGGGTAATGATGCAGACGACTTAAAAATGGTTTTTATAGCCGGAAATGAATCTTTTAATCAGGGTAGTATCAATTACAAAGACGCAACTGCTAACGCAAAAGAAAATGGTGTAGTAGTTAACACTATCTTTTGTGGCGATTACCAACACGGAATAAACAGTTATTGGAAAGATGGCGCACAACTTACCTATGGCGATTATATGGCCATAAACCAAAACCAACAAACAGTACATATTGCAACACCTTACGACGATCTAATTATACAACTTAATATAAAACTCAATAAAACATATGTTCCCTACGGAAGTGCTGGAGAGTCTAAAAGTCGTATGCAGGCAGAACAAGATGAAAACGCAGCTCAATACAGCAAAGCAAATGCCGTAAGTAGAACTGTCTCTAAAGGAAGCCATCTATATACCAATAGTACTTGGGATTTAGTAGATGCCGAAAAAGAAGCTGACTTTAGTTATGAAACATTGAAAAAAGACGAGTTGCCTGAAGCTTTAAAGGGCAAGTCTTCAACCGAAATAAAAAAATATCTTGAAACAAAACGTATTGAAAGAGAAAGCATTCAAAATGAAATAGCTAAACTCAACGAAGAACGCAGAAAATATATAGCAGAAAACACAAAGCAAACCAACAATGGGTTAGAAAGTGCTATGTTAAAGGCTATTAAAAAACAAGCCGAAAAAAAGAATTACATTTGGCAATAGCCCCTCAATAAAAAAGCCTGATACAATATTGTATCAGGCTTTTTTATTATAAAACGATATATCTTAATTAATTGCAGGACAATTACAATCGTAAGGTTCTTGTCTACCTCCTAAGAAGTCGAAACCTATGGTTATTTGATGAAAAGGCCCACTACCAAACTTTACATTTCCAGATTGATAATTCATAGTATAGGCAAACATAAAGTTATTGTAATTAATACCTAAGATTGGAGAAATCCATTGAAGCTTTTGAACTTTTATTTCTTCACCATTCAAAAATTCAGCACCATCAAAACTTCTTCTATACGATAAAGCTCCCCATAACTTACCAAATTCCATTTTTCTATAGGCTTTAAAATTCACGTCTATAGATTGTTCGCCTGTGCGCTCACTCCACTGAAAAAGGAAAGAAGGCTCATAGCTCCAATCAGCTCCATATTGTCCAATTGCATAAGCAGCAGAAAACAAATATCTACGCTGGTTGTTAGATTCAAACTCATCTGTATAAATACTTCTATTCTGAAAAAAGAGATTCTTCACAGTAAAATGCGCAGAAAAATCTAAGAAATTATACGAAAGCCCTGCATCTACATTAAAATAAGAGGTACTTTGAATGATTCCACCTATAATAGGGTCAAAATCTGTTAAATCAAATTGAGTTTCATCTAAACGCGATTGTGTTAAACCAGCGCTTAAACCAAAGGAAAGTTGATTTAAATCTGCTTCACTTCTAGAAAACATAATATGGTGAGCATAGGTTAAATACCCTCCTGTTTGTGAGTGATACCCATTTTTATCATTATAAAAGATTACACCAACACCAGAACGTTCTCCAAGGCGCGCATTAAAGTTCAGCGTCTGAAGGTTTGGTGCCTCGTTTTGGTCAAACCACTGTTGCCTTGCCGTTAATCGTACTTGATTATGCGTTCCAGCTCCAGCCATTGAAGGATGCAAAATATATAAATTATCCGCTAAATATTCAGAATATACAGGTATACCATCTTGAGAATATCCATAAAGTGATGTAAATAAAAGTAAGATGAGGGATATATGTTTAATGTTCATAATTTCTATTTATCGTTTTAAGGTAAAGTGTCCTTTAAATTCTTTTTGGTTCTCGTCCTCGGTATATTCTATTCT